>NZ_JBFAJQ010000002.1:0-1059431 GCF_040655315.1 Kribbella sp. NPDC050459 | reverse complement strand
CGGCTGGCTCCACTTCTACAATCATCACCGACCCCACAGCGCAATCGGCGGCCAGCCACCCATCACCCGACTAACCAACGTCCCTGGACATCACACCTAGCGGGCGTGCCCGCCGTTGGAGGGCGGCGGCCGCCAGGCGGAGCGGGCCGCGGCCGCGGCACCCGACGCTGCTGCTCCTGCTGCTCCTGCTGCCCCGCCGCCGGCCGCGGTTCCGCCAGCCGCCAGGCCGGAGTGGGCGCCGGAGTCGAGGAACTGCCGCAGATGGGTGGTTTCCAGGTCGATGGACGGCCGGCCGTAGTACGCCTCGATGCGCTGGACCTGCGCCCGCTCCTGCGCCGACATCGGCATCCGCGGCGGATGGTCACCGTGTGCGCGGTAGTGCAGCTCGATCCCCGCCAGCTGCTGTTCCACGGTGCCCAAGGCACGCTCCGCGTGTTCGTGTCCCAGGTTGTCGAGCGCCCGCTGGTCGCCGGTCGGTGACTCGTGCTCGGTCATCGCGGCGAGTTCGTCGAGCAGCGGGCGGGTGAGCGCCAGCCGGACCTGGGAGCGGTGCTCCGGAGGCATCAGGCCGTCCAGGCGGGCGTCGATGAGCAGGTCCGCCATGGCGTTGTAGCGCTGCAGCCGCGGTGCGTCCTGGATCGCCGAGACGATCTCGTGGCGCGGCCGGCCGGTGAGTTCCTGCAGGCCGAGCACGACGCCCTCGACGCTTCCCCGATAGCCCGGGTACACCGAGCCGATCCGCGCCTGGGTGCTCCCGGGGATCGCCCGATCCATGCCGGTGTCCTCCATGACCGCCGTCGTGAGGCGCTTCGCCTTCAGCTCCGCGAAGCCTTCGCTGAGCGCCATGTCCGCGGGGCCGAGTTCCCGAATCGCATCGGGTGCGGCCGGATCGCCGAGCTCGGCCTGGTGATGGTCGGTCTCGTGGATGACGACGGCCGTGGCGAGCCGGATCAGCTGGTGATCGTGGTAGCTCAGCTCTTCCGGGGCGTCGTACCCGCGCAGCACCGGATCGAGGACGTGCTCCCGGCTGACCGTCATCGGTCCGTTCGGGGTGGCCGCGGCGAATACTCCGCTGGTCTCCTCGAACAGCCGCCGGTCCCACCGCGACGGCCTGCCGGTACGACGCTCGACCGCGGCGACGACGCTCGCGACCCACGCGTACTCGCGGGTGCCGGGCAGGATCTCCGGGCCGGGGACGGACAGCACGGGCGTCACGATAACCGCTCGCGTGGGGCTTGCCGGTCCCGTCAGACTGGGGGAATGGGTCACGTGGATGTCGCCGGGATCGGGTACGAGCTGCCGGACGGGCGGGTGTTGCTGGACGACGTCACGTTCCGGGTCGGTGACGGTGCGAAGGTGGCGCTGGTCGGTGCCAACGGCTCCGGGAAGACCACGCTGACCAGGATCATCGCCGGTGACCTGAAACCGCACAGCGGCAGCATCTCCCGGTCCGGCGGGCTGGGCGTGATGCGCCAGTTCGTCGGCTCGGTGCGGGACGAGTCGACCGTGCGGGACCTGCTCCTCGGCGTCGCGCCGGAGGCGATCCAGCAGGCTGCGGCCAAGCTGGACAAGGCCGAGCTGGCGATGATGGAGGCCGACGACGAGAAGACCCAGTTGCGGTACGCGCAGGCGGTCGCGGACTGGGGCGAGGTCGGTGGGTACGACGCCGAGGTCCTCTGGGACGTCTGTACGACGGCCGCGCTCGGCGTGCCGTTCGACCGCTGTCGCTGGCGTGCGGTGAAGACGCTGTCCGGCGGTGAGCAGAAGCGGCTCGTGCTGGAGGCGTTGCTGCGCGGTCCGGACGAGGTGCTGATGCTGGACGAGCCGGACAACTACCTCGACGTACCGGGTAAGCGATGGCTGGAGGAGCAGCTGCGTGGCTCCGACAAGACCGTGCTGTACATCAGCCACGACCGGGAGCTGCTGGCCAACACCGCCACCCGGATCGTCACCGTGGAGCTCGGCGCCGCGGGTAACACCGCGTGGACGCACGGCGGCGGGTTCGCGACGTACCACGAGGCGCGACGGCACCGGTTCGAGCGTTTCGAGGAGCTGCGCAAGCGCTGGGACGAGGAGCACGCCAAGCTGCGCGCACAGATGCTGATGTACAAGCAGAAGGCCGCGTACAACTCCGACATGGCGTCGCGCTACCGCGCCGCACAGACCCGGCTGCGTAAGTTCGAGGAGGTCGGCCCGCCGCAGGCCCTGCCACGCGAACAGAAGGTCAGCATGCGTCTGACCGGCGGCCGCACCGGCAAGCGGGCCGTGGTGTGCACACAGCTCGAGCTGACCGGGCTGATGAAGCCCTTCGACCTGGAGGTCTGGTACGGCGAACGCGTCGCGGTCCTGGGGTCGAACGGCTCCGGCAAGTCGCACTTCCTGCGGTTGCTCGCGAACGGCGGCTCGGATCCGGACGTGGAGCACCAGCCCGTCGGCGACATCCAGATCGCGTCCGTGGCGCACACCGGCAAGGCCAAGCTCGGTGCACGGGTGCGGCCCGGCTGGTTCGCGCAGACGCACGAGCATCCGGAGCTGGTCGGCCGGACGCTGCTGGAGATCCTGCACCGGGGTGACGACCACCGGGACGGCATGGGGCGTGAGCTGGCCTCGCGCAAGCTGGACCGGTACGAGCTGGCGCATGCGGCCGAGCAGACCTTCGACAGCTTGTCCGGCGGTCAGCAGGCCCGTTTCCAGATCCTGCTGCTGGAGCTGTCCGGTGCGACTCTGCTGCTGCTCGACGAGCCCACCGACAACCTGGACGTCGAGTCGGCCGAGGCGCTGGAGGAGGGGCTGGACTCCTTCGACGGCACGGTCCTCGCAGTGACCCACGACCGCTGGTTCGCCCGGGGCTTCGACCGTTACCTGGTGTTCGGCGCCGACGGCTCGGTCTACGAGCCCGACGAGCCGGTCTGGGACGAAGGCCGCGTGGAACGGGCACGCTGACCCTTACAGTTCTCTGGTGACAGGCGCTCTCGCAGCCCGCTGGGCCCGCACCGTCGTCCCGAGCTGGACCTACCGATGGCTGCTACCGGCGGTCTGGCTCGGGGCGATCGTGGCGTCGGTGATCGGCGACACCAGCAACTGCTCGGTCGAGCACCCGACGGTCTGCGGGCCGGACCGGACGTTCTCACTGGCGATGATTGCCTGCTTCGCGTCGCTCGCCCTGCTGTGGTGGCAGCCGATCGTCGCAGCGCTGGCCGGCCTGGTGTTCATGGCGCTCGACCTCCGGTACGACGATGTGGCCTCTGCGCGCGTCGCGTGGACCGTCTACGGGGTCTTGTGTGCCGTACTGCTGGTCTGGGTCTTCACGAGCTGCCTTCGCCAACGGTCACTGGCCGGGCGGATGCATCCGGAGCAGGTCCAGATACCTGAGGCCGCAAGGATCGGTGTGACCAGCAGACTGCTCGTGGCGGTCGCCCTGGCTCTGGTGGGCGCTGCCGCGTTCGGCCTGATGAGCTGGCAGGACCAGCGCGAGGAAATCCATCTCCGACGTGCCGTGGAGCAGACTGCTGTTGCGAAGAGCCTGAACGACGAAGGGGAGCTCGCTCTCCAGTTGCCCGACGGCAGCAGCCGCACGGTGTCCGTGGCGGGCGACTACGACACCGGCGAGCAGATCCCGATCCTCGTCGACCCTGCCGACCGCGACTGGCTCCGGCTGCGAGCTGAGCTGGCCGACTACACCTTCTGGTACACGGTGGCCGGTGGTGCGTGGTTGCTGTCCCTCCTGTTCGCGCTGCGCGACCTCCGGCTCCGCCGAGCGCGTCCACGGAGATCCTGGAGCGGGCCGGCCATGCCGGTCCGGATCGATCCGCACGTTTCCGGTGCCTTCACGGTCCGGTCCGCCGACGGTACGGTCCTGCTGGGCTTCCTCGAGGCCGGCCTGGACGACGAGGAAGGCGATCTGCGGCTGCTCGAGGCCTTCAGCGCGCTCGACGACGAAGAGCAGGGCGACGCGCCGGCCAAGCTCAAGCGCGAGTGGGCGCAGACGCTGAACCGGTACCGCGGAGACGCGCTGCTGGTCGGAGACCTCGCCGAGGGCAGTTGGCCGACGCTGGTCTTCGGCGGCCAAACGCTCAGGCCGGTCAGCCCGTTCCGGGCGCCCAGAAAGCTGCCGTGGCACGACGAGACCGCCGGCAGCCTGCCGACGGACTTCGAGCCGGCCGAGGACCTGCCCACCGCGCCGCCTGTCGAGCCGGCGCGGGATGTGCCGATGTTGCCGTGGGAGGTCCCGCTGCGGGCCAGGTCCTGGTGGAGTCTGCCGGCGCTGATCGCCGTACTGCTCGTGGGGCCGCTTGCCGTCGGGGCGTTCGCGAACTGGGGTGACTGGTACGCCGCGTTCATGGCGACCCTGGTCGGCGCGCAGTTGGTGCATTCGCTCGGCTCTCGGGCACTGTTCCGGGTGACTGCAACCGCGACCGACCTGTGGATCCGCACCGGGTGGACCGACCGGCGCCTGTCCTGGCGGACCGTGGAGTCGGTCGAGGTCGAGGACGAGGCTCTCAGCCTGGAAGCGGGAGACGACTGGCACGTCGTCGGCGGCATCGCGGACAAGGACCTGCCCCAGGTCGCCGCGGTGTTCGAGACGCTCCGGCTGCGCTCCCACACCGGCCTGCCGGAGGAGCCCGTCACCACGCGACCCTCGCCGGTGCTGCTCATCAACGCGGTCTACGTCGCGGTCTGCGGACTCATCCTCGCTCTGACCCGCTGGAACCCGTTCTAGGGCGCCACGCACCAGCCGTCGCGGTACGCCGCCCAGTGCTCGTCGGTGGCCGCGAAGTCGACGTACAGGGCGAGGCCGAAGTTCTGGCGAGGTGTGTCGCCCAGGCCGAGGCGTGCGCCGCGGACCGCCGCGCTGACTGTCTCCGCGTTGCCCCAGTGCGCGGCATTGTTCTCCCAGTACGCGGGGAGACCCATGAGGAGGTCTGTGCCGGGTGGAGTGACCTCCAGCGCCAACTTGGTCTGCTTGGCGACATAGCCGCCGTACAGGGACTCCAGAGGCAGTGCGGTGTCGTAGGACATGACGGCGATCTGGTTGACGCGTTCGGCGACCTGACGGAAGTAGTCCTGCGACCACCACTTGTCGACCGGGATCGCATGCAGGTACCAGAGCGGGTCGATCTGCGCCGCCGCGACCGACAGCGTCGTACCGAGCGCGCGCGTCTCGTCCAGTATGGCGAGGTACCCCGCAGAGCCGGACCGTACCGGCTCGAAGTCGTAGTGGATGCCCTGGAAACCCTGCTGCAGAACGGCGGACGCCGACTCCACGACCCGTCGGCGGACCGCCGCGTCGTCGAGGTTCATGCCCGGGTCCTTGCCCGGTCGGACGACGTCACCGAGCCAGGCCTGGACGCGGACGCCGGGGGCCACGGCACGGACCGCATCGACGAACCAGCGCGCCTTCGGCGAGACCTTTGCCAACGGCAACGAGCCGTCGTGCTCCAGCGGACCCGTGTGCACGTACAGGTCGCGGATGCCGGTGCCCTGCAGGCGCTGCGCCAGCGCGGTCACGTCGGCGGCGGTCTTCCGGCCGTCGACCCAAGCATGGCCGAGCCACAGCGCGTCCTGGTTGCGGGTCCGGCCGGACGGATCACCGGAGTAGTGCATGCGCAGCGAGACGGCGTACGTTCCGAGCGGTACGACGATCAGCAGGACGGCCGCGACCGTCGCTGACACCAGGGCTCGACGCAGACGGGACCAGGACCGCCAGCGGCGCCTCACGAACGCGGCCGCAGGCCGTCGTACACGATGGCGAGCATGCGGTCGCGGGTCTCCGGGTCGAGGTTGGCCGCGGTCGCGCCGCGGGACGCTCCGATGAGCAGCGCGTAGACCTCGGGCAGCTCGGCATCCGCCCGCACCGCGCCGGCCTTCTGCGCCGCGGTCAACAACCCGCTGAACGCCGCCCGCATCCCGCGCCCGGCCTCCTGGGTCTCTTCGCCGGCGGCCGCGCCCGCAGCGGTCAGTGCTTCGCCGATCGCCAGCTTCGACGCGGACTCTGCCACCACCTGGGTGAAGAACTCGAAGAACGCCGTCCCCGGGTCGTCGCTGCCGGTCAGCTCCAGTGCGCGGTCCCGGATCCGCTCCAGGCGCAGCGTCAGGACCGCCTCGAGCAGCTCGGTCTTGGTCGCGAAGTGCCGGAAGACGGTGGCGATCCCGACCCCGGCCAGCTTGGCCACATCGTCGGTCGACGCGCCCGGCGACCGCCCGAAGACGTCGTCCGCGGCCGTCATGATCCTGGCCCGGTTGTCCCGTGCGTCTGCTCGCACCCCAGCTCCCCTCCGTCGCCCTCAGCCTAGAAGACGCGGCGAACCCCTGCCGGGTTGTAAACGAAGTCATGACTCCATATATTCGAAGTCATCACTCCGTTTAATCTTCGTGAGGTATCCGATGACTCCTGAGCAGGTCTTCCTGAAGCTGGTGCACGGCGTCGCCGACCGCGACTTCGCCGTGCTGCCGGAGTTGTACGCCGAGCAGACCGACGTACGGCACCCGATGAACCCGTACGGCGACCACCCGCTGCTCAGCCGGGACGCGCTCCGCGAGCACTTCGGCGGCGTCGGCCCGCGGGTCACCGAGGTGGTGCGCTTCCAGCCCGACAACATCCGCGTCCACGAGACGACGGACCCCGAGGTGATCGTGGCGGAGTTCGAGTACGCCGGCACGATCCTGGCCACCGGCGAGCCGTTCCGGGTCCCGGCGATCTTCGTCCTGCGCGTCCGCGACGGCCTGATCGTGGAGTCCCGCGACTACATCGACCACCTCGCGATGATCCGCGCCCGCGGCCAGGTCGGCGACCTCGTCGCGCACCTGACGGAACCGGCAGGCACCCCGGCGGCGTCGTAGTCCGCAGCGGCGCCGAACGGCCCCGGACCGAGGCATCAAGCCCGCCCGGGGCCGTTTCCAACCCTCAGGTGACGACGCCGCCCTGTCCCGGACGTGCCAGAAGTTCCGCAGGTACTCGTCGTGCACCGTGCCGGACGGTTTTCTCCCTGAACAGCGGAACGGCCCCCGACCGGGTGGTCGGGGGCCGTTCGGGGGTCAGCTCAGCGGTCGCCCATCGGGACGTACTGGACGCCGCGGCCGCCGGTGTAGATCTGCTTCGGGCGGGCGATCTTCTGGTCGCCGTCGCCGAGCATCTCCAGCCACTGGGCCAGCCAGCCCGAGGTGCGCGGGATGGCGAACAGCACGGTGAACATCTCCGGCGGGAACTGCAGAGCCTCGTAGATCAGGCCGGAGTAGAAGTCGACGTTCGGGTAGAGCTTGCGGGAGACGAAGTAGTCGTCCTCCAGCGCGATCTTCTCCAGTTCGACGGCGATCTTCAGCAACGGGTTGATGCCCGTCACCTCGAAGACGTCGTCGGCGGCCTTCTTGATGATCTTCGCCCGCGGGTCGTAGTTCTTGTAGACCCGGTGGCCGAAGCCCATCAGCCGCTCTTCGCCGTTCTTCACGCCCTCGATGAACGACGGCACGTTCTCGACTCCGCCGATCCGGCGCAGCATCTTCAGCACCGCCTCGTTGGCGCCGCCGTGCAGCGGGCCGTAGAGGGCGCCGATCCCGCCGGCCACCGCGGTGTACGGGTCGACCTGGGTCGAGCCGATCGCGCGGACCGCGTTGGTGGACGCGTTCTGCTCGTGGTCGGCGTGCAGGATGAACAGGATCTCCAGCGCGCGCACCAGCCGGTCGTCGGCGGCGTACTTCGGCTCGCTCATCTTGAACAGCATCGAGAGGAAGTTCGCCGTGTAGCTGAGCTCGTTGTCCGGGTACACGTACGGCTTGCCCTGGGCGTGCCGGAACGCGAACGCGCCGAGCGTCGGCATCTTGGCGATCAGCCGCCGGATCTGCAGCGCCCGGGACTCCTCGTCGAAGATGTTGCGCGACTCGGGGTAGAACGTGGACAGCGCGCCGACCGAGGCCAGCAGCATGCCCATCGGGTGCGCGTCGTACCGGAAGCCCTGCATGAAGGTCTTCAGGTTCTCGTGCACGAACGTGTGATACGTCACGTCGTGCGCCCAGGCCTCGTACTCCGCCTTGTTCGGCAGCTTGCCGTTCACCAGCAGGTAAGCCACCTCGAGGTAGTTCGACTGCTCGGCGAGCTGCTCGATCGGGTACCCGCGGTACTCCAGGATGCCCTTGTCGCCGTCGATGAAGGTGACGGAGGAACGGCAGGACGCGGTGTTGACGAAGCCGGGGTCGTAGGTGGCCAGGCCACCGTCGCCGTCGGATGCGCTGATCTGCTTGAGGTCTGCGGCACGGATGGTGCCATCGGTGATGGCAAGGTCGAAGTCCTTGCCGGTCCGGTTGTCCCGGACGGTGAGCGACTGTTCGGTCACAATGCCCTCTTCGGAAGCTGGCGTCATCGCCTGGATGAATGAGGGTAGATCAGCCGGCGGGACGCGGGTCTGGACTGCAATCTTCACCGCTAAACTAGTGCGGTCCTCAGCTGCTTCCAAGCCGGGGTCCCCTCGGCGTGTGGGCTCACTTTGACCCGAACACGGCGGCGCCGGTATTCTGGGCTGCTGTTGTGCGTTCCAGGTCCAGGACAGACACGTCTGCTGACCGCTCGCCGACGTCCAGTTCTGTTCAACTCTGAGAAACGAAGGTCAACGACCGTGCGCACGTACAGCCCGAAGCCTGCTGACGTCACTCGTGAGTGGCACGTGATCGACGCCACCGACGTCACGCTCGGTCGGCTCGCCGTCCAGATCGCCACCCTGCTGCGCGGCAAGCACAAGCCGACGTTCGCTCCGCATGTCGACGGTGGCGACTTCGTCGTCGTCGTCAACGCCTCCAAGGTGGCCCTGTCCGGCACCAAGCGGACCGACAAGCTGGCGTACCGCCACTCGGGTCACCCGGGTGGTCTGACCGCGACGCCGATCGGCGAGATCCTCGACAAGGACCCGCGCAAGGCCGTCGAGAAGGCCGTCTGGGGCATGCTCCCGAAGAACCGCCTGAGCCGGAAGCTGCTGACCAAGCTGAAGGTGTACGCCGGTCCGGAGCACCCGCACACGGCGCAGCAGCCGAAGCCGTTCGAGATCACCCAGATCGCCCAGTAAGCGATCGACGAACCAGGTAAACGAGGATTCACAGCGTGAGCGACATCACCACCGAGACCGAAGAGTTCGACACCGAGGTCCCCATCGACACCGAGGGCCCGGTCGCCTACACCTCCGAGACCAACCCGGCTCCGGAGCAGCGCGCCGAGACGGGTCGGGTTGCGGTCATCAACCCGGCCGGCGCCACCGGCCGCCGCAAGGAGGCCGTCGCTCGCGTTCGGATCGTCCCGGGCACCGGCAAGTGGAAGATCAACGGGAAGGACCTCGACGTCTACTTCCCGAACAAGGTGCACCAGCAGCACGTGAACGAGCCGTTCGTCGTCGCGGGCCTCGAGGGTTCGTACGACGTGATCGCCCGGATCAACGGCGGCGGCATCACCGGCCAGGCCGGTGCGCTGCAGCTCGGTGTGGCCCGCTGCCTGAACGCGGCGGACCTCGAGGCCAACCGCCCGGGTCTGAAGAAGGCCGGCCTGCTCACCCGCGACGCGCGGATCAAGGAGCGCAAGAAGGCCGGTCTCAAGAAGGCCCGTAAGGCGCCTCAGTACAGCAAGCGCTGATCACCTGATGGGGCGTTTGTTCGGCACGGACGGAGTCCGTGGCCTGGCGAACGTGGACCTGACCGCGGAGCTGGCGCTCGACCTCTCGGTCGCGGCAGCTCACGTACTCGGCGAGGCCGGTGCCTTCGAAGGGCACCGGCCGCGCGCCGTTGTGGGGCGGGATCCGCGTGCCAGTGGTGAGTTCCTGGAAGCCGCCGTGGTGGCCGGTCTGGCCAGCGCCGGCGTCGATGTCGTCCGGCTCGGCGTGCTGCCGACCCCGGCCGTCGCGTACCTGACCGGTTCGACCGGCGCCGACCTCGGCGTGATGCTGTCCGCCAGCCACAACCCGATGCCGGACAACGGCATCAAGTTCCTGGCCCGCGGCGGGATCAAGCTCGACGACGTGATCGAGGACGCCATCGAGGCCCGGATGGGCGAGGAGTGGCAGCGTCCGACGGGCGCCGATGTCGGCCGGGTGACCGACGACGGGCAGGGGTTCGAGACCTACGTCTCGCACCTGGTCCGCTCGGCCCCGAACCGGTTCGACGGCCTGAAGGTCGTGATCGACTGCGCGAACGGCGCCGCCTCGCAGACCGCGCCGGAGGCACTGCGCCGGCTCGGCGCCGAGGTGATCACGGTCGCCGCGGCCCCGGACGGGCTGAACATCAACCTGAACTGCGGATCCACGCACATCGAGGGTCTGCAGCGCGAGGTCGTCGGGCACCGCGCCGACGTCGGCATCGCGCTCGACGGTGACGCCGACCGCTGCCTGGCGGTGGACGCGAACGGCGAGCTCGTCGACGGCGACCAGATCCTCGCGGTGCTGGCGCTGGCGATGCGAGACAGCGGCCGGCTGTCGAACGACACCGTCGTCGCGACCGTGATGAGCAACCTGGGCTTCGTGCAGGCGATGGTGCGGGAGCAGATCGCGGTCGAGCAGACCAAGGTCGGCGACCGGTACGTGCTCGAGGCGATGAAGGCCGGCGGCCACAAGCTCGGCGGTGAGCAGTCCGGGCACGTGATCCTGTCCGACCACGCCACCACCGGCGACGGCACGCTGACCGCGGTGATGCTGCTCGCGCGCGTGGCCCAGACGGGCAAGAGCCTGGCCGATCTGGCCGGCGCGATGACCCGCCTGCCGCAGGTCCTGGTCAACGTGAAGAACGTGGACAAGTCCCGCGCGGGCACCGACTCCACGGTCCAGTCCGCCGTCACCGAGGCCACCACCCGCCTCGGCGACACCGGCCGGGTCCTGCTCCGGCCGTCGGGCACCGAGCCCCTCGTCCGGGTCATGGTCGAGGCGGAGTCCTCCGACACCGCCCACGAGATCGCCCACTCCCTCGCGGACGTGGTCGCCTCCGCACTGAAACTCTGAAGTCCAGCAAGTACGCCGGAGAGCACCCCTCTCCGGCGTACTTGTCGTTCAGGGGTGGAGTTCGGCGAGGCGGCGTTCGGGGGCGGGGGCTGCTTCGGCGAGGAGTTGGGTGTACTCGTGCTGGGGGTTGAGGATCACGTCGTCGGCGGGGCCCTGTTCGACGACCTTGCCGTGGTACAGGACCATGATCTCGTCGCTGAAGTGCCGGGCGGTGGCGAGATCGTGGGTGATGTAGAGGACGCCCAGGTTCTCCTCGCGCTGCAACGCGGCCAGCAGGTTGAGCACGCCCAGGCGGATCGAGACGTCGAGCATCGACACCGGCTCGTCGGCGACGAGGATCGCGGGCTCCGGTGCCAGCGCGCGGGCGATCGCGACCCGCTGGCGTTGACCGCCTGACAGCTCGTGCGGCTTGCGGTGTGCGAAGTCCTCGTCGAGGCGGACCCGGCGAAGGAGCTCGAGGACCCGTTCGTCGACCTCGTCCCGGGTGAAGGCGGGGTGGTGGAGCTTGACCGGGCGGGCCAGATGGTGCGCGATCGAGTGGTACGGGTTCAGCGACGCGAAGGGATCCTGGAAGACCATCTGGACGGCCTTGCGGTACGTCGCCGCCGCCGCGCCGCGGTACTGCATCGGCTTGCCGTCCACCAGGATCTGGCCGGACGTCGGCCGCTCCAGCTGGAGCAGGAGCTTGGCGATCGTCGACTTGCCGGAGCCGGACTGGCCGACCAGCGCGATCGTCCGGCCGGGCTGCAACTCGAAGCTGACCTGGTCCACCGCCCGCAGGCGCTTGCTCTGCAGCCCGTTCCGCAGCCGGTACTCCTTCACCACCTCGCGCATCTCGAGCGCACTCATCCTGCCTCCTCGTCGATCGCGCCGGTCCTGACGAAGCCGCCGCGGTCCCCGGTCAGGCTCGGGAACGACGACAGCAGTCGCTTCGTGTACGGGTGTTGCGGCCTCGTGTAGAGCGTCAAGGCGTCGTCGAGCTCGACGATCAGCCCGTCCCGCATCACCGCGATCCGGTCGCTGATCTCGAGCAGCAGCGGCAGGTCGTGGGTGATGAAGACGACCGCGAACCCGAGCTCGGCGCGCAGCCGGGTGATCTCGCGCAGGATCTCCCGCTGGACGACGACGTCGAGCGCGGTGGTCGGCTCGTCCATGATCAGCACCTGCGGCTCGAGTGCCAGCGCCATCGCGATCATCACGCGTTGCCGCATACCGCCGGACAGCTCGTGCGGATAGGCCCGCAGCCGGTCCCGGTCCACGCCGACGCGTTCGAGCAACTGGCCGCAGCGTGCGCGGCGCTCCGTCTTGCTCAGCTCGGGCCGGTGCGTCAGGAAGACGTCTTCGAGCTGCTCGGAGATCCGCAGGACCGGATTGAGCGAGTTCATCGCGCCTTGGAAGACCATCGCGATCTTGTCCCAGCGGAACGCCCGCAGGTCGTCCCCGGCCAGCGACGACAGGTCGATGTCGTAGCCCTCGCGGGACGAGAACACCACGCGTCCGCCGGTGATCTGCGCCGGCGGCTTCAGCAACCGGGTGATCGCGTACGCCAGCGTCGACTTCCCGCAGCCGCTCTCACCCGCCAGGCCGAGGATCTCCCCGCGTTCCAACGTCAGGGACACGTCGCGGACGGCGTGCACGGTGGTCTCGGCCAGGTAGTCGATGCTCAGGTTCTCGATGCTGAGGACCCTCATGCCTTCACGCTCCATTTGTTGCGTTCGGCACGCGTCTGCGAGCGCAGCTTCGGGTTGATGATCTCGTCGATGGAGAAGTTGATCAGCGACAGCGCCGCCCCGAACAGGGCGATCGCCAGGCCCGGCGGCGCGAACCACCACCAGGCACCGAGGCGCAGCGCCAGGCCGTTCTGCGCGTAGAACAGCATGGTTCCCCAGGTGAAGGACCCGGACGCGCCGAGCCCGAGGAACGACAGACCCGCCTCGCCGAGGATCGCGAAGATCACCGCGAACACGACCTGCGAGGCGAGCAGCGGGATCAGGTTCGGCAGGATCTCGACGAGCAGGATCCGCCAGCGCTTCTCGCCGCCGATCCGGGCCGCGAGCACGTAGTCGCGGCTGCGGACGCTGAGCGTGAAGCCGCGCAGCACGCGGGCGGAGCCGGCCCAGCTGGTGATCGCGAGCACGGCGGCCACCAGCCAGATCGACTTGTTCGGTACGTAGCTGGAGATCACGATCACCAGCGGCAGGCCGGGGATCACCAGCATGATGTTCGTGAACAGCGAGAACGCCTCGTCGGTCGCGCCGCCGACGAACGCGCCGACGACGCCGAAGAACGCCGACAGCAGCAGCGTGATCGCCCCGACCACGACGCCGATGATCAGCGAGCCGCGGGTGGCGTACGCGAGCTGGGCGAAGACGTCCTGGCCGCTCTGGGTGGTGCCGAGCAGGAAGCCGTTTCCGGGCGCGGTCAGCCCGATGTCGCGGACCGTCGACGGGTTGCCGACGAGCAGCGGACCGAGGACGCCGAACAGGACGATCAGCCCGGCGACGGCCAGACCGACCGCGAGCTTCAGGGTCAGCGGCGGCCAGGCCCGGCGGCGCACCGGCGCCGCCTTCTCGACGGCGGCCGCCCCTTCAGTGGTGATTGCCATTCGGGAGCCCCTTCTCAGGACCGCGCACGGGTGCGGGGGTCGATGACGCCGTACAGGAGGTCGACGAGCAGGTTCGCGCCGAGGACGGCGAGCGTGATGATCAGGAACACTGCCTGCATCAGCGCGTAGTCGTTGTTGTTGACGGCAAGCAACAGCGCGGAGCCGATGCCGGGGTAGGTGAAGACCGCCTCGGTGACGATCGATCCGGCGACCACGAAACCCAGCGAGATCGCGAATCCCGACACCGACGGCAGGATCGCGTTGCGGGCGACGTACCGGGACCGGATCCGGCGCGGGGTCAGCCCCTTCGCCTCGGCGGTGACGACGAAGTCCTCGGACAGCGTCGACACCATCATGTTGCGCATCCCGAGCATCCACCCGCCGATCGACGAGATGACGATCGTCAACGCCGGCAACGCCCCGTGGTACAGCACCGACTGCACGAACGGGAGGCTCCAGCCCGGCGTCACGGAGTACACGTCGTACCCGCCGGTCAGCGGGAAGACGGGCCAGGTGCTGCCGAGCAGGAAGAGCAGCAGCAGCGCGAGCCAGAAGTACGGCACCGACTGCAGCATCGTGGTGACCGGGATCAGGCTGTCGACCCAGGAACCGCGCCGCCAGCCGGCGGCGCGTCCCAGCAAGATCCCGACGGCGAACGAGATCACCGTCGCGAGACCGATCAGCCCGACGGTCCAGGGGAGTGTCTGGCCGATGACCTGAGAGACCGGCGCGGGGAAGTACGCGATCGACGTACCGAGGTCACCCTTGACCAGTTGGTGCAGGTACGTCCAGTACTGGTCCCACAGCGACGAGCTGGTGTCGGTGCCGAGCAGTGCCTGGATCGCGTCCCGCGTCGTCGGGGTGACCGGGCCCTTGGTCGCCAGCTTCGACAGCATCAGGTCGACCGGGTTCCCCGGCATCAGCCGGGGAATCAGGAAGTTCAGGGTCAGCGCCGCCCAGAGGGCGGCGACGTAGAAGGCCAGTTTTCGCAGCAGATAGCGCACGGCGGACCCGCGCTCAGCTGGCGGGCTTGATGGTCTTGAGGACGATTCCGGCGTCCCAGGCCTTCCAGGCCGCGGGCAGGACGTACATGTTGTCCTTGGTCGGCCAGCCGGTGGCGCGGGAGGTGTTGAACTCGGTCAGCATCGAGTTCACGTAGACCGGGATGTAGGGCAGCTGGTCCGCGATGACGGTCTGGATCTTCGCGTACTCCGCCTTCTGCGCGGCCTTGTCCGTCGTACCGGCGGCGACCTTGAGCGCGGCGTCGACGGCCGGGTTCGAGAACCGCGACTGGTTGCCGGCGGTGGCGGTCTTGCCCACCGGCGCGGTGTTCACGGTGGCGAGCTTGCCGTTGTAGGTGAAGTACGGGTTCGTGGAGGCGCCGAGGCCGACGGAGTCGAGCGAGAGCTGGAACTTCCCGTTGGTCTGGGCGGCGTTCCACTCGTTCCAGGAGACCTGGCTGGGCTTCAGCTCGATGCCGACGGCCGCGAGCTGCTGCTTGAGGGTGTCGTTGATCGAGATGTAGTCGCTCCAGCCGGTCACGGTCTGGACCGTCAGCGACAGCCGCTTGCCGCCCTTGGACCGGACGCCGTCGCTGCCCTTCGTCCAGCCGGCTGCGTCGAGGAGCTTGCTCGCCTCGGCGGAGTCGGGCGCCTGCGGCAGCTTCGCCTTGCCCGCGTCCGCGATCCATTCGTCGTCGCGACCGGGCAGCAGCAGGGTCGGCGAGCCGACACCCGCGACGCCGCCGCCGGCGAGCTTGGCCAGCTGCTCGCGGTTCATCGCGAGGTAGATCGCCTTGCGGACGGCCGGGTCGGTCTGCGGTCCGGCGCACCCGAGCTGGGCGTTGGAGCACGTCACGATGACGGTCGTCATCACGGGAGAGTTGACGTAGGTCAGGTTCTTGCCGGACTTGATGATGTTGTCGATGCCGGGCAGGTAGGCGCTCGCCCAGTCGACCTTGCCCGCCACGAGTGCGGCGCTGGCAGCGTCCGCGGAGCTCACCGGGAGGTAACGCACCTCCTTGATCTCGGGCTTGCCCTGCTCCCAGTACTGGTCGTTCTTGGTCAGCACGAAGCTCTGCGGCGTGTACGACTTCACCTTGAACGGCCCGGTGCCGACCGGGTTCTTGTTCAGGTCGGTCGTCGGGTCCTTGATGTCCTTCCAGATGTGCTCGGGCACGATCGCCTGGTTGGCGAGCACGGCCGGCTCCTGCATCAGGGACTTCGACTTGAACGTCAGGACGGCGGTGTCGTCGGCGGTCGCCTTCGCGGTGGCGGCGAGGCCCGAGGGGTTCAGCGCCGGGGTCTTCGCGACCAGGTTGAAGGTGAACGCGACGTCCTTGGCGGTGAACGGCTGTCCGTCGTTCCACTTCACGTCGTGGCGGGTCTTGATGGTGAGCTCGGTGCCGGCGGGGTTCCACGAATAGCCCGTGGCGAGCACCGGCGTCGGGTCCGACTGCTTCGCGAAGTTGTACCAGTAGAGCGGCTCGTAGATGACGCCCAGCGTCGGCTGCAGCGCGGTGGTGCTGAACGGGTTGAAGTTCTCCGCGGTGATGTCGCCCGCCGCGACGGTGACGGAGGCGTCCTTCGCGGCTGCCTGCCCACCGCCGGCGGCGGCGCCGTCGCAGGCGCTGATCAGGAGGGCGGTGGCTGTCGCGACGGCCGCGACGCTCACCAGGCGCCGCGTCCTCGTACGGTCCTTCGGGTTCCGGAGCATTGATCGTCCTTTCCGCACGTCACCCCGGCACCCGCCAGGGAAGCTGGCGGTAACTTAGTTCGCCTAATAAACATAAGACAAGACGTTGATCAGTAACGGTTTGACCGCGCAGAGTGGAGCAGACGGCGAAAGCCCTAGGCCGAAACGGTCCCGGAGCGGAGCATCATCAGGGCCGCGCCGATCGCGGCGGCGTCGTGGCCGCGCTCGTCGAGGACCACCTCGGTGTTCACCGCCCGGCCGAATGCGGAGCTCTGGATCCGCTCCTGGATGATCGGCAGGTAAATCGTCCCGGCGACGGCGAAGGCCGGCCCGGTCAGCACGAGCAGCTGGACGTCGTACATGTTGGTGATCGTCTGCGCGCCGAGCGCGAGCCAGGACGCGGAGTCGCGCAGGATCGCGTCGGCCCGGGAGTCGCCGGTCAGCGCCAGCCGGGCGATCGCCGCGAACGCCGCGACGCCGGTACGGCGCTGTGAGCCGAGGTCGAGCCCTGCCGCGCGGGCCTTGGCGACGACCGTCGCGGGCCCGGCGATCGCCTCGAGGCAGCCGGTGCTCCCGCACCAGCACTGCGGGCCGCCGATCTGGACGCAGACGTGCCCGACCTCGCCGGCGTTGCCGTGCGCGCCCTGGTAGACGTTGCCGTTCAGCCGCAGGCCCGACCCGATGCCCTCGCTCATGAACAGTGCGGCCATCACCGAGACGTCGTGGCTGGTGGTGAGCCGCGTGCCGGCGGCGGCCGCGGTGGCGTCGTTCTCGAGCAGCGCCGGCAACTGCAGGCGTTCCTCCAGGCGCTGGTGGATCGGGAAGCCGACCCAGTGCGCCATCGACGGCGGGGCCGACGTGACGCCGCGGTTGCGGATCAGCGGCCCGGGACACACGAAGCCGAGCCCGAGAACCAGCGAGGAGTCGATCCCGGACCGCTCGATCAGCTCGGTGGTCTCGGTCGCGATCCGCGCCACGACCTGCTCCGGGTCGCTCGCCTCGCCCGGCCCGGCCCGCCGCCAGCGCGCCACCACCCCGCCGGCGTAGTCGACCAGCACGTACGTCAGGCTGTCGGCGCTCAGGTGGACGCCGACGACGTACCGGGCCGCTGCCCTGATCCGGAGCAGCGTGCGCGGTTTGCCGCCGGTGGACGAGCCGCGGCCGGCCTCGTCGACCAGCCCGTCGTCGATCAGCCGCCGGACCACCGTGGTGACCGACGGGGCGGTGAGGCCGGTGATCTGGGTGAGTTCCACCCGGCTGACCGTGCCCGCGGAGCGGATGCTGTCCACAATGAGGGCACGACTGTTCGTCGGTGCCGGGTCGTAGCCCGGTGATCGCGACGCGTCGCTGACCTGCTGCATCGGAACATCCGCAATCTGTCGAGTTAGTTAGGTCTGTGAATATAGTGGCTTCGATGGCCTTGGAGGGCAGTGTATGGGGGACGTGACGTCGCGCGAGCGGATCGCGGGGCTGGTGCTGGCGCGTCCCGGGCGGTTGCTCGGTATGGAGCCGTTCATGGCCGATGTCGTGCAGGGGATCGAGGAGGTCTTCGACGGCCGGCGGGTGAGCCTGCTGATCGAATTCGCGGCCGACACCGCCGAGGAGATCGAGATCTGGCGGCGCTGGGTGCCGAACCGGCACGTCGACGGCATCGTCATGGTCGACCTGCGGACCAAGGATCCCCGGCTCGCCGAGCTCGGGCGGCTCGGGGTGCCGGCGGTGCTGCTCGGCGGCCCCGAGCTCGAGGCCCCGATCACCAACGTGCTGGTCGACAACGCCGAAGGCGCCCGGGCCGCCGTACGGGCGCTCGCGGACCTCGGCCACCGCGACATCGCGCGGGTCAGCGGTCCGCGCGACATGCTGCACTGCCAGGCGCGCGACGACGCGTTCATGGCGACCTGCGCCGAGCAGGACGTCGACGGCCGCGTCATCGAGGGCGACTACTCCGAGGACGCCGGCCGCGACGCGACGCGGCGGTTGCTGACCGGCAGCAGGGTCCCGACGGCCGTTGTGTACGACAACGACCTGATGGCGATCGGCGGTCTCGCCGTGGCGAAGGAGCTGGGCGTCGCCGTCCCCGGCCGGCTGTCGGTGATCGCGTGGGACGACACCGCGGTCGCCCGGCTGGCCACTCCGCCGCTGAGCGTGGTGACGGTCGACGTGCACGGTCTCGGCACGATCGTCGGCGAGGCCATCCTCGCGGTGATGGACGGCGGCGACGTCACGACGTACCAGGTCCCGAAGCCGACGATCCGGCTGGCCGGCTCGACCGCGCGGCCCGTGGTTGCCTAGCGTTCGGGGTATGACTGAGCGACGGGCGATTCTGAGCGGTTCGACGTTCGAGGAGCAGATCGGGTACGCGCGCGCCGTGGTGGACGGCGACTGGGTGCACGTCTCGGGGACGACGGGCTTCGACTACTCGACGATGACGATCGCGGACGACGTGGTGGCGCAGGCCGAGCGCTGCATCGTGAACATCGCGGACGCCCTGAAGGCGGCGGGATGCTCGCTGGACGACGTCGTCCGGGTGCGGTACATGCTGCCGGATCGGGACGACTTCGAGCCGTGCTGGCCGACGCTGCGGCGCGCGTTCGGCGAGATCCGCCCGGCCGCCACGATGCTGGTCTGCGGGCTGTCCGACCCGCGGATGAAGATCGAGATCGAGGCCTACGCCCGCCGGAGGTGACCGTGGAGCACCGGGAACTGGAGCTCTTCCTGCACCTCGCGCGCACCCTCAACTACGGCCGGACGAGCCTGGAGTGCCACGTCAGCGCGGCCACGCTGACCCGGACGATCCAGCGCCTGGAGACCCGGGCCGGCGCCCAGTTGCTCGATCGCGGGCCACGGGGCGTCGTGCTGACCGCCGAGGGGCGACGCTTCACGACGTACGCCGAGCAGGCGCTGGAATTGTGGGCGGACTACCGGTCCGGCTCCGCCGAGCCGGCCGGTCTCACCGGTGAGCTGCGCATCTTCGCCACCGTGACCGCCTGTCAGACTCTGCTGCCGGACCTGCTGGCGCCGCTGCGCGCGGAACACCCGCAGATCCGCCTCGCCATCCGCACCGGCGACGCGGCCGCCGCGCTCGCCCGCCTGGACGAGGGTGAGGTGGACGCCGCGGTGGCCGGCATTCCCCGGCGCCTCCCGCAATCGTTGGTCACCCGAACGGTTGCCGTCACCGACCTGGTCCTCGTCAAGGCCCGCGACAGCGCCGCCGACGGCCCGTACGTCGTACCCGCCCGGGGTCTGGTCCGCGACAACGCGTTCCGCTGGTTCCGCAGGAACGGTGTGAAGCCGGTGATCGCCGCCGAGCCGGACGGGCACGAGGCGCTGCTCGCCCTGGTGGCGCTGGGCTGTGGCGTCGGGGTCGTACCGCGCCTCGTCCTCGAGTCGTCGGCCGTCCGCGATCAGCTGACCGAGCTCCCGGCCGACCTGGAGCCGCTCACGATCGGGCTTTGCGCGCGCCGCGCCGACCTGCGCCGGCCTTTGGTCGCGGCGCTCTGGGACCTGCGACCGTAGCGCCCGCGAACAGCTTCGCCGGCACCAGTTGCGGTGGCAGCGGGGCGTCGCCCTCGAGCTGCCGGAGCAGGGCCTCGGTGCCGAGCTGGCCGAGCTCGGGGCCCGGCGTGCGCATCATGGTGAGCTCGGGGTCCGTCATTGCGGCGGTCTCCGGGACCATCAGCAGCGACAGCACCGAGAAGTCGCCGGGGATGTCGTGGCCGGCGCGTTTGAGGCCGGAGACGACGCCGAGCGCGGCGTACTCGTTGAGGACCAGGACCGCGGTCGTGCCGGGGTGGTCGGCGAGAACGTGTTCGGCCGCCGCCTTGCCGGCCTGGGTGGTGTCGGAGCAGGGCACGACGACGACCGGCAGGCCGTACGACGCGGCGACGCGCCGGTACGCCTCCTCGGTCCGCACCCACGGGCCGTAGGCGTGGAACCGCGGGTCGTCCAGGTCGCCGGAGATCAGCACGAGCTCGCGATGCCCCAGCTCGTACAGGTGCTCGACAGCGTCCTCGACGGTCGTGTCGAAGTCGATGTCCACATGCGACAGGCCGTCGAGCTCGGTCGTCCGCCCGATCAGCGAGAACGGCGTCCCGGACTGACGCAGTACGTCGATGCGCGGGTCGTCGAGCTGCACCTCCATCAGGACGACGCCGTCCACCAGGCCCTGCCCGAGCAGTTCGCGGAGCTCGACGCCGTCGTTGCCGACCGGCCACAGCACCAGGTGGTAGTCCTGCTTGCGGGCCGCCTCGGCCGCGCTGGTGAAGAACTCCGCGGTCGACATCCCGAACCTGTGCTCGAGCGCCGGGTACGCCATCGCGACGATGTGCGTGCGTTTGCTGGCCAGCGCGCGAGCGACCACGTTGCGCCGGTAGCCGAGCTCCAGCATCGCCTGCTCGATCCGCGCCCGGGTCGCGGCCGTCACCGGCTTGGTGTCGTTGAGCAGGAACGAGACGGTCGCGATCGACACCCCGGCCCGCTGAGCGACGTCGCGCATCGTGACCATCGATCGACCCCCTCTGAGCTCTTGACAGCGATGTGACGTAGGGAACATAGTCCTTCAACACCTCAGTTAAGCGGTTTACCGCCAAATCCACAACATCCGCCCCAGTCCCTCCGTCCATCGGTTAAACGCTTTGAAGGAGTCCGATGTCATGATCAGCAAGCGGATCGCCGCCGCGCTGGCGGGTGCGACGACGGTGTCGCTCCTGCTGGTCGCCTGCGGTGACAACGGCGGCGGCCAGTCGTCCGCATCCGGCGACAGCGTCAAGAGCCTCACGGTCCTCGACTACTACAACAACGACCCGGACAAATCCCTTGTGCAAAAGGGACTTGACTCCTGCGCGTCCCAGCTCGGCATCACCATCCAACGGGAGACGGTGCCTGGTGACACCTTGATCCAGAAGGTGCTGCAGCAGGCCTCGTCGAAGACGCTGCCCGACGTGCTGATGCTCGACAACCCCGACGTCCAGCAGATCGCCGCGACCGGCGCGCTGGCGCCGCTGAACGACATGGGCCTCAGCGGTGACGGCGTGATCAAGGGCATGGTCGACGCGACGTCGTACGACGGCAAGCTCTACGGGCTCGCGCCGGTCACGAACACGATCGCGCTGTTCTACAACAAGGACATGCTGGCCGAGGCCGGCGTGCAGCCGCCGAAGACCTGGGAGGAGCTGAAGGCGGCCGCCAAGAAGCTCACCAAGCCCGGTCGCTACGGGATGGCCTTCAACGCGAACGCGACGTACGAGGGCTCGTGGCAGTTCCTGCCGGCGATGTGGACCAACGGCGGTGACGAGACCGACCTGACCAGCCCGCAGGTGGCCGAGGCGCTGCAGTTGTGGGTCGACCTGGTGAAGTCCGGGTCCGCCTCGAAGAGCGTCATCAACTGGACCCAGGGCGACGTGAAGGACCAGTTCGTGGCCGGCAAGGCGGCGATGATGATCAACGGCCCGTGGCAGATCCCGGCGCTGCAGAAGACCCCGAACGTCAAGTGGGACGTGGTCACGTTCCCGCTGAACAAGCCGGACCAGACTCCGGTCGCGCCGCTCGGCGGCGAGGCGTGGACGGTGCCGCTGAACAAGGACCAGGCCAAGCAGCAGAAGGCCGCCGACTTCGTGAAGTGCCTGAACTCGGACGAGAACGAGCTGGCCTGGGCGAAGGCCCGGTTCACGATTCCGACCAAGACCGCGCTGCTCGACCAGTACGTCAAGGAAGTGCCGTCGATGAAGGCGTTCACCGAACAGGTGAAGACCGCCCGCGCCCGCACCGGCAAGCTGGGGGACAAGTGGCCGGACGCCGCGAAGGTGATCTACCAGGCGATCCAGCTGGCGCTCACCGGTAAGGCCTCGGCCCAGGACGCCTTCAAGCAGGCCTCCGGCGGCTGATGGGCATGGTGACGCTCACACGGACCACGGTGGCCGGCCGCGAGAAGGTTCGCGGCCGGCGCCACCGCGGCGAGTCCCTCACCAAGGTGCTGTTCGTCCTGCCCGCCGCGGTGGCGATGGTGGCGCTGTTCGGCTACCCGGTGGTGAAGAACCTGCTGATGAGCCTGCAGGACTACGGGCTGAAGACGTTCTTCACCGGCGCCGCGCCGTGGGTCGGGCTGAAGAACTACGGCACGGTCGTGACCGACAAGCTGTTCTCGGACGCGATGCTGAACACCGCGCTGTTCACTGTCGGCTCGATCGCCTTCCAGTTCGCGATCGGCCTCGGGCTGGCGCTGTTCTTCCACAAGAAGTTCCCGCTCAGTGGTGTGCTCCGGTCGCTGCTCCTGCTGCCGTGGCTGCTGCCGTTGATCGTGTCCAGTGCGACCTGGCGCTCGATCCTCGAGCAGGACAACGGCATCCTGAACCGCACCCTGCTGAAGCTGCACCTGATCGGCGACCCGGTGCCGTGGCTGAACTCGCCGTCGGTGGCGCTGATCGCGGTGATCGGCGTGAACATCTGGATCGGCATCCCGTTCAACGTGACGCTGCTGTACTCCGGTCTCGCGGAGATCCCCGACGAGCTGTACGAAGCCGGCCAGCTCGACGGTGCGACCGGGTGGCGGTCCTTCTGGTACATCACCTGGCCGAACCTGCGGGCGGTCGCGAGTGTGCTGCTGATGCTCGGTGTCGTCTACACCATCAAGGTCCTGGACATCATCCTCGGCCTCACCGGCGGTGGGCCGGCGAATGCGACGCAGACCTTGGCGACCCAGTCGTACGAGAAGTCGTTCATCGACTTCAAATTCGGGCAGGGCGCGGCACTGTCCAACATCCTGATCGCGATCTCGTTCGTGTTCGCGATCTTCTACCTGCGCGGCACCCGTCGTGCCGTCGACGAGTAGGGGGACCTGATGCGACGTACCACCTACACCGTGATCGGCGTGCTGGTCCTGTGCGTGATGCTGTTCCCGGTCTACTGGATGGTGAACGCCTCGCTGCAGCCGTCCGGAAACACGCTCACCGCCGGTTTCCTGCCGTTGCATCCGACGTTTTCCGGCTACGCCCGCGCGCTCGACGAGCAGGGCGGAAACCTCGTCACCAGCATGATCATCGCGGCCGGAACGGTCGTGCTGAGTCTGGCGATCGCGACGCCGTGTGCGTACGCGCTCTCGCAGTTCCGGTCCCGCTGGGTGTCGATCGGGCTGCTGGCGATCCTGATCTCGCAGATGATTCCGGGAATCGTGATCGCGAACGCGCTGTACACGGCGTACGAGCGGATCGGGCTGCTGAACTCGATCCCGGGCCTGATCGTCGCGAACTGCAGCAGCGGGATTCCGTTCGCGATCCTGATCCTGCGCTCGTTCATGCTCTCGCTGCCGCCGTCGCTGGTGGAGGCCGCGCGGGTGGACGGCGCCGGGCTGTTCCGGGCGTTCGTCGCGATCGTGCTGCCGATCAGCAAGAACTCGCTGATCACCGCCGGACTGTTCAGTTTCCTGTTTTCCTGGAGCGATTTCCTGTTCGCGCTGACGCTGACCACCAAGGGCGGCGTCCGGCCGGTGACGCTCGGGATCTACCAGTACCTCGGCACCCAGGTGCAGAACTGGAACGCGGTGATGGCGACCGCGGTGCTCTCGGCGATCCCGGCCATCGTGCTGCTGGTCGCCGCGCAGAAGTACATCGCCGCCGGTGCCATCGGCGGAGCCGTCAAATAACCCTTAAGGACAGAAAAATATGACGATTCGCGTACTCGTCTGGGGCGAGAACCGGCACGAGCAGGTGGAGCCGCACGTCCGGGAGATCTACCCCGACGGCATGCACGCCGCCATCGCGGCCGGCATCGCCGAGAACCTCCCGGACGCCAAGGTCGCCACCACGACCCTCGACGAGCCCGAGCACGGCCTGACCGAGGACGTGCTGGCGGAGACCGACGTCCTGGTGTGGTGGGGTCACGCCGCCCACGGCGAGGTTGACGACAAAGTGGTCGACCGCGTGTACCAGCACGTGCTGTCGGGCATGGGCCTGGTCGTGCTGCACTCCGGGCACTGGTCGAAGATCTTCGGCAAGCTGATGGGCACCACCTGCACGCTGCGCTGGCGCAGTGAGCGCGACCGTGAGCTGGTCTGGACGGTCAACCCGACGCACCCGATCGCGCAGGGCGTCCCGCACCCGATCGTGATCGAGCAGCAGGAGATGTACGGCGAGTTCTTCGACATCCCCGTCCCGGACGAGCTGATCTTCGTCTCATCGTTCTCCGGCGGCGAGGTGTTCCGCTCCGGCGTCACGTTCCGCCGCGGGCACGGGAAGATCTTCTACTTCTCGCCGGGCGACCAGGACTACCCGGTCTATCACCACAAGGACGTGCGTAGGGTGATCGCGAACGGCGTCGCGTGGGTGAACACCGACCTGCCCGAGCGGAAGATCCCGACGCTGCTGCGCTACGAGACCGACGACTTCTTCAACGGCCACGGGTACACCGGACCCATCGAGGAGCCTGCCGATGCCTGAACCCTTGCGACTGCTGCAGGTCGGAGCCGGCGGGATGGGGCGCGCCTGGCTGCGCACCATCGCCGCCAACCCCGACGTCGTCCTGGCCGGCCTCGTCGACCTCGACCTGGGCGTCGCGCGGGCGGCAGCCGACGAGCACGGATTCGGCGACGTACCGGTCGCCGCCGCGATGGGCGACCTGTCCGTCGAGTTCGACGCGGTCATCGACGTGACGGTGCCGGTGGCGCATCCGAAGGTCAGCGTCGAGGCGTTGCTGCGCGGCGTCCCGGTGCTGTGCGAGAAGCCGCTGGCCGAGACGGTCCGCGAATGTCTGACGATGGTCGCCGCGAGTGAGGTGAGCGGCCGGCTGCTGATGGTCTCGCAGTCCCGCCGCTACTTCCGCGCGGTGAACGCCTTCCAGCGTCAGCTCGCCGAGCTCGGGGCGATCGGGACGCTGTCGTGCGAGTTCTTCAAGGCGCCGCACTTCAGCGGTTTCCGGGAGCGGATGGCCGAGCCGCTCCTGGTCGACATGGCGATCCACCAGTTCGACCTGTCCCGCAAGCTGATCGGGTCGGAGCCGGTGTCGGTGTACTGCGATTCGTACAACCCGTCCTGGAGCTGGTTCGACGGCAACGCGGCCGCGTCCGCGATCTTCACCTACTCCGACGGCACCCGCTTCGCCTTCACCGGCAGCTGGTGCGCCCCGGGCCTGGAGACGTCGTGGAACGGCCTGTGGCGGGCAAGCGCCCCCGGCGGTACGGCGACCTGGGACGGCGACAACGCACCGGTCGCCGAGCTGGCCTCCGGTGAAGCGTTGCCCGCGGCAATGGCCGACGAGCCGGAGGAGATCGCCGGGTCGCTGGCCGAGTTCGTCGACGCCGTCCGGACGTCGACGATCCCGCAGTCGGAGGTGCACTCCAACGTCATCAGCCTCGCGATGGTGGAGGCCGCCGTACGGTCCGCCGATACCGGCTCGGCGGTCCGCATCGCCGACGTCATCACGGACGCGTACGAAGAGGCCCTGGCGACCACCCAGGACCCCGACCTGCACGCGGCCCTCAAGGCGTGGCCGGACCCGCTGAAGGCAGTCGGCCTGAACGCCTGAGGTCGTCGGCGGGCTGTAGGGGGCGGACCTCCGCCACTCACCAAGCCCGCCGGCACCCGCCGCGCAGCCCGGCCCCAGGCGTGGTCCCGCGAGCGCCCGGCAGGTTGGTGAGTGGCGCACGTCCGTTTCAGTTCGTGCAACGGGGCGGTGCAGACATTGCGCTTGCTGCAACGGCTGCGCCGCCCGTTGACTGGTGGGCATGAAGAGTTCGGTGTTTCGGGTTGAGGCGATGGACGTTCCCGGCGGGACCGAGGACATCGTGCGGGGTGGGCGGGACCTGTTTCCCTTGCTGCCCAAGGCGTTGCACGGGGTCGAGCGGATCGGCGTGCTCGGGTGGGGTCCGCAGGGACGGGCGCAGGCGCTGAACCTGCGGGACTCGCTCGACGGGACCGGCATCAGCGTGACGGTCGGCCTGCGCCCGGGATCGCGGTCCGCGCCGGACGCCCGCGCCCACGGGTTCACCGAGGCCGACGGGACGCTGGGGGACTGGCTCGAGGTCGCGGCCGCGAGCGACCTGGTGATCCTGCTGATCGCGGACGCGGCGCTGGCCGCGCACCACGAGGAGATCTTCGCGGTGCTGAAGCCCGGCGCGACCATTGGCCTGTCCCACGGATTCCTGCTCGGGCACCTGACCTCGACCGGGAGCTCGTTCCCCGACGGACATCCGGTGATCGCGGTGTGCCCGAAGGGCATGGGGGACTCGGTGCGCCGCTTGTACCAGCAGGGCGCGACCGTCAACGGGGCCGGGATCAACGCGAGCGTCGCCGTGCACGCGGATTCCGACGGGCACGCGTGGGACCGGGCACTCGCCTGGTCGGTCGGGCTCGGATCGCCGTACACGTTCGCGACCACGCTGCGCGACGAGTACCGCTCGGACATCGTGGGGGAGCGGGCGATCCTGCTCGGCGCGGTGCACGGGCTGGTGGAGGCGCTGTACCGCTACTTCCGGATCGACGGGGCAGATCCGGTGACGGCGTACGAGCGCTCCACCGAGGCGATCACGGGGCCGATCGCGCGGACCATCTCGGAGTCGGGGCTCGCGGCGGTGCGTGCGGTGTGCGGCGACGAGGACCTGTTCGACCGCGCGTACTCCGCGACGTACGGGCCGGCCCGCGACCTGGTCGCCGAGATCTACGACGAGGTCGCCGACGGCACCGAGCTGCGCAGCGTGATCCTCGCCGAGCAACGGCTGGCGAGCCGGCCGATGACCGAGATCGGCGGCAGCCCGATGTGGGCCCACAGCGCCGAGGTGCACGCCCGGCGCGGCACCGCGCCCGCCGTCGTCCATCCGCTGACCGCAGGGCTGTTCGTGGCGACGATGATGGCGCAGGTGGACGAGTTCGCGGCGCGCGGCCACGCATGGTCCGAGATCGTCAACGAGTCGGTGATCGAGGCCGTCGACTCGCTGCTCCCGTACATGCACGCCCGCGACGTCGCCTACATGGTCGACAACTGCTCCCGCACCGCCCGCCTCGGCACCCGCCGCTGGGGCCCGCGCTTCCAGGCGGCGTACGAGCAGATCGCCCTCCCACACCTCGACCACCCGGCCGACGCAGAGCTCCTCAAGACCTTCCTCGACAACCCGGCCCACGAAGCCCTCGCCGCAGCCGCCGAACTCCGCCCGTCCGTGGACATCTCCGTCTAAGGGCATGGCTGGCCTAATCTGGCGGCCATGACGTCTTCCACGACGCGGTCGCGGCTCGTTCCGATGCGGCCGCGGGATCCGCACGAGCCCGGCCGGACCGCGTCGTCGCTGGAGCTGTTCTTCGACCTGGTGTTCGTGGTCGCGGTGAGTGTCGCCGCGGCGCAGCTCCACCACGCGTTGTCCGACAAGCACGTCGCGAGCGGTGTCGCGTGGTACGCCGTCGTGTTCTTCGGGATCTGGTGGGCCTGGATGAACTTCACCTGGTTCGCGACGTCGTTCGACACCGACGACTGGCTCTACCGGGTGCTGACGATCCTGCAGATGAGCGGCGTGCTCGTCCTCGCCGCGGGGATCGAGCCGGTGTTCACCGAGCAGGACTTCACGCTCGTCATCTTCGGGTACGTCGTGATGCGGGTCGCGATGGTGGCGCAGTGGCTGCGCGCCTCGCACTCGGCCGGCTCCGCCCGCCGGGCCACGCAGATCTACGCGGGCGGGATCGCGACCATCCAGGTCGTGTGGCTGCTGCTGCTCCTGCTGCCCGGCGAGGTCTTCAACTACGCGGTGCTCGTGTTCATCGCGGCCGAGCTCGCCGTACCGGTGCTCGCCGAGCGGCACGGTATGACGCCGTGGCACCCGCACCACATCACCGAGCGGTACGGGCTGTTCACGCTGATCCTGCTCGGCGAGAGCCTGCTCGCGTCCGCGAACGCGATCATCGAGGCGGTCCACGACCACGAGTCCCTGGGCCGGCTGATCGCGCTGTCGGTGCTCACGCTGGTGGTCACCGCGTCGATGTGGTGGATCTATTTCTGGCCGCCGCACCACACCGCGATCACGTCGTTCGCGCGCTCGCTGCGGTACGGCTACGTGCACTACTTCGTGTTCGCCGCGGCCGGTGCGTTCTCGGCCGGTATCGAGGTCGAGATCGACAGCATCACCCACCACACCGAGCTGAGCGAGGTCGCCGCGTCCTACACGGTGACGATCCCGATCGCGATCTTCGTCCTCGGCATCTGGTGGATCGCGTTGCGCGACAGCGCCGACCGGGTGGTCAACACCGTGGTGCCGCTGGGCGCCGTCCTGGTCCTGCTGGACCCGCTGATCCCGATCCCGTTCGCCCTGACGGCGGTGTTCATGGCGTTGATCGTCGTCACCCTGGTGCTCCGCCCGCCGGTCCAGCGGGCGGCCGTTGCCGCCTGAGGGGGGTCAGACGGGGTTGCGCAGCTCCGCCAGTGCGGTGGCGACCCGGCCGTGGGCGGTGTCCAGGGCAGCGCGGGCTTCGGCGATGGGCGTGCCGGTGAGGAGGTGGACCAGGGCCGGCTTGAGTTCGCCGTCGGCGGCCGCGAGTGCGGTCTCGCAGGCGTCCTCGTCGGCGCCGGTGGCCTCGGCGAGGATCCGGAGCATCCGGCCGCGGAGCTTCTTGTTGGTGGCGACCAGGTCGACCATCAGGTTGGACCAGGTGCGGCCGAGCTTGATCATGAGCGTCGTCGAGAACGCGTTCAGGATCATCTTCTGCGCGGTGCCGGCCTTCAGCCGGGTCGAGCCGGCGATCACCTCGGGGCCGGTGTCCGCGGCGATCACGACGTCCGCGAGCGGCGCCAGCGGCGCATCCGGGTTGGACGTGACGAGCACGGTGCTCGCCCCGGCGGCGCGGGCCGCCTTCAGGGCGCCGGCGACGTACGGCGTGCTCCCGGAAGCAGCGAGCCCGACGACGAGGTCCTGACCGGTGACGGCGGCCGCGTCGGCGGCGCCGCCCTCCTCGGAGTCCTCGACGTTCTCGACCGCGCGGAGCAGCGCCTCCATGCCGCCGGCGTGGTGCGCGACCACCAGACCGTCGGGCACGTGGAACGTGGGCAGCAGCTCGGCGGCGTCCAGGACGGCCAGGCGGCCCGACGTGCCGGCGCCGAAGTAGTGCACCCGGCCGCCGCCGCGGACCGCCTCGACGGCGGCGTCGACGGCCTTGGTCAGCTCCGGGATCACCGCGCTGACCGCCCCGGCGACCAGGGCGTCCTCGTTGTTCACGAGATGGAGGATCTCGGACGTGCCCACCGCATCGATGGCGAGCGTCCTCGGGTTGCGCTGCTCGGTCGGTGAGGTCACGGGATCGATGTTAGTTTTCTACTGAAGGATTTTCAATTCCGTTGAATCTTGACAGGCTGCTACTCGGACCCCTTGAGGCGGTGACCGCGGACCGCGCTGGCCGTCTCCTCCAGCGCTTTCCGGGCGTCCGGCAGCACCTGCTGCGCGACCCCGATGAACAGGCAGTCGATCACCGTCAGTTGCGCGATCCGGCTGGCCATCGCGCCCGAGCGGTACGTCGTCTCGCGGGCGGCCGTGGTCAGGACGAGATCCGCGGTCCGGGCCAGCGGGGAGCGCGGAAAGTTGGTCACCGCAACGGTCGTGGCGCCGTGTTTGGCGGCCTCCTCGAGCGCCTCCACGACCTCGACCGTGGTGCCGGTGTGCGAGATGCCGATCGCGACGTCGCCCTCACCGAGCAGCGCCGCGCTGGTGAGCGCGATGTGCACGTCCGACCAGGCGAACGCCACGCGCCGGATCCGGTGCAGCTTCTGCTGCAGGTCCAAGGCGACGAAAGCGCTTGCGGCGAAGCCGTACAGGTCGACCCGCTTGGCCTTCACCACCGCGTCCACGACCTTGGCCAGCGCGTCCACGTCGACCTGCTGCGCGGTCTCCCGGACCGCCCGCTCGTCGGCGAAGGCCACCTTGCTGACCACGTCGGCCAGCGAATCGCCGGGCTCGATGTCCCCGCCGACCTCCGGGCGCACGCTCTCCTGCGCCGACTGGGCCGCCAGCTGCAGGCGGAGCTGCGGATAGCCGGGGACGCCGATCTGCTTGCAGAACCGGATGACCGTGGTCTCCGAGGTGGACGCCACCTCGGCCAGTTCGGAGATCGTCATCGCCGCCACTCCGCCCGGGTCGGCGAGGACCGCGTTCGCCACCCGCTGCTCGGCCGGCGCCAGCGCAGGCATCACCGCGCGGACCCGGACCAGCAGCGGCCCCGTGGGTTCTGGAGAGGATGTTGAATTCATGACAGCCACGGTACGGCGACTATGCACGAGATGGGGTCACCGACGCGAAAGTCTCCAACCTGTTGCGATAAATGCTTCCGGTGTCCGTTCGCCGTCGAGAAGAAGACCAGACGCGCTCGTGATCTTCACACCGTCGACGTAGACGCCGCGGCCCTGGTACAGCGGGTCGGTCGTGTAACGCCAGCGGACGGTCTGTGCGCCCGCACCCAGCTCCGCCGTCACCTGGTGCCAGTGCCGGTCGCCGGAGCCGCTGATCGAGCCGTCGGTGTCGATCACCGAGCCCCGGTCCCGGACCGTGAACGGAACCTTCGTCCACGTCGTCCCGTCCGCGGACGTCTCCAGGTACAGCAGGTCGGTGTCCTCGGTGTCGACGAACAGGTCGAACGCGAGCTTCGCGCCGCCGGCCGGTACGACGACCTTCGTGTCGAGCGTGCTGGTGGCGTTGTCCGTCGTCCCCGAGAACCAGGCGTCCTTGCCGTGCCGCGGGCCGACGCCGAGGGCGAGCGCGAGGCCCTGGGCGACCGCGCGGCGGGCCGGGTTGTTGCTGCCCCAGTTGCGGCTCGGGTGCACGCGGTTGGTGAGCAGGATCGCGAACGAGCGGGAGTCGAAATCGATCACCAGCGATGTGCCGGTGTAGCCCGTGTGGCCGGCGGTGCGCGGCCCGGACAGGCCGCCCATGTACCAGCGTTGATTGAGCTCGAAGCCGAGGCCGTGGTCGTTGCCCGGGAAGCCCTGGTTGAAGTTCGTGATCATCGCGGTCACCGAGGATTCCTTGAGGATCCGGGCGCCGCGGTAGCTGCCGCCGTTCAGGAACGTCTGCGCCAGGACGGCGAGGTCGTCGGCGGTGCTGAACACGCCCGCGTGACCCGCGACGCCGTCGAGGGACCAGGCGTTCTCGTCGTGCACCGACCCCCACACCATCCCGCGCGGCGGCGCGGACTGGTACTCGGTGGCGGCGATCCGCGGCTTCTTCTTCGGGTCCGGGTTGTAGCCGGTGTCGCGCATCTGCAGCGGTTTCGTGATGCCGTCGGCGACCAGTTTGTCCAGCGTCTTCCCGGTCACCCGGTGGGCGAGCTCGCCGAGGGCGATCAGGTTCAGGTCGCTGTACAGGTACGTCGTACCGGGCGCGTTCTGCAGCTTCGCGGTGAGGGCCATGTGCAGCCGGGACGCCGGGTCCGGCTGCGCGCTCCAGAGCGGGAGCCAGGACGGAAATCCGCTGGTGTGCGTGAGTGCTTGCCGGACCGTGACGGTTTCCTTGCCGTTTTCCGCGAACTCCGGGACGTAGGTCGCGATCGGCGCGTCCAGGTCGACCTTGCCCTTCTCGACCAGTTGCAGCGTGACGATCGAGGTGAACAGCTTGGACACCGAGGCCAGGTCGAAGATCGTGTCGGTGCGCATCGGGATCTGCTGGTCCGCCGGCAGCTCGGTGCCCTGGCCGTCGGCGTACTTCAGGGCCAGACCGGTGGCGGTCCGGGTGACGATCTTCCCGTCGTGGCCGAGCAGCGTGACGGCACCGGCGTACAACGGTTTCGCCGAACCGCTCGGCTGCGTCCAGCCGGCGACCTGGGCCAGCGCGGCGTCGATCGGCGCCGGGTCCAGGCCGGCCTTCGCCGGGGTCGCGTCACGCAGCAGCGTGGTCTTCGGCGCATAGCCGGAGTACGGGCGGTCGAACCGCCCGGAACTGTGGCCGGCAGCAACAGCAGGGGAAGCCATCGTCAGTATCACCGCAGAGACAGTCGTGAGTGCGGCCCACCGCTTCATCGGTGAGCTCCCTTGTACAGCAGGTACTGCGCGCGCCGGGCCGTCCAGGCGTCGGTCTCGGACTTCCAGGCTGCCACGATCTCCTCGGCGGTCGCATCCGCCAAAAGCATGGTCCGGAATCGGTCCGATCCGGTCAGCAGATCGATCCACCGGCCGGGTGGGGTCTCCGCCCGCCAGGTGAATGCGGGGTAGAGCTTACGGGCCTCGACGATCATGTGCGTCGCCGCGGTGATCGCCTCGACCCGGTGCGGGTCGGTGATCTGGACCTGGACGCCGCCGCACAGCATATTGGCGTTCTTGCTGATCGTCGGCGTGAAGTACGCCTCCCGGAACGCGACGCCCGGGATGTCCTTGGTCTGCAGCGCCTGCGCCCACCTGTAGTCGACGTACGGCGCGCCGATCAGCTCGAACGGGCGCGTCGTCCCGCGGCCCTCGGACATGTCGGTCGCCTCGAACAGGCACAGACCCGGGTACAGCAGCGCGGTGTCCGGCGTGGGCATGTTCGGGCTCGGCATCACCCAGGTCAGGCCGGTGTCGTCGAACAGCTGGTCCCGCTTCCAGTTCTTTGCCTCGATCACGGTCAGTTGCTTCAGCCGGCCGCCGTTCGGCTCCAGCGGCAGGTACTCGGCGTCGAACATCCGGGCCAGCTCGCCGACCGTCATGCCGTGCTGCTGGATGATCTCCTTCTTGCCGACGCCGGAGGTGTAGCCGGGTTTCAGCATCGGGCCGCGGGCGTAGCCGCCGACCGGGTTCGGCCGGTCGAGGACGACGAACCGGGCGCCGGTGCGGACCGCGGCGAGCATCGCCTCGAACATCGTCCAGATGTAGGTGTAGAACCGGGCGCCGACGTCCTGGATGTCGAAGACCACTGTTTCCACGCCGGCCTTCGTGTACAGCCCGGCGAGCTTGTCCGCGTTCGCGCCGTACGCGTCGTAGACCATGATCCCGGTGCGCGGGTCGACGTGGTCGCCCTCCGAGCCGCCGGCCTGCGCGCTGCCGCGGAAACCGTGTTCTGGACCGAACACGGCGACGATGTCGACCGCGCCGGACGCGTGCATGGTGTCCACGACGTGGCTGAAGTCCGGGAGGATGCCGGTCGGGTTGCTGATCACGCCGACCTTCTGGCTGGACAACGCCCGCCAGCCGTCGTTCGCGAGCACCTGGGCGCCCGTCATCACCTTCCGGCTGGAGACAGCCTGCGCGGCGGGTACGTCGATCAGCGGGGCGGCGGCGAGCGCGCCGGCGCCGGCCAGCAGATTGCGTCGTTTCATGATCTCTCCTCGGAACCAGAGCGGGTCAGCGACGGAAGGACAGGTGGGCGACGATCGCGCGGTGATCGCTCGCGGCCTCGGCGACCGGCACCTCGGCGGGCACTTCCGCGCTCCGCACGGACAGCCCCTTGCCGACGGTGACGAAGTCGATCCGCTTGACGGCGGCGACCGCCGGGTAGGTGTTCGGCCCGCCAACGGTCTCCGGGGCCGCGGTCCACGAGTCCGTCAAGCGTGTCCACAACCCGGAGAGCTCCGGTGCGGCAGCCTCCGCGTTGAAGTCACCGACGAGAATCTGCAGATCCTGACGCCGATCCTGGGACAGGATCCGGACCGTGTCCGCAACCTGCATCCGCCGCACAGTCGGATCCCCGCGGTAGTCGAGATGCGTGCAGTACACGTGCAGCCGCCGCCCGCGGACGTCGACCTGCACCTCGAGGAAACCGGGTGCCGGTGCGGGCACCGGGTTCGGGTCCTGGGTGGACAGCCGGGTGATCGGATGGTTCTCGACCCGCACCACCGGGAACCGCGAGAGCACCCCGACGCCGTACTGCCGGCGGGGCTGACCGTCGGCCGCCGGGTCGAGGTCGTAGATCGGCGCGAACGCCGGGTACATCCCGAGCTTTCCGGCCAGTTCCGCGATCGTGTCCAGCCACTGGCTGCGGTCGCCCCAGTGGACGTCGACCTCCTGCAGTCCGACGATGTCCGCGTCCAGCGCCTTGATCGCCCGCGCGGTGCGCTCGAGGTCGAAAACGTTGTCCTCGCCGGCCCCGGCGTGAATGTTGTACGAGGCAACAGTCAGCCGGGTGTCCCGCGGGTCGAACGTGAGCCCGTGGCCGAAGGGGTGCAGCACGGTCGCCTCGCCGTTCGCGTCCGGCCTCGCGGGGATCTCCACCGGTAGCTTGCCGGTCGGCGCGAGTTCGCCGTACAGCACCTTGGCGAGGGCCTCCATCGAGACCGCGGTGCTCCCGTACGTGACCAGCGTGGTCGCCGGGTCGTCGAAGTACGCGACGTCGTACGGGTCGCGGACCGGGACGACGATCACCGGGCGGCCCGTGGCGAGCAGGCCGTTGACCAGCTTCTGCTGCTTGGCCAGTTTGTCGGTGACCTCGGTGTCCCACGCCTTGTTGGTCAGTACGACGGTGAGGTCGGCGGCGGTCGAGGCGGCCAGCGCGTCGGCGATCTTGGCGTCGCTCGGCGCCGTACCGGTGTCCTTCACGACGGTCGTCGCACCGCGGCGCTGCAGCGCCGCGGCCAGCGTCGCCGGGCTGTACCCGGTGACGACGATCCTGCGCGGCGCGGGGGAGAGCGGCAGCAGATCGGCGTCGTTGCGCAGGAGCGTCGTACTGCGGTCAGCGATCCGCTGGGCCGCGGCGTAGTTGGCCGGCGTACCGACGACCGTGGCGATCCGGGACAGGTCGACGTACGGCTGGTCGACGAGGCCGCCGCTGTACTTGAGCTTGAGGATGCGCGTGACGCTCTCGTCGATGCGCGCCTCGGAGATGCGGCCGCCGCGGACGGCGTCGAGCACCGAGTTGTACGCCAGGCCGGGATCGACCGGCATCAGCAGCTGGTCGACGCCCGCCTCGATCGCCCGGAGCGGGATCTCGGCGTCGCCGTACTTGTCGCGGACGCCCTTCATCCCCAGCGAGTCGGTGATCACCACGCCGTCGAACCGGAGCTGCTCGCGCAGGATCCCGGTCAGGATCGGCCGGCTCAGCGTCGCCGGGTCGCCGGACGGGTCGAGCGCCTTGACCACGATGTGCGCGGTCATGATCGAGTGGATGCCGGCCCGGATCGCGGCCTGGAACGGCGGCAGGTCGATCTCGGTCCACTGCTCGCGGGTGTGGTGGATCTCCGGGATCCCGACGTGGCTGTCGGTCTCGGTGTCGCCGTGCCCGGGGAAGTGCTTCGCGGTCGAGACGATCCGGCCGTCGCGCTGGTACCCCTTCACCTGCGCGGCGACGATCTCGGCGGCCAGCGCCGGGTCCGACGACGCCGAGCGGACGCCGATCACCGGGTTCAGCGGGTTCACGTTGACGTCCGCGTCCGGGGCGAAGTCGGTGGTGATGCCGAGCGCCTTCAGCTCGCGGCCGGCGATCGCGCCCGCCTCGCGCGCGAAGTTCGCCGAGCGGGTCGCGCCGAGCGCCATCCCGCCGGGGAACTGGGTTGCGGGCGGGCCGACGCGGACGACCGAGCCGTACTCCTGGTCGGTGCTGATCTGCAGCGGGATGCCCGTGTTGGCCAGCGAGGCTTGTTGCAGGCCGTTCGACAGGTTCGCGATCTGCTGCGGGTCCTTCACCGAGTCGGTCCAGGTGAAGTAGATGACGCCGCCGAGGTTGAACTTCGCGACCACCTCGGCCGGCGTCGCCACGCCGTACAAGCTGGTGTTGCGCGCGTCCGCGGTGGCGGCGGTCGGGCCGTAGGCGTAGAGGACGAACAGCTGGCCGACCTTCTGCTCCAGCGTCATCCGGCGCAGGGTGTCGCGGACCCACCGGTCGGTGTGGGCGGAAGCGGTCATGGTGCCGGCGACCGTCGACCCTGCGACGGCAGCCGCCGCGAGTCCGAGGGTCTGGCGTCGGGTCAGTTCCATCGGTGTCACCAACTCAGTCCGGGCGGGCAGGGGGCGAACGCCAAAGTAATTGAATTACAGATACTCCCCCGCGACGCGAAAGTTACCCACGCGCACACACCGGGTCAAGACCCGGTGACGCCAGGTGGACACCCACACCGGTAGGCGCTGCCACCGCGAGAACGCCGCCCGCGCACCGCAGATGCGTCACGGACAGCTCAGGCACCGACGGAACCGGCCCCTCGTCGAGCGGCATCTCCCGCCGCAGCCCCGACTTCCGCAACCCAAGACCGAGCGCTTTCCCGACCGCTTCCTTCGCAGTCCAAAGCCGTAGAAACGCCACGAGTTGATCTGGCTGCCGACCCAACCACTGCAACTCCCGAGGCCCGAACCAACGCTCCGCCAACGGACGGAAATCGCGTGGCCGCACTTCCTCCAGATCAATACCGATCGGGCCGCCGTACGCCGCTGCAACGGCAACGAAGCGCTCGGTGTAGCTGACACTCACCGCCAGGCCCGGGATCTGCGGACGCCCGCCGGCGTCGTGCGTCAGCGACGGACGATCGACTAGAATCCCCGCGAGTTCGAGGAGAAGGCTGTGCGCCGCGGGGCGCAGCTCCTGTGCGGCCGGTGCCAGCCGGACATCCACTGAGCCTCTCACCGGACGAACGTATCCCGTCGGCCATCCACCGAGTGAGCGACTCGTGCGGAAAGCCTCCGGGCGGGCGGTTTGTCGACAAAGACACCTTGGTAACTGGTCCTCTCAGGCAACTTGAAACTGGATCTGTAGGGCGTACCGGTATTTGCCTAGCTTCTAGGTATGACCACCGTTTGCGAGATCCCCACCGTTGCTGTTGACCGGCTTTTGAGTAGCCAGTTCGTGCGGCTGTTGTTGATGGTGTTCGGGTCGGGGCTGAGCATGTACTTGCTGACCTCGGTGGTGCCGATGTATCTCGCTGCCAACGGGTCCGGCGGTGTCGGGGCCGGGCTGTCGACTGCGGCGATGATGTTCTCGGCGGTGGGGGTCGAGTTGGTGGTGCCGCGGATGTTGGCGCGGTGGGGGTACCAGGTTGTGTTGGGGCTCGGGCTGGTGCTGCTCGGAGTGCCTTCGTTGGTGTTGCTGGGGTCGGCTTCGTTGCCGGTGGTGTTGGCCGTGTGTGTCGTGCGGGGCGCGGGGCTGGCGATTCTGGTTGTCGGTGCGGTGGCGTTGGTCGCGGATCTGGCGCCGGCGAGCCGTCGTGGTGAGGCGCTCGGGGTGTACGGCGTTGCGGTTGGGGTGCCTGCGGTGATCGGGCTGCCGCTCGGGGTTTACCTGACTCACGTGGTTGGTTTTGGCGCGCTGTTCGTGCTGGCCGCGGTGGCCTCGCTGGTGGGGCTTGTCGCGTTGGTCGGGCTGCCGGCGCGGGTTGCGGTCGAGGGGCAGCACGTGAAGGTGCTGGGCGGCGTACGGCGGAGTGGGCTGTTGATGCCGACGCTGGTGTTCGCGGCGGTGACTGTGGCGGCCGGGATCAGTGTGACCTTTCTGCCGCTGTCCGTTGCTTCGGGCAAGCAGTCGATGGTGGCGACGGCGCTGTTGCTGCAGGCGATCGCGGCGCCGGCGGCGCGGTGGCTGGCCGGGCGGTACGCCGATCGCGTTGGTCCCGCGAAGCTGCTGGGGCCCGCGCTGGGCTTCGCGGTGATCGGCGCCGGGGCGCTGGTTTTCCTGCCGAGCGGGGCCGCGATTCTGATCGGCTCGACCTGTTTCGGGATCGGCTTCGGCGCCGCGCAGAACCTGACGCTGGCGTTGATGTACAACCGCGTCGACCGGTCCCGCTACGGTCAGGTCAGCGCGTTGTGGAACCTCGCGTACGACGGCGGCTGGGGACTCGGCGCGCTGGCCTTCGGGGCGGTCGTCAGCGGCACCGGCTACCCGCTGGCGTTCGGCCTGACCGCGGCCGTCGTCGCGCTGGCCGTCGTACCAGCGCTTCGCGCCCGCGCCTGACCGCCGAGTCGTGGCGATTGGCTGTCGCCAGGAAACGCGAGTCGTGGATTGAGGTCGTCGGCGCCAGCCGATTTCCACGACTCGGCGGGCGGTGATCAGAGTTTGCGGAGGCGGACCCAGCGGACGGCGTGGTCCTGGCCTTTGCGGAGGACGAGGGTGGCTCGGGAGCGGGTGGGGAGGATGTTCTCGCGGAGGTTGGGGCCGTTGATGCCGTCCCAGAGGGATTCGGCTTTCTTGATGGCTTCCTCGCGGCTGAGTTCGCCGTAGCGGACGAAGTACGACTCGGGGTTGCGGAACGCCGTTTCCCAGAGCTTGAGGAAACGGGCCACGTACCAGGAGCGGATGTCGTCCGCGGCGGCGTCGACATACACCGAGAAGTCGAAGAAGTCGCTGACCGCGAGACCGCTCTTGCCGTCCGCATGCCGGGGTGCCGGCTGTAGCACGTTCAAGCCTTCGAGCAGCAGGATGTCGGGCTGCTCGACGGTCGTCCGGACGCCGGGCATCCGGTCGTAGTGCAGGTGCGAGTAGACCGGCGCCTCGACCGTGTCCATCCCGGACTTCACCTCGACGACGAAGCGCAGCAGGGCCTTGCGGTCGTACGACTCCGGGAAGCCCTTGCGCTGCATCAGGTTCCGGCGCTCGAGCTCGGCGTTCGGCCAGAGGAAACCGTCGGTGGTGACGAGCGCGACCCGCGGGTGCTCGGGCCAGCGGGCGAGCAGTTCGCGCAGCAGGCGCGCGGTCGTCGACTTGCCGACGGCAACCGATCCGCCGATCCCGATCACGAACGGCGTGCGGGTCTCGACCTGCTTGCCGAGGAACCCCTCGGTGTCCGCGTGCAGTGCGCGGGCGTGCCGGACGTACAGCGAGAGGATCCGCGACAGCGGCAGATACACCTCGCGGACCTCGTCCATGTCGATCTCGTCGCCGAGACCGCGCAGTCGCTCGACCTCGTCCGCCGTCAGCGGGGAGATGGTGGTCTCGGCCAGTTGCGCCCAGGTGGCCCGGTCGAGCTCGGTGTAGGGAGTCACCTCCCGCGACGGCTGCAGCATGTGGCCCATTCTTCCCATCGGCGACGGATGCACCCACATCGGACCGGAGTGGCCTTGGTCTCAGCTCCGACACGGTCGCGTCAGCTACAGTACGGTTTCGAAACTTTCGGTCACCGTCCGGTGACCGTCCGGTATGTCAGGATCAGCGCTCGATGACCGCCGATTCCGCCTGGCTGGGTACGCAACGCCTGCCCGAGGTGACTGTCCACGCGTCCGGGGTGCTCGCCCAGACGATCCGGGCCGAGCTCCGGCAGATCCGCCGTTTCCGCACCGACGTGCAGGTCGCCGTCTGCGCGCTGAGCCGCGTTCGCGAGACCGCCCTGTGGCGCGAGGTCGAGGCTGCCGTCCCCGAGCACGGGCTGGGCGTCGAGGGGTTCGTGGTGGTGCGACGAGGCAACGACCTGGTCGTCGCGGCCGAGGGCGGGCACGGCCTGCTGTACGGATACTTCTACCTGCTGCGGTACTTCGAGTGGATGAGCGGCGACTTCACCGTCGTCGAGCAGCCCGCCGTACCGATCCGGATGCTGGACCACTGGGACGAGCTGTCCGGCGCGGTCCGGCGCGGGTACTCGGGCGAATCGATCTTCTTCCGCGACGGCGAGGTGGTGCCCGACCTGACCCGGGTTCGGGCGTACGCGCGGTTGCTGGCCTCGATCGGGATCAACACGGTCGCCCTCGCGAACGCCGAGCTGCCGGACGTGGCGCGGCTCGCCGGCGTTTTCCGGGACTACGGGATCGCGGTGAGTCTCGCGATCGACTTCGTCGACGACCCGCGCGACGAACGCGTCGCGCGCTGGTGGGCCGCCGCGATCGCCCGGGTGTACGACGTGGTTCCCGACCTGGGCGGCCTGGTGGTGCGGACCGCCCGCGACCCCGAGGGTGCGAACCTGCTGGCCCGGGCGGTGGCGCCGTACGGCGGAACGGTTTTCTGGCGGGTTTCCGCCGCGGAATCCGAGCAGGACTGGCGCGATCGCCGGACGGATCGGGCACGCGCGGCGTACGACGCGGTCGTCCCGCTGGACGGACGGTTCGAGGAAAACGTTGTCTTGCAGATCCAGCACGGGCCGCTGGACTTCCAGGTCCGGGAGCCGGTCTCGCCGCTGCTCGGGGAAATCCAGGAAACCGTGTTCGGTGTCGAGCTCCAGGTCACGCAGGAGTACTCGGGCCAGCAGCAGGACCTGTGTTACCTGGGGCCTTGGTGGCGGGAGATCCTGCAGTTCGACACCAGCGGTGGCGGTGGCGCGACGGTCGCCGACCGGATCGGCGCGATCGTTGCCGTGTCCAACGTCGGCGACGACGCCAACTGGACCGGCAGCAAGCTTGCGCAGAGCAACCTCTACGCGTTCGGGCGGCTCGCGTGGGATCCGGCCGCGGACCCGGTCAGCCTGTTGCACGAGTGGGCCGCCGCGACCTTCGCGATGGACGACCGGACCCGGAGCGAGCTGGTGACGATCATGGCCGGCTCGTGGCAGACGTACGAGCGGTACACCGCGCCGCTCGGCGTCGGGTTCATGGTGACGCCGGGCACCCACTACGGGCCGAGCGTCAACGGCTACGAGTACTCGGGAACGGGGCGGTATCACTTCGCGGACCGGTACGGCGTCGGCGTGGACCGCACGGTGAAGACGGGCTCGGGTTTCACCGGGCAGTACCCGGAGCCGCTGTCGAGTCGGTACGAGGACCCGTACACGTGTCCCGACGAGCTGCTGCTGTTCTTCCACCACGTGCCGTACGACCACGTGCTGCAGAGCGGCAGCAGCGTGCTGCAGCACATCTACGACACACACTTCCAGGGGTACGCCGAGGTGGAGGCGATGGTCGCGCGCTGGCGGGTGATCGCCGAACGCTTCGAGCCGGCCGTCCGGGCCGACATCACCGCCCGCTTCGAGACGCAACTGTCGAACGCGCGTGCGTGGCGGGACCAGGTCAACACGTTCTTCTACCGGCTGAGCGGCGGAGCGGACGCCCGGGGACGCGCGATCCACAGGTAGCCTGGTCCGAAAGTTTCGGATCGGGAGGCGTCGTGGGCGAACGGCCGACCATTGCCAAGATCGCCGAGCAGGCCGGGGTGTCGGTGCCGACCGTCTCCAAGGTGCTGAACGGGCGCTCGGACGTGGCCGCGGCGACCCGGGCGCGGATCGAGAGCCTGATCCAGGAGCACGGGTACCGGCGGCGCAGCGCGAGCACGACGGCCGGCCCGATGATCGACCTGGTGTTCAACCAGCTCGGCGGCGAGTGGGCGATGGAGCTGATCCGCGGCGTCGAGGAGGTCGTCCGCGCCGAGGGCGTCGAGCTGGTGCTGTCCGAGTGCGGCGGCGCGCTGCGGCCGCGGCAGGAGTGGATCGAGTCGGTGCTGAACCGGCGGCCGCTCGGCGTGATCATGGTGTTCTCGGACCTGGACGCCGACCAGCGCGCCCAGCTGGAGGCGCGCCGGATCCCGTTCGTCGTGGTCGATCCGGTCGGCGACGTGGGCGACGACGTACCCTCGATCGGCTCGGCGAACTGGAACGGCGGGCGGCTGGCGACGACGCATCTGCGGACCCTCGGCCACACCCGGATCGGGATGATCGGCGGTCCGGTCACGACGCTGTGCTCACGGCAACGCGTCGACGGGTACACCGACGCGTTGCGCTCGACCGGCGTCGAGGTCGATCCCGCGCTGATCCGGTGGGCCGACTTCGAGGTCGGCGGCGGCCACCGCGAGGCACTCGCGCTGCTGCGGCTCGCCGATCCGCCCACCGCGATCTTCGCCGGCAGCGACATGCAGGCGCTGGGCGTCTACCAGGCCGCCCGTGAGCTGGGCCTCGAGATTCCGCGCGACCTGTCCGTCGTCGGGTACGACGACCTGCCGATGGCGGACTGGGTCACACCGCCCCTCACGACCGTCCATCAGCCGCTCCAGCAGATGGCCCAGCTCGCCACCCGGGTCGTCCTCGACCTGTCCCGCGGCAAGACCCCGACCGCCCTGCGCCTGGACCTGGCCGTCGACATGCGCGTGCGCCAATCCACCACGTCGCCCCTCACCGACGGCGGCTAGGGTGGCTGCATGATCGTCGGCGTGGGTATCGATGTGGTCGACGTGGATCGGTTCATGCGGACGCTGGAGCGGACGCCGGGGTTGCGGGATCGGGTGTTCACGGCCGTCGAGGCGGTCAAGCCGCCTGCGTCGCTGGCGGCCCGGTTCGCGGCCAAGGAGGCGCTGGCGAAGGCGCTCGGGGCCCCGGGCGGGATGCACTGGCACGACGCCGAGGTACAGACCGACGAGACCGGGCGGCCGTGGCTGGAGATCACCGGCACGGTCGCGGCGCAGGCGGCCAAACTCGGCGTCCAGAGCCTGCACCTGTCGCTCAGCCACGACGCCGGGATCGCCTCCGCCGTCGTCGTCCTGGAGGGTTGACCATGCGGCACGCGCACACCGTCGAGCAGGTCCGGGCGGCCGAGGCCGAGCTGATGGCGAGGCTGCCCGAGGGCACGCTCATGCAGCGCGCGGCCGGCGGTCTCGCGGTTGCCATCAGCAACTTCCTCGGCGGCACGTACGGCGCCCGCGTGGTGCTGCTGATCGGCTCCGGCGACAACGGCGGCGACGCGCTGTACGCCGGCGCGCGGCTGGCTCGTCGCGGCGCGAAAGTCACGGCGGTGCTGCTCTCGCCCAAGGTGCACGAGCGGGGTCTTGCGGCGTTGACGGAGGCCGGCGGGCGCGGCGTCTCCACGACCGGTGAAGTCTCCGCCGAGATCTCCGGGGCCGTCGAGGAGGAGATCGCCGCCGCCGACGTCGTGGTCGACGGGATCGTGGGCATCGGCGGGCGGCCGGGCCTGCGCCCCGACGCGCTCGCGGCCGTGCGGCTGGCCAACGACTACGGCGTACCGATCGTGGCCGTCGACACGCCGTCAGGCGTCGATGTCGACACGGGTGAGGCTCCGGAGCCGCACGTCGCCGCCGCCCTCACCGTCACGTTCGGCACGCACAAGATCTGCCACTTCGTCGACCCGGCGGCGACCGCCTGCGGCCCGGTGCACCTCGTCGACATCGGCCTGGATCCCTCGCCCGCCGAGGTGCAGGCCTTCCAGGCATCCGACGTACGAGCGCTGTACCCCGTCCCGCACGGTGAGTCCGACAAGTACTCCCGCGGCGTCCTCGGCCTGATGGTCGGCTCCAAGCAATACCCGGGCGCGGCGGTCATCGCCACCTCCGGCGCGCTCGCCGGCCCGGTCGGCATGGTGCGCTACATCGGCCCGGACGCCGTCGCGCGCGCCGTGCGCGAGGCCCATCCGGAGGTCGTCGGCGACGGCCGCGTGCAGGCCTGGACGATCGGCTCCGGTCTCGGCGACGACCTGGATGTCCCACGGATCCGCGACCTGCTGGACGCCGACGAGCCAGTAGTCCTGGACGCCGACGGCCTGAAGGCGCTCGACGACTCCGGCGACCACGTCAACGTCCTCGCCACCCCACACGCCGGCGAGTTGTCCCGCCTCCTCGGCGTTGACCGCGCGACCGTCGAGGCCGAGCGGCTGAAGCACGCCCGCCTGGCGGCCGAGCGGTTCGACGTGACCGTCCTGCTCAAGGGCTCGACAACGGTGATCGCGAGCCCCGACGGCGAAGTGCGGGTGAACACGAACGCCACCCCGTGGCTCGCCACCGCCGGCGCCGGCGACGTCCTCGCGGGCCTGTGCGGTTCGCTCCTGGCCGCTGGTCTGTCCACTCTGGACGCGGCCGCCGCAGGCGCGTACCTGCACGCCGCCGCGGCCAACCTCGCGTCGGGCGGCGGGCCGGTTACGGCTATGACCGTCGCGCAGGCGCTTCCCGAGGTGACTCGCCGCCTCCTGAGCTGAGGCGCGCGATTGGTGTTGCGGGCGCGGGGAGGCGGACGTAGGACTGGAGCGTTGCCTCCGCCGCCCTTGGAGTGTGCTCGTGAAGCGATTCGTGGGGTTCGTGGTCCTGGTCGTCCTGGCTGTCCTGGCTGTTCTGCCGCTGCCGGCGCACGCGCAGCAGGCGCGGGCGTACGTCGCCGACGCACGGACGAAGATCGACGTGATGGGGGAGTGGGCCCATCCCGACGACGACACCAGCATCATCGGCCCGTGCGGTGTCTGGCATCAGCTGTACGGCGTCAAGTGCGGCGTGATCATGGTGACCCGCGGCGAGGGCGGCGGGAACGCGACCGGACCCGAACTCGGCCCCGACCTCGGTCTGCGGCGCGAGAACGAGGACCGGGTCGCGCACTACCGCTCCGGGACCGTCGACATCTTCAACCTCGACCGGATCGACTTCTTCTACAACCAGAGCGCACCGCTGACGCAGTACTTCTGGGACGAGCAGGAAACGCTCCGCCGGGTCACGCGGGTGATCCGCGAGACGCAGCCGGAGATCTACATCGGCTTCACGCCGACCCTCGCCGCCGGCCACGGAAACCACCAGCAGGCCGGCCGGCTGATCTGGGAAGGTGTGCTCGCGGCCGCGGATCCGGCCAGGTTCCCCGAGCAACTGAAGGGCCCGCACGCCCTCAGCACCTGGCAGGTGAAGAAAGTCTTCTCCGGCGGGAGCACCGCGGGCGCCGGCGGTACGACGGCCTCGGCGAACTGCACCACCGGATTCACCCCGACCGGCCTCGACACGGTCGCGGGCGTGTGGACCGGCTACAACTCGCCGTACACCTGGCCGGCCGGCAACTCGCAGGGGCAGCCGGCCGGGACGCCGAAGATCTGGCAGCAGGTCGCCGACGAGGGGCGCGCGGCGTACCCGACACAGAGCCGCGTGATGTACAAGGGCACGTCGGCGCCGGCCTGTCCGCGCTTCGGGATGACCGAGTCGTTCGTGCCGTTCCAGCCGAACAGCAGCCCGCTCGCCGGCCGCGACGACGCGATTCTGTTCGGTGCGAAGAAGCCTGATCCGGGCGGGTTGCCGCTGGGAACGCTGGAGTACATCACGTTCTCGCGGTTCTACAACGTCGCCGGTGAGCCGTTCCAGGCGACCGTGCACCTGCGGGCACCCGTCGGAAAGCTTGCTGCTGGCAACGTTCAGCTCGGCGTTCCGGCGGGCTGGTCGGTGGACGGTCCGCGGCAGGTGCAGCCGAAGCAGTCGGCCGACCTGACGTTCACCGTCACGCCCGCCGCCGGCGCGACGGTCGACCAGAACGCCAAGGTTTCCGCGCTCTACACGACGACCGGCCACGCGACGGGCTACACGGAAAACGTGGTACGAATCGTTTCCGCCGCCGAAGGACGTTTCCAGCGCTGGGGGAACTGGCAGGAGTACGACGAGTGGCTGCGGGACACCGCACCGCAGGCCAACCGGCTCGGCCGGTCCCAGGCGATCCAGTCGATGGGCGTCGGACAGACCATCGACGTACCGGTCGTCGTCCACAACTGGTCCGCCAAGCAGCAGACCGGCGCGGTGTCGCTCGATCTCCCGGCGAACTTCACCGTCGACGCGAACGCCAAGCCGTACGATCTGGCACCCGGCGCGGACACGACCATCACGTTCAAGCTCACCAACACCGACGCGACCCTGCCGGCCCAGCAGAACGCCAGCATCCCGATCCGCACCGCCACCGGCAGCGAGACCCTCACCCTCACCCTCGTGCCGACCACGGCGATCCCGCAGACAGCACAGGCTCCGGTCGTCGACGGGAAGGCCGCTCCGGGGGAGTACCCGGGCCCGACGCTCGACCTCGGCCGGATCTGGCAGGGCGCGAGCGGTTGCACCGGCGTCGACGACTGCGGTGTGTCCGCGACCGGCGCCGGCAGCACCGCGAAGGTGAGCCGGTCCGGCGACGCGCTGTACTTCTTCATCCACGTCCGCGACGACTTCCAGTCGTACGCCGTGACGCCGGCCGAATGTGTCGGGCACTGGCAGGCCGACTCCGTCGAGATCCTGCTCGACCCGCGCGGCACCGCGTCGCAGGACCTCAAGGACACGGCGAACACTTTCAAGCTCGGCATCTTCCCCTTCACCCAGGCCGGTGCGCCGTGCTGGGAGCGGGACGCCGACAACCACCAGGGCTATTCGAGCGGCGCTCTGGACACAGGCAACGCGCCCGGCGTCCAGGTCGCGTCGACGGCGCAGTGGGTCGGGAGCAACGAGACGACCGTGCCGCACGCCTACACCGGCGGCGGGTACGACCTCGAGGTGAAGATCCCGCTCGCGGACCTGCCGTCCGCCGTCGACCCGTCGCGGCTCGGGCTGAACATCACGCCGTACGACAACGACGACACGTCGGCGCCCGGTACGACGACGCTGCGGCACATCGACATGAGCACCCGGCTCGGCTGGTCGGCGCTCGGATCCGTGCAGTCCGACCCGTACCGCTGGGGCCTCGCCACGCTCCCCGGCTACACGCCGCCCGCGGACCGTCCGACTACACCGGCGCCGCCTGACGTGTCGAACCCGAACCTCAACGGCGCGCTGTCGCCGCAAACGATTGCGCAGTCCGCGCGCAACGGCGTACCGATCTCCGGCCGGGTGCCGGCCGACGACCTGCGGATTGTGTCTGCCACGGCGCACGGGAACGCCGTCCAGTTGGTCACGTCGTCGAAGGGCACGGGCACCGCCCGGGCGTTCCTGACCAGTGGGGAGCTCGGAGCGATCCCGGTGTGGACGACGTCGTGTACGGCGGACCCGCCGCCGGATTACGGGTTCACGCCCTGTGCGATCACCGACGGGGCGACGCCGCCGTGGTCACCGGACATGAGCGGTCACCTGGTGCAGCAGGCCACACAGCAGGTCACGCGCGGCATCCAGCAGTGGACGATCCCGTTGACCGCGGCCCAACGTCAGCAGCTGAAGGACCGCGGGCACCTGCTGGTTTCCTACGAGACGACGAAGAACGAGGTCCAGGCCTTCGACATCCGCATCGCGTAGTCGGCCGCCTCGCGGACCTGCTCGCTCGGGTGGACGAGAGCCCGTTCCAGCAGGTCCGCGGTGGCGGGCTCGGCCGCCGCGCCGCCTGTTGCCATCAGCAACGGAACGAGGCCGTACGGGTCCGTCTCCAGTGACAGCAGCGAGCGCAGGACCGGCTCGGTCCAGGTCAGGGTGTGCCGGTTGACGGCTACGGTGACCGCGGCGGTGCGTTCGGCCGAGCGCAGCCGGAGGAAGAGCGCTTTGGCCCCGGCGCACTCCACCTCGACGATCTGCTCGTCGCCGGCCGCGAAGACGGTGCCGCTGTCGGTACGACCGAGCCGCTCGAAGGTGGTGCCGGTCGCGAGCGTGATCGCGGTCAGCAGATCCTTGTCCAACCAGTCGTCCGGCCGGATGACCAGACCTGTCCAGTGCTGCCCGCTCGTGGGCTCCTCACTCACTCGCGTCAGCGTAGCGCGGTGAAGTCCAGACCGCCGGAGGAGGAGCGCAGCTGCAGCGTCGAGCCGTCGATCGTGGAGGTCAGCTCGCCCTTCAATCCCTTCAGGACAACGGATTCCAGCGTGGCCGCGGCACCCGTGCAAGCCCGCCGGGTGGTGGCGAGTTCGCCGAAGGTCAGCGTGCCGGTCCCGCGCGCGACCGTGCCCTGGAACTCGTTGCAACCGGTCGAACCGGTGACCCGCTCGCCGTTCAGCGTCATCCAGGCCTTCTCGGAACCGACCTGGTGCGACGCGGACTCGCCGGTGACGACGGTGGACAGCGCCCACTTCGTCCCGTCGAGCGCGAGGTCCGGCTCTGCGGTCTGCCGGTCCAGCAGCGAGATCGTCGCGCTGTCCGTGGACAGTTCGAGCTTGTCGCCGTCGAGCTTCCAGGCCGGCTTGGCCGCGATCACGCCGGCCATCCAGGCGTCCTGGCTCTGGAGCGGCTCCATGCAGCCGATCAGCGTCGACGTGATTTCCTTGTCAAGGACCAGCCGGCCGTCGCTCGTCGACACCTTCGCCTGTGACGAGTTGCAGCCGGCATCGAAGGACAGCCGGCCGTCCTCGGTGAACTCCAGCCGGATCCGGGTCCGCGGAGCGAGTGCTCGCGGTTTCCCGTTCTCGCTCACCGAGGTGGACAGGAAGGTCCGCCCGGTCAGCGCGGCGCCGTCCCGTGCGCCGTCCCGTGCGCCGTCCCCGGAGCCGGTTCCGGCCTCGGTCCCGCACGCGGTCAGGAGGAGCAGAGCCGTCGCGGAGAGTGAGATCATCCGTGTGTTCACACTCTGAGGACGCTGCCGGCAGCGCTCGCGTTGCAGGTGAAGGCTCCGTTAATTCAGGACCCGGGGTTGACATCTCTTGGTCACGGTTGGATAACGTCAGGCGCCGTACGCGAGAGCAACCTTCCTGGGGACCCAACCGAAGAGCTGGTCACCCGGTAGCACTGGGGCAACACCGGGCGGACCGTCAGAGACAGACAGGAACGTTTCGCATGCCCCCCTCCTCCCGATCATTCCGGAGTCGCACCCTCCTCCCGGCGGCCGTCCTCGCGGTCGGCGTGCTGGTCGCGGCGCCGATCGTCGTGCACGCGAGCAAGGACTCGCCGGTCGCGACCGCGAACGCCGCGGACAGCACGGTGACCGCCCTGCCCAGTGCCGGACGTGTGGAGACCTGCGTCCTGGACGCGTACTCCGGATGCACGGTCCTGCACGGCTTCGGCCAGAAGCCGGTCGCGATCACCGCGACCCCCTCCGGCCCCGCGATGCTGTCGATCGACCCGGGCCGCACGACGGACCAGAGCTACCGCCTGCGTGCGCTCCGGTACGACGGCAACAAGTACGCGGCCGGCACCAAGCTGACGTACACGGCGCACTACGACTTCGCAGCGGTAGCGGGTCAGCCCACGACCCCGGCGCCGTCCACCACCACGACACCGACCAAGCCGCCGACGTCCAGCACGCCCACCGCGACGCCGACGCAGACCACCACCACACCGACGAAGCCGCCCACGTCGAGCCCGCCGACCAGCACGCCGACGAGCCCGCCGAGCAGTACCCCGACGAGCACGCCGACCGGGACCAAGAGCTGCACCAACCCGGGCTGGGTCACCACGGCGACCGGTAACGCCGGCGAGGGCCGGACCTATGGCCAGTACTACGTGCACAACAACATGTGGAACAACCACAACGGCACGTACACGATGTCGGTCTGCAACTACGACAACTGGTTCGAGGACGTCACCCAGCCGAAGCCCGGCGACCTCGGCGTCCAGGCGTACCCGAACGTGCACAAGGACTACGCCGACTTCCCGCTCGCGCGGATCCAGTCGGCGAAGTTCGCCGCCACCGCGCCGAGCTGCTCGGGCTGCATCTACAACGTGGCGTTCGACATCTGGATCAACAACGGCTTCGAGAACGAGCTGATGATCTGGACGCAGAACTCCGGCCAGACCCCGGCCGGCTCGAAGATCGGCACCACGACGATCGGCGGCCAGCAGTACGAGGTCTGGAAGACCGACGGCGCCAACACCCCGGGCGGCATCTTCACCTACAAGTCGGTGAACACCCAGACCGCCGGCACCATGCCGCTGCAGTCGTTCTTCCAGGACCTGGAAGCCCGGAAGTGGATCCCGGCGAACTCCACCACCTGGCAGGTCGACTACGGCGTGGAGGTCGTCTCCACCAACAACACCAAGCAGCGCTTCGCCTTCACCGATTTCTCCATCCAGGAGAGCTGACCCCCGCGCTCTCGCGACCCCCGGCGGCCACCGCGTCCTCGCGGTGGCCGCTGAAGGTGTGTCTCCCGAGACACACCTTAGGGTTCTGGATGTGACCGAACTGGTGATCTTCGACAACGACGGCGTGCTGGTGGACTCCGAGCGGCTGGCCAACACGATTCTGGCCGAGCTGCTCACCGAGGCGGGGCTGCCGTACACGTTCGAGGAGGCGGTGCGGGACTTCATGGGCGGGTCGATGGCCTCGATGCGCCGGACGGCGGAGGCGCGGCTCGGGCGGCCGCTGCCGGCCGATCTCGAGGACCGCTACCACCAGCGGCTGTTCGACGGGTTCGCGAACCTGCGGGCGATCGAGGGCGTCGAGGCGGTCCTCGACCACCTGGACGACCGCGGCGTGACCTACTGTCTGGCCTCCTCCGGCACCCATCGGCGGATCCGTACGGCGTTGACCGCGGTCGGCTTCCTGCAGCGGTTCGAAGGCCGGATCTTCAGCGCCGAGGACGTCGCCCACGGCAAGCCCGCCCCCGACCTGTTCCTGCACGCGGCCGCCTCGATGAGCGTGAAGCCGGTCGACTGCCTGGTGATCGAGGACAGCCCGCTCGGCGTCGCGGCCGCGGTCGCCGCCGGGATGAAGGTCTTCGGGTACGCCGGCATGACCGACCCCGCGAAACTTTCCGATGCGGACACGGTTTTCCACACCATGACCGCCCTCGCGCCCCTGATCGACGGCGCCTGAGACACTGGAACGACCATGCCTACTCCTCAGTCACGCCCGGTCCGCGCCGAGGCGGTGGTCGATCTGGCCGCGATCCGTCACAACGTGACCACGCTGCGCGCCCGCGCCGCGGGTGCGCAGCTGATGGCCGTGGTCAAGGCCGACGGGTACGGGCACGGGATGGTCCCGGTCGCCCGGGCCGCTCGCGAGGCCGGCGCGGACTGGATCGGCGCCGCGGTGCTCGACGAGGCGCTGGCGCTCCGCGAGGCCGGTGACACCGGGCGGATCTTCTGCTGGCTGACCACGCCCGGCGAGCCGCTCGCCGACGCCATCGAGGCCGGGATCGACCTGTCGGCCGGGGCGCCGTGGGAGATCGACGAGCTGGCCGCGGGCGTGCAGGACCGTCCGGCGCGGGTGCACCTGAAGATCGACACCGGCATGTCCCGCGGCGGCGCCGTACCGGAGGAGTGGCCGGCGCTGATCCGCGCCGCCGTCCGCGAGCAGGCCGCCGGGCGGATCGAGATCAAGGGCATCTGGTCGCACCTGGCGTCCTCGGACGAGCCGAAGAGCCCGGTGAACGAGTCGCAGCTGGCGACCTTCACCGAGGCGATCGAGGTGGCTGAGTCGTTCGGCGTCGACGCCGAGTTCAAGCACCTGGCGAACTCCGGCGCCACGCTCGCGCTCCCGGAGACCCATTTCGACCTGGTCCGGCCGGGCGTCGCGACGTACGGGCTGTCGCCGTTCGGGCATGCGTTGCCGTCGGCCGAGCTCGGGCTGAAGCCGGCAATGACGCTGAAGGCGCGGCTGGCGATGGTGAAGCGGGTGCCGGCCGGCGCCGGCGTCTCGTACGGGCTGACCTGGACCGCGCCGCGGCCGTCGACACTCGGCCTGGTCCCGCTCGGGTACGGCGACGGCCTGCCGCGGCACGCCTCGAACGGCGGCCCGGTCCAGGTGCACGGCCGGCGCCGGGCGATCGTCGGCCGGATCTGCATGGACCAGTGCGTCGTCGATCTCGAGGACGACGAGGCCGCGGCGGGCGACGAGGTCGTGTTGTTCGGCCCGGGGACGGCGGGCGAGCCGACCGCGGACGACTGGGCCGACGCGGCCGGGACCATCAACTACGAGATCGTGACCCGGCTGGGTGCGCGGATCCCGCGCAGGTACGTCGACAGCGCCCAGGACTTGCCCCGCCCTGCCGCCCCGGCCGAAAGGTAGGCCGGCATGTCCAAAGCAAGTCGGACTGCTGGTCTGATCGGGGCCGCGGTCGGCGTGCTGGCGGCGGGTGCCGCGGCTGGTGTCGCGGTCGAGCGTCAGGTGATCGGGCGGCGCTCGGGCCAGCGCAAGCAGCTGGAGGCGGAGCCCTTCGGTTCGCAGCGCGGGACGCCGTACATCTTCACCGCCGACGACGGCGTCGAGCTGTACGTCGAGGTGGACGAACTCAAGCGTTCCCGGCGACCCGCGCCACCGAAGCGACGGCTGGGCCGCAAGCTGCCGTTGCCGCCGGAAGATCTGACCGTGATCTTCGTCCACGGGTACGGCCTGAACCTGGACGCCTGGCACTTCGAGCGCCGTGACCTGGCCGGCATCGGCACGATGGTCTTCTACGACCAGCGCTCGCACGGCCGCTCCGGCCGGTCGCCCAAGGACGGCGTCAGCATCGACCACCTCGGCCAGGACCTGTACGGGATCCTCGAGCGGTTCGCGCCGACCGGGCCGGTGATCCTGATCGGTCATTCGATGGGCGGCATGACGATCATGGCGCTCGCCGAGCAGCAGCCCGAGCTGTTCGGCGACCGGGTGATCGGCGTCGGCCTGTGTTCGACGAGCGCCGGCGGGCTGGACCAGGTCCCGATCATGTTTCCCGGCAAGGTCGGCATGCTGGCGCGGGCGCTCGCGACGCCGACGGTCGCCGCGCTGGCCCGGATCCCGGACGTGGTGGAGCGCAGCCGGAAGGCCGGGACGGACCTCAGCTACCTGCTCACCCGGAAGTACTCGTTCGGCTCCGAGGTGCCGCCGGCGTTCACCGAGTTCGTCAACGAGATGATCGCAGCGACGCCGATCGAGGTGATCGCGGACTTCTACCCGATCTTCGCACTGCACGACAAGTTCGAGGCGCTGGAGCCGCTGCAGAAGGTGGAGTGCGTCGTGATCGGCGGCGACAAGGACCACCTGACGCCGTTCGCCCACGCCGAGGAGATCGTCCGGCGGGTGCCCGGCGCCGAGCTGGTCGAGGTGAAGAACTGCGGCCATCTCGGCCTGATCGAGCACCACCGCGAGTTCACCGCGGCCCTCCTTGGGATGATCGAGCGAGCTGAACAATCGTTAGGGGGGTCATGACCGACCTGCACGTCGTCGACGCGACACCCGAGCATGCCGCGGAGATCGTGTCGGTGATCCACCACGCGTTCGCCGCGCGGCGGGTGCTCGATCCGCCGTCGACGCAGCTGTCCGAGAACGTCACGACCGTGGCGGCCGCGCTCGCGGAGCACGGCGGGCTGCTCGTGCTCAGCGACGGGGTGCCGCTGGGCGCGATGCTGTTCGAGCAGGCCGGTGACGTGCTCAACCTGCGCCGCGTGTCGGTCGACCCGCGGTCCCAGGCCCGCGGCGTCGCCTCGGCGATGGTCGGCTGCGCCGAGGAGGTCGCCGTACGGCGGGGGCTCAACCGGGTGAACCTGATCGCGCGGATCGAGCTGCCGGACACCGTGGAATTCTGGCGCCGGCGGGGGTACTCCGTCGTCGACCAGCAGGCGCACAACCTGATCTTCGCCAAGGCGATGCCTGTCGAGCTGGAGGTGCCGACCGCCGACGACATGCAGGCGATCGGCGAGGAGCTGGCCGGACAGCTGCGGGCGGGCGACGTGCTCGTACTGTCCGGGGACCTCGGGGCGGGGAAGACGACGTTCACGCAAGGGCTGGGCGCCGGGCTGAAGGTGCGCGGCGCGATCACGTCGCCGACGTTCGTGATCTCGCGGGTACATCCGTCGCTGGTCGACGGGCCCGCGCTGGTGCACGTCGACGCGTACCGGGTCGGGGGCTTCGCGGAGCTGGACGATCTCGACCTGGACGCCAGCCTGGAAGACGCGGTCACCGTCGTCGAATGGGGTCACGGCCTGGCCGAGGCGCTCGCGCCCGACCGGCTCGACATCGTGGTGACGCGCGGCGACGACGACACCGACGAGACGCGCGCGCTGCGGATCACCCCGGTCGGCCCGCGCTGGGCCACCTCCGGCGTCCGCGTGTCGGCTTTGGAGAAGAACTGACATGCTGCTTGCCTTCGACACCTCGAGTGCCGCGGTCACGGTCGCGCTGGCGACGCCGGCCGGTGAGATCGTCGCGTCGTCGACGACCGTCGACGCGCTCCGGCACGGCGAGCTGCTCGCCCCCGCGATCGCGTCGGCGCTGGAAACAGCGGGAGCCGGCGCGCGCGACCTGACCGGGATCGCGGTCGGCGTCGGTCCCGGTCCGTTCACCGGCCTGCGGGTCGGGCTGGTGACGGCCCGGACGATGGGTGAGGTGCTGGGCATCGAGGTCTCCGGCGTCTGCAGCCTCGACATCCTCGCGCGCCAGTCGTCGCTGACCCTGCCGGTCGCGGTCGCCACGGACGCGCGCCGCAAGGAGATCTACTGGGCGCTGTACGACGGGCCAGCCGTGGACGGGAGTCGCCGGCGCCTGGAGGGGCCCGCGGTCGACAAGCCGGCCGACGTCGCCCACGTGCTGTCCGGGCTGCCCGTCATCGGCCGAGGTGCTGTTCTGTACGGCGACGTGCTGGGTCTGCCGCCGGCCGCCGACGCGGTTGCCGAGTATCCGTCGGCCGAGGTGCTCGCGACCGGTGTCGCGACCGGGACGCTGGTGGTCGTCGAGCCCGAGCCGATGTACCTGCGCCGCCCGGACGTGACGCTGTCCGCCGGGCCGAAGAGCGTGCTGTGAGACCTGCCATCCGGCCTGCGCGCGCGGACGATCTGCCGGCGTTGGCCGCGCTCGACGAGGTGTGCTTCGGGTCGGACGCCTGGAGTGCGGGCGCGTGGGCGGACGAGTTCGAGCGGCTGTCCGAGGACCGGACGATCCTGGTCGCGGACGAGGGCGCGGTCGTCGGGTACGCCGTACTGCTGGTGCCTCCGGTTGTGGAGGACGTGGTCGAGGTCCTGCGGATCGCGGTGACGCCGGCCGAGCGGCGGACCGGTATCGGTGGGCAGCTGATGACGATCGCCCTGGATCGTTGTGCGGGCCGGACGGTTCTGCTTGAAGTTGCCTCGGGCAATCAGTCGGCGCAGGCCCTGTACGCCGGGTTCGGGTTCGAGGAGATCAGCCGGCGGCAGGGGTACTACGGCGGCGGCGAGGACGCGGTGATCATGCGGTGGCGGGAGGAACTGTGAACGAGCCTTTGATCCTGGGGATCGAGACGTCGTGCGACGAGACCGGCGTCGGGATCGTGCGCGGGCAGACGCTGCTCGCCGACGCGGTCGCGTCCAGTGTCGAGGAGCACGCCCGGTTCGGCGGTGTCGTCCCCGAGGTGGCCAGTCGCGCGCACCTCGAAGCGATGGTGCCGACGATCCGGCGGGCCTGCGAGACCGCCGGGATCAAGCCGGCCGATGTGGACGCGGTCGCGGTGACCAGCGGCCCCGGGCTGGCTGGTGCGCTGCTTGTCGGTGTCGCGGCGGCCAAGGGCCTGGCGTTGTCGCTGGGCAAACCGATCTACGGCGTGAACCACCTCGCGGCGCACGTCGCGGTCGACACCTTGGAGCACGGTGACCTGCCGAAGGGCTGTGTCGCGATGCTGGTGTCCGGCGGGCACTCGTCGCTGCTCGCGGTCGAGGACATCACCGACGGCGTCGTACCGATGGGCAGCACCATCGACGACGCGGCCGGCGAGGCGTTCGACAAGGTCGCGCGGGTGCTCGGGCTGCCGTTCCCGGGCGGGCCGTACATCGACAAGGCGGCGCGCGACGGCGGCGACCGGCTGTACGTGACGTTCCCGCGCGGGCTGACGTCGCAGCGCGACCTCGAGCGGCACCGGTTCGACTTCTCGTTCTCGGGGTTGAAGACCGCGGTCGCGCGCTGGGTCGAGGCGCGCCGGCGCGACGGCGAGGACGTGCCGGTGAGCCACGTGGCCGCGGCCTTCCAGGAGGCGGTCTGCGACGTGCTGACCCGCAAGGCGATCGACGCCTGCAAGGACCGCGGGTTCGAGCACCTGCTGATCGGCGGTGGTGTCGCGGCGAACTCGCGGCTGCGGGCGATGGCCGAGGAGCGGGCCGCGGCGGCCGGTATCGCCGTCCGGGTGCCGCGGCCGGGGCTGTGCACCGACAACGGCGCGATGGTCGCCGCGCTCGGCTCGGAGCTGGTCCGGGCCGGGAAGCAGCCGTCGCCTCTCGATCTCCCCGCCGATTCCTCGATGCCGATCACGGAGGTACTGAACAGATGAAGTGGACCGGGCCGGACGGTTTTGAGGCCGACGACACCGCCGAACGCGTCGACGCCGCTGTCGTCCAGAGCTTCCTGAGTTCGTCGTACTGGGCGCAGGGGATCCCGCGCGAGGTGGTGGACCGCGCGATCGCGGGATCGCTCAACCTCGGGGTGTACGACGCGGCCGGCGCGATGGTGGCGTACGCGCGGATGGTGACGGACCGGGCCACGTTCGCGTGGCTGGCCGACGTGTTCGTGCTGGAGTCGCATCGGGGTCACGGCCTCGGGCGGTTCGTCGTGTCGACGCTGCTGGAGCACCCGGACCTGAAGGGCCTGCGGCAGATCCTGCTGGCGACGGCCGACGCGCACGAGCTCTACCGCTCGTACGGCTTCACCGAGACGCCGCCCGGCCGGATGATGGCCATCCGCAAGGAGCCGACCGAGCTGTACAACCAGCTGTGAGCTGTCCGGGTGTCGACTTCGTCCGGCGCCCGGCCGGAGCGACGGATCTGGTGCTGCTCGCCCACGGCGGGTCGGAGCACTCGCACGCCGACCCGCATCTGTGGCGGCCCGCGCTGTTGCGGATGTGGCCGTTCGCGGTGGCCGCGCGCGCGGCGGCGCCGGACGCTGCGATCGGGTTCCTGCGGTACCGCTTCCGCGGCTGGAACGACGCCGGCGACGCGGCCGCCGATCTGCGGACCGTCCTGGACGAGCTGCCGCCGGCGCTCTCGCGGGTGTTCCTGATCGGGCACTCGATGGGCGGTCGGGCGGTTGTCACCGCGGGCGATCATCCACGGGTGGCGGGCGTGCTCGGGCTGGCCCCGTGGTTGCCGCCCGGCGAACCGCTCGCCGCACTACGCCCGCCGGTCACCTTCGTGCACGGCACCGACGACAGGATGACCGACCCTGCGGGTACGACGGCGTACGCGGCGCGGCTGCGGGCGGCCGGAGTGGCGGTGACGACGTACTCGATCCGCGGCGAGGCGCACGCGATGCTGCGGCGTCCGAAGGAGTGGGACCGTCTGGTCGCGGACTTCGTCCGATCGGCCCGCGCCGGGACGGGCGCCGGCGGCGGCAGCGAGGAGCTGGCGGACGGCGAGCGGTCCTCGGTCCCCGCGGCGATCGCGAACATCGCGGTGGCGCGGCTCCGGATGCCGGTGAAACACCGGCTGCGGGTGCCGTGAGACGGCGCGACATCGTAGGGAAACAGACCTTGGTGGCGGGCCTCCGGGGAGAGCGGCAGCGGACGCAGCACCTCGCCCGCCGGCAGGTCCCCGGAGACCCGCTCGCGAGATCGATCATATGTTCGAATACAGGTCGAGCGCAAGTCAGGACTGTTCGGCCCGATGCCGGCCGGGGGTGGTGCCGACGATCGCCGCGAAGGCCGCGATGAAGCCGCTCGGGTTCGCCCAGCCGCACGCGTGCGCGACGTACGTGGTGTCGTGGCCGGCGGCGAGCAGCACGAGGGCATGGTAAATCCGGAGCTGCGTGCGCCATTCGTAGAAGGTCATGCCGAGTTCGTCGCGGAGCAGCCGGCTGAGCGTCCGGGAGCCGGCGCCGGCCGCGCGGCCGAGCTCGGCCAGCGGGGTGTTGTCGGCCGGGTTCTCGTGCAGCAGTTTCGCGATGGTGCGCAGGCGGTCGTCGCGCGGCTCGGGGAGTTGCAGCGGTTGCTCGGCGGCTTCGTGGAGTTCGCCGACGAGGACGTGTTCCAGGCGGCGCCGGGCTCCGGTGTCGAGTTGGCGGCTGGTCAGGGCGAGGAGTACCTCGCGGGCGAGGCCGGAGGCAAGGAAGACGGCCGGGCGGTCGGGGATGCGCCGTGCCAGTCCGGCGGTCAGGAACACGATCCGCATGTCGGTCTCGCCGTGCGCGCGGTGGTGGTGCGTCGAGTGCGCCGGCGTCCAGGCGACGCGGTTGGCGGGCACGATCGAGGTGCCGTGATCCGTGTGGACGGAGATGACGCCGCGGGCGGCGTACACCAGGTGCCCCTGGTCGTGGGTGTGCACCGCGCTGGTGCCCCCGGAAACCCATCGGTGTGCGCCCGCCGACGGCAACAGTTTCGACTCGAGCGGTCGGCCGTCGGGCATGGCGTTATCGGCCATCGGCCACTCTGCGGCACGAGTAAGCGACGGCGTCCCGGTCGATCCGCGTGATGATCAGCGTCGCCGACGCCGCACCCTTCGGAGCAAGCTTCTTGCGCAGCTGCGCCGGATCGAGATCCACCCCGCGCTTCTTGATCTCCAGAGTGCCGATGCCGTTGCTGCGAACCCAGGCGCGCAACGCCTTCTCCTTGTAGGGCAGCTCTTCCAGTACCTCGTACGCCGAGGCGAGCGGCGTCGGCACGTGCTGCGCCGCCGTGACGTAAGCGATGCGCGGATCGAGAAGCCATCCACCCACGGCTGCCGCGACCGCCGTCACCAGACCGGCCCGGACGACGGCGCCGTCCGGCTCGTAGATGTACCGCCCGACCGGCCCGACCTCGGCATCCGGCGCTTCGGCGACACTCGCCTGGCTCGGCAGCAGCGTCGCCCGGCGGGACGTACCGCCGTACAACTTTCCCGACCACAGTGCGGCTTCCTTCACCTCACCGGCGTCACTGATCCACTCGGCCTCCACGCCGTCGGGAATCGCGTCGTGCGGAATGCCGGGCGCCACCTTCACGCACGCGGTCCGCTCCAGGAGCGAGGTGACGAACGACCACGGCGGCGAGTAGGCGTTGTGGTCGAACACGCGCCGCCCGTCGGCCCGCCGCGCAGGATCGGCGAACACCATGTCGTACGGGGTGAGGTCCGTTGTCTGTGCATCGCCTACCAGGACATCGCCGGGCAGGTCGAACGTGGCCAGGTTTGCCCGGGCGACGGCTGCTGTCTCGGGGTCTCGCTCCACGCCGGTGACCCGCAGGCCGGCGCGGGCCATCGTGATCAGGTCGCCGCCGATGCCGCACCCCAGGTCGACCACGGTGTCGATCTGGGTGGCTGCGATCCGTACGGCGCGGTGGGTGCTCACTGTGGTGCGGGTGGACTGCTCCAGGCCGTCCGGGGTGAAGTACATGCGCTCCGCGTCCGGACCGAACTTGGCGGTCGCACGGTGGCGCAGTGCGGCCTGGGTCACCGCAGTCGTGACCAGTGTCGCGTCGTACGAGCGTCTGAGCTTCTCGATGAGCTGGAGCTCTCTGCCGGGGCGGTACTCGGCACAAGCAGCCGCCAGCACCTCAGCGCCTGGTCCGTCGAGCAACGCCGTGACAGTCACCCGGTAAGCCTAGAGCGGGCTGGAACAGCTCCTGCTCCAGCTGCGGGTAGCCATCGAGTACAGGCGCCAGTTCATCGCGGAGCGGGTCTTCGGGCCGTAGATGCCGTCCACCACCAGGTGGTGCTTGCGCTGCACCATCTTGATGACAGTGCGGGTGTTGGTGCCGTAGATGCCGTCGACGGCGAGCTTGGTGCCGTAACAGAAGTTCAGGTTGCGCTGGAGGACCTGGATCGCGGTCTCCGGATCACCTGTCCGGCTGGAGCCGCGGAACGGGTCGTCGCCGTACATGAGGTTGCAGGTCGTGCTCGTGCTGCCCAGGATCGACGGCATCGGGATGCCCCAGCTGCGGTTCACCGGCACGAGCCGGGCAGACCTGCACTGCGGCAGCGCGGCCGCTGCCTTGAGCTCGGCCGCCGTCGCGTCGTTGGACACCGCTTCGTCGACCTTGGGTGCGTCTGCTGCCGGGGCCGCGACGGGCGGGCCGCCGGCCGGTGGCGACTCTTTCGACGCGTTGGCCGCGACGGCGCCGACGCCGACCGCGGCGACGGCGGTCAGGAGCGCGATCGTCCGGCCGGACAGCTTCGGCAACGCGGGCAGCTTGAACGCCATGGGCCCCTCCTGTGATCGCTCTGAGAGAACGGTCGCATGCGGACCCGGGTCCGGCCCAGCGTTCGGCCACATTCCGTACCCGGACGATTACCCGGCCGCCGACAATTCGTCTGGCACTCGAGTTGACCGAGTGCTAATCGCGGCCTAGATTCGGTGTTGGCACTCTCCACACGAGGGTGCCAGCGGTCCGGCCTCTGACCCCCGCGACGGCAGGGGAGCGCGACCACATGCCACAGACAAGCGAATTCGACCGTGGAGGTCAGCAAGTGTCGGTCACGATCAAGCCGCTCGAGGACCGCGTCCTCGTCGCGCCGCTCGAAGCCGAGCAGACCACGAAGTCCGGCCTGGTGATCCCGGACACCGCCAAGGAGAAGCCGCAGGAGGGCGAGATCCTCGCCGTCGGCCCGGGCCGGATCGACGACAACGGCAACCGCGTCCCGCTGGACGTCGCCGTCGGCGACAAGGTCATCTACTCCAAGTACGGCGGCACCGAGGTCAAGTACGACGGCCAGGACTACCTGATCCTGGGCGCCCGCGACATCCTCGCAGTCGTCAGCAAGTGACGATCGCTCGCTGTTCCTGACTGACACCGCCCTGGTGCCCTGACCGGCGCCGGGGCGGAGTCGGTCTGGGACCAGCGAGTCCGTACTGCTTACGAAGAGCGAATTTCAGAGAGGGACTGGATTTTTCATGCCGAAGATCCTCGAGTTCGACGAGAACGCGCGGCGCGCGCTGGAGCGCGGCGTCGACAAGCTCGCGAACACGGTGAAGGTGACGCTCGGCCCGAAGGGCCGTTACGTCGTCCTGGACAAGAAGTGGGGCGCCCCGACCATCACCAACGACGGTGTCACCGTCGCCCGTGAGGTCGAGCTGGACGACCCGTTCGAGAACCTTGGTGCGCAGCTGACCAAGGAGGTCGCCACCAAGACCAACGACATCGCCGGTGACGGCACCACCACCGCGACGGTGCTGGCGCAGGCGCTGGTGCACGAGGGCCTCCGGGCGGTCGCCGCCGGCGCCAACCCGATGGGCCTCAAGCGCGGTATCGAGGCGGCCGTCGAGGCCGTGTCGGCCAAGCTGGTGGACACCGCGAAGCCGGTCGACGACAAGGGCGACATGGCCCACGTCGCGACCATCTCCGCCCGCGACGCCGAGATCGGCGCGCTGATCGCGGACGCGTTCGACAAGGTCGGCAAGGACGGTGTGATCACCGTCGAGGAGTCGAACACCTTCGGGACCGAGCTCGAGTTCACCGAGGGTATGCAGTTCGACAAGGGCTACATCTCGCCGTACTTCATCACCGACGCCGAGGCCGGCGAAGCGGTGCTGGAGGACCCGTACATCCTGATCCACCAGGGCAAGATCTCCGCGATCGCGGACCTGCTGCCGCTGCTGGAGAAGGTCGTGCAGTCCGGCAAGACGCTGCTGATCATCGCCGAGGACGTCGAGGCCGAGGCGCTGTCCACCCTCGTGGTGAACAAGATCCGCGGCAACTTCACCTCGGTCGCCGTCAAGGCGCCGGGCTTCGGCGACCGCCGCAAGGCGATGCTGGAGGACCTGGCCGCGCTCACCGGCGCGCAGGTCGTCGCCCCCGAGGTCGGGCTGAAGCTCGACCAGGTCGGCCTCGAGGTGCTCGGTTCGGCCCGCCGGATCGTGGTCTCGAAGGACAACACGACCGTCGTCGAGGGTTCCGGCAAGGCCGAGGACATCGAGGGCCGGGTCAGCCAGATCAAGTCCGAGATCGAGCGCACCGACTCCGACTGGGACCGCGAGAAGCTGCAGGAGCGGCTGGCCAAGCTGGCCGGCGGCGTCTGCGTGATCAAGGTCGGCGCGGCCACCGAGGTCGAGCTGAAGGAGAAGAAGCACCGGATCGAGGACGCGGTGTCCGCGACCCGGGCCGCGATCGAGGAGGGCATCGTCGCCGGCGGCGGCTCCGCTCTCGTGCACGCGGCGACCGTCCTGGACGGCGGCCTCGACCTCGAAGGTGACGAGGCGACCGGTGTCCGGATCGTCCGCAAGTCGATCGTCGAGCCGCTGCGCTGGATCGCCGAGAACGGCGGCTACGAGGGCTACGTCGTGACGTCGAAGGTGGCCGAGCTCGAGTCCGGCAGCGGCTTCAACGCCGCCACCGGTGAGTACGGCGACCTGCTGGCCCAGGGCGTGCTGGACCCGGTCAAGGTGACCCGGTCCGCGCTCGCCAACGCCGGCTCGATCGCCGCGCTGCTGCTGACGACCGAGACGCTGGTCGTCGACAAGCCCGAGGAAGAGGAGCCCGCCGCGGCCGGTCACGGCCACGGGCACGGTCACTGACCTCAGGCAGTAGTGAAGCCGTAGTCAGGCAGTAGTTCGACAGCACAGCACACAGAGCACCGCCCGGCAGGAAACTGCCGGGCGGTGCTCTGTTCTGATAGGAGCTGTGTCGATTCGCGAGCGTCGTTCCGAGGACCTGCAGGTCTGCGTCGAGTTGTTGCGGGTGGTGCACGAGCAGGCCGGCTATCCGATCAACTGGCCCGCCGACCCGGAGCTGTGGCTGACGCCGGAGGCGGCGCTCGGCTGCTGGGTGGCCGTGACCGGAGCCGGCGCCGGAGCTGGTGAGCGGGTTGTCGGGCATGTGGTGCTGACGGGAGTGGGCGGCGGCGCCGAGGTGGAGCGGTTGTTCGTGGATCCAACGGCGACGCGTCAGGGGATTGGTCGCCAGTTGCTCGACCATTGCGTGCAGACAGCGGCGGAGCTCGGGCGGCCGCTGTCGCTCGAGGTGGTCGGGAACCGCGGCGCGGCAGAGCGCCTGTACCGCCGGGCCGGCTGGCTGGAGACCGGCCGCACGCCGATCGACTGGGGCGGCGGTCACGCCACCGAACTCATCCGGTTCAGCGCGCCGCGGCGAACCGAACCGGCCAGTAGTGACAGATCGTGACCAAAACCCGGGGTTGACCACGAATTGCCACTATGCAAGGAGAGTTGAGCGCCGTACCATCTTTCGAGCTGACCGGTCCGAACACGAGGGGGCGAGGGGTGACAGAGGTCCGAGTACCTGACACCCACGACCGGGTCGAGCTCAGGGATCTTGCCGCGCTGGCCGGCGACGGGGACCGTACAGCTCTCAACGACCTGCTCACCAGGGTGCGCGCTGTGGCGCACCGCTACGTACGGTCCCGTCTGTGGACCTATCCCGGCGGCGCCGACATGGTCGACGACGTCGCGCAAGAAGTTTGTGTCGCGGTCTTCGGCGCGCTCGGCCGCTATCGCGACGAGGGGAGGCCTTTCGAGGCTTTCGTCTACGGCATCGCGGCCCGCAAGGTCGCCGATGCCCAGCGTGCGTTCGCGGTGGCCGACGTCTCGACGCCGGACCTGCCGGACGGCGCGGACGAGTCACCGACGCCGGAGGAGCACGCGGTACGGCACTCAGAGGTCCAGCACATCATGGGGCTGCTGGACAAGCTGCCGGAGAAACTGCGCGAGATCCTGCGCCTTCGCGTCGTTGCGGGGATGTCAGCCGAGGAGACCGGCCGGGCACTGGGGATGACACCGGGGGCGGTGAGGGTCGCACAGCATCGGGCGTTGAACACGCTCAGGGGGTTCGTGGGGCATGAAACACAGCTGGAACGAGGAAGAGCAGGGGAGGGGCATCATGGCTGACCGATTCGACCTGGACGCGATCGAGGCCGATGACGCACTGCTCGATCTGCTTGCCGCCGGTGGGGAGTCCGCCCGCTCGGCGGGCGAGCACGACCCGGCCGTCGCACTGCTGGCCGATCTACGGCTCGCGGTGGAGGTCGAGGACGAGCTCCCGGTGGAGACCATCGACGATCCGGAGAGCTTCCTGGCGCGCTGCGCCGCGCTCAACCCGATGACCGACCCGTTCGCCCGCAAGATGGCGACCCGCGGTCTGGCCTTCGGTGTCGCCGCGGTGGCCGCGCTGTCGGTCTCCGGGGTGGCGGCTGCGGTCACCGGCGATCCGTTGTCGCCGTACGAGAAGGTCATCGAGAAGATGGTCGACGCGGTCCGCCCGCAGACCAGCTTCCCGAAGGAGGACGTCGACGGCTCGCCGGTCGTGGACCGGAGCAAGATCGTCAAGGTCAGCAAGGACTTCAAGGCCAAGGCCGGCGCCGAGCACGCCACCCAGTCCGGCAAGGACGGCGCGGCGGGCGACGACGATCCGCAGGCGCAGGACCTCAAGGGCACGCCGGAGGTCGTCCAGCCGGAGGACAAGCCGGTCGCGAGCCGCGAGTGGCCGTACCCGCTGCTCCCGACCGACGAGCAGAAGACGCAGGAGCCGGTCAAGCCGACGACCGAGGTGACGGCGACGCCGAAGCCGACCGACGACAAGACGGACGAGCCGACCGGCACCAAGACCGACGAGCCGACCGACACCAAGACCGAGAACCCGCCGGACACGCCGCCGTCGACGCCGACCGAAGAGCCGACCGAGCCGGCGACCCCGACCCCGACGCCGACGGACACGGCCACCGCGACTCCGCCGCCGACGAACGGCGAGACCAACACGGGCGACGGCGGGACCGGGACCGGCGACAACACGGTGAGCGACCCGACCGGTACGCCGAGCGCGGGGTCCGGCGACGGTCAGACCGGTGGCGAGGAGACCACGCCGCCGGGTTCGGACAGCACCACGCCCGCCGGCACCGACAGCACCGGTACCAGTGACACCTCCGGCGACGACACGAAGCCGAGCAGCCCGGTCACGCAGGTCCCGGAGCAGACCGAGCAGGTCCAGCAGCAAGTGGAGCAACTGGTCGAGAAGATCCAGGAGGTCCTGCCGACGCCGAGCGGCCTGCCGGTCACCAACGAGAGCGCCGAGCAGTTCTTCGGCGTTCCCGACGCGACCGCGAAGTCGATCGACACCCGCAGCTCGGCCAAGAGCACGAAGTCGACCAAGAGCGGGAAGCACTCGAGCGGGAAGGTCAGCACGGGCTCGGTCCGCAAGACCTACCCGACCGGCAAGCACTCCACCGGTCACTACCCGGAGGGCAAGCACGCCGCCATCGAGCGGACCCACGGATCCACGACCGACACGAGCCTGCTGCAGATCCTCGAGGTCGTCAACAAGCCGATCCGGTAACCGTCCGGCCACGCACCGCCCGTCGCCCAGCGGCGGGCGGTTGCCTGTGGACGGCGGATTCGGGGCCTGGCGGCGGCGCGGATAGGATGGGGTCCCGTTGCCGCCGTACAAAAGGTGCTCGTTTTCCCCATGGACATCACCCCCACTGGAGTTCCCGACAAGTTCGCCGTCCTCGGTCTCACCTTCGACGACGTGCTGCTGCAGCCGAACGAGTCCGACGTCATCCCGTCCGAGGCCGTCACCCGGTCTCGCCTGAGTCGTAACGTCGAGGTCAACATCCCGCTGGTGTCCAGCGCGATGGACACCGTCACCGAGGCCCGGATGGCGATCGCCATGGCGCGCCAGGGCGGCCTCGGCGTCCTGCACCGCAACCTCTCGATCGAGGATCAGGCCCAGCAGGTCGACCTGGTCAAGCGCTCCGAGTCCGGCATGATCGCGCAGCCGATCACCATCGGCCCGGACGCCACCATCGGCGAGGCCGACGCGCTCTGCGGGCAGTACCGGATCTCCGGCGTCCCGGTGGTGGACGACGCCGGCGTCCTGGTCGGCATCGTCACCAACCGCGATATGCGCTTCGAGACCGACCTGTCCCGGCCGGTCCGCGAGGTGATGACCAAGCAGCCGCTGATCACCGGCCGGCAGGGCATCGCCGCCGACGACGCGATGGCGCTGCTCAGCAAGCACAAGGTGGAGAAGCTGCCGCTGGTCGACGAGGCCGGCAAGCTCACCGGCCTGATCACGCTGAAGGACTTCGTCAAGCGCGACAAGTTCCCGCTGTCCACCAAGGACGCCACGGGCCGGCTGATGGTGGGCGCCGCGATCGGCTTCTTCGGCGAGGCCTACAAGCGGGCCATGACGCTGGTCGAGGCCGGCGTCGACGTGCTCGTGGTGGACACCGCGCACGGTCACTCCCAGGCCCAGATCGAGATCATCCGCAAGCTCAAGGCCGACCCGGCGACCCGCGGCGTGGACGTCGTCGGCGGCAACGTCGGCACCCGCGCGGGCGCGCAGGCGCTGGTCGACGCGGGCGCGGACGGCGTGAAGGTCGGCGTCGGCCCGGGCTCGATCTGCACGACGCGGGTCGTGTCCGGTGTCGGTGTGCCGCAGGTGACCGCGATCTACGAGGCGTCGCTGGCCTGCAAGCCGGCCGGTGTCCCGGTCATCGGCGACGGCGGCCTGCAGTATTCCGGTGACATCGCCAAGGCGCTGGTCGCGGGCGCGGACACCGTCATGCTGGGCTCGCTGCTCGCCGGCTGCGAGGAGTCGCCGGGCGACCTGGTGTTCATCAACGGCAAGCAGTTCAAGGCGTACCGCGGGATGGGCTCGCTCGGCGCTATGTCGTCGGCCGGCGGCCTGCGCAAGTCGTACTCCAAGGACCGCTACTTCCAGCACGACGGCAGCGGCGACGAGAAGCTGATCGCCGAGGGCGTCGAGGGCCAGGTGCCGTACCGCGGCCCGCTGTCGGCCGTCGCGCACCAGCTGGTCGGCGGTCTGCGGCAGTCGATGTGGTACACGGGCGCCCGCACGGTGGCCGAGCTGCAGGAGAAGGGCCGGTTCGTCCGGATCACCTCCGCCGGCCTGCAGGAGTCCCACCCGCACGACATCCAGATGACGGTCGAGGCGCCGAACTACTCCGGCCGCTGACCCCGCCTGCACACACCCGTTAGGACACCAGATGACCGAGATCGAGATCGGCCGGGCCAAGCGCGGCCGGCAGGCGTACGCGTTCGACGACATCGCGATCGTGCCGTCGCGCCGGACGCGGGACCCGGAGGAGGTCTCGGTCGCCTGGCAGATCGACGCGTACCGGTTCGAGCTGCCGATCCTGGCCGCGCCGATGGACTCGGTGATGTCGCCGGCCACCGCGATCGCGATCGGCAAGGCCGGCGGTCTCGGCGTCCTGAACCTCGAAGGCCTCTGGACGCGGTACGAGAACCCGGCGAACCTGCTCGAGGAGATCACCACCCTCGACGCGCAGCAGGCGACGCACCGGCTGCAGGAGATCTACGCGGCGCCGATCAAGCCCGAGCTGATCTCCCAGCGGGTGCAGGAGATCCGCGACTCCGGTGTCACGGTGGCCGGCGCGTTGTCGCCGCAGCGCACCAAGCAGTTCGCCAAGCATGTCGTGGACGCCGGGGTCGACCTGTTCGTCATCCGCGGCACGACGGTGTCCGCCGAGCACGTGTCCGGGCAGGCGGAGCCGCTGAACCTGAAGCAGTTCATCTACGACCTCGACGTCCCGGTGATCGTCGGCGGCTGCGCGACGCACCAGGCGGCGCTGCACCTGATGCGGACCGGCGCGGCCGGCGTCCTGGTCGGCTTCGGCGGCGGCGCCGCGCACACCACCCGGAAGGTGCTCGGCGTCGCGGTGCCGATGGCGTCGGCGGTGGCCGACGTCGCGGCGGCCCGGCGGGACTACATGGACGAGTCCGGCGGGCGCTACGTGCACGTCATCGCGGACGGCTCGGTCGGGCGGTCCGGTGACGTGGCGAAGGCGATTGCCTGCGGCGCGGACGCGGTGATGGTCGGTTCGCCGCTGGCCCGCGCGAGCGACGCCCCCGGCGGCGGGTACCACTGGGGCGCCGAGGCCTGGCACCAGGACCTGCCCCGCGGCGAGCGGGTCGAGGTCGGCGTCACCGGCACCATGGAGCAGATCCTGTTCGGCCCGTCCTGGGTCCCGGACGGCACGATGAACCTGGTCGGTGCGCTCAAGCGCGCGATGGCCACCACCGGCTACACGGAGCTCAAGGAGTTCCAGCGGGTCGAGGTCGTCGTCGGTTGAGCATCGGCGTCCTGCTCCTGCACGGCTCGAGCGGTGCGCCGGACTCGGACCGTGCGCGTCTCCTCGAGGCGGAGGGGTACGACGTCCTCGCGCCGCGCTGGACCGTCACGCACGAGGTGGCGCTGGAGTCGTTCCCGCTGGACGAGCTGGCTGACCACGATCGGCTGGTCGTGATGGGCAGCTCGTGGGGCGCCGAGGCGGCGTTGCTGCTGGGTGCGCTGGACGAGCGCGTGGACGCGGTGGTCGCGTTCGCGCCGAGCGCCTACGTGTGGGGCCGGGTCCTGGAGGACGGCAGCCAGCGGTCGGCGTGGACCTGGCGGGGCGAGCCGTTGCCGTTCGTACCGTTCGACCCGGGCTGGGCCGCCGCCGACGACCCGCCGAGCTACGTCGGGCTGTACCGGCAGAGCGTGGCGACGTACGCCGACGCAGAACGCGCCCGGATCCCGGTGGAGCGCATCCGCGACGTGCTGCTCGTGGCGGGCGGGGACGACCAGGTGTGGCCCGCGGTCGAGTTCGCCGAGGAGATCGCGCGACGGCGCGGCGACCGGCCGACGCGGATCGTGACGGTCCCCGAGGCCGGGCATCGCGCGGTGTTGCCCGGTGAGGAGCCGAAGACTTCGGGGCAACGGATGGCCCGCGGCGGTACGGCGGCCGCCGACCGCGAGCTGGGCGGTCTGGCCTGGCCCGAGATCCTCCGGTTGCTCGCCGACGGGCTTCGAGTTCACCGGGCTTGATGGGTTCTGGAAGGATTGCGGCATGGGATTGTTCAGCCGAGGGAGCAGCCAGGAGACGGACAACGTTGCCCTCGCCGCGGCGCGAGGCCGACTGTCCGCGGACGATGTCGATCAGGTGCGGTTCCTGATCACCACGAAGAAGGCGGTGCACGCGGTCAAGCTGATCCGTGACCGCACTGGTCTCGACCTCAAGCACTCCAAGGAGCTGGTCGACGACATCCGCCTCGGGCGGTATGTGCCGCCGACCACGGGGACGCCGTTGGTGCGCCGGCCCGGCACCAACCTGGCCGAGCGCACCCGCGCGCTCAAGGCCGCGGGCGAGCTCCACCAGGCGACCGCGCTGGTGGTGTCCGAGACCGGCATGACCGAGGCCGAAGCCGGCCTGTTCGTCGGCGCCCTCAAGACCGAGCTCCAGGACTGACCGGCCTGCTGCTGTAAATGTGGGGTTGGCCTGTCCCAAGGTGTGCACGCTGGACAGGTAGTGCACTGCCGAGACGCTGTATGCGCAGCGAGGTTCACGCTCAGGTGCACTACCCGGAGGACTGACACGTCCTGTCGAGCTTGCACGCGAGAGCCTAGCCCTTCACATAGGAGAGCTTCTCCGCGATCCTCCCGTCCCGGAGGCGCAGGATGTCGACGCCGCGCACGTGGCCGCGGTCGCCGGAGTCCGTCTTCCACGAGTACTGCCAGCGCACCACGGCCCGGTCGCCGAGCAGCACGGTCTCCTCGGTCTCGAAGTGCGGTTCCGCGGTGTCCGCGAACAGCTTCGCCCACGCTGCCCGGACGGCGTCTGCGCCCTCGAAGCGGCCGCCGTCCGGGGCCGGCGCTGTGGACTCGAACACGATGTCCGCTGTGACCAGCGACATCGCGGTCTCCAGGTCGCCCTGGTCGAAGGCGGTGCCGAACCGCTCGACTACGTCGCCGGACTCCACCGCGGGTTCCTTCCGAAGGCGGCCAGCAGCGCGTCGGCCGGTTCGGTGAAGCCGTCGAGGTGCTCGCCGATCATGCCGGCCGAGCGATACAGCTCCTCGCGCTTCGCGAACCAGGTCGCGACGTCGTCGACCAGGTCGGCGTCCATCCGCGGCGCTGCGCCGGTGGCCACGGCCAGGTCCCACCCGTGCACGAGATGGTCGGCCGCGAGTTGGCGCAGGTACTCGTCCGGATCCTCGTCGCCGTACGACAGGTGCACCTTGTCGATCGACCGGGTCGCGGCGGCCCGGGCCTCCTCGGCCGCGGCCGACGCCGCTCCGGCCGGGTCGTCCCCGAGCAGGTCGCCGTCGAGGGTGTTCCCGACCTCGGCGATCGTCCGGCCCTCCATCAGCGGCCGGGTCCAGCGCTCCTCGCCGACGACGTGGTTCACCAGCGCGCGGACGTCCCAGTCCGAGCACGGGGTCGGCGCCGACCATTGGCCGGCAGTCACCCCGGAGGCCAGTTCCGCGAAGTTCGCGACCGTACGGTTGTGCAGCTCTACGACATCCATGAGCCTCCCCCTTTCAGCGCCAGCGTCCGTCCGGGCGGAAAGCGCGTCAAGCAGCGGGGGTCTTACCGCCTCTCAACGGCCGAGCTGGAGTTGCTCCGCCGCCTCGTGGGCGTGGTACGACGCCGCCAGGTCGCCGGTGGCGGCGAGCAGGTTGCCGTGGTGCCGGTAGCAGGCCCCGGCCAGCTCCTTCATCGCCTCGTTGGCGTCGGCGAACGGGATCAGCGCGGTGGCCACCTCCGCGCACCAGCCGCCGAGGTCGAGCGCGATCTCGGTCCGCCCGGCCTGGAAGTAGCCCTCGGAGATGTCGAGCAGCAGTTGCGCCCAGATCGGCACGTACGTCGCGGTCTGGAAGCGCATCCGGTGCGACTCCCGCTCGGACGAGATCGCGAACAGGTAGTGCGCCTCGAGACCCAGCGTCAGCGCGGTGTCCGCGTCCTCGCGCAGCAGCGGCCGCACCAGCTCGGCGAGCTCGGCCGCGCGTTGCGCCGCCGACTCCGGGTCCGTCCGGCCGGACACGGTCGCCAGCGTCATCCCAGGCGCGGGCTCGCTGAGCGCGACCAGACGGTGGTACTGCTCGAACGGTCCGAGCTTGATCTCCGCGTTCTCCAGTGCGGCGACCAGCGTCAGCGGCAGGCCCCGGTCCAGCTCCTCGACCACGCGGGCCGCCGTCTCGGCGTCGGTGTCGTACGCCGTCCGCAGGCAGGCCTCGCCCTCCAGCCGGCCGACGGTGCCGAGGTGCTTGCCCTTGCGGACCAGCGCAGCGACGAGCGTACGCATGTCGGTCGTCGAGTCGGAGTCGGCGAGCGTGTCGGCCGTGGTGAGCCCGATCTCGTCCGCCTCGAGGGCGAGGTCCAGCCGTCCCTCGGCGGCGTGGACGTCGGCCGACACCGCGGTCGCCGTACACAGGTAGCGCGCGTAGGACAGCGACTGCGGGCTCTCGTTGATCTGGTCGGCGAGCTGCAGGAACAGCTGGGTCGCCGCGTCCGCGGACGCGACGGCGAGCGCGGGGTCGCCGTACCGGCGCAGGATGAGCGCGTTCATCGCGAGCACGCGGGCGAAGTCGGGCTGGTGCTTGAGGCCGTCCTCGCCGCCGACGAGCTGGCCGTACGCGATCACCGCGCCGTCCATCTCCAGGACGGCGGTGGCGCCGTGGCCGCGGTGCGCCTGCGTCATCGCGCGCCGGGCGCGGACGTCGGCGAGGAAGCAGGTGGCGTCCAGTACGCCGGCGTCCTGGAGTTCGGTGTAGCCGAGTTGCGCCTCGTGGAGCGCGGTGAGCGCCTCCTCGTGCCGGCCGGAGGCGTTCAGCGACCCGGCCAGCTCGTACTGGGTCGCGGCCATCAGGTGCTTGGCCTCGTAGTGGTTCGGGTGCCCTTCGGCCCGCTCCCTGGCCAGCTCGATGACCCGCTGCTGGTACGGCCCCGCCTCGTCGGCCCGGCCTTCCTCGATCAGCACCTGGGCTGTCTGCAACGCCTCGCCGAGCTCGTCCTCAGGAGGCGTCCAGAGCCCCCCGCTGTCCACCATCTGTACGTTCCACCCCTTCGCAGGTTCCAGCGGATCAGCTTAACCATTCTCTGATACTGACAGCCGCTATTACCGGCAGGTAGCCTTCACGTATGAGCGACCAGACGTCGATTCCCGCGGATCCGGAGCTCGACCCCACCGCCTCGTACGCGACCGACCAGTCGGTGATCCGCCGGTTGTCGGGTCTGCTGCGGGCCACGGCCGGGACCCGGACGTCGTACGCGCCGGCCACCGGGCAGCCGATCGCGGATCTGCCGGTGTCGAGCGCGGACGACGTGGTCGCGGCGGTCCGGACCGCCCGGAGGACCCAGCAGACCTGGCGGCGGGTGCCGCTCGCCGAGCGCGCCGCGATCCTGCTGCGATACCACGACCTGGTCCTCGACCACCGGCACGAGCTGGTCGACCTGATCATCCGCGAGTCCGGCAAGGCGCGGAAGCAGGCGTTCGAGGAGCTCGCCCACGTCGCGCTCACCGCGCGGTACTACGGCCGCAAGGCGTTCGAGCTGCTCGAGCCGCAGCGCAAGCTCGGGATCTTCCCGCTGCTGACCCGCGCCGAGACGCGGTTCGTCCCGAAGGGTGTCGTCGGCATCATCTCGCCGTGGAACTATCCGCTGACGATGGCGATCTCCGACGGGCTGCCGGCGATCCTGGCCGGCAACACCGTCGTCCACAAACCCGACAGCCAGACCCCGCTGACCGCGCTGCGCGGTATCGAGCTGCTGTACGAGGCCGGCCTGCCGCGGGAGGCGTGGATCCCGGTCAACGGTGACGGCCCGACGGTCGGCGGCGCGCTGATCCAGAACGCCGACTACATCTGCTTCACCGGCTCGACGAAGACCGGCCGCCTGGTCGCGAAGCAGGCGGGTGAGCGGTTGATCGGCTGCAGTCTCGAGCTCGGCGGCAAGAACCCGATGCTCGTCCTGCGCGACGCCGACATCCACCGTGCCGCCGAGGGCGCCGTCCGCGCGTGCTTCGCGAACGCGGGCCAGCTGTGCGTCTCGATGGAGCGGCTGTACGTCGCGGACCAGGTGTACGACGCGTTCGTCACGGCCTTCGTCGACCGGGTGAAGAAGCTCCGCCTCAGCGCCGGCACCGGCTGGGACGTCGACATGGGCTCGCTGATCTCGAAGGCACAGCTGGAATCCACGACGCGGCATGTCGAGGACGCCCGGTCGAAGGGCGCGACGGTCCTGGTCGGCGGCAAGCCGCGACCGGACATCGGGCCGCTCTTCTACGAGCCGACCGTGCTGTCCGGCGTCACTCCGGCGATGGAGTGCTTCGACAACGAGACCTTCGGCCCGGTCGTGTCGATCTACCGGTTCTCCGACGAGTCCGAGGCGATCCAGCGCGCGAACGAGGGCGAGTACGGCCTGAACGCGAGCGTCTGGACCCGGGACGGCCGCCGCGGCCGCGCGGTCGCGGCGCAGCTGATGGCCGGCACGGTCAACGTCAACGAGGGGTACGGCGCGACGTTCGGCTCAATCGACACCCCGATGGGCGGCATGCGCCAGTCCGGTCTCGGCCGGCGGCAGGGCGTCGAGGGCATCCGGCGGTACGTCGAGCCGCAGGCGATCGCCACCCAGCGGCTGCTCCCGATCGCCGCCTCGCACGGTCTGTCCGACGAGAAGTTCGCCGAGCTGATGACGGGCGCCCTGCGGATCCTCAAGAAGATCGGCCGCCCATGACGTACGACTACGACGTCGTGATCATCGGGTCCGGCTTCGGTGGCTCGGTGTCGGCGCTCCGGCTGACCGAGAAGGGCTACCGGGTTGCCGTCCTGGAGGCCGGGGCGCGGTTCGAGGACGCCGCCTTCGCGAAGAACTCGTGGGACGGCAAGCGGTTCCTGTTCGCTCCGAAGCTCGGCATGTACGGCATCCAGCGGATCAGCGCGCTGCGCGACGTGATCATCCTGTCCGGCGCCGGGGTCGGCGGCGGCAGTCTGGTCTACGCGAACACGCTCTACGAGCCGCTGCCGGCGTTCTACACCGACCGGCAGTGGGCACACATCACCGACTGGCGGTCCGAGCTGTCGCCGTACTACGACCAGGCGAAGCGGATGCTGGGCGTCACGACGTACCCGGGGTTCACGCCGGCCGACAAGGTGATGAAGCAGGTCGCCGAGGAGATGGGCGTCGGCGAGACGTTCCGCCCGACACCGGTCGGTGTCTTCTTCGGTGAGCCCGGCGTGGAGGTCGACGACCCGTACTTCGGCGGCGCGGGCCCCCGCCGTACCGGCTGCATCAACTGCGGCGAGTGCATGACGGGCTGCCGGCACAACGCGAAGAACACGCTGACCAAGAACTACCTGTACCTGGCGGAGAAGGCCGGCGCGGAGGTGTACTCGCTGACCACGGTCACGTCGGTCGAGCCGCTCCCTGAAGAAACCGGCGGCGGGTACGCGATCGACACCCGGCGGACGTCGAACAAGAAGGCCACCCGCCGGTTCACCGCGCAGCAGGTCGTGTTCGCGGCCTCGGCCCTCGGGACCGCGAAGCTGCTGCACCGGCTCCGCGACGAGGGCAAGCTGCCCCGGCTGTCGGATCGGCTCGGCGTCCTCACCCGGACGAACTCGGAGTCGCTGCTCGGCGCGATCTCCCGGGACCGCGACGTCGACTACAGCTACGGCGTCGCGATCACGTCGTCGTTCCACCCCGACGAGATCACCCACATCGAGCCCGTGCGGTACGGGAAGGGCAGCAACGCGATGTCGCTGCTGCAGACCGTGCTGACCGACGGCGACGGGGACAAGCCGCGCTGGCGGACCTGGCTGCGCGAGCTCGGTGTGCAACGGAAGAACATCCGCTGGCTGTACGACCTGAAGCACTGGTCCGAGCGGACCGTGATCGCGCTGGTGATGCAGACCGCGGACAACTCGATCACGACGTTCGGCAAGCGGGACCGGCTGGGCCGCTGGCGGCTGACGTCGAAGCAGGGCCACGGCGCGCCGAACCCGTCCTGGATCCCGGTCGCGAACCAGGTGGTCCGGCGGATGGCGCGGCTGATGAACGGTACGCCGGGCGGCACGATCGGCGAGCCGTTCAACGTGCCGATGACGGCGCACTTCATCGGCGGCTGCGCGATCGGCGACTCGCCGGCGTCGGGCGTCGTGGATCCGTACCACCGCGTCTACGGGTACGACGGCCTGCACATCGTCGACGGCTCGACGATCTCCGCGAACCTCGGCGTCAACCCGTCCCTGACGATCACCGCCCAGGCCGAGCGGGCCCTGTCGTTCTGGCCGAACAAGGGCGAGGCGGATCCGCGTCCGGCGGCCGGATCGGCGTACGAACGCGTGCAACCGGTGAAGCCGGCGCACCCCGTCGTACCGGCCGAGGCGCCCGGCGCCCTGCGGCTCCCGATCGTCCCGAAGCAGGCTGTGACGGAGCCGTAACAAATCGGTGCGAAAAGACAGCAAATGAAAAAGCCTCAGCAGTAGGTCGCTGAGGCTTTGTGAAAAGGTCCGGAAAAGGGAGCAGGTCCCTCGGGAACGTTTCCGCCCAAATCGTTTCCCGAGGGACCCACTCAAGCCGGGGTGAGGCGCCCGGCGCTTTGGGATCGGGTCACCAACCACAGCTGGCGACCCGAGCTCTTGGTCACTACCTTACATCCGATTTCCGCGAGCTTCAGGCCTTGTGACCACTCTGCGTGCTGATCGTAATGATCGGCCTTGTCGCTCTTGGTAATCAGGTGGCGGTCTTCCTTGCGGTAACCGCCTTCGTACACATCAACGAGCCCTTCTACAGGGGGTTACGAGGTTTCCCAGAAAAATCCAGAAACTTTTCCGGGAGAGTGCGGAGAGTGGCGATGAGGCACTCCGGCGGCATCTGTTCCACGTGACGCCCGCCGCAGCCCCGGCGTACCCCTCTGACCTACTGTGAGCCCGGACCGTTGAGTTGAGGCAGGAGACACATGAGCGAGATCCTGGGCGTGGCACGTGGGCAGGTTCTGGAGCAGGGCATCGGGCTGAGCCAGGAGCAACTGGTCGAGGTTCTCCGGACCCCCGACGACCGGCTGCCCGAGCTGCTCGCGCTCGCCCACGACGTCCGGGTGAAGTGGTGCGGCGAGGAGGTCGAGGTCGAGGGGATCATCTCGCTGAAGACCGGCGGCTGCCCCGAGGACTGCCACTTCTGCTCGCAGTCCGGCCAGTTCACCTCGCCGGTGCGGGCGGTCTGGCTGAACATCCCCGAGCTCGTCGAGGCCGCCAAGGAGACCGCGAAGACCGGCGCCACCGAGTTCTGCATCGTGGCCGCGGTCCGGGGGCCGGACGAGCGGCTGATGTCGCAGGTGAAGGCCGGTATCGAGGCGATCAACGCCGAGGTCGACATCAACATCGCCTGCTCGCTCGGGATGCTGACCCAGGCGCAGGTCGACGAGCTGAAGTCGTGGGGCGTGCACCGCTACAACCACAACCTCGAGTCGGCCCGCTCGTACTTCGGCGACGTCGTCACCACGCACTCGTTCGAGGAGCGCTGGGAGACCTGCCTGATGGTGCGCGACTCCGGCATGGAGCTGTGCTGCGGCGGCCTGGTCGGCATGGGCGAGTCGCTGGAGCAGCGCGCCGAGCTCGCGGCCCAGCTCGCCGAGCTCGACCCGCACGAGGTGCCGCTGAACTTCCTCAACCCGCGGCCGGGGACGCCGTTCGGCGACCTGGACGTGATGGACGGCAAGGACGCGCTGCGCACCATCGCCGCGTTCCGGCTGGCGATGCCGCGGACGGTCCTGCGGTACGCCGGCGGCCGGGAGCTGACCCTCGGCGACCTCGGCACCCGCGAGGGCCTGCTCGGCGGCATCAACGCGGTCATCGTCGGGAACTACCTGACCACCCTCGGGCGCCCGGCCACCGCCGACCTGGACCTGCTCGCCGAGCTGAAGATGCCGGTGAAGGAACTCCAGAAGACGCTGTGACCGAGACGTACTGCGGCCGCTGCGGCCGCGAGCTCGCCGACGGCAGTCACGAGGACTGCCGCCAGGCGCTGGCCCTGGAACCTCCCAGGTACTGCGGGACCTGCCGCCGCCGGATGGTCGTCCAGGTCCACCCGATGGGCTGGTCGGCGCGCTGCTCCGTCCACGGCGTGCTGACCGCGGGCTGATTCGAACGCCCGTTTGCTCCTGCACGCTCGTAGAGTCGCCGCATTCCATCGATCCTGGGGATGTGATCGCAATGGGCAAGTGGGGACAGAAGCGGGCCGAGACGCGGCGAGTGGTGGCGAACGGCGGCACCGTGTCGGGCGGTCAGGCGAGGCGGGCCACGCAGGTCGGCGGTCTCGGTGACGACGGACTGGTCCGGGACCCGCAGGGCCGGGTCACCGGCGATTTCCGGAACCGCACGAAGAAGGCGGAGAACCAGAACGGCGTCTGAGTCCCGGCGGCCGCCGTCGGGCTGACCCGAGGCGTCGGATATCGTTTATCTGTGGGTAATCTCGCCGACCTGACTGTGCTTCCGGCGCTGGGTAAGGCGAGGTGGACGACCGCGCAGATCTTCGGCTACGAGATCGCTCTCGAAGCGGTCCGGCAGGCGATCGGGGCCTGCGCCCGGCGGATCGCCGAGGCCGAGGCCGCCGACGAACCCGACCAGGACCTGATCGCGGCGTTGCGCGCCGAGCAGGCCGCCTGGGCGGCCCGCGGCGAGCAGCTCGACCCGCTCGACACCCGCGCCGTCAGCCGGGTTCGCGTCGACGCCGACAACCTGCTCAGCGTCGACGACGAGGACGAAGACGACGATGAGGGCGCCGACGAGCAGGACGACGACGCCGAGGAGGAGCCGGGCGGGCAGGATGGCCGAGGTGACTGAGCAGGACCGGTTCGTACCGAGCGGCTTCTCGCCGAGCGGCTTCCGGCCGCGCGAGTTCGTGCTGAGCGAGGCGGACAGCGAGCGCGTCTTCCGCGAGCGGATCGTCCCCGACCGGCTCACCGGCATCCCGCAGGACGATCCGCTGGTGGTCTTCGTCGCCGGTCAGCCCGGCGACGGCAAGGCCTCGATCACCGCGCTCGTGAAGGCCGTGCTGGCGCGTCGCGGCCGGCCGGTCGTGCTGAGCAGCTTCGCCCTCGAGGCGTACCACCCGCGGCTGTCCGAACCCATCAGCGACGAGCCCTCCACCGCCGACCGGTACGTCGAGACCGACGGCCTCCGCTGGCTGGCCCGCGCCGAGGAACTGGTCGCCGAGCAGCGGTACGACGTCGTCGTCGAGACCGAACTGGCCGACCCGGAGGCGTTCGCGGCATCGGCCCGCGCGTTCAAGGCGGCCGGCTACCAGGTCGAGGTCGCCCTCGTCGCCGTGCACGAGGCCGTCAGCCGCCTCGGCGTCCTGCAGCGCCACATCCGCGCCCTGGAGGACTTCGGCTTCGGCCGCCTCGTCACGCAGGCCCGCCACGACGCCGGGTACGCCGGGGTGCTGCGCGCGGCCGAGCTGATCGACGAGGGTGACTGGGTGGACCGCGTCGGCGTACTGCGACCCGACGGCCAGCTGATCTACGGCAACGAGCGCGACCCCGACTGGCAGCAACCACCCCGCGCCGCCGACGCGATCACCTGGGAGCGCGAACGCATCTGGTCGGTCACCGAATCCCGCGACTTCCTCGACGCCACCAGCTCCGTCGAACGCTTCGGCCTGTCCGCCCCGGTCCAATGGATCCGCGACGAGTCCGTCGACGGCGCCAGGGCCTTGATGACGCTGGCCAAGCCCCGCCTCGACCCCGTGGCCGTCACCTTGCACATCGCCAAGGCGGGGACGGCTTTCTAGCGGCCGAGCGAGGTACTGATCACATCGGACCCACCTGCGGGTCGCGGGCGTAGGAGAAGCGATTACCGTTGGGAATCCTCAGGACGGAGGAGGACGGTGTCACAGTCGGTCAATGCGTGGCGACAGCGGGACGCGGAGGTGCTCTGGCATCCGTATTCCTCGCTGACCGAGCCGTCGCCGGTGCGGATGGTGCGGGGCGCGTCCGGCGTGCGGTTGCAGTTGGACGACGGCGTGGGCGGGACTGTCGAGGCGATCGACGCGATGGCGTCGTGGTGGTGCATGATCCACGGCTACCGGAACCCGGTGCTGGACGCGGCGCTGAAGCGCCAGGTCGACGAGTTCAGCCATGTCATGTTCGGTGGGCTGACCCACGAACCGGCGATCCGGCTGGCGGACCGGCTGATCGAGATCACGCCGGAGCCGCTGCGGCACGTGTTCTTCTGCGACTCGGGATCGGTCTCGGTCGAGGTGGCGATCAAGCTCGCCCTGCAGTACCAGGTTGCGCGCGGCAACCACGGCCGGACCCGGATGCTGACGGTGCGCGGCGGGTACCACGGCGACACGTTCGCGCCGATGAGCGTCTGCGACCCGGTCAACGGCATGCACTCGCTGTTCACCGGCGCCCTCAAGGAGCAGGTCTTCGGCCCGCAACCACCCGCCGGCTTCGACCGCCCGGACGACGACCCGGAGCTGCGGTCCTGGGCCGACGCGCTGGCGGCGCTGGCCGAGCAGCATTCCGGTGAGGTCGCGGGCATCGTCGTCGAGCCGGTTCTGCAGGGCGCCGGCGGCATGTACCCGTACAGCCCGGCCTGCCTGCGCGTTCTCCGCGAGATCGCCGACCGCCACGGTTTCCTGCTGATCTTCGACGAGATCGCCACCGGGTTCGGCCGCACCGGCACGATGTTCGCGTCCGAGCACGCGGGCGTCGACCCCGACATCCTGTGCGTCGGCAAGGCACTGACCGGCGGGTATCTGACGCTGGCGGCGATGCTGTGTACGACGGACGTCGCGCACACGGTGTCGAACGGGCCAGGTGGTGCGTTGATGCACGGTCCGACGTTCATGGCCAACCCGCTCGCCTGCGCGGTCGCCCTGGCCTCGATCGATTTGCTGCTCTCCCAGGACTGGGCCGCACGAGTGGACCGGATCTCGGCCGGTTTGTCTGCGGGGCTGGCCCCGGCGCGAGAGCTGCCTGCGGTGAAGGACGTGCGGGTGCTCGGGGCTGTCGGCGTGGTGCAGCTCGGCGGGCCGGTGGATCTGCCGCGGATGACCGAGGCGGCGTTGCGGCGGGGCGTGTGGGTGCGCCCGTTCCGCGATCTCGTCTACACGATGCCGCCGTACGTCTGCACCGACGACAACATCGCCGCCATCGGCGCGGCGATCACGGGTGCGGTCGAGGAGGCCGGCTGATGCTGGAGGACTGGCTCGCCCCGAAGGCGGCTGCGCTGGAGGCTCGCGGCCTGACCCGGCGGCTGCACGCTCGCGCCGCGGACGCCGACCTGATCGACCTCGCAGGCAACGACTACCTCGGCCTGGCTCGCGATCCGCGGGTGGTGGCGGCCGCCGCGGACGCCGTACGGACGTGGGGCACGGGCGCGACGGCGTCCCGCCTCGTCACCGGTACGACGGAACTCCACGAGCAGCTCGAGTCCGCGCTGGCGGCGTACGCCGGGCAGGAGTCGGCGCTCGTCTTCTCGTCCGGGTATCTGGCCAACCTCGGCGTGGTCACCGCGCTCGGCGGCCCGGGCACACTCCTGGTCTCCGACGAACACGTCCACGCGTCCCTCGTCGACGCCTGCCGCCTGGCCCGCTCCCGCGTCGAGATCGTCCCGCACAACGACGTGGACGCCGTCGAGAAAGTACTTGCCGAGCGCAACGAACCGCACGCGGTGGTGATGACCGAGTCGGTCTTCAGCGTCCTCAGCGACGAGGCGCCGCTGCCCGAACTGGCCGCGATCACCAAGTCCCACAACGCCGTACTGCTGGTCGACGAGGCCCACGGTTTGGGTGTCACCGGCAACGGACACGGATCCGTCCACGCGGCCGGCCTCGCCGGTCTCGAGCATGTCGTCGTCACGATGACGCTGTCCAAGTCCCTTGCCTCGCAGGGCGGAGTGGTTCTCGGGCCGTCCCTCCTCCGCGAGCACCTCGTCAACCGGGCCCGCCCGTTCATCTACGACACCGGCCTCAACCCGGCCGCCTGCGCCGCCGCCCTGGCAGCCCTCCAGATCCTGCAAGCCGAGCCGGACCGCCCCGCCGCAATCCACGCAGCCGCAGCCCAACTGGCCACCGCCTGCGCAGTCCCGCAGCCCCGAGGCGCGGTCGTCTCCGCCCCCATGCCAGGCCCACGCGAAGCCGTCCATGCGGCGGAGGCCTGCCTGGCCGCCGGGGTACGAGTCGGCAGCTTCCGCCCCCCATCCGTCCCCGACGGCATCTCCCGCCTACGCCTCACCGCCCACGCCGGCCTGACCACCGCCGACCTGGACAGAGCCTGCACGGTGATCACCGCCGCAATCGCCGAAGCGTCCTGAATCCGGCGTCCGCTGAGGTATGCGAGGCGGGCACCACCAGCGCGGCGATGACTCCTGCCTCGCCATGGTCTTGATCGACAGCCCCATCGTGCCTCCGCAGGACGTAGCGATCCCGCCACCATGCGTGACAGGCGGCCGCGGTGCTCCAGGGTCTCCCGAGGGACCTAGGGCATGTCGCCGGGCGCCGCGCCTAGACTCGGGCGGGTGACCCGGATCCTGCTTGTCACCGGCACCGATACCGGCGTCGGGAAGACCATCACCACCGCGGCCCTCGCTGTCCGGGCGACCGGTTCGGTTGCCGTCGTCAAGCCCGCCCAGACCGGCGTCGGGCCGGACGAGCCCGGGGACCTGGACGACGTACACCGGCTGAGCGGGCTGACCAAGCTGCACGAGGGCGTCCGGTTGCGGGATCCGTTGGCGCCGACGACCGCGGCCCGGCGGGAGGGCGTCAGGCTGCCACCGGTGGTGGCGCACGCGCGGGCGATCGACGAGCTGGCCCGGACGAACGACACGGTGCTGGTGGAGGGCGCGGGCGGCATCCTCGTCGGCTTGGATGCCGAAGGCAACAACCTTGCGGATCTCGCCGGGCACCTGACGTCGCCGTTCGGATTCGTGGTGGTGGCGAGGGCGGGTCTGGGCACGCTGAACCATGCCGGCCTGACCGTCGAGGCGTTGCGGTCCCGGGGTCTGCCGATCGACGGGCTGGTGATCGGGTCGTTGCCGGAGCAGCCGGATCTGGCCGAGGAGTGCAACCTGGAAGACCTGCCGGCGACGACCGGGGTCCCGGTGCTCGGGCGGATCCCCGCCGGGGCGGGATCACTCAGCCAGGAGGAGTTCGTCGCCGCCGCGCCGGGATGGTTCGAGTGACCGGATGCCCGGCCCGGTACGACGAGCAGCTCGGGTACTGGGTCGTCGACGATCCGGCGCTGGCGCGCGACGTGCTGCTCGATCCGCGGACGTTCCGCCCGGACAACGCCGTCCTCGCGCACACTCCGCTGGCGGTGAAGGCATTGCGGGTGCTGTCCGCGGTGGGGTTCGCACTGCCGCCGACTCTGGCGAACAACGCGGGGGAGTCGCATCGGCCGATCCGCGCCGCCGTCGCCCGGTTCTTCAGCCCGGCGCGGGTGGTGGCAGCCGAGCCGTTCACCCGGGAGCTCAACGCCGTGCGGGTCGCGGCGGCAGCTGCGGAGCTCGCGAGCGGGCGGGAGGTGGATCTGGTCCAGGCGATCGCCGCCGAGCCACCCGCCCTCGTCGTACTGCGGTTGCTCGGCCTGACGGATGTCGACGTACCAGCGTTGAAGGCGTGGAGCCTGGACTCGCTGGAACTGTTCTGGGGATGGCCCGACGAGGATCGGCAGCTGGAGCTGGCACACAGCGCGGCCGAGTTCTATGCCTGGCTGCGCTCGCGGACGACAGCCGCGCGGCAGGCGCCGGCTGACGATCTGTTCGGTGCGCTGGTCGGGCTGGGGCTGACCGACGAGGAGGTTTGTGCGGTCGGCTACTTCCTGCTGATCGCCGGTCAGGAGACCACCACCCAACTCATCTCCGCGGCTTTCCACCGCGTGCTGGGAGCGGCAGATCGCGCTGCCGAGCCGGCGGAGCTGGTCGAGCGTGTACTGCGGGATGCGTCCTCGGTCCCGACCTGGCGGCGGATCACCGCTGAGCCGACGACCCTCGGCGACGTGGAGCTGCCGGCGGGAGCGCCGGTGCTGCTCGGGCTGAGCGGCCACGGCGGCCCGGCGGATCTCGCGTTCGGAATCGGGATCCACCGCTGCCTGGGCGCGGGCCTGGCGCGGATGGAGACGCGGGTCGCACTGGAGAGCGCCGGCGATGTGCTGGCCGGCGTCCGGCCGGTGGAGGAGCCGCCGATGATCGACCTGCTCTCGTTCCGGGCGCCGAAGCGTCTCCGGGTTGTAACGCGCGGTAACACCGAGGACAACTCGCGGGCCTAGCGTCACCTCTCGTGAGCTTCCCATCGCGCCGCCGGGTGCGGCTCTGGTTCGGACCGCACCAAATCGCCGACTACATCGGCGAACCGGCCGCGGCCGCCCGTCACGAGGCCGCGATGCGGCGCCGGTTCCCGGGCCTGGACGTCACCAACGACCCGCTGCCGGTGCCCCGGCGTTCGGCGGATTACAGCCCTGCTGACCTGCACCGATAGGCTTTGCGCGTGGCCCACGAAATCCCGCAGCACGAGTTGGTCCTGGTCGTCGACTTCGGCGCGCAGTATGCGCAGCTGATCGCCCGCCGGGTGCGCGAGGCGAAGGTGTACTCCGAGATCGTGCCGCACTCGATGCCGGTCGAGGAGATGCTGGCCAGGCAGCCGAAGGCGATCATCTTGTCCGGCGGCCCGCAGTCGGTGTACGCCGAGGGCGCGCCGCGGGTCGATTCCGGGCTGTTCGAGGCCGGCGTCCCGGCGTTCGGGATCTGCTACGGGTTCCAGGCGATGGCGCAGACGCTCGGCGGCGACGTCCGGCGGACCGGGCTGCGCGAGTTCGGCCGGACGCCGGTCACGGTGAGCGCGGCCGGCACGCTGCTGGCCGGCATCCCCGAAGACCTGAACGTGTGGATGTCGCACGGTGACGCGGTGCACGCGCCGCCCGCCGGCTTCGCGGTGCTCGCCGCCTCCGAGGGTGCGCCGGTGGCCGCGTTCGAGGACCTGGACCGGCGGCTCGCCGGTGTCCAGTGGCACCCGGAGGTCCTGCACTCACAGGCCGGGCAGGCCGTGCTCGAGCACTTCCTGTACGAGATCGCCGGCTGCAAGGGCGACTGGACGACGACCAACGTCGTCGAGGAGCAGGTCGAGCTGATCCGGCAGCAGGTCGGCGACAAGCAGGTGCTGTGCGCGCTGTCCGGCGGTGTCGACTCCGCGGTCGCGGCGGCCCTGGTGCACCGGGCGATCGGCGACCAGTTGACGTGTGTGTACGTCGACCACGGCCTGCAGCGGGCCGGGGAGTCGGAGCAGATCGAGAAGGACTTCGTCGCCGCGACCGGGATCCGGCTGGAGGCAGTCGACGCCGAGGAGCAGTTCCTGACCGCGCTGGCCGGGGTGACGGACCCGGAGCAGAAGCGGAAGATCGTCGGCCGGGAGTTCATCCGGACCTTCGAGGCGACCGCGCGCAAGGTGGACGCCGAGCGGCACATCGAGTTCCTCGTCCAGGGCACGCTGTACCCGGACGTGGTCGAGTCCGGCGGCGGCGCGGGCGCGGCGAACATCAAGTCCCACCACAACGTCGGCGGCCTGCCGGACGACCTGCAGTTCAGCCTGATCGAGCCGCTGCGGACGCTGTTCAAGGACGAGGTCCGCGAGCTCGGCCTGGCGCTCGGCCTGCCGGAGACGATGGTCTACCGGCACCCGTTCCCGGGGCCCGGCCTGAGCATCCGGATCATCGGCGAGGTGACCCGCGAGCGCCTGGACATCCTCCGCGCCGCGGACCTGATCGCCCGTACCGAGCTCACCGCGGCCGGGCTGGACCGCGACATCTGGCAGTTCCCGGTGGTCCTGCTGGCCGACGTCCGGTCGGTCGGCGTCCAGGGCGACGGCCGGACGTACGGTCACCCGGTCGTCCTGCGCCCGGTCACCAGCGAGGACGCGATGACCGCCGACTGGGCCCGCCTGCCGTACGACGTGATCGAGCGGATCTCGACCCGGATCACCAACGAGGTCGACGAGGTCAACCGCGTCACCCTCGACGTCACCAGCAAGCCCCCGGGCACCATCGAGTGGGAGTGAGCGCGACCGCAGTCACAGCGGGTGACCCCCACGACTGTTAGTGTCGTAGTGTCGCCCGTTGACCACGGCGGGTGATATTCCTCGGGGGAGGAGACCGTGGTGTTCCGCGTTCATTTCGAGTGTGCGGATCTGGCGAGGACGACGATCGCGCAGCAGCCCGATCCGTTGTGGGAGGTCCTGCTGGGTCTCCACGTCCTGCAGACCGATGACGAGCCGGAGACGTTCGGCAGCTGGCGGGAGCGGGCGAGACCCCGGCTGAGCGCCCTGGAGCAGGAGTTGCTCGCGGTGACCCCGCCAGTGGGGTACTCGCCGGACTTCCTGACACCGCGGGCTGCGGGCGAGGGACTCGAGGCGGGACTGGCGGCCGTCGCCGCCACGCCGCCCGGTCAGTTGCGGTCCGAGCTGGGCCGGTTGTCGGACACCGTCCGGCTGCCCGCCTGGACCCGGCGGCTCGCGGCCGGCGAGACCGCCGTGATGCACCGGCTCGTACAGGGCCTGAAGTCGTTCCACCGGACCAAGATCGCGCCGCAGATGCCGATGATCACGACCGCGATCGAGCCGGCCGTTGCCAAGCACAACGACACGGTCGCGAACGGCGGGCTCGAGTCGCTGATCCCGCAACTGCACCCGACGCTGCACTGGGACGCGCCGGTGCTGTCGGTCGGCCTGCCGCACATCGACCGCGACCTGCACCTGAACGGCCGCGGACTGCGGCTGGTGCCGTCGTTCTTCTGCTGGAAGTACCCGATGATGCTGCTCGATCCCGCGCTGCCGCCGGTCCTGGTGTACCCGGTCCGGCACGAGGCCTTCCCGGTGGTGACGCGCCGGGCGGATCGTGACGGCGCCGTCGCCGATCTGCTCGGGAAGACCAGGGCGCGCGTGCTGCGGAGCATCTCGAGTGGCGCCTGCTCGACCAGCGAACTCGCGGCCCGTGCCGGCATCTCGCTGGCCTCGGCCAGTGAGCACGCGCGCGTCCTGCACGACACCGGCCTGGTGACGACGCGCCGCATCGGCAGCTCCGTGCGGCACATGCTGAACCCGGTCGGCGCGGACGTCCTCACCGGTGTCCGCGGCTGAGCCGGAGCCCTTGATCTATTGGGGTTTCATGGACTGGATGCCGTCGAGGAGGCGGTCCAGGCCGTACCGGTACGAGTCGGCGGCGGCCTCCCGGGTGGACGACTGGTAGCCGTCCGCGTGCCAGATCGCGGTCATCGCGGGATGCCGGTCGACGTCGAAGTACGTCTCCCACAGGTCGTTCCGCTCGTACCACCAGGCGTCGTTGGTCTGGCCGGTCGCGCGCTCGACGAGCCGGCTCTCCGCCTCGAGACTCGCCGCGGAGTCGACGTACGTCGTGACGGCGAGCGCGGCCGTGTTGGTCTCGAGCGCGCCGAGCCCGAGGCCGAGCAACGCGGACAGCAGGTACTCGCGGCCGGCCAGCATGCCCGGGCCGACCGGTGGGCGGATCGTCGACACCTGTGACAGCCACAGGTGCCGCTGGAACATCGCACGGGTCTGCTCGGAGTAGATCTCGACCTGCTCCCGCCAGTCCTCCGGTCGCGCCGCTCCCGGGCCCGGGAGCTCGCGTTCGCCGAGCACCTGGTCGACCATCAGGTCGAGCAGCTCGTCCTTCGACGGCACGTACGTGTAGAGCGTCATCGTGCCGACGCCGAGCTCCTTCGCCAGCCCGCCCATCGACGCGGCCGCCAGGCCCTGGTCGTCCGCGAGCTGGATGCCTGCGCGCACGACGTCGTCCACGTTCAGCGACGGCCGTCGGCCTGCGCCTCGCTTGCGCGCCGCTCCGACGGCGAATTCACCGGCGGCCGGCTGGCGGTGGTTGCGCCACAGCAACGCCAGCGTCTTGTCCGGCCGCCCCTCGCCACTCCGCCGCTCGCTCACGGCCCAACGATAGGCGCTCCGATCAATTCTCGTATACCCTACGAGAATTCGAGTGAGGGGAGATCCGGATGACCATCCTGGTGACGGGTGCGACCGCGAGTGTGGGGCGCCTGCTGGTCGACGAACTGGTCGCGGCCGGTGCGCCGGTGCGGGCGCTGACCAACCAGCCGGCCCGGGCCGCGTTGCCGCCGGAGGTGGAGGTCACGCGCGGGTATCTCGGCAAGCCCGAGACGCTGCCCGCGGCGCTCGCAGGCATCGACACCGTGTACCTGGCGCCGCTTCCGGCGTACGTCGACGACTTCGTCCGCTGCGCGCGCGACGCCGGCGTGCGGCGGGTCGTCGTACTGTCGGGGGAGCCCGCGGACTACGAGGCGCAGGGGGATCCGTCGACGTGGCACTACTACCGGATCGAGCGGGCGATCGAGGCAGCCGGCTTCGACTGGACGTTCCTGCGGCCCGGGCAGTTCATGAACAACACGCTCGACTGGGCTCCGTCGATCAAGGCCGAGTCCATCGTGCGCGCGCCGTACGCCGGCGCCGTGCAGACGCCGATCGACCTCGCCGACATCGCGGCGGTGGCGCGGGTGGTGCTGCTGTCCTCGGCGTACGACGGGCAGAAGATCACGATGAGCGGGCCTGAGGGGCTCACGCCGCCGGAGCAGGTCGCCGCGGTCGCGGAGGCGATCGGACGGGAGGTGCGGTTCGAGGAGCTCACGCCGCAGGAGTACCTGGACGGCCTGGCGCCGGTGATCGGGCTCGAGACGGCGCAGTGGCTGCTGGACGGATTCCGGATGATGGCCGAGCACCCGATGAAGCCGGAGCCGGCCGTGGTCGAGCTGACCGGGCGGCCGGGGACGACGTACCGGGAGTGGGCGTTCTCGAACGTCGGCGCCTTCCGGCATGATCGCGGGCGTGAAGGAAACTCTGCATGACTACCTCCGTAATGCCCGCGAGGCGATCGTCTGGAAGCTCGACGGTCTCGGCGAGTACGACATCCGCCGGCCGCTGACGCCGACCGGCACGAACCTCCTCGGCCTGGTCAAGCACCTGACGATCGTCGAGGCCTGGTACTTCGGCAAGAGCTTCGACCGGCCGTTCCCCGAAGAGCTGGCCTGGTGGGACGACGACGCCGAGCCGAACGTCGAGATGTGGGCCACGGCCGACGAGACGCGCGCCGGGATCGTCGACCGCTACCGGCGCGCGTGCGCGCACGCCGACGCGACGATCGAAGCGCTCGACCTGTCGGCGGTCGGGCAGGTCCCGTGGTGGCGCAAGTCCTCGGTCACGCTGCACGGGATGCTCGTCCACGTCCTCGCCGAAACCTGCCGGCACGCGGGCCACGCCGACATCATCCGCGAACAGGTGGACGGCGCCGCCGGCCTGCGCTCGGACAACTCGAACCTCCCCGAGCAGGACGCCGCGTGGTGGGAGGCCTACCGGGCGAAGGTCGAGGAGGCCGCACGGGCTGCCGTTTGACGTCCATGGGAACATGTGTTCGACTATGAGGCATGAGGTGGGCGGGACAGCAGATCGACGCCGAGACCCCGGGGACGTTGCCCGGGCTCGGGTCGATCGCCGGGCTGGTCCGGTCGGTGACGACGCCCGAGTTCCAGGGCGTCACGTTCCATGAGGTGCTCGCCCGCTCGGCGTTGAACTCGGTGCCCGGATCGGCGCTGCCGTTCAACTGGACCGTGAATCCGTACCGCGGGTGCACCCACGCCTGCCGGTACTGCTTCGCCCGGCCGACGCACACGTACCTCGAGCTCGACACCGGCCGCGACTTCGACCAGCAGATCGTCGTGAAGACGAACGTGGCCGACGTCCTGCGCCGCGAGCTCGCTCGCCCGTCCTGGCGGCACGAGCGGGTTGCCCTGGGCACCAACACGGACCCGTACCAGCGCGCCGAGGGCCGCTACCGCCTGATGCCCGGCATCATCGACGCGCTCGCGTCCTCCGGCACGCCGTTCTCGATCCTCACGAAGGGCACGCTGCTCCGCCGCGATCTCGGTCTCCTGTCGGCGGCTTCGGCCGACGTCTCCGTCGGTATCGGCATCTCGCTCGCGCTCGGCGACGAGGAACTGCGCCGGCGTCTGGAGCCCGGCGTGCCGTCGGTCCGCGGCCGCCTCGACCTCATCCGCGCCCTGCGCGCCGCCGGCCTCCCGTGCGGCGTGATGGTCGCGCCCGTCCTTCCCTGGCTGACCGACTCGACCGACCAGTTGGACCATCTCCTGGAGGAGCTGTCCGCCGCCGGCGCCACCGGCGTCACCCCGCTCGTCCTGCACCTACGCCCCGGCGTCAAGGACTGGTTCATGCAATGGCTGGCGCACGACCACCCCAACCTGGTCAGCCGCTACGAATCCCTGTACGGCCACGGCTCCTACGCCTCACCGAGCTACCGCAAAGCCTTCGAGGAGAAGGTCCGCCCCCTGCTCGCCAAACACGGCTTCGCCGGCCCCTCGTCCCACCGTTCCGAACCGATCCGAGGCATGCACGCAACCCGGGCCGCCGGCGCGCCCTCGCAGCAACGCCTGTTCTGACCGCGGAGCCGGCTACGGGAGGGTGAGGATCTGAGGGCCTTCGGGCGTGATGGCCACGGTGTGCTCGGCGTGCGCGCCCCGGGTGCCGTCGCTGGAGCGGAGGGTCCAGCCGTCGTCGTCGATGGTGTAGGCGGACCCGGGGCCCGCCCAGAACCAGGGCTCGATCGCGAAGACGTGGCCGGCGTGGAGTTTGAGGCCGCGGCCGGGGCGCCCGCCGTTGGGGATGTGCGGGTCCTCGTGCATGCGCCGGCCGACGCCGTGGCCGCCGAAGTCCAGGTTGGTGCCGACGCCGGCGTCCTTCCCGACCCGCCCGATGGCGGCGCCGATGTCGCCGATCCGGTGGCCCGCGACGGCGGCGGCGATTCCGGCCGCCAGCGCCTCCTCGGTCGTCGCGATCAGCTCCAGGTCCTCGGGGCGCGGGGTGCCGACGCAGAAGCTGATCGCCGAGTCCGCGCACCACCCGTCGACCGAGGCGCCGCAGTCCACGTTCAGCAGGTCGCCGTCGGCGAGCCGCAGGTCGGACGGCAGCCCGTGCAGGACGGCGTCGTTCACCGACGTACAGATCACGCCGCTGAACGGCGACGCCGCGAAACCGGGCTGGTACCCGTCGAACAGCGACACCGCGCCGGCGGCCCGCAGTACGTCGCGCGCCACCTCGTCGAGCTCGCGCAAGGACACCCCGACCGCGGCCTCCTTCTTCACCGTCGCGAGCGCGGTGCCGACGACCCGCCCGGCGACGCGCATCTGCTCGATCTGCGCCGGTGTCTTCAACTCGACCATGGTTCCTCCGGGATAGTTATACCGGCAGTCCTACCACAACGCGCTCTCAACCAATCCGCCCCGCACAGCGTCTTAGACAACAACAGCAGAGTTCGGGGGCGGGGGATGGCGGTACGACGACGCGCGGTGCTCGGTGGAGTACTCGCCGGCGCCGCGGCGGTGGCGACGAGCGGTTGTATCGCGGACACGTTCGCGAGCACGCCCGCCGGTGGCCCCACGCCGGCACCGAAGCCGAAGCCGAAGCCGGGCAAGCAGCCGGAGCGGCTGACCGTGGTCGCGACCGGCGACGTCCTGCTGCACGAGCGGCTGTGGACCACCGCGAAACGTGACGGCAAGGACGGCCGCTGGGACTTCGCACCGTTGATGAGCAGCGTGAAACCCCTGGTACAGAAGGCGGATCTCGCCATCGCGCACCTGGAGACACCGCTCGCCCGCGCGGGCGGTCCGTACCACGGGTACCCGCTCTTCCAGGGCCCGCCGCAGATCGCCGCGGCGCTCAAGCAGACCGGGTACGACCTGTGTACGACCGCGAGCAACCACAGCTTCGACGGCGGCGCGGATGGTGTCGACCGGACGCTCGACACGTTGGACAAGGTCGGCCTCAAGCACGCCGGCACGGCACGCTCGCGGGCAGAGGCCGAGCAGATCACGATCGTCGACGTCCACGGCGTGAAGGTCGCTTCACTGAGTTTCACCTTCGGTTTCAACGGTCTGCCGTACCCGAACGGCCAGACCTGGCGGGCCGGCACGATCAGCGCGAAGACGATCAAGCTGAAGGCGCAAGAAGCCCGGAACCGCGGCGCCGACCTCGTGCTGGTCAGCTGCCACTGGGGTACGGAGTACTCGAGCAAGCTCAACGACCAGCAGCGCGAGATCGCCCCGCAGCTGCTTGCCGACAGCAACATCGATCTGGTGATCGGCCACCACGCGCACGTCGTGCAGCCGATGGAGGAGATCGACGGCAAGTGGGTCGCGTACGGGCTCGGCAATCTGGTCGCCGCGCATCGCGAACCCAGCAGCACCAAGGCCGAAGGGCTGCTGGCCCGCTTCACGTTCACCCGCAACGGCGACCGCTGGGCGACCGAGGCCGAGTATGCGCCGCTGCTGATGACGGACGACCTGCCGGTCCGCGTCCTCGACGTACGCCGGGAGCTCGCGAAGGACACCGGCCGGCGCAGCCGTCTCGAGCTGGCGCAGCGGCGGACGACGGACACTGTCACGGCACTGGGCGCGACGCCGAAAATGCTTTGAGTCATGGCGTTGCGGCGGTCTAGGGTCGGTCGCATGATTACGTACTTCGTGATGGTCCGTCGTGCCCGCCTCCGGGCAGGCGCGGGGTGCCTGGGGATGGCATCCGCTCGATAGTCGTTGGGCCCAACGGGTCGTGGACGCGGCCGGGATCGTTCCCGGCGAGCTCGTCCTCGACGTCGGGGCCGGCCTCGGTGCGCTGACCGCGCCGTTGGTCCGGGCCGGCGCCCGGGTGGTCGCCGTCGAACTCCATCCCGGCCGGGCCGATCGGTTGCGCCGGCGGTTCGCCGACGCGCCGGTGACGGTCGTCCGGGCCGATGCCGGTGACCTGCGGTTGCCGTCGCGGCCGTTCCGGGTGGTGTCGAGTCCGCCGTACAACATCTCCACGCTGTTGCTGAAGCGCTTGCTGTCGCCGGGCTCCCGCCTGGTGTCGGCCGATCTGGTGCTGCAGCGGCAGGTGGCGAATCGGTGGGTTGGCGGTGACGCGCCCGGGGCGAACCGCTGGTTCCGCCACTACGACCCGTCGATCGGGCTTCGCCTTCCCCGCAAGGCTTTCACCCCACCGCCGCATGTCGATTCAGCAGTGTTGATACTGCGCAAACGCTAGAACCTGAGACCAGCAATTGTGGGCTGGGACCTGCTATTTCAGGTCCCAGCCCACCCGTTCAGGTCTCAGCCGTGCCAGGAGTTCCAGAGGGCGGCGTACGAGCCTTGGCGGGCGACCAGCTCGTCGTGGCTGCCCAGCTCCGAGATGCGGCCGTCCTCCACCACGGCGACGCGGTCGGCGTCGTGCGCGGTGTAGAGCCGGTGGGCGATCGCGATGACCGTCCGGCCTTCCAGTACGGCGGCCAGCGAGCGCTCCATGTGCCGCGCGGCCCGCGGGTCGATCAGCGAGGTCGCCTCGTCGAGGACCAGGGTGTGCGGGTCCGCCAGCACCAGCCGCGCCAGCGCCAACTGCTGCGCCTGCGCCGGGGTCAACGCCAGCTGACCCGATCCGACCCGGGTGTCGAGACCGTCCGGCAGCGCCTCGGCCCACTCCCGCGCGTCCACTGCACCGAGCGCGTCGAGCAGCTCTACGTCGGTCGCCGAGGGACGCGCCATCGACAGGTTGTCCCGCAGCGTGCCGACGAAGACGTGATGCTCCTGCGTGACCAGTGCGACCTGCTTGCGCAGCGCGTCCAGCGGCAGCTCGGTCATCCCCACGCCGCCGACCGTCACCGAACCCGTCCGGGGCGGATGGATGCCCGCGACCAGCCGGCCCAGCGTCGACTTGCCCGCGCCGGAGGGTCCGACCATGGCGATCCGCTCACCCGGCTGGATCGTCAGGTCGACGCCGTGCAGCACGTCGCGACCGTCGACGTACGAGAACCGCACGTCGCGGGCCTCGACCAGCTCACCGGCCGGTGCCTGCCCCGACGGCGTCCGGTCGTCCGGCACGTCGCTGATGCCGAGCAGCCGGGCGAACGCCGCGCCGCCGGACTGGAGCTCGTCCAGCCAGGACAGCAGCCGGTCGACCGGGTCGATCAGCTGGTTCACGTACAGCACGGCGGCCGTCACGGCGCCGAGTGACGCGTGGCCGTTGAGGTGCATCCAGCCGCCGAACAGCAGCGTGCCGACGACCGGCACGAGGTACCCGAGCTCGGCGGCCGGGAAGTACACGGTGCGGAGGAACAGCGTGTAGCGCTCCGCCAGATAGCTGCCGCGGATGTCCGCGTCGCCACGCCGCACGCGGTCGTCGTACCGCCGGAGGGCCTCGACGGTGCGCGCGCCTTCGACCGTCTCGGCGAGCGAGCTGGTCATCTGCGCGTACGCCGCGTTCTCCCGCAGGTAGCCGTCCTTGGCGCGCCGCAGGTACCATTTCGTGCTCAGCCAGAGCAGCGGGACCATCGCGACCAGCGGCACCAGCACCCACACGCCGACCAGCGCCGTCGCGACCACGGTGAACACCACGGTCACGAACGCGATGATCGTCTCCGGTACGGCGAACCGCACGGTGCGCGACAGTGTGTCGACGTCCCGCGAGGTCCGCGACAACAGGTCGCCGGTGCCGGCCCGCTCGACGGTGCCGATCGGGAGCGCCAGCGCGTTGTCGACGAACTCCTCCCGCAGCTCGGCCAGCACCTGCTCGCCCAGCGCGAACGACCGGTACCGCGCCCAGCGGGTCAGCAGCGACTGCGCGACGATGAAACCGGCGATCACGACGATCACCAGATTGACCTTCGCGGCGGTGGTGCCGTTCTGAACGTCCTCCACCAGGTCGCCGATCAGCCGCGGCGCGGCCAGACCCGTGACCGCTGCCACCCCGTGCAACCCGAGCGCGATCAGCAGGCCGCGCGGGTGCCGGCGGGCCAGCCGCCGGGCATGCCGCCGGATCTCGGCCGACCCGGCCACGGGCAGGATCTGTCTCATCGCAGGGCCTCCTCTGCTTCGGCCTCGGTCTCACGGGTGACGGTCCGGCGGTACTGCGGGGTGGTCTCGAGCAGCTCACGGTGCTTGCCGGTAGCAACCACTCGGCCGGTGGCGACGAAGATCACCTCGTCGACGCGGTCCAGCAGCAGCGGGCTCGCGGTCAGCACCACGGTGCTGCGACCGGACCGGTGCTCGTGCAGCCGGTCCGCGATCCGTGCCTCGGTGTGCGCGTCCACGGCCGAGGTCGGCTCGACCAGCACCAGCACGGACGGGTCGGCGAGCAGGGCGCGCACCAGCACCAGCCGCTGACGCTGTCCACCCGAGAACGAGCGGCCCTTCTCCTCCACCTCGGAGTCGAAGCCGTCCGGCAGCGCGACCAGCACGTCCTCCGCAGACGCCGTACGCATCGCGGCCATCAGCTCGTCGTCAGTGCACCGGCCGGACGGGTCCAGCTCCGTGCGCAGCTGTCCGGTGAACAGTTGGGAGCCTGTGTCGCTGACCAGGATCCGCTCGCGGATGTCGGCACGTGTGGCGCTCGCCAGCGTCACCCCGCCGTACCTGACCTCGCTGGCGTCGTCATACCGACCTAGGCGGTCGGCGAGCTCGCCGTAGCTGTCGGGCTCCGCGCTGACGACCGCGGTCAGCAGACCGTCGCGCGCGCGGATACCCGAGACCGGATCGACCAGGTCGCCGTGCTCCGGCAGCCGCACCGACGTCTCCGGCTCAGTGATCTCGGTCTCCAGCTTCAGCACGCGGATCACCCGGCCCGCGGCGACCAGCCCGCGCATCAGCTGGTTGGCGAACTCGGTCGCCGTCCGCAACGGCAGCACCAGGAACGTCGCATAGCCGTAGAACGCGACCAGTGAGCCCGCGCTGAGCTCTCCGCGCAGCGCGAAGTGTGCACCCAGGCCGACCACCAGAACGACGAAGACGCCCGGCAGCAGCACCTGCGCCGCGTCCAGCACGGACTGGATGCCGGCCACGCGCACGCCTGCCTGCCGGACCTGCTGCGACTCGCTGCGGTACCGCCGGGAGAAGGACTCCTCACCGCCGATGCCGCGCAGCACCCGCAGCCCCGCCACGATGTCGGAGCCGAGCGAGTTCAGCTCGCCGACCGCCTCCCGCTGCGCGGACTGCCGCTTGTGCAGCGGCCGCAGCATCGGGCCGAGGCAGAACAGCATGATCGGCACGCCGATCAGCACCACCAGGCCGAGCACGGTCGACGACGACAGCAGGATCGCCGCGACCACGACGAACGCGACGATCGCGCCCGCGAACCGGGCCGAGATCTCCATCAGGTTGCCGATGTAGGACAGGTCGCCCGCGCCGATGCTGACCACCTCGCCGGTGGCCAGCTGCTTGGGCAGCGTGGCGCCGAGGTCCGCCGACTTCCGCGTCACCACCTGGACCGTCCGGTACGCCGCGGTCAGCCAGTTGGTGACCGCGAACCGGTGCCGCATGATGCCCGCCGTCGCCTGCACCACGCCGACCGCGAACAGCAGCGCGGTCCAGCGCAGCAGCCGCTCGCCGTCCTGGGCCGCGATGCCCTCGTCGATCGCCCGCCCGAGGATCGCCGGGATGAACGCCTGCGCCGCCATCCACAGGATGCCGAACGCCATCCCGCCGGCGAGCGTGCGCGCCTGACCGCCCGCCACCCACCACAGATAGCGGGCCGGCGAGCGATGGTTCGGGACGCCGGGATCGGCGAGTGGAAGTTGTCTCATGGCCCACTCAGGCTAGGTGTCGCCACGGACACTCCGCATGCGAATTACTCGCACCTGTGGACCCCGCCCGCGGCCGGCCGGTGTGCTGCGTGGTGACGGTCGGTAGACCTTCACCTTGCGTTGGGCAACGGGTTCCCGTCGGGCCATGTCGGGCCCCTGTCCTGGATCCATGTTGGTGATCGCGCATCGGGGAGCCAGTGGCTACCGCCCGGAACACACGTCGGGGGCCTATCGGCTGGCGGCGGTCCAGGGAGCCGACTACCTGGAGCCGGATCTGGTCGCCACGCTCGACGGCGTCCTGGTCTGCCGGCACGAGAACGAGATCTCCGGTACGACGGACGTCGCGGAGCACCCGGTGTTCGCGGACCGGAAGATCACCAAGATCGTCGACGGGACCGCGGTCACCGGCTGGTTCGTCGAGGACTTCACGTACGCCGAGCTGCGGACGCTGCGGGCCCGGGAGCGGATGCCCGCGCTCCGGGCGAACAACACGGCCTACGACGGGCTCGAGGAGATCCCCACCTTCGACGACGTGGTCGCGCTGGCGCGCCGGGAGTCGGCACGGCTCAGCCGGCCGATCGGGGTGATCCCGGAGATCAAGCACCCGGCGTACTTCCGGCGGCTCGGCCTCCCCCTGGAGGAGCTGCTCACCGAGCGGATCCTGGCGCTCGGGCTGCGCCCCGACGAGGTCATGATCCAGTCGTTCGAGCCGACGAGCCTGCGGCGGCTGTCGGTGATGACACGCGTCCCGCTGGTGCAGCTGATCGACTCCGAGAGCGCACCGAACGACTTCCTGCGGATCGGCGACGGCCGCACGTACGCCGACCTGATCGAGCCCCGCGGACTCCGGGAGATCGCGACGTACGCCCAGGTGCTCGCGCCGTACAAGGACCTCGTCCTGCCCCGCACAGCCGACGGCTGCCTCGGCGAACCCACCCGCCTGGTCGACCACGCCCACCGCGCCGGCCTGGCTATCCAGGTCTGGACCTTCCGCGCCGAACGCCGCTTCCTCCCCACCGCCACCGACTTCCCCACCGAACTGACCCGCTTCGCGGCTCTCGGCCTGCAGGGCGTCTTCACCGACCACCCCGACCAGGCAGTCGCGGCCCTCAGCCGGCCCGCGCTGAACGTCTAGAGACTGGCCCGCAGGTCGGCCAGGGCCTTCGTCGCAGCGGGCTGGAGCTCGTGGTCGATGGCGCGGCTGCGGTCGATGCCCAGCACGACGCGGGCCGTGGTCGCGGGCCGGGTGCGAATGAGCTTGGTGCGGAGGTACGTCGGCGGATGCGTCGCGTCGGTCCGTACCTCGCGGAGGCGACTGATCCGCAGGTGGCGTTGGATCTCCCGTGCCGGGGTCTCGGTCACCTCGCGGCGGACAGCCTCCAACGGATCGATTCCGGCCGGGAAGCGGAGCGCGCGCTCCATCGCGCGGTACGACACATCGGCGAGGAGCAGCCGTTCCAGTGCGTGGGCAGCGGCCTCCGAACCGGCGATCTCGCCGGATTTGCGATCCGCCAGGTACTCCGCTCGCTGGCCGCTTCGCAGGGCCAGCCGCTCCAGCAGCCAGGCGACCCCGCGCACAAGCGGGCCAAGGGTCGCGTTGACCATCCGGGTGAAGAACGTGGCACCCGTCGGGTCGTCGTAGCCGAGCTCTCGCCGGACCCAGTCGCCATGGTGCTCGGAGAAGGTCGCCTCCAGTTCCTGCAGAACGGACCAAGCAGCGTTGACCAGCCAGCTGCTCCTGCCGTCGCCGTGCCCGCCATGGCCGAGCTCATGCGCCAGGACCGCGATCCGCTCCTGGGGTCGTAGATCCGCCCACAGCGGCAGCCCGATGCCGACGACCGGCCGGAAGCGCCAGCCGATCTGCTGGTACCAGACGTTCGCCTGTGTGCTGACGACGACGGTCGCGACCCTTCTGGTGCCGATGGCGTCGGCCAGCTCGTCGAGTACGGCGTACAAGGTGGGGGCCTGGTCACGTGGCACCAGTTGCACGTCCTCAGGCAGTCGCCCGGCGCGTGGCCGGAAGAGAAACGCGGCCGCGAAGGCAACCAGCGCCAGCATCCCGCTGAGCCAGAGCGGCCGATAGAAGACGAGCAGGGCGATGCCGGCCAGCAGGGCGATCAGCGGGAGCAGGAGGATCACCGCGGACAGTACGTGTGCACTGATCCGGGCCGCGTCCCAGCCGGGGCGGTGGATGCTCCCGGTCTCCAGTTCGCGGTACAGCGACTCGGCGAGGCGGTGCTCCAGCCGGAGTCGCCAGGCCGGCGTGTAGTCCTCTTCAGAGGTCGGGTCGACGTTCCAGTCGCACCTGTCACACCAGGTGACGTAGCGACGGTCGACTCGGATCTGGTGCCCACACTCGGGGCAGTTGGAGACCTCTTCGGTGCGCTGCACGACCGAAGTGTGACAGCGCGGCGGCGGGGTGGCGAGTTGTCGTCACCCCGCCGCTCGGGCCGGGGGTGCTGCGCCGTGGTGAGGCGCAGTGGCGATCACGCCGCCGGGGGCTTGTTGTTGGTGTCGTCGTAGATGCGGGAGGCGATGTCCTGCTCGGTGGTGTCCTGGTTCTGGTTGACCGAGTGCTGGACGTTCTGCCAGACCGCCTTGCCGTCGGACTCGGGCATCACGATCCAGGCGACCGCGTAGCCGATCATCGCGGCGCCGCCGGTGATCAGGGTGAGGCCGACCCAGCCGAGGCGGACCAGGGTCACGTCGACGTTCAGGTACTCGGCGATGCCGCCGGACACGCCGGAGAGCATCCGCTGGTTCGCGGAACGACGGAGGACCTTGCCGGAGAGGTTCTGGAACGGTGCGTTGGAGTTCGTCATGGCTCCACTGTCCCGTTTCGGCGCCCCGCTCCACATCCGGATCGGTACCGACCGGTCCCTGATCCGACCCCGACGACTTTCGTGGAACCCTCGTGACACCCCAGCCTGTCTCTAAGGGTGAGGAGGGACATGGACGAGTTCACCGAGTACGTCACTGCCCGCTGGCCCAGCCTGGTGCGGTCCGCGGTTCTGCTCGGCTGTACGCCGCCTGAGGCCGAGGACCTGGTCCAGGCCGCGCTGGAGCGCTGTCTGCTCAAGTGGAACCGGGTGCGGGTCGCGGAGGACCGGGACGCGTACGTGCACCGCGTACTGGTCAACTGCTTCCGCTCGTCCCGCCGGCGCCGCTGGCACGGGGAGCTGCCCTCGGCGTCCCTCCCGGAGTCGCCGGGGAGCGATCAGACGGCCGGTGTCGACGACACGGACGCCGTGATGCGCGCACTCGGCCGCCTTCCCGGCGACCAGCGCACAGCCGTCGTACTGCGGTACTACGCGCACCTCAGCGAGCAACAGATGGCGTCTGTGCTGGGCGTCGCCGCCGGCACCGTCAAGAGCCGACTGTCCCGCGCGGTGAAGGCCCTGGCGCAGGACCCACATCTGGCAGAACTGCGAGAACCCCGATGACCGACCTGACCGACCTCCTGGAACGCACCGCCGCGCAGACACCGGTAGGCGAACCCCCACTGGATGCGCTGTACGCCGGAGCAACCCGCCGTCGACGCCGCCGCACGGTGGGACTCGCGGCGCTCACCGCGGTAGCTGTCGGCGCTGTGATCGCCGGCTCGAACCTGCTGACCTCAGCCACACCGAACGCGCCTGTGACCTCGCCAACCCCCGCTCCGACGACGGCAGCTCCGGTGCCGCCTGCGATGCGGCTGGTTGCGTTCGGTCATGCGGCCATCGCCGTACCGGCCGCCTGGCCGACCAACAAGAGCAGGTGCGGCACCCCGCAACAGGACACCGTCCAGATCGACGACCCCACCGCAGCACAGTTCTGCCAGAGCCACCGCCCGAAGGGTGTGGAGAGCGTGCAGCTGACCGGCGCGCCGCCGTCCCTCGACTACCACGCCGACGAGGCGATCGTCATCGACGGCGTACAGGCCCAGCGTCAGCGCACGAGCTGCCGCGACGGCTGGCAAGGCACCAGGGTGTGCACCGGCGCGGTGGGTATCCCGTCGCTCAAGGTCTGGTTCTACGCCGAGTCGTCCACGAGCGCCGCGGAGGTCGACCGGATCCTGGACCGGATCCAGATCCTGCGGGACCGGTCCGGTGTCCCGAGCTACTCGTCACTCGGTGGCCCGCCTTTCAACCCCATCGCGAAGAACTACGGGCCGCTGTTGCTGGCCGCGGAACTCAAGGCCCTGTACAAGTGGGTGACGGCGCCTGGCTACCCGTCCGGCACGATCCTCGGCGTCTCGCCGGCGGTCGGGACGCTGCTGCCGGTCGGAACTACGGTGACGGTGACGATCGCAAGATGAGCAGAACTGTCGGTGCCGGCGCCTAGCGTCAGGGGTATGGACGCGCAGGCGGTGGTGAAGGTGATGGCGGGGCTGCCGGGTGCCGAGGAGCAGGAGGGGTGGGCCGGGCAGCCGGTCTTCAAGGTGCGCAACAAGAGCTTCGCGTACCTGTCCGAGGACCAGACCCGGATGCACCTGAAGGCGCTCCGCGAGGAGCAGGAGGCGCTCGTCGCCGAGAACCCGGAGGTCTACGAGGCTTCCTGGGAGGGCGGCCGGTTCGCCTGGATCCTGATCCAGCTGGACCTCGCCGACGAGGAAGAGCTGGCCGAGCTCATCACGGAGGCCTACCGCCTCACGGCCCCGAAGTACCTGGTCACCCAGCTGGACGCCTGACCAGGACCCACTGCGGGCTGGTGCGGCTGACCTCGGTGAAGCCGGCGTCGAGGTAGACGGACAGCGGGCCGCGGTACAGGTCCGCGGACGGGATGCGGCCGGCAGTCGTGGTGTCGACGGCACACGCCTCGACGCTCGGGGCGCCGTACGAGCGGGCCAGGTCGAGGGCGCCGCGGGCCAGTTCGCCCGCTACGCCCTTGCGGCGGTGGCCGACCGGTACGACGAAGCACGTGATCACCCAGGCGTCCAGGTGGTCCGTGCGCCAGTTGGGCGAGGCGACCACCCGCGGGTACGACGTACGCGGCCCGACGGCGCACCAGCCGACCGGAGCGTCCCCGTCGTACGCCACGACACCCGGTGGTAACTCGCCGTCACGGATCTGCGTGTGGAGGCCCTCCCGGTTGTCCGCGGGGCTGCTGCCGGACCACGCCTTGCCGCGGAGGCGGAAGTACTGGCAGAAGCAGCGGGAGGGGTCGCCGCGCTCGCCCATCACCGTCGCGACGTCGGGCCAGGAGTCCGGGCCGGCCGGGCGTACGTTCACCATGGGCTCACCGTAGCCGGGAGCTGGCTTGCACTCGCTTGGGGCGAGTGCTAATACTTGGTTAGCACTCCATGGGTGAGAGTGATAAGAGCTCGCGCCCGGCGGAGTGTGCAAGAAGACGGCCTCGATGAGGTGCCGGAGTTGCGGCGGGACATGAGCGTCGCGGTGCCGGTGCCGTCCGTCGCGGGCATCGAGCCGGCTGGACCACAAAGACTCGACGCGGGAGGACTCGCGGAGAATGCCCAAGCTGATTTCGTTCGATGAAGAGGCGCGCCGCGGCCTCGAGCGGGGAATGAACACCCTCGCCGACGCGGTCAAGGTGACGCTCGGCCCGAAGGGCCGCAACGTCGTGCTGGAGAAGAAGTGGGGCGCACCCACGATCACCAACGACGGCGTCTCCATCGCCAAGGAGATCGAGCTCGAGGACCCGTACGAGAAGATCGGGGCCGAGCTCGTCAAGGAAGTTGCCAAGAAGACCGACGACGTCGCGGGTGACGGTACGACGACCGCCACCGTGCTGGCCCAGGCTCTCGTCCGCGAGGGGCTGCGCAACGTCGCCGCCGGCGCCAACCCGATGGGCCTGAAGAAGGGCATCGAGAAGGCGACCGAGGCCGTCAGCGAGCAGCTGCTGTCGCTGGCCAAGGACGTCGAGACCCGGGAGCAGATCGCCTCGACCGCGTCGATCTCCGCCGCGGACACCCAGGTCGGCCAGATCATCGCCGAGGCGATGGACAAGGTCGGCAAGGAAGGCGTCATCACCGTCGAGGAGAGCAACACCTTCGGCCTCGAGCTCGAGCTCACCGAGGGTATGCGCTTCGACAAGGGCTACATCTCGCCGTACTTCGTGACCGACACCGACCGGATGGAGGCCGTCCTCGACGACCCGTACATCCTGGTCGTGAACAGCAAGATCGGCAGCATCAAGGACCTGGTCCCGGTGCTGGAGAAGGTCATGCAGACCGGCAAGCCGCTGGCGATCATCGCCGAGGACGTCGAGGGCGAGGCCCTGGCCACCCTGGTCGTCAACAAGATCAAGGGCACCTTCAAGGCCGTCGCCGTCAAGGCGCCGGGCTTCGGTGACCGCCGCAAGGCCATGCTCGTCGACATCGCCGTCCTCACCGGCGGCGAGGTGATCTCCGAGGAGGTCGGCCTCAAGCTCGACACCGTCGACCTGGAGCTGCTCGGCCAGGCCCGCAAGATCGTCGTCACCAAGGACGAGACGACCATCGTCGAGGGCTCGGGCGACGCCGACCAGATCACCGGCCGGGTCAACCAGATCCGCGCCGAGATCGAGAAGTCGGACTCCGACTACGACCGCGAGAAGCTGCAGGAGCGGCTGGCCAAGCTGGCCGGCGGCGTTGCGGTGATCAAGGTCGGCGCGGCCACCGAGGTCGAGCTGAAGGAGCGCAAGCACCGCATCGAGGACGCCGTTCGCAACGCGAAGGCGGCCGTCGAGGAGGGCATCGTCGCCGGTGGCGGCGTGGCGCTGCTGCAGGCGTCCGTGGTCGCGTTCGAGAAGCTGGAGCTCGAGGGTGACGAGGCGACCGGCGCGGAGATCGTGCGCAAGGCCGTCGAGGCGCCGCTGAAGCAGATCGCCGTGAACGCCGGCCTCGAGGGCGGCGTCGTGGTGGAGAAGGTCCGCAACCTCGAGCCGGGTCACGGTCTGAACGCCGCGACCGGTGAGTACGTCGACCTGATCGCCACCGGCATCATCGACCCGGCCAAGGTGACCCGGTCCGCGCTGCAGAACGCGGCGTCGATCGCGGCCCTGTTCCTCACCACCGAGGCCGTCATCGCCGACAAGCCGGAGAAGGCCGCGGCCGCTCCGGGCGGCGCGCCCGACATGGGCGGCATGGACTTCTGATCCAGTAGTCCAGCACCACCAGCACCACCAAAGGGTCCCGGGCCAACGCCCGGGACCCTTTGCGTTGTGCCGAGTCGTGGCGTTCGGCTCCTCCCCGGAACGCCGAGTCGTGGACTTCGGCTGGCCTCGTCAGCCGATTTCCACGACTCGGCGATCGGCTCGAGGACCATTCGCCACGACTCGGTGGATCAGGTGCCCGTGAGGAGCTGGTGGGCCAGGACGGGGGAGAAGGTTCTGGTGGGGAGGTCCGGGGTGAGGCCGCAGGGGCCGTCGGATTCGCCGGGGGTGCGGAGCCAGAGGTGGAGGTCCGCGGGGGCGGCGGTGCGGGCCGGGGGTGTGCCGAGTTTGCGGGACGGCGGGTTGCAGGAGCTGCCGTCGGAGCCGTTGCCGTTGCGGCTGGTGTCGACGACGTAGTGCGTGCCGCCGCCGAGCGCCTGCAGGATCTCGTTGCCACGGGCTACCGACTGGTCGGTGGTGAAGTAGTTCGCGGTGTTCAGGGCGTACCCGCGGATCTTGCCGACATCCGCGAGCCGCAGCCGGCGGGCCATCTCCTTCGCCTCGCCGGACGTCACGTTCCCGGCGTCGAGGTACGTCCAGGTGTTCGGGTTCTTCGCCGCGAAGACCCCGACGGCGTACTTCAGCAGGGCGATCCGCCCGTCCCACTCCGCCGGCGGGTAGCAGTCGAGTCGCGCCAGCGCGTCCGGTTCGAGCACCACCACCGCGGGCCGTGCCCCGACTCCGGCCGACACGGCCGCGATCCACGTCCGGTACGCCGCCTCCGACGCGGCCCCGCCGCCGATCCCGCACTGGCGCCCCGGCAGGTTGTCCGTCACCAGCACCGGCAGTTTCCCGGCCTGGTCCGCGGCCGTCGTGTACGCCGTGACGCCCGCCTTCACGTCGCCGCTCCACGCGCCGACCCATCGCGCCGATGCCTGCGCGGCGATCTTCGACGCGAGCTCGGTGTCCTCCGGGTGCCGCCGTACGTAGGCCGCCGCCGACGAGGCCGGGTCGACGTAGAACCCGGTGGTCAGCTTCAACGGATCACCGGTCGCTTCGGCCCGCCCGGACTCGGGCGGACCGAAGGCGAGCAGGGCGGCGGTCAGCAACAGCGCGGTCGTGAAACGCAGAGTCGGCATCGGTGAAGGACCCTCCTGATCACTCAACGTGCCGACGACATTACTCGCAGACAGCTCAACTGTTCTCGTCGACCTCGCAGAACGAGGAGTAGTGGTCGGCGGTGTAGTAGACGTGCTCAGGCGTGGTCTTGGTGCCGCCGCCGACCAGCCGGCGGGCGCCGCGGTCGGGGGAGCCGGGAGTGATCACGGTGTACTCGTGGTAGTAGCCGCTCGACTCCGACGGCAGGATGCCCTCCCGGTTCGAGAAGACGGTGCCGTCCTGGTCGTACGGGAACGGTCCGCCGGAGTGGATCAGGTCGAGGGTGTCCGAGGCCTCGGGCGGCAACGAACTCAAAGCACAGGTGTCGATCGCGGCCGGCGAGCTCACGACGGACACGGCAGCAGTGGTGGGGGTTGGGGCGGCGTAGGCCGTGGAGCCTAAGGCAACGGTGGTTGCCAGGGTCACGGCGGCGATGAGGGTTCTCATGCCCGGAGGCTTCCCGTGCGCAGCGGCGTCGGTACATCCCAGCTGTGAATAACAGGTGGACTATGACCCCGTCGTACCTCTAGAGTCTGGCGCGGCGAGAGAGATCCCGGAGTGGAAGGAGCGACCGATGAACACACTGACTTGTTTCCCGGCGCGCCCGATCCACTCGCACAGCTCGCACTGAGCGGAGCAGCGCGCCTCCTGCTGGAGGATCTGTGACCATCCGCACCACTGTCGAGGCCGACCTCGACACCATCCTTGCTCTGATCGAGCAGCAGTCCGTCAACACCGTCACCCTCGACCGCTACCGCGAATACGTTGCCGCGGGCTACTACAAGCACGACTGGAACTGGGTCGTCGAGGAGAACGGCACGATCCAGGCCCTGGCGATCTGGTGGGGCCTCCCGGGCGAGACTCACCCGTACAGCATCGACGGCCTCTACTACGCCGGCGACAGCGACCCGGTCCCGGTGTGGACCGAGCTGCTGAAGAACGCCGTCGCGTCCCGCCCGGCCGATGCCGAGCCGCCCGAGTACCACTTCTTCCTGGACGGCGACTGGCAGGACCAGCCGGACGTCGTCGCGGCGCTGGAGACGCGGGCCCGCGCGGCCGCGGCGGTCGGCATGAGCACCGTCACCGACCGGCTGCGGTACGAGTGGAAGCCGGCGTACGGCCTGCCGGAGCGCTCCACCCGGCTCACGTTCGGGCCGGCCGACGACGAGGCGTTCGTCGACGTGTTCGTGCGCGTCAGCCAGGGCAGCCTGGACGCCGCGACCGCGCGGGAGATCGCGCGGCTGGGTGCCGAGGGCGCGGCCCGGGAAGAGGTCGCGATGTACAAGTCGATGCCGGGCGACCGGGACCTGTGGCGGCTGGCGTTCGACGGCGACGGTGACCTGGTCGGCTTCGCGCTGCCGACGGCGAACGCGGGCGGGCCGGTCGTCGGGTACCTCGGCGTCGTGCCCGAGCATCGCGGCAAGGGGCTGAGCGACGACCTGCTGGCCGAGATCACGCACCTGCTCGCGGAGACCGGCGCCGAGCAGATCCGGGCCGACACGGACTTCGGCAACATCCCGATGGCGAAGAGCTTCGAACGCCAGGGATACCGGAACTTCGCGGTCCGCCGCGTGCTGTCGTTCCCGGAGAACTAGGCTCTGTCTGTCACGAGGTACTGACGCGCCACGCCCGGATCCCTATGCTCCTGACATGTCAGAGAGCTCCGGGGGAGCCGATGCGTGACATCGCGTTGATCCTGCATGTCATGGCGGGGGTTGTTGCCGTCCTGTTCGGCCCGTTGGCGATCGTGTTCACACTGCGCCGCCGCGGGCTGAACTGGGCCGGCGAGGTCTATCACTGGGCGATCGCGCTGGTCTGCCTGACCGCGCTGGTGATGGTGCCGTACGACTGGGCGCGGCTCTGGTACTTCTGGCCGATCACGATCGCGTCGTACCTGTTCGTGTACGTCGGCCAGCGCGCGGCCGAGGCGCCCGGCGGACTCTGGTACCGCGGCGTGCTGCGCGGGTACGGCGGCGGCTGGGTCGCACTGTGGACGGCGATCGCGGTGGTCTCGCTGCCGCACCAGTGGTGGGCGTGGCTGATCCCGATCGTGATCGGCTCGCCCGTGATCGAGTGGCTGTGCTTCAACCCGGCGCCGGGCTGGACCCAGCAGGCCCAGCCCCGCGCCACCAGGTAGGGCCTAGGCCTGGCCGGCCAACTCCTCCGGCGTCGCCTTGCGGACCACGAGGCGGGTCCAGGCGCCGACGTAGATGCGGTCGTCCGGGTTCAGCTCCTGGCGCTGGCCCGGGATGATCGGGGTCTCCGGGAGCGGCCCGGCCGCGGAAGCGACGTACGTGCCGTTGGAGGACTGCAGGTCCTCGACCCACCAGCGCTGGCCGTCCGTGGTCAGCTGCGCCTGCCGGCGGCTGACGCCGGTGTCGTCGCCGCAGTCGATCTCCGGTGAGATGCCGCGGCTCTTGGACGGCCGGCCGATCAGCAGGCTCTTGTCGGTCAGCGGGATCACGGCCGGCAGACCAGGTGACGGACACGGGTCGTCGCTCTGCTGTACGGCGTACCAGTCGGGGTCGACCCAGCGCTCGACGACCCACTCGGCCACCGCGGCGGGCGCCGGCGGGGGCGGCGGACTCGCCGGGTCGGGGCCCAGGTCGAGCGAGGAAGCCGGCCGCGGCATCGTCCCGGTGGTGAAGTCGTAACCGCAGCTCTCACAGAACAGCGCGTCGGCTGCCGCCGGCTCGGAGCAGTTCGGGCAGGTCTGGCCTGCCGGTGCCGGAGCCGGCGTAGCAGCCGGGCCGGACGCCGCGACGGCTGGAGCCGGGGTGCCGGCCGCTGCCGGAGTCGCGGCGGCGCCGATCGGCAGGCCGCAGACATCGCAGTAGTCGGTCGACGTGGAGGGGTGTCCGCTCGGACAGTTCACGGTCATTTCCGCACCCGGGTGGTCTTGGTGGAGGCTGTGTCGAGCGCCATCTCGTCGGCCTTCTCGACCGTGCGCTTGAGCCGCACCGTACCCGTTTCCTGGTCGTCGATGTCCACGACCTTGCGCAACCGCGTGGTCGCTTCCTCGTTGCCGGTCGTCGCGGCGAGCTGCACGGCCCGGCCGAGCTTGGTGGTCGCGGTCGCGGTGTCGCCCGCGGCCTTGGCGGCCAGGCCTTCCTGGATCGCCTGCGCCAGCTCGGTCTGTCCGGTGTAGTGCGCGACCTCCGGGCTGATCCGGGTGGTGAGCGCCTCGTCCGCGGACCACAGCGCCTTCACCAGACCCTGGGCGACCGTGTCGTCGCCGAGCACCAGCTGCACGCGCGCGGCGAGCTGCTCCTGCCCGACCGCCTTCGCGGCCAGCCGGATCGCCACGTGGTAGTCGCGGGACTCGTCGCCCCACGAGCCGGTCGGGTACGACCCGGTCAGCGGGTTCACCGTCGTACGGCGCGATGTCAGGTCCTCGACCGTCGGCGCGACCTGCCGGACGAACAGCACCTCGGCGCCCTGCGGGGCCCAGACACGCAGATCGGCCTGCGCGACACCGCGGCTCATCGCGTTCTGGATGATCTTGGCGAACTCGGCGGCCAGCTGGTCCGGCGCCGGGATGATGTCGACGGTGCCGAGCAGCGCCTGCGCGATCCGCCGTACCTCGTCGACCTGCCAGGCCACGCCGACGCCGCGGGCGTCGCACTGGAACTGCCCGGTGACGGAGGTGATCGCCTGGGTCAGCGCTTCCGGGGTCTCGTGCTGGTTCTCGCCGTCGGTCAGCAGGAGCGCGTGCTTCTGCGACAGCGACGGCACGGTGGCGAACACCCGCGAGGCCAGCCGCAGCCAGGTGCCCATCGCGGTCCCGCCGTCGGCGTAGAACCGGGACACGGCGTCCTTGGCGGCCTGCCGGGTGTACGGGTCCATCTTGACCATCACCGGCTCCGCGGACGGCGGGAACGCCAGCTGCGCGCGGTCGTTGCCGGAGATCACCGCGAACCAGACGCCGTCGAGGATCTGGTCGAGCGCGGTCTGCGCGGCGTACGCGGCGGCCTGGACACCGTCGCGGCCCATCGAGCCGGAGGTGTCGACGATGATGATCTCACCCGCGTCGCCGCTGCCGGACTGTCCCGCGGCGCCGGCACCGGTGCAGTTCACCGTGACGATGGCGTGCACGTCGGTCCCGCCGTCGGGCAGGAACTCGTTCTGGTAAACGGTGGCGGTGAAGTCGGCCATCTCGGTCCTCTCCTTAGGTCCGCGCCGGTCAGAGACGCGCGAGCGCGACGGTGATGTTGTCCTGGCCGCCCTGGGCGTTGGCCCAGTCAACCAGGGCGGACGCGGTGGCCTTCGGCTCGCCTCCGTGGTCCGCAGCTGTCTGACGTACGAGGTCGGCCAGCGGTGCCGCCTCGGAACAGTAGTTCCACAGGCCGTCCGAGCACACCAGCAGCCAGCCCGGCCCGGTCACGTGCAGCGTCGTGGTCCGCGGTGTGTGGTCCGGCGCGTCCTTGCCGAGCCAGCGGGTGATCGCGTGCGCGTGCGGGCCGGACTCGGCCTCCGCGCGCGACACCCCGGTGGCGATCAGCTCGGCCGCCCACGAGTCGTCAACGGTCAGCGCGATCGGCTCGGCCGTGTCCGGGAACCAGTACGCCCGGCTGTCGCCGACGTTGCCCGCCACGAGCAGCCCGTTCTCCAGGACGGCGGCCACGAACGTGCAGGACGCCGGGTTCGGGCTGTCCGGACTGGTGTTGTCGAGTACGGCGTCACTCGCCGCGTCGGCCGCCGCCTTCAGTCGGGCCGCGACCGCGCCGGCCCGGGAGGTCTCGGTGCCGAGGCCCTGCGCGTGGCCGGCCTCCAGTACGTCACGCGCCGCCCGAGCGGCCGCGAGCGAGGCGACATCGGAGTCGAGCGACGAGCTGACGCCGTCGCAGACCACCAGCAGCGCTCGGCTGCCCGGCTCCGCGTCCGCCGCGATGGCCATCGCGTCCTCGTTGCGGCTGTGCCGGATACCGCGGTCGCACACCCCGGCCACCCACGGAGCTGGCTGCTCCTCGAAGTGGTCGCGCGGCTTGGCGGCCTTGGTGCCACACGTCTCGCAGTAGCCGTCCGCGCCGATGGTGCCGCCGCACGACCTGCAAGGACCCACCGCGTCCACGACGGCTGCGGTGATCTCCACCGTCGGCTCGGTGTCGGTGTCCAGCGCCGGGGAGGTCGGAGCAGCGGCCCCCGGCTTCAGCTCGGTGCCGCAGGCTTCGCAGAACAGGTCGGCCTCGGCCACCGGCCCGCCGCAGTTGGGGCAGACCGTGTCGGTCGAACTCGTCATCGCAACGTCCATCCTCGAACCTCGTTCGCCCAGTCGACCAGGACGATCCGTTCCGTCCGGGTCGGGGCCTGGTCGGCCAGAAACCTGTACGTCGCCTCGAGGCCGTCCCGCAGGGAGGACTCGGTCGCCGCGCGGCCGTCGATCCGGAGCGCTTCCTGTGGACCGGACTGCTGGACCTCGGTCAGCGCCGTTCGGAACACGTCCGCGGCCAGGTTGGCCCGGTCGACCGGGTCGATGGTCAGCGTCGCGATGCTGTCCATCGCCTGGGCGAGCGCGGGAAGGCCACGCCCCGATCCTGCCAGCAGACCGGCTCGCTGGCGACGAGCCCGCACGTACGCGCCGCTGGTGCGGGGCACCAGGTCGAGCGCGGCGAGCGCACCGTCCACGTCACCGCGCGAGGTCCGGATGTCGGTCAGACCGAACGCGGACGGGGCGATGTAGTTGGCGTCGGTGCGTGCACAAGTCAAGTAGAGGCCCTCGGCAACGTCGAACTCGCCGCTGTGCTCACAGGCGATTGCCAGGGCCAGCTTCGGCGCCAGCTCACCCGGCACCTGGCCGTAGACGGCGTTGAACGCGGACTGAGCGCCGGCGGAGTCACCACGGGCCAGTGCGACCAGTCCGGCCATCCAGACCGCTCGCCACTCCCACGGGTCGGCGTTGAGCAGGTCGGCCACCGCGGTGTCGACCATGTCGTAGCGGTCCGGCCCGACCTCCAGCGCCGCCTCTGCGATCTCCAGCAGCGTCTGCGGCGACTGCTCCGGCGCGTCGATGAGTAGCTCGAGCCGCTTGGCCGAGTCCGGCACACTGACCGTCTTCAGCCAGCCGGCCATCTTGTCGCTGTCGTCCGGCGCCAGCGACGGCAGCTGCTGCCAGGGCAGTGCCGCGTCGCCCAGTCCGAGCGACTTGTCGCCCGGCGTACCGAACAGCAGCGACGAGGCCGAGTGCTGCGCGGCCTTGACGCCCTGCTTGTCGGCCACCACCTCACGCAGTACGCCGAGCAGCTGCACGCGGAACTCGTCTGCGGACTGGAAGCGGTCCGCCGGGTCCTTCGCGCACGCCTTGGCCAGCAGGCGGTACACGGAGTCGTACTTCTGGAACAGCGGTACGTCGCTGACCGGCGGCAGCGTGTCGACGTACCGGCTCTGGTAGCCGCGGAACTCCATCGCCAGCACGCACAGCGTCCGGCCGAGCGTGTAGATGTCGGACGCGATCGACGGGCCGACCTCGGCCACCTCGGGCGCCTGGAAGCCGACCGTGCCGTAGATCGCCGAGTCCAGGTCGTCGATCCGCCGGACACCGCCGAGGTCGATCAGCTTGACCGCGTCACCGACCTGGATGATGTTGTCCGGCTTGAAGTCGCAGTACACCAGGCCGAGGTCGTGCAGGTACGAGAACGCCGGCAGGATCTCCAGCAGGTACGCGATCGCCTGGTCGATCGGCAGGGCGTCGTACTGGCCGTTGTTCGCGGCCATCCGCTGTTTGAGCAGGGTCTTCAGCGACGTGCCGCCGACGTACTCCATGACGATGTAGCCGGCGCCGTCGTGGGTGACGAAGTTGTAGATCTCGACGATCAGCGGGTGCTCGACCCGGGCCAGGAACGTCTGCTCGGCGATCGCCGCCGCCACCGCGTCCGGGTCCTCGGAGTTCAGCAGGCCCTTGAGCACGACCCAGCGGTCCGAGACGTTCTTGTCCCGGGCGAGGTAGATCCAGCCGAAACCGCCGTGCGCCAGACAGCCGGCCACCTCGTACTGGTCGTTGACCAGCTCGCCCGGCTGCAGCTTCGGCGAGAACGAGAACCGGTTGCGGCACTTCGGGCAGAAGCCCTCGGTGCGGCCCGGCTGCCCGTTGCGGGAGCGGCCGACCGGGTTGCCGCAGTTCGGGCAGTTGCGGCGGTCCTCCGGGACCATCGGGTTGGCCAGGATCGCCTTGCTCGCGTCGATCGCGGGGATCGACGGGACGTGCGTCAGTCCGGCGCCGAGCCGCGCCCCGCGCAGCCGGGTGGACGACGTACCGAGCTTGCGGGTCAGCTTGGAGCCGGCCTGCGCCGCCCGCGCCGAACCGAGCGGCGTCGAGGCCAGGCGGTTGGAAGCGCGCGAGACGGTCGACACCGTGCTGATCGGATCCGGGTCGGCCGCCGTACCGCCGTCCGGCGCGGGCGAGCCGCACACGTCGCAGTAGCCGTCGACGTAGGTGCCGGTGCAGCCGGGCTCGGTGCACTTGCCGGTCGCGGGGGCCGCGGCGGGTGCACTCGCTGCCTTGCTCGGCGCGGCGGGGGAGCCGCAGACGTCGCAGTACCCGTCCACGATGGAGCCGGTGCAGCCCGGCTGGGTGCAGGTCGTCATTTCGTTCCTTCCAGGTAGGCCTGGTAGGCCGCTACCAGTGCAGCGAGGCGAGGCAGGTCGACCGGCTCGTTCTCGATCGCCGCTCGGCCGCGCCGGTACAGCTCGCCGAGATCTTCGTTGCCCGGAGCAACACTTGCCGCCTTCACCTGATACGCGTCCAGCAGTTGGGCCAGCTCGTCGCGGCGTTGCAGCGCGCCGCCGTACGCCGCCTGCGCCTGGCCGAGCGCCCGCCGGACGGCGTCCAGCCGGGTCAGGTACTTCTCCAGCTCGGCCGGGGTGTTCGGCACCGGTCCGAGCGCGGTCACATCGGGTACGGCGAGGCGCGGGGCGGGACTGACCGTCGCGACCGCCTTGTCCGCGAGCGCGCGGACCGCCGTGCCCTGCGCCTCGAGCTCACCGCGGAGCGTGCGGGCCCGCGCGACGTCGGCGGCGCGCTCCTTGCGGGTCGCGGCGCCGACGATCAGGTCGCGTTCGACCTTCGCGGCGTCCATCTCGAACGGGCCGATCAGCCCGCCGATGTCCGCGCCGCGCTTGTTGCGGTCGGCAAGATCCGTGAGCCGCCGGTCCAGGTCGTGATGCTTCGCGAGCGCGTCGTTACGGGCGTTCGCCGGCTCCTGCTTGACCAGGTCGCTGATCCGCTCGACCTGCGCGCGCAGCTGCCGCAGCCGGGCCGCCAGGTCGGCGTCGCCCGGCTCGAGCGCGAGCTTGGCACGCAGCGTCGCCGCCAGCGCGTCCGACAACTTGCAGGCCTCAGGCAACGAAACCGCGAGCGACCCGCCCGCACCGCCGGCATCCAGCCCGCCCCAGATCAGCGCCGAGATCTGCTCGGTCTCCTTGGCCCCGACCCGCCCCGAATCCCAGGTCACCAGAATCAACTCGTACCGATCCGAGACCGCCTTCCAGACCGTCATGCTGAGCACGACATCCGCGCTCAGCGCATCGGCCTCCGCCGAGTGCAGGGCAGCCTGATCCAGCTCGTCCAGCTCAGCCTTCCGCCGATCCCGCCACTCCCCGAGCGCCCCCAAGAAGCCAAGCAACTCCGCCGCCGGAACCCCGCTCCCCATCTTCCCCGGCGGCACAGGCGCCGACACGATCGGCGTACGAACGGTCATTGCGTCCGGCCGTAGACGGCAGGTGGCGGGGTGGTGAGCTTTCCCAGGTCCGGCATCAGCCATGCGTTGTATGACTCCATCCAGGCCCCGCTGGACTTCATCTGCGCGAGCACGCCGTTCACGAACTTGACGAAGTCCACGTTCCCTTTCTTGATGCCGAGCCCGTACGGCTCCTCACTGAATCTCTCGGCGGTGAGCACCTTCGCGTACGGATCCTGCGCGGCGTCGCCGGCCAGTACGGTGTCGTCACCGGAGATCCCGTACGCCTTGCCCTGCTGGAAGAGCACCAGGCAGCCGGTGTCGGAATCGGCGGTGATCGGCTTGACCGCCGGGTTCTCCTTGATCAGGTTCGTCAGGCTGGTCGATCCCGCGGGGGCGCAGATGGTCTTGCCGGACAGCTGCTTGACGCTGGTTTCCTTCGCGTTGAGAGGTACCAGCGTCTTCTGGCCGGAGCGGTAGTACTCGGCCGAGAAGGCAATCTGGTCCCACCGCTCACAGTTGATCGTCATGTTGCGCGCGACGATGTCGACGGAGCCGTTCTGCAGTGACGGGATGCGCTGCGGGCTGGAGATCACCCGGAGCTCGAGATGGCCTTCCCAGGTGCCGAAGATCGCCGTCGCGACGGCCTTGACCATGTCGATGTCGAAGCCCTCGATCTGGCCGGTGATCGGGTTCCGCGCGCCGAGGTGCAGGCTGTCGGCCGAGACGCCGGCGATCAACCGTTGGCGGTCCCTGATCGTCTTCAGGTATCCGGTCACCGGCTCCTCGGGTTTCGGCAACGTGGCCGGCGGCACGTACGAGGCCAGCGGGTCCTTCCCGTCCGTACAGGCCTTGGGCTCGGTCGGGGTCGGCGGTGCGGCTGCCGACGGCGACGGCTTGGTCGGGATCTGGGTGGCGGCGTAGTTGCCGGTGCTGCAGGCGGTGAGGAGCAGGGCGGTGGTGGCGGCGATCGGGATCAGTTTCTTCATCGGTACTCCTCCAGGCGCTGCGACATGCCCCAGGCGACCAGCAGTGCGGCGACGATACCGATCGGTATCCCGAGCCAGCCGATGGGAGGCAGGCCGTCGCGCGCGTCGGACAGGTCGCTCGACACCGCGTCGCTGCTCGCGGTCAGTTGTTGCGACGAGGAAGCGTCGAAGGCGGCGAACGTCTGCGCCGAATCGTCGGTGCCGGCCTTCTCGCCGCCGACGGCCATCACGACTGCGCCGTCCCAGTTGCCGCTGGAGTCGGCCTCGCGGACCTTGCTGTGCACCTGCTTGTACTCGGCCCAGGCCTGCTGGAGGCCGTCAGTGGTGCCGGACGACTTGCCCAGCTGGTTGTCGACCTCCGCGGCGGCGGTGTTGTACGCCTTGTCGAAGGCGTCGCCGGAGCCGCGGGCGATGAGGGTGAGGCTTTCGTTGGAGCGTGCGTCGTACGCGGCGATGCGGGCTCGGGAGAGCGCGAGCGTGCGTTCGTACTCGGAGTTGCGGGTGTCCTTCGCGGCACCGGAGGCGCTCGCGAGGGAGACGCCGCCGATGACCGTGGTCAGCAGGACGAGGGCGGCGCCGGCCGCGATCGGGAGGTTGAGGTAGCGGTGCGTACGGCGCGCCAGCCAGCGCAGGGTGATCACGAAGACCACCAGGCTGAGGAGGCCGCCGACGAGGATCCAGATGGTGCCCTTGCTGATGCCGTCGAACTCGGCGTCGACGCGCTTCTCGTTCGCCTCGACCAGCGCCTTGACCAGCGGGAGCGAGTCGTCCTGGAGTACCGAGTTCGCGTCCTTCAGGTACTGCGAGCCGATCGGGAGGCCCTGGCGGTTGTTGGCGCGGGCCTGTTCGATCAGGCCTTCGTAGGTGATCAGCGTCTTGTTCAGCGCGCCGAGGACTTCGCGGTCCGCGGGCTGGGCGCTCGCGGCGTCGGCGATCAGCCCCGCAGCCGCGGCCATCGAGTTGACGAAGTGCGCGCGCTGTTCGGGCGGCTCGAGTCCGCCGACCAGGAACGCGTTGGTCGCGTCGGCGTTCGCGCTGACCAGGTTGGTGTGGATCGCCTGGATGCGGACGAGCTGGGCGGTGTTCGCTTGCGCGCGTTCGAGGGAGCCGTCGGCCTGGCTGAAGCCCTGCGCGGCGGCGAGCCCGAACACCACGCTCATCGCGGCGGCGAGGATCAGGAACGCGCGCATCCGGCCCGGCGTACCCTCGAACCACTGCGCGACCGCGCCGCGTGGACCGGCGCTCCGGGCGTTCGGCGCCTGCCCGGCCGCACCCTGCGGCGGGGCCGCCGCCACACTCGGGGGCGGCGCACTCTGCGTCTGGGTCACGCCTGTTCTCCTCGTTCGCTCTGCTCCGTCTGCAAACCCTCGGCCGGCGTACTCGGCCCGGCCTCCGCAGCCTCAGCCTGCCCGGCCTCACCCTGTGCCGGCTCACCCTGTGCCGGCTCGCCCTGTGCAGCCTCACCCTGTGCCGGCTCGCCCTGTGCCGGCTCGCCCTGCTGCGGCTTGACCGCCGGTGCCGGCTGTTCTGCTTCGTCGGTCAGGTCGGCGGCAATGATCTGACGCAGTTCGTCCCTGGTCGGTGCCTTGACGTCCCGGAGGCGCCAGGCCTGGCGGCCGATGGCGGCTTCCAGGATGTTGCGGGCGAAGCGCCCGTTGCCGAAGGAGCTGTCTCGTGGGGTGACCGCGAGGATCTCGTGGAACTCGTCGACCGCCTCCGGCACCAGCTCGTAGTCGGCGGCCTCGGCGAGCCCGGTGAGGATGTCGGTGAGCTCGTCGTCGCTGTAGTTCTCGAACTCGATGGTGGTCCGGAACCGGCTCGCCAGCCCGGGGTTCGCGGCGATGAACACTTCCATCGGTTCGGGGTACCCGGCAACGATCACGACCAGGTCGTCGCGCCGGTCCTCCATCTCCTTCACGAGCGTGTCGACGGCTTCCCGCCCGTACTGGTCGGCGCCCAGGTCACCGGCGGTCAGGCTGTACGCCTCGTCGATGAACAGCACGCCGCCCGCGGCCGACGCGACCACCTCGGCCGTCTTCGTCGCGGTCTGCCCGAGGTACCCGGCGACGAGCTCGGACCGGTCGACCTCGACCAGCTGCCCCTTCGACAGCAGGCCGAGCGCCTTGTAGATCCCGCTCACCAGCCGCGCGACCGTCGTCTTCCCGGTCCCCGGATTCCCCACGAAGACCAGGTGCCGCGTGATCGTCGGACTCTTCAGCCCTGCCTCGGTTCGCAGCTTCTCGACCCGCAGTACGGCGACCTGTCGGTGCACCTCCTGCTTGACCCGGGCCAGCCCGGTCAGCTCGTCCAGCTCCGCCAGCAGCTCCTCGACCGTCTTCACCGGAGCAACGTCCTCCGCCGCCGTCGTAGCCACCGCAGCCGCCTCGGTCGTGCCGGCTGCGGCGGCCGGTGCGTCCGCGGTCGGCGGCACCTGCGCAGGTCCATGTCCGACCTGCAGCGGCCGCGCGCCCGCCGCCTGCAGTTGTGCAGCAGCCGCGACCGACGCATTCCCTACGACCCGCATCGTCGGTTCGCCCAACGTGCAGGCAGCGGAGGCCACCTCCGCGAGCGCCTCGGCGTACGCCGACTTCTCGGACGAACCGTTGGCGATCAGCTCGGTGAGTACGGCTGTGGGCGCGCCTCGCCAGCGACGGCCGCGAACGGCGGCGTCGAAGAAGTCCTGTGTTGTTCCGCCCGGGACCGCCTTGCCCCAATCCGCCGAAGCGCCCGGCGCCGACTCGGCCAGGGCCGCGGCGAGCGACAGCGCCTCGCTGCGCGCGGTGTCTTCGGCGACGCCGGCCCGGCCCGCCACGGTGAGGAGCGCGGACAGCGCCTCCTGAAGTCCCCCCGCGCCGCTCATGACCCTCCTCGTCCAGGTGGTGGTGCCAACGGTCCCGCCCCGGGATCGGGTGGCGGGGTCGACGCGGTCGGTCCGAGGGCCAGTCCGCCGCCGGTGGAGCCGGTGCCGAACTTCTCCTGCAGGAACCTGCCGTGGGCGATCAGCGCCGCCGCGTCGGCGCGGTTCACCGCGTCGAAGACCTTGTCCATCGTCGCGGCCAGGAGGTCCAACTGGTCGATCAGGATCATTAGCGACGTCTTGCCGCGGTCCACCGGGCGGGTGTCGGCCCACTGCCGCGGCAGCCGCAGGTACCCGCCGATCGCCTCCGGCAGGTAGTCCGTCGCGGTCGCCATCACCGAGTACGCCTGCACGCTGCCGCCCAGGTTGCCGAGCCGCGGGATCGTCTCCCGGACGACGCGCACCACCCGTGCGACGCGGGACGCCACCACAGCCGGTACGGCGCCGCCCGCGACCAGCTGCTCGACCCGGACCAGCGCCGCCAGCAGGTCGTCGTTCGTCGGCGGCCCGGGAACCGGCGCAGGCTCGGGCTCCTCCTTGCGACCGGTCAGCCGCGCGAAGAAGTCACCCAGAGCCAACGCCGTACCCCCTTACTTCCTGTTGCTTTCCAGTGACTCAGCGACCGAGGTTGAGGTCGAGGCTGCCGTGCACGACCTGCTGGTTCTGCTGGGCGACCCGGTCCAGGTACGAACGGGACTTGGTCACCTCGGTCTCCAGCGTGCCGATCGTCGCGGCCATGTTGTCCAGGGCCTCCACCTTGAACGTGTCGATCGCGTCCATGGTCGCGTAGATGTTCGCGAACGCGGCCTGCAGCTGCGGCAGCCCGATGGTCGCCGACGCGGCCTGCTGCTGGATCGCCACCGAGTTGTCCTTCAGCATCTGCGAGGTGCGCTCGATCATGCCGCTGGTGGTGGTGTTCAGCGCGGTGATCTGGTCGAGCACGAGCTTCTGGTTGCCGAGCGCCTGCGCGACGATGACCGCCGTACGCAGCGCCGACACGGTGGTCGTGGACGCCCGGTCGACGCCCTTGATCAGCTCGATGTTGTTCTTGATCACGATGTCGATCGCCAGGTAGTTCTGGATCGACACGGCGAGCTGGGTGAGCAGGTCCTGGTGTTTCTGCCGGACGTAGAACAGCACGTCCTCGCGGAACGCCTTCGCCTTGTCCGGGTTGGTCGCCTCCAGCTCCGCGATCGCCGCGGACAGCCGCGCGTCGAGGCGCTCGGCGACGTACACGTACTGGTTCAGCCGGGTCATCGCGTCCCAGAGCTGCTGCTTCTCCAGGTTCAGCGCGGCGTTGTCCTTGCCGAGCTCGTCCTGGCCGTTGCGCAGGCTGTGCAGGATGCCCTCGAGGTGATTCTGCGCGGTCTGGTACTTGCGGAAGTAGTCCTCGATCTTGTCCCCGAACGGGATCATCCCGAGGAACTTCTTGACCCCGGTGGCTTCCTTCGGGTCCAGCTCCTCGACCGTACGGCGCAGCTCGAGCAGGGTCTTGCCGACCGTCGACCCCTCCGACAGGCCACCCTCCTGCAGCGCCCGGACCGGCGACTGCAGCAGCCGGTTCGAGCTCTCGGCCGCGGCGCGGATGTCGACGTCACCCATGCTCCGCACGTCACTGGCCTTCGCCGCGAACTCCGGCGACCGCGGCTCGGCCGCCATCAACGCGGTCAGGAACGTGTCCACCTTGCTGTCCAGCCCCGGCAACGCGGCCGGGTCGACAGCCGGCGCCATGCTCGGCGCCGCAGTGGCCGCAACAGGCTGTGACGGCGCCGGAGCGGTCAGTATCAACCCCGGCGCGGTCGCGGTCGGCGGCTGCAGCGGCATCGCCGCGGGCTGCGCGGCAGCGGCCTGAGCAGCTGTGTTGTCGGCTTCAGTCATCGTGTTCCCCTCCGAGAGGTCCCCTGGACACCTCCGTGACGCGCGCCCAATCTACGCGGTTCCAGGTCTTCCTGACTGCCCCGTTGCCTACTCGTTGTTGGCTGCGACGAAAGGAAGGACGGGTGGTCTTGCGTGACCCAGCGTAGTGCGAGCGAGTTATTGCGCAGGCTGCTTCCAGCCAGGCCGCCGCATGGTCCTGTCGTTCAGGATGCCAACAACCGCTGCGCCTCGTTGAGTCAGACTCATGTCGATGATTTCGCGGATGTGTTCGGTCGACGCTCCACTGGTTCCGATTAGGCCCAACGACAAGAGGTCTGTGAATATTGACATTGTCATGTAGGACTGAACGTTCTTGAACGAGAAGTAGCGTCCGCCGTGATCGCCGCGTGCGTCGCGGTCATTGAGGTGTATCTCGGCCTGCTCGCGTGCCAGGTAAATGCCGGGAACGACGGAGAATTTGTCAAGTTGCATCGATTCGAGCTGGCATATCTTCAGATAGCTGGGAGTCGGCGACAATCGGTACTGTGAGCCATCTTGAGCCATGCAATCGGAGTCGAGTGCTCGCATTCGCGCGATCTGCTGATCGAAATGAGCGTCTGGTCGGTAGCGCATCTCGCCAGATTCGGATGTCATTCGCTTGTACTGCAGTAGCGCATAGCTGTGATGCTGGACGTTGTAGTAGATAAGGTCGCATCCCAATGCGGTCTCGGTGGCCCATCGATTGACATTCAAAATGCGCAGTTCTTTGCCGGCTCCGTTCGTGAACGACCGCACGCCGATCTCATCGGTCTCTTCGGGTTCCCAGCCTAGAAACCTTCCCCGATCGTGCTCGATCATCGTGTCCTCGAGTGGAGTGATGCCATGTGTGCTGGGAAGGAAGGTTCGCCTGTTCCCGGTGAGCCATGAGCGGTCTGTGCTCAGAGCCGCGTCAGGTGTGAACCTGGCGATCTCGAGCAGCGTCGCGACGGCGTCACGTTGCTCGGCGAGAGGACGAAGATCTGGCCTTTCCGGCGGCAGGGACTCAGCTAGCAGTGCGCTCAACGCATCGGTTAGGGAGGGGCGTTCTCGCATCAATACGTCTAGAACTCGCTGGGTCGCCTTCTCGGACAGAGATCCTCCGGGCCGTTGCAGCGGCCTCCGCTGCGTCGAGAGAAGTGCGGCTCGTAACTGGTTCGCGGGCAGCGGCGGTTCAACCTTGCTGACCAATTCCAGTTTGATGCTACGTCGAGGTCCTGATCGATGGCCACGCGTAAGCCTGCCGACAAAAACTATACTGTCCTGCCAGACGAGGAGCGCCATGGAACCCCGGATCGGACTGTCCTGCGCCTCCTGCAGAGAAGTCTCGGCGCTGAACTGAGGTCCAAGGATGTGATAGAGATGGGCCAAATAGTCGAAGTCCAGTTGCTCGAGGAATCCCACCCCGGCTGTTGTCCTCATAGCACCTCACTATTCGGAGAGGCCAACGCAATTGGAATTGTCGCGTCGTGTCAAGGCGTACAGCCGGGCCAGTAGCTAACGAACGAGTACCCGTCGCGTGGGTCGCGACGGGTTTCGGTCCAGGTGTCCGGAGTCAGGGTCGGGAACGTGACGTCGCCGTCGGGTGACTGGTCGACCTCGGTGAGTTCGAGGGCGTCGGCGTGCGGGAGGGCCTGGCGGTAGATCTCGCCGCCGCCGGCGACGTACAGCGTGCCGTCGTACTTCAGGGCGTCGTCGAGGGAGTGGACCACCTCCACGCCCTCGGCGGACCAGTCGTGCTGTCGGGTGACGACGACGGTACGGCGGCCCGGGAGCGGGCGGCCGATCGAGTCGTAGGTCTTGCGGCCCATGACCAGGGTGTGACCGAGAGTGAGCTGCTTGAACCGCTGCAGGTCTTCGCGGATCCGCCAGGGCAGGTCGTTGTCCCGGCCGATCACACCGTTCTGTCCGACGGCCGCGATCAGGATGATCGTCATACGGCGATCGGGGCCTTGATGCCCGGGTGCGGGTCGTAGCCGATCAGCTCGACGTCGGCGATCTCGTAGCCGTCGATCGAGTCGCGCTTGGCCAGCTGGAGCGTCGGCAGTGGCCGCGGCTCGCGGGTGAGCTGCAGGCGGGCCTGGTCCAGGTGGTTCAGGTACAGGTGGGCGTCGCCGAGCGTGTGCACGAAGTCGCCGGCCTCGAGCCCGGTCTGCTGAGCGACCATGTGGGTGAGCAGCGCGTACGACGCGATGTTGAACGGCACGCCCAGGAAGATGTCGGCCGACCGCTGGTACAGCTGGCAGGACAGCCGGCCGTCCGCGACGTAGAACTGGAACATGGTGTGACACGGCGGCAACGCCATGTCGTCCACGTCGGCCACGTTCCACGCGTTCACGATGTGCCGGCGGGAGTCCGGGTTGTTCCGGATCGAGGCGATCAGGTTCGCGATCTGGTCGACGTGCCGCCCGTCCGGCGTCGGCCAGGACCGCCACTGGTAGCCGTACACCGGGCCGAGCTCACCGTTCTCGTCGGCCCACTCGTCCCAGATCGAGATGTTGTTCTCGTTCAGCCACTTGACGTTCGTCGAGCCGCTGAGGAACCAGATCAGCTCCCCGATCACCGACCGCAGATGCAGCTTCTTCGTGGTCACCGCCGGGAACCCGTCCCGCAGGTCGTACCGCGACTGGTACCCGAACACGCTCAACGTGCCCGTCCCGGTCCGGTCCCCCTTCTCGGTCCCGTTGTCCAGCACGTGCCTCAACAGATCCAGGTACTGCTGCATGCCGCCACGCTACAACCTGCCGTCGGGGTCACCGAGTCAGACTCGCTCGGGCCCCCACCTCGTCGGCCAGCGCCTCGAGATGACCGGCCAGGTCCGGCGTGACGGCGAGCACCTCCCGGAACGCGGCTTCGGCCTTGGCGGTCTTGCGGCGTACGAGGTGCTTCGCGCACTCCGCGGCCGCCTGCGCGTCGCCGTCCACGCGCTTCCAGACCTTCTCGGCCTCCTTCACGTTGCCGCCGTACACCAACCGGCAGCCGAACATGAACCAGGCCCGCGCGGTCAGCTCGGGTCGCCCGATCTCGGTGAGCCGTCCGATCGCCGCCTCCGCTCCGCGCATACCCTCCACCTGGTGGAAGGCCGCCGCGACCCAGGCGGCGCCCTCGGGCGCGTGGATCGGGTGACCGGTGTCCATCGCCTTCTCGAAGGCCCGGAGTGCGGATTGCAGGTCGCCCTCGTGGAGGAACTGTTCGCCGGCGTGGACCGCGCTCGCACCGACCAGGTCGGGGTCGGACAGGTCGAGCTGCTGGGCGCGGGCGTGGACCTCGTCCAGGTCGCCCAGCTCGGCGAGCTGTGCCAGCAGGCGGTTGCCCTTGGCGACGTCGTCGGGGTCGCCGATTTCGACCGCCAGCTGGTACGCGGCCGCCGCGCCGCGGACATCCATCAGCCTGCTCCGGACCAGGCCCAGGTTGATCGCGGCCTGACCGCTGACGTGCGGCTGGCGTAGCTCGGCCGCCTTCGCGTAGGCGTCCCGCGCGTCGGTCAGGTCACCGTCGTCCTCGAGCAGGTTGCCCAGCTCGAACAGCGCACCCGCGGCGATGGCCGGCACCGGGCACTCGCCGGCTTGTTGCAGGGCGTCGGCCACCGCGTCGTAGTCACCCTCCGCGCTCAGCAGGGCGGCCCGCGCGAAGGCTGTCCGGCCGACGACCTCCTCGGGGGTGGCCGGTTCGGCTCGTACGGCGATCTCGTGCTCGCCGAGCAGGTGCAGATTCTCGGCGGCGAACCCGGCGACATCCCCGGTGCCGTTGTCGGCGGCGTACCGGAGCGCGGCCTGGGCAGTCTCCAGGTCCTGGTCGACGAGCAGCCCGGCGATCCGCAACGCCGCGTGCGGGCCCAACTCAGGCTCGCCGCCCTCGACGATCCGCGAGAACCACTCCAGCGCGTCGGCGGTGTGGCCGTGGACGGCAAGGTCTTCGGCGCACTCTGCCATCAGCTCGGCGGAGGCTCGGTCGCCGGGCAGGTTGGCCGCCATCGCCAGGAACGCCAGGTTGACGCCGCTCTCCGGCGACAGCTGCGGAACTCTCGTGATCTTTCTCGTCATCGCCCTGTCAACGTAGTGCATCCGAGGTGCTGGCAGACTCGCGGCGTGGAACAGGTGCTGACGCTCGTGGTGCGCGTCGAGAAGAACGCCCGGCCGGCGCAGACTGATGCGCTGGAGACGGCGGCGCGGGCGGTGCTCGCGATGCTGGCCGACGAGCGGTCGTACGGCGAGGGGGAGTGGGCGGAGGCGATGGCGGCCTGGCAGGACAACCGCATCCGCAAGATCACCAAGCGTGCCCGCGGTATCGAGTGGCGCCGCGCCGAGGCCCTGCCGGGAATCACCGTCCATGGGTACGGCACCGGCGCCGAGCCCGAGTCCGCGGCGGCCGAGGTTCGGGTGTTTCCGCCGACCGGGGTGGACGAGGTGCCGGTTGACCTGTTCAAGCTTCAGGTGAGTGGTACCGACTTCGAGGACTCCGGTGAGCTGCCGCCGGTCGCGGCCGGCGTGCCCGTGCTGTGGGTGAATCCGGCACTGGAGATGTCGAGCGGGAAGGCGATGGCGCAGGTTGGTCATGCTGCTCAGCTCGCCTGGTGGGCGTTGCCGGCGCAGGCGCGGAAGGAGTGGGTGGCAACCGACTTCGAGCTCGCCGTTCGGACGGCGACCCCGGAGCACTGGCGAACGCTGCTTACCAGCAATCTCCCCGTGGTGCAGGACGCCGGCTTCACCGAGATCGCCCCCGGCTCCCGCACCGTCATCGCCGACCACCCTCAACTCCGGCGGTAACCCTTCTACCGGACGACGCGGTAGTGCAGGTGGGTGACGCGGTCGCCGTGGACCACGCGAGGGTTGTCCAGCAGGACTTGCGGGCCCACGTAGTCGCCGAAGAACTTGATGCCGGTGCCGAAGAGGACCGGGACGACGTTGTAGGCGATCTCGTCGGCCAGGCCCGCCGCCAGCGCCTGGCCGGTGAGGTTTCCGCCGGTGACTGCTACGTCGTGGTCGCCGGCGTGTTCCTTGGCGCGGGTGATCCCCTCCTCGATGCCGTTGACGAACGTGAACGGGGCGTCGGGGAACGGCCATTCGGCCGGCGGCTGATGGGTGACGACGAAGACGTGGTCACCCACCGAGGGCACGCCGTCCCAGCCGTTGGTGATGTCGAACAGCCGCCGCCCGATCACGCAGGACCGGACGTTCGGCCAGGTCGAGTTGATGTAGTCCGCACTCGCCCGGCTGACGTGGAAGGGCCGTCCGGGGTCGGTCCCGTACACCTCGACCGGCCCGTTGTTGTACCAGTCGAACAGCGGCCCGACCGCGTCCTCGGTGTCCGCGACGAAGCCGTCCAGCGAGACGGCCGCCGTAGCGATGACGCTGCCCATTACCTCACCACCCGGTACGTGAGGTGCTGCGCGGCCGGCGTCGACACGGCCTCGATCAGCTCCAGCGCGTACGCCGGTGCGCTCTCGGCTGGGAACAGCCGGGTCCCACCACCGAGCACGATGGGCGCCAGGTGCAAGCGCAGTACGTCGGCCAGCCCTTCCGCGAGCACCTCGTGGCAGATCTGCCCGCCGCCCATCACGTACACGTCCTTGCCGCCGGCAACCTCCTTGCCCTGGGCGACCGCCGCGGCCGGACTGCCGACGAAACGGAACCGGTCGCCCAGCCGGGGACTGGCCGGCGGTGTGTGGGTGACGACGAAGACCGGCGGGTTGACCTCGCCGGTCGGCTTCGCGCCGTACCCCATCTCGTCGCTCCACCCGTCCGGGGCGTCGATGACGTCGAAGAGGTTCCGGCCCTGGACGACCGCTCCGCTCGCGTCGAAGGCGGCGTCGAGGACGGCGCGGTCCGCGTCGGTGCCGTGGAAGACCCAGTCGTGCAGAGCCTCGCCGCCGTCGCCGAGCCCGTTGCCGACGCCGGCGTTGGGCCCGGTGACGTAGCCGTCCAGCGACACCGAGATGTCGACGACGACCTGGCTCATGTCAGCCCTCCTTCGCGACCAGCTCGGCCAGGCGGTCCATCGAGTCCTCGATGCCGTTGGCCATGCCGTACTCGATCGACTGGTCGCGGGCCTCGACCGACGGGAACACCGACCGCTGGTGCAGCCGGACGCCCTTCTCGGTGGGCTCCAGGGTCATCTTCTCGATGCACACCTCGCCCGGCGCGCCCTCCCACTCGAACGTCTGGATGACCAGCTTGTCCGGCTCGACGGTGTGGAAGACGCCGCGGAACGCGTACTCACCGGACTCGTCCTTGTGGATGTAGCGGTACTTGCCGCCGGTGCGGACGTCGTACTCCTCGATGGTCGCGTCGAGGTTGCGCGGGCCGAGCCACTGGGCGACCAGGTCGCGGTCGGACATCACCCGGAACAGCTGCGCCGGCGTCGCGGCGAACTCGCGGGTGACCTCGACGAACGGGGTGCCGGCCGGGGTGTTGATCGTGGTGCCGTTCATGGTTACTGCTCCTTGTCCAGTAGCGCTTCCATCCGGCGGAAGCGGCGTTCGGTCTCGAGCCGGTACTCGTCGATCCAGCTCGTCAGTGCTTCGAGGGCGGCCGGCACCAGGTGGCACGGGCGGCGCTGGCCGTCCCGGGTCCGGGTGATCAGCCCGGCGGCCTCGAGCACCTGGATGTGCCGCGACACCGCCTGCTTGGTGATCGGGAACGGGTCGGCCAGCTCGTTCACCGTGGCCGGTCCGCGCGACAGCCGCGCGATCATCGCCCGTCGCACCGGGTCGGCCAGTGCCGCGAACGCCCGGTCGAGCTGATCGTCGTCAACCATCATCTTTATCAACCATTCCTTTGATCAACTGATGCGTTGAATATAGTCAGGCGCCGAGGCGGTCGTCAACCCGTCGATTCGAGCAACTGTGGTTGACAATCTTGAGTTGTCAACTTAGGTTGCTTAGATGACCGAGTTGGTGGATCCCGAGGACCCCGCGGCCGGCCTGGCCGCGGTGGTGGCGCTGCGCCGGCTGGCCGACCGGCTGGAGGACAGCCAGGTGGAGCGCGCGATGCGGGCCGGCTGGAGCTGGTCCGACGTGGCCGAGGTGCTGGGGGTCACCCGGCAGGCCGTGCACAAGAAACACGCCCGGCGGCTGGTCGCCGCCGGCGTCGCCCTGAGGAGGCGCTGATGCCGTCCGACGTTCGTTCGATCCTGGTGCGGTCCGCGCGCGACGAGGCGCGCCGCGACGGCTCCCGCACCATCGAGGCCGAGCATGTGCTGCTCGCGCTCGCACGCCGCGACGAGACCGCGGCCGCGCGGTTGCTCGCCGAGGCCGGGCTGACCGAAGGCGCGATCCGCGACGCGCTGAACCGCGAGTGGGAGCAGAGCCTGGCGATCGCCGGGATCGCCGTCCGGATCGGCTTGTTGCCCGAGGCAACGCCGGACCCCGATCGGCACCCGCAGATCGGCGAGTCCACGAAGCTGCTGCTGAAGCGCGCGATGGACGCGCCGCCGAAGATCGGTGGCGGCGGCATGGGGCCGATGCGGATACTGGTCGGCATCCTCGACACCGAGCGCGGCCGCGTGGCTCGCGCCTTCACCGCGGCCGGCGTCGACCGCGCCGCCCTCCGTGCCCGAGCTGTCACGGCCTTGGCCGCCGGCACTCGCTGATCCGGCGTGCCTAGATCGTCTCGAAGGCCGCCATCATGGCCATGTCCTCGTGTTCGAGGTTGTGGCAGTGGATCAGGTACTTGCCCTTGTGGGCCGTGAACCTGACGAGCACCTCGACAACCTCGGCCGGGCGGATGTCGACGGTGTCCTTCCAGCCGCGGTCGTACGCCGAGATCTTGCCGCCGCCGCGGCTGAGGACCTGGAACGGGGCGAGGTGGACGTGCACCGGATGATGGACATCGGTGACGAACGACCAGATCTCGTCCTGGTCCAGCTTCACCTGCGCCTGCATCACCGCCGGATCGAATCCCTTCCCGTTGATCGTCCAGCCGCGGTGATCGCCGGCGCTCCCGCGCCGGAACCGCCACTCGCGCCGTACGACGCCCTTCGGCCGCGGAGTCGTGGCGTACGACGAGAGCGTCGCCGGGATCCTCGTGTCGTCCGGCGCCTTGCGCGCGATCTTGAAGCGCAGCACGTTCGCGTTGCCGTCGAGCTTGTTGACGACCGTGACCTCGTCGCCCGGCTGGTACTGCGAGAAGTCCACGATCACGTCGAACCGCTCGGCGGGCGCGATCACCAGCGTCTTGTGCTCGACCGGCCTGTCGAGCAGTCCGCCGTCGCTGCCGATCTGCACGAACGTCGCCGGGCCCTTGTCGAGAGCGAGCTCGTACCGGCGGGCGTTGCTCGCGTTCAGAATGCGGAAGCGGTACCGGACCGCGTCCACCTCGTGCACCGGCCACGGCGCGCCGTTCACCAGGGTGACGTCGGCGACGACACCCTCCATGTACGCCGACTCGACGCCGGGGCCATCCTTCGCGGCCGGGTACAGGAACGACCCGTCCGCGTCGAACGCGCGGTCCGCGATCACCAGCGGGATCTCCCGATCGCCCTTCGGCAGCGGAAGATTCTCCTCCTCGTCGTCGCGGATGATGTGCAGGCCGAACAGGCCGCGGTACACCTGCGGTGCGGTGTAGTCCATCGTGTGGTCGTGGTACCAGAGCGTCGCGGCGCGCTGCGTGTTCGGGTACGTGTAGGTGCGCTTGCCCATCGCCATGTCGCCGCCGGACATGTGGTGTCCGCCGTGCTGACCGTTCGCGGGCATGATCAGGTCGAGCGGCCAGCCGTCGCTCGGCGCGGGTGTGTGGCCGCCGTGCAGATGCACCACGGTCGACACGTCCAGCTCGTTGACCTGCTCGACCACGGTGGTCCGCCCGCTCCGCACGTCGAAGGTGGGGCCGGGGAACAGGCCGTCGTACCCCATCACCTCGGTCTTGAGACCGGGCAGGATCTCCAGGCTCGCCTTGCGCTGGACGACCCGGTAGTAGTCGGCCTTCGCGTCCGACCGGGTCGGCTTCTTGACCGGTGGGACCGGCAGCGGCACCTGGAACGGAGCAGGGAGTTTCGCCTTGCTGCGCAGGAGTTCTCCGGCCTGCGCGGGCTTGGCCTCCTGGCCGCAGGCGGTGAGAACCACGGCGCCGCCCGTGGCGGCCAGAAGTCCTCGGCGGGAAAGCCTCATCGTTTCGCCTCCTGGCGGCTCAGACGTGCGGTGCGGCGGAACGACCAGACGGTCATCCAGCAGACGGTGCCGACGATCGCGGTGCCGAGCGGGACGTGGACGGCGAAGTTCTGCAGGTAGCCGAAGGTGAGCTGGACGATCTCGGCGACGACCAGGACCACGGAGATCAGGGCCGGCCAGATCCGGCCGCGGCTGCCGATCGCGTAGCAGACGGCCGCGACCGTCTGGAGCAGCGCGATCATCCAGATGGTGCCGCCGATCACGCTGTGCACGTTCGTCATCGCATCGACGTTGCCGGCCAGGAAGTACCCGGCCGCGATCGGCTGCGCGATCACGAACGCGGTGTGCAGCAGCAGGCTGCCGCGCAGCACCTGCAGACTGACGCGCGGCCGTCGTACCTTGGCAGCCGGCTGGGGCTCGAGGGTGATCACGCGGCGACCGCCTGACGCCTGCCGACCCGGAGCGCGAAGGCGACCGAGACCACGACCAGCGCGATGCCCAGCGGGACGTGGATCGCCAGTTGGCGGCCGTACCCCATCGCGACCTGGACGACCTCGCCGGCCACGATCAGCAGACTGACCGCCGGCGCGATCCGGTCGCCGCCGGCCCGCCACCAGACCGTTGCCAGCAGCAACTGCGCGAGTCCGAGGAAGACCAGCGCCAGGCCGATCGGTTCGTGCAGGCGCAGGCCGGACGGCGAGCCGTTCAGGTACACACCCGCGAACACCGGTTGCAGGCAGATCGCCAGCGCATGCACCGCGGCCGTCACGCGGAGCGCGTTCAACACCTTCATGTAGACAGACAATAGTAGTCTGGCTACATGTAGAGCAATCAGGTATTACCCCGAGGGGTCAGGTGAGGTGCCCCAGGGGTGCGACGGTGATGCCGGCCCGCTCGCAGACCCAGTGCGGGTCGGGGCCGAGCTCGGGCTCGATGCGGAGCTCGTGGTCATGCAGGTCGTCGCAGGCCGTGCAGCGCGGCCAGCGGACGCCGGAGTCGACCAGGCGGTCCTGGACGTCCTGCGCCACCAGGCCCGCGATGTGCTCGGCGCCGTCGGGCCACTGGTCCAGCCACCACTGACGACCGGCGACGGCGTCCTCGAGCAAGGACACCATCACCGCGTCGTCGAAGCCGCGCGCGGCGAGGTCGTGCAGCACCATCGCCCGCGCGGTCAGCAACACCCCTGGCTCGTTCATCGCCCTTCAGGGTGCCAGACACCTCCGACAAAACCACGCCGCCGCCTGTCCGCATTTGGCTGGCTGACCAGCCAAATGCGGGGTTCGTCACTCCTGTTCAGGGTGGAGAACCCGCAAGCTCGGTGGTCAGCCAGGCAAATGGGGGGCGGTCAGCGGGCGGGGCTGGGGCAGGTGGGGGTGGGGTCGATTCGGTTGGCGAGACGGAGCTCGCGTTCGGCGGCGGACCGCAGTACGGCGCTCAAGCGCGCGCGGACCGCGATGGTACGGCGCGGCGTTGGCTCGTCGTGTGGCTGCTGGGGAGCGTTCGGGAGCGCGGACTGGGTGAGAGTGCGCGCGTTCTCGACGGCGGTGTTGCCGGCAATGAAGTACGTCATGGTTCTGCTCCCTCCTGAGAGCGTGGTCGATCGACCCGGGAACCGGACGGTTCCTGGGGAGATGTGTGTGGTTGTCAGTGCTTGTTAGGGCTTGGGCGCGGGTCCGCTGCTGGAGCGGACGATCAGCTGCGTCGGCATCAGCAGCTGGCGCTCGGTCGAGGCCGGGTCGAGCAGGATGCGGCCGACCGCGCGCCCCTTGTCCTTGATTGGCTGGCGGACCGTCGTCAGCCCGGCGGCCGCGGCGGCCGGAATGTCGTCGAATCCCGCCAGGGTCAGATCGCGACCCGGGGTCAGGCCCCGGACCTTCATCGCCTCCAGTGCGCCGAGCGCCTGCACGTCACTCAGCCCGACGATCGCCGTCGGCCGGTCCTGCGAGTCGAGCACGAACTCCGCGCCCTTCAGCCCGGACGCGAACGCGTTGTGCCCACCGGAGACGATCCGCAGCCGGGCGTCCGGCATCGCCTTCTGCAGGCCCTGGATCCGCAGCTCGCAGTCGGTGTACCCGACCTCGTCGAGCGTCAGCTCCACCGGCCGGCCGCCGGCCGCCTGCGCGTTGTCGACCAGGACGACGACCTCGCGGTGACCGAGCCGGGCCAGGTGCTCGCCCAGTTGCGCGGCCGCCTCGACCTCGTCGATCGCGACCCAGGACAGGTCCGGGTGGTCGCCCCGGTCGGTCGACACCGCCGGGATCCCGCGGTTGGCGAGGATCTCGAGCGCCGGGTGCCCGCCCGGTACGCAGAAGATCGCCGCCGCGTCGATCGCGGCCTGCTGGACGGCGTTGCTGCCGCCGGCGATGTCGGTCGAGCTGAGCGGCATCAGCAGCAGGCTGGTGGCGAACTCCTCGGCGACCTCCGCGAGCCCGGCCAGGAAGCCGACCGCGTACGGGTCCGAGAAGGCGTAGGCCAGCTTGTCCGTGAACAGCACCCCGACGGCGCCCGCCTTCCCGCTGCGCAGTGCGCGGGCCGACGCGTCCGGTCCGGCGTACCCGAGCTCCTGGGCGGTGGCCAGGATTCGCTCGCGCAGCGCCGTGGAGAGCTGGTCGGGCTTGTTGTAGGCGTTCGAGACGGTCGACGGCGAGACGCCCACGGCCTTCGCCACGGTCTTCAGCGTCACTCCCGCCACCTCGATCACCTCGTCTGTATCGTTCTTCTAAATCGTTCTAGAAAAACGATACAGATGGTCGTGCGCGAGTGCAACCGCAATATGGGAGATGATGGCGCGCATGGGTTCGTTGCTGGAGATCATCGCGTTGCATCCCGCGGACGCGGAGGCGGCGCAGGAGGGCGGGGCGGACCGGCTGGAGCTGTGCGCCTCGATGGAGGCGGACGGGTTGTGCCCGTCGGTGTCGACGGTCAGTGCGATCCGCCGGGCCACCGACCTGCCGCTGCGGGTGATGCTGCGGCTGGAGAACTCGTTCACCGCCAACGGCGCCGACCTCAACCGGCTGACCGCGATGGCGCAGTCCTTCCTGGCCGCGGGCGCGGACGGCTTCGTGCTCGGGTTCCTGACGCCGGACAACCAGGTGGACGTCGAGTCGGTGTCCGCGCTGGTCAGCACGTTCGCCGGGACGCCGTGGACGTTCCACCGCGCGATCGACGCGGTCCTGGATCAGCAGCAGGCCTGGCGCGCACTGCGCACGCTGCCCGGTCTGGACTGCGTGCTGACGGCGGGCTCGTCGATCGGTGTCAGCCACGGTCTGGACGACCTGTGCAAGCTGGCGAAGGAGGACGCCGCGGTGGCGGGCGTGATGATGGCGGGCGGCGGCCTGCAGCCCGAACACGTGCCCTGGCTCTACCAGAGCGGCGTCCGCCGGTTCCACGTCGGTACGTCGGTCCGCCAGGACGGCTCGTGGACGAAGGCGTACGTGAACTCCCGGTTCGTGCGCTCGTGGCGCACCCTGCTCGACGCCCAGGACGCGCGCGAATGATCCTCATCGACCCGCCCGCCTGGCCGGCCTGGAACCGGATCTGGTCGCACCTGGTGAGCGACGAGTCCCACGAGGAGCTGCACGCGTTCGCGAAGGCCAACGGCATCCCGGAACGCGGCTTCGACCGCGACCACTACGACGTACCCAGCGACCGGTACGACGACCTGGTCGCCGCCGGCGCCGTACCGGTGTCCAGCCGTGAACTGGTCAGCCGGTTGATCGCGTCGGGGCTACGGCACAGAAAACGGCCCCCGACCGGGTAGGTCGGGGGCCGTCGTTCAGTCGAGCAGCTCGGTGACGGTGCCGGCGGCGACCGTGTGGCCGCCCTCGCGGACCGCGAAGCCGAGGCCGACGTCCATCGCGACCGGCTTCTCCAGCTCCACGCCGAGCTCGATCGTGTCGCCGGGCATCACCAGGGCGATCGCACCCAGGTCGATCCCGCCGGACACGTCCGTGGTCCGGAAGTAGAACTGCGGCCGGTAGTCCGCGGCGAACGGGGTGTGCCGGCCACCTTCGGCGGTGGACAGCGCGTGCAGGTTCGCCCGGAACCTGCGGTGCGGCCGGACACTGCCCGGCAGCGCCACCACCTGGCCGCGACGGACCTCGTCGCGCTTCACGCCGCGCAGCAGCACCGCCGCGTTGTCGCCCGCGTCCGCGGACTCCAGCGACTTGCCGAACGTCTCCATCCCGATCGCCGTGCTGGTGATCGTCGGACCGAGCCCGACCACCTCGACCGCGTCGCCGAGCTTCAGCGAACCGCGCTCGACGGCACCGGTGACCACGGTGCCGCGGCCGCTGATGGTGAGCACGTTCTCGATCGGCATCAGGAACGGCTCGCCGAGCTCACGGTCCGGGACCGGCACGTAGTTGTCGACCGCGTCCAGCAGTTCGCCGATCGCGGCGGTCCACTGCGGGTCGCCCTCCAGCGCCTTCAGTCCGGACACGCGAACGACCGGTACGTCGTCGCCGGGGAAGCCGTACTCCGAGAGGAGCTCACGGACCTCCAGCTCGACCAGGTCGAGCAGCTCCGGGTCGTCGACGGTGTCGGCCTTGTTCAGGGCGACGACCAGGTACGGTACGCCGACCCGGCGCGCGAGCAGCACGTGCTCCCGCGTCTGCGGCATGGCGCCGTCCTGCGCGGACACGACCAGGATCGCGGCGTCCACCTGGGCGGCGCCGGTGATCATGTTCTTGACGTAGTCGGCGTGCCCGGGCATGTCCACGTGCGCGTAGTGCCGGGTCGCGGTCTCGTACTCGACGTGCGAGATGTTGATCGTGATCCCGCGCTGCATCTCCTCCGGCGCACGGTCGATGCCGTCGAAGGCGACGAAGCGGTTGACACTCGGGTCGCGCTCCGCGAGCACCTTGGTGATCGCGGCGGTCACCGTGGTCTTGCCGTGGTCGACGTGACCCATCGTCCCGATGTTGAGGTGCGGCTTGGTCCGCACGAACTGGCTCTTGGCCATCAGAAATTCCTTTGTCTGTCAGAAGGTTCGGTGTGAGCCAGGACCCTCCGGCAAGCCCTCACAGCGCTGTCACCGCGTGGAGGGGGCCGGTTCGGGCCACCCTCCTCCGCGGGTCCTGCTGGGCAGGAGGAGGGTCAGCTTCGCGCGCCGGTGCAATCGACTGACAGAGCCCACGTGGGAGCGCCCGTCAGGCCGGTGCCTGACAGGTCGGACTCGAAAACCACGCGGAACATGCGGATCACGGTAGGTGTCAACAGTGCCGGGAGCAACAGAATTCCCGGGCCCTCAGTTGAGCGCGAACAGCCGGGTTCCGTCGGAGAAGATCGGGCGGGCGGCGGCCACCGTGACGGCCGGCCTGTTGCAGGTGACTTCCTCGGACTTGGCCACCGGCTGCGTGTTCGGGCTGGGCAGGATCGGTCGCGGCTGGACGCCGGTGGTGCCGATCATCACGGGGGAGCAGCTGCCGTTCGGCTGCGGCATCAGCGTCACCACGCGCCCGTCCGGCAGCAGTGCGAACCCGTTCCGCGGGTACTCCGGCTGCTGCAGCCGCGGCGGTACCTGCAGCAGGTGGTGCCACTGCGGTGTCCCGTCGGCAGGGCTCGACGACGACACGTCGTACGTCTGCGGTTGTCCGGGGTCGTTCCCGGTCCGGCAGGTGATCAGCACCAGTGCGGCGTGCGTCGCGGCCAGCTGCGCGTCGCAGGACGAGGAGCCGAGCCGCGGGCGCGGGGTGCCCGGGACAGGCGTGGTCCAGATCAGGTGGCCTTCGCTGATGTCGACCGACCACTGGTACAGGGTGCCGCCGGCGGCGCCGGTCCAGATCAGGCCGGAGACCTCACGGGTGTCCGGTACGGCGACCAGGTCGCCGACCCACGTCGACGGGTCCAGCTCCGAGCTCAGGTCGATCCGTGCGCCCAGGTCGACCTCCCACCGCTGTGCGCCGGTCTTGATGTCCAGGCCGCGGACGACGGCGCCGTTGCCAGCACACGCGTCAACGACGACTGCCTGGTCGCCGACCAGCGCGCCCTGGGTGACCGTGCAGCGCACTTGCGCCCGCCAGTGTGTCGGGCTGCTGACGCCGTGCGCGACCACATAGTTGTCTTCAGCCACGAGCAGCTGGTCGGCGTCGACGGCCAGCGCGGTCCCGTCGGTGTCGACCTCGGTCAGCACCTGTCCGCTCACCGCGTTCAGTACGGCGTACGTCGGCAGCTTGATGCCCGCGGGGGCACGGTTGTCCGAGCGCGGGAGATGCGCCACGACAGTGCGTCCGTCGGCGGACACCACCAGGCCCTTGGCGCCACTGGACGCGGCGTCCTGGACGTCGGCCCGGGAGTACCGCCACCTGATCTGGCCCGTGGCCGCGTCGGACATGACGACGCCGTCCGGCCGCAGCTCCGCGACGCCGCCCGCCGTACCGGTGATAGCGCCGGTCGCCGGGACCTCACGGCTCCACGCCAACGTCCCGTCGAGCTGGACCGGCAGCTGGGTCGGCTGCGCGGTCGTGGTCGTGCTGACCGTGTTGGCCGTCTCCAGCCGGGCCTGGACGAACGGTTCGCCCGCCGAGACGACGACCCACGCCAGCAGCGCGCCGCACACGACGGTCGCGCCGACGCCCAGCCAACGCGGGGGAGCCTGGGCGTATGGCGGGGCGAGCCGCAGCCGTCGTGCCAGCGCCAGCAAGGCGCCGGCGAGCACCAGTGCGACCGAGGCGATCAGGAGGTACGGCCAGCGCTCGGACATGGCTGCACCGGGCTGGGCGACCGGCCAGCGCCACCAGCACACGCCGACGGCGATGAGCCCGACAGCCGCGAAGACGATCGCCGGAACGGTCACCAGCCGCTGCTGCGACCGCCGGAACCACGCACAGGCCAGCGCGGCCGCCACCGCCGTACCGGCGATCGGGGCCCACACCGGGAAGCCGCTGATATCGGCCGGTTCGGCCGGCCACTTGGCGGCCGCGCCGAGGCCGCGGCCCAGCAGGACCGAGGACGCGACGACCGCTCCCAGTGCCGCACCGAAGTAGACGACCGGGATCAGCCCGCCGATCGGTCGGGCCGCCTTAGGGCCCAGCGAACCGACCTCCCGGGTCAGGTTCTCCCTGGCCGGCCGTTCCCATTCCTCGTGGCCCTTGGCGGTCGCGTACAGCCGGGTCTCGCTCAGACTCTGCAGGAACGACATCCGGCCGCGGGCGAAGTCCCGGTCGGCGATGTGCTCGTACTCCTGCCGGATCCCGGCGGCGTACTCGTCGTACCGTGCGGCCGGCAGGCTCAGGATCCGCAGGTCGGCGTCGCAGAGCACGGCGCCGTTGCGGTCGTCCGCCGCGCAGTCGTGCTTCGCGGTCAGCCGGACCAGGCGGCCGATCTCCTCGACCCGCGCGGCCTCGACGCCGTACGCCGCCAGCTCGAGCTCGGCCAGCTGCGCCGAGACCTCTTCGTTCTCGCCGGGGTCGGCCTGCGGGTCGTAGATGGCGTCGTGGAACCAGGCCGCCAGCCGCACTGTGTCCGCGTCGTCGGCGTACTCGGCCAGCTCGTCGATGGTCTGGAGGACCTCGGCGAGGTGCTGCTGGTCGTGATAGTGGCGATGTTGCTCTGCGTAACGAGCCAGCAGGTCGTCGCCCAACGGCTGCGCGTGCGGCAGCAGGCGATTCCACTGGTCGCGCAGGTCCATGGCCAAGGAGTCTGGCACCGGTAGGGAGCCGTCGCCGACCGATCCGGCGTTCCCGGATCGGTCCGTGGCCAAAGCGATATCGGCTCGTCACCTGACCGCTCCGGCAACTGCGCTCCGCAACGAATTGCACCCGTGGAATTGCGGCGCAGATCACACTCCGGCGCGGCCTCCGGGCCTCGCGGACGACCCCGGCTACGCGCAGTCACTAGCGCAGGGCGATGACGGTGTTCCGGCCGGAGGTGAGGACGAGGTTGCCGACGGCGCGGGGGTCGCGGCTGCAGGTGATGCCGGTGGGCAGGCGGGTCTGACGGAAACCGGCGCGGCTGATCACGTTGGCGACGCAGGCGGTGGTGCCGCGGGCCAGTGAGACGACTCGGCCGTCCGCCGTGACCGTGACCTTGTTTCGCGGGTTCACCGGTGCCAGGGCCTGCCAGGCGGTCAGGCCGGTGTTGGCGTCGATGGCGGTGACGATCGTCCGGCGGCTCACCGTGGTGCTCGGGCCGGGGCAGTCGATGACGATCAGGTACTTCCCGGCCGCATTGAGCAGCGTGCGGCAGGCCCAGGTCTTCGGCACCTCCCACCGCCACCGGATGTCGCCGGTGCGCGGCTCGATCGCGGTCAGCGCTGCCGGTACGTCGGAGTCGCCGCCCGGCTCGGCCACGACGACGAGACCCGCGACCACGACCGGGCGGCGGTAGGTGTCGGCCGAGGTCTTGGTCCACAGTTTCTTGCCCGACTGGACGTCCAGGGCGGTCATCTCGTCCGGCCGGTCGTCGCAGGTGTGGCTGACGAAGGTGAGCACGGTCTCGGCCGTGGCGATGGCGCCCATGTCGGTGCAGTCGCCGGAGTCGTACGTCCAGCGCTCGTGACCGCTGGGGTCGACACCGTGCAGCTTGCCGGAGCGTTCGCCGACCAGGAGCGGTTGAGCCTGCAGTACGAAGCGGTCCCGGGTCCGGCCGGGCCACGCCGCCTTGCGGTGACCGGTGTTCGCGTCGAGCAGCAGGTAGCCGACGTCGGCGAACTGGGCGAGCACGTACTCGCCGTTGCCGGTGGCCGCGATCACGGGCTTCTCGTCGGAGTCGGAGCGGCTGTAGCGCCAGCGCAGCGCGCCGGTGGCCGCGTCGAGCATCTCGACCACGCCGTTCGGGCGCGGGATCGCGACGCCGTACCGGGTGCCGATCGCCTCCTCCGCTCCGGTGCCCGCGACGGAGTCGCTGACCCACGCGACGCCGCCGTCGAGCACCGACGGGCTGGCCTTTCCGGCCGCACGCGCGGCTCCCTCGATCCGCTCGTTGGACCGGAGGACGTACCCGCGGGACAGCGGTTGGACGATCAGCAACAGGACGAGGGCGACTGTTGCGGGTACGGCGAGCCAGGCGAGCTGCTGACCGAGGTTGCGGGCCGGCAGGAAGCGAGCGGTCCGCGTACGGAGCAGCGAGGCGACGAGGGCAGCCGCACCGGCGCCGAGCAGCAGGATCAGTGCGGAGATCAGCAACGGGACGCGCAGGCCCACGCCGACGGCCGGGTTGGTTCTGGGCGCTTGAGCCCAGGCGATGAGCAGTCCGGTGACAGCAACCGCCACTACGGCGCCTGCGATGAGGCGGGCGCGCTGGCTGGCACTGCGGGCGCAGCGGAAGAGGACTGGTGCGCTGAAGAACGAGAGGACGGCCAGGGCTACCGTCGGCCAGCCGGCCTGGTCTTGTGCGGCCGGGGTCTGCCAGGACGCGCCCGACGCCGCAATGGCGACAACCGCGGCCGCAATCGCGGTGAAGGTGGCGATTGCGGTCAGGGCTGCCTGTTGCCAGCCACGCCACGGGGCCGGGAGCTCGCTGTCCAGTTCGGCGAGCTCTGCCTCGAGGTTGACCCGGGCGACCGGACTGAGGCGTTGTCGCGCCAGTTGGGTCCGGTACAGGTGGCCGCCGAGCAGTTCGCGGACCTCGTCGTACCTGTGCTCCAGTGCGGCCTTCCGGTCGCCGGCGTCGCGTCGTACCTCGGCTGTGTGGACGGCGTACCGGCTGGGGTCGGACGCGAGGACGGCGTTGACGGCATCCAGCAGTACGTCACCGTTCGCGTCGCGGCGCGGCGGCGCGTAGGAGTCCGGCGGCGGTGCGGCGAGGTCGCCGGTCAGCCGGATCAGCCGGGCGACCTCGGCGATCCGGACAGGAGGTACGCCGTACTGCGGCAGCAGCTGCTCGGCGAGCCGGGCCGATGCTTCGGCGTCCTCGTCCGGGGTGCCGCCCGGCTCATGGACCGCTCGATGGAACCAGGCCGCGAGGCGGACGCTGGTGGGGTCCGTGGACAGCTGGATCAGCGAGTCCAGCGCGGTGAGGACGATGCCGAGGTAGTGGTCGCGGTAGGCGCGACGGGTGCGCTCGACGTACCGCGCGACCAGGTCGTCGGCCAACGAGGCAGACCCGGGCACCAAGTCGTCCCACCGCGCCCGGAGCTCCACCACTGCTTCAGTCTGCCAGCCGCACTTCTACAACCGTCCCACGATCACCCCACCGCGAGCTTGCGGTTGCCTACTGCTTCGCCGACAGGATGCCCGTGAGCAGGCCGGGGTAGAGGGCCTCGAGGTCTTCGCGGCGCAGGATGCTGATCCGACGGGTGCCGTCGGTGTGGGTGGACAGGACGCCTGCCTCGCGCAGGATCTTGAGGTGGTGGGCCCGTGTGGACGCGGTCACCGGCAGCTCGATCTCGCCGCAGCAGACGCCGGCCGGGTTGTCGGCGAGCGCGCGGACGATGGTCAGCCGGACCGGCTCGCCCAACGCCTGGAGAACCGCCTCGACGCGGATCTCGTCCCGCCCCGGCTGCGGGAGAACTTTCGTGGCCATGGCTCCATAGTACGACGCCTGTCGAAGTTCGATGAACTTCGTAGTACGATGATCGTCGAACTAGTGAACCTCGTCTCCGGAAGGTCTTCGATGTCCGCACGGATCTACTTGCTCGGCGCCGGTGCGTTCGCGGTCGGCACCAGCGCGTACGTCGTCTCCGGTGTCCTGCCCGACGTCAGCTCGGAGCTGCACGTCTCGCTCACCGCCGCGGGTCAGCTCGCCACCGCGTTCTCGCTCTCGTACGCGATCGGCGCCCCGATCCTGTCCACACTGACCGGCCGGTGGGAGCGTCGCACCCTCCTGATCGCCGCACTGGTCCTGGCCGCGCTCGGCAACCTGATCGCCGCGGTGGCCGCCAACTACCCGGTCCTGATCGCCGGCCGGGTCGTGGCCGCGCTCGGCGCCGCCCTGTACACACCGGCGGCCACACTGTTCGCCACCAGCCTGATGCCACCTGAGGAACGCGGCAGGGCAGTGGCCATCGTCTTCGGCGGTCTCACCTTCGCGCTGGTCCTCGGCGTACCCGCCGGGACACTGCTTGGTCCGACGCTCGGTTACAAGGGCGTCTTCGCACTCATCACCGCGGTCGCCGTACTGGTCGCCATCGCCGAGCGTGGCGTGCTCCCGAAGGTCGACGCTCCGCCCGTGGTCAGTCTGCGCGAGCGCTTCGCGGGTGTGACCGACCGGCGTGTGCAGGTCGTCCTGGCCATCACGGTGCTCGCCGTCCTCGCAGCGTTCAGCGTGTACATCTACATCGTGCCGCTGCTCAAGCACACCGCCGGACTGACCGGCAACGTCACCGGCCTCCTCCTGCTGCTGTACGGCGTGGGCGCGGTGATCGGGAACTTCCTCGGCGGACGGATCACGGACCGGTTCGGCAGCCTCCGCACGCTGGTCGTCCTGATGGCCGGCATCACGGCCGTCCTCGCCACGCTGGACCTGACGCTCACGACCGAGGCCGGCGCCGGGGTGGCCCTCGTGGTGTGGGGCATGCTGACCTGGGCGTTCAACCCGCCGATCCAGAACCTGCTGATGGAGCTCGGCGGCGGACTCCTGATCTCCCTGAACGCGTCCGCGATCTACCTGGGCGCCGGACTGTCGGCCGTGGTCGGCGGACTGGTCATCCAGACCGTCGGAGTCGGCTATCTCCCCGTACTGGCCGCAGCGCTGTCGCTCGTCGTGCTCGGCCTGGTCTACGTGCTGTGGCGTGACCCGTCTCTGCAGCGCGTCGAGGAGCTCGAGCGTGACGAGGACATCTACGTCACGGCTACGGCTGACTGAGAACTGCGGGCAGGTCCTCGCTGTGCAGGACGACCAGTGAGGTGACCGCACGAGTCAGACAGACGTAGAGGCGGCGGAGCCCGGTCCGCTCGTCGGCTTCACCAGCCACGATGCCGGCCGGCTCCACCAGCACCACGTGGTCGAACTCGAGACCCTTGGCGAGTGAGGCCGGTACGACGTCCAGGTGGGCCTCGACGTCGTCCTCGTCGCCCAGCACCGAGAACGGGATGCCCTGCAGAGCCTTGCGGGCCGCGGGGACCAGCGCGTCCGGGACGATCAGCCCGATCGAGCCGAGACGCTCCGACACCTCGCGGACGGTGGTGACCGCGGCGGCCAGGCTGTCGGGCACGCGCGTGATGGTCAGCTCACCGCGTGCCCGCCGTACCGCCGTCGGCGGTTTCAGGTGCGGGGCGATCGACGGCAGCAGGCGGGCGGCGTACTCGATCACCTGACCGGGGACGCGGAAGCCGGCGGTCAGCTCCTCGGTGTGGGCGCTGGTCTTGCCCAGGTGCTTCAGCGCCTCGTCCCACGACGGCGTGGCCCACGGCGTGGTGCCCTGTGCGATGTCGCCGAGCACCGTCATCGAGCCGGTCGAGCAACGCCGCCCGACGGCCCGCAGTTGCATCGCGGACAGGTCCTGCGCCTCGTCCAGCACCACGTGCCCGAGGGACGGCGTACGGTCGACCAGGTCGGCGATCTCGTCGATCAACGTGGCATCCGCGACGGACCACTTGGCCGCGCCCGCGGACCGCGGCACCTTGTCCCAGATCAGCAGCGCCTGCTCTTGCGCGGTGAGGATGCCGTCGGCGTGCCGGGCCAGGAGCTCAGGGTCGGTGAGCAGGCGGAAGAGCAGCTTCGCCGGGTCCACAGCCGGCCAGAGCGCGTCGGCGTACTGCTTGACCGGGCGGCTGCGGGCCACCGAGTCCTGCACGCGGTCGTCGGGGGAGTCGCCGGCCGCCTCCATCCGCAGCAGGACAGCGTGCGCGAGCCGCTGCGGCAGCATCGCGCGGCCGGCGCCGTACCGGATGCCGCGGCCGCGCAGCTCGGTGACGAGCTCCTCGGCCTGGTACGCCGCCACTCGCCAGCGGTGCGCCCCACGGGGCACCACGAGCGACTCCTCGGGCAGCTTGACGTGGGACCAGACGGCCCGGTGCAGCACCTCGGCCATCCGCGCATCGCCCTTGAGTACGTCGACCAACGCCGGCCCGGGCCCCGCCACCTTCACGCGGGCGACCATGTCCTCGACGGTCGTCTGCTTCGCTTCGATCTCACCCAGCGCGGGGAGGACGTCGCCGATGTACCGCAGGAAGCTCGCGTTCGGACCCACGACGAGGACACCGGCCCGGCTGAGCTGGTCCCGGTACGCATAGAGCAGGTACGCCGCCCTGTGCAGCCCGACCGCGGTCTTACCGGTACCGGGGGCGCCCTGGACGCAGATGGTGTCCTCGACGCCGGCCCGGACGATCACGTCCTGCTCGGGCTGGATGGTGGCCACGATGTCGCGCATCGGGCCGGACCGTGGGCGCTCGATCTCCGCGTCGAGGATGTCGCTGTGCTGGTCGTCCTGACCACTCGCGGTGAGGTCCTCGTCCTCGAAGGCGGTCATCTCGCCGTGCGTGAAGCCGAACCGGCGACGGACCCCCACGCCCATCGGCTCGGTCTTGCTGGCCCGGTAGAACGGCACCGAGATGTCGGCCCGCCAGTCCACCACCAGCGGCTCGCCCAGCGCGTCGTTCACGTGCCGGCGGCCGATGTGGAACGTCTCGTCGGTCGGCTCGAGGTAGTCCAGCCGGCCGAAGAACAGGGGTACGTCGGGGTCGTCCTCCAGCTCCTTCATCCGCTGGAAGATGGCGGCCTGCAGGAACTCCTGGTTCACCCGGTCCGCGCTGTGGATCTCCAGCGCGCCGGTCTTCTCCCGCATCTGCGCCAGGGCCGCCCGGGAGGTCTTCAGGTAGTCCTTCTCGGCCTGGAGAGTGTCGGACGTGTCTGAGGGCATGCTGAAACCTCCGGCGAGTGTGGGGAGCCCAGCTACGTTACTTGAGCACTCTGCGCGGCGGAACTGAATTACGGGTCCATGGCCTGTCTGCGTGCAGGCCGCGCCGCAAGAGCAACGGCAGGCTGGCCGCCAGCAGGACCAGCGCGACCAGGCCGTCCAGCCAGTAGTGATTGGCGGTCACGACGACGACGCCGAACGTGATGATCGGGTGCAGCAGCCAGAGCCAGCGCCAGCGCGACCGGGTGATCAGGATCATCGACAGCGCGATCAGGGCGGCCCAGCCGACGTGCAAGCTCGGCATGGCGGCGAACTGGTTCACCGCTCCGCCGGTGTGGTCCGGTCCGTAGACGGACTGACCGAACCGCAGCCCGGTGTCGACGAAGCCCGGCATCATCCGCGGCGGCGCCAGCGGGAACGCGATGTGACCGATCAGTGCCAGTCCGGTCAATGACACCATCGTCCAGCGGACATGCGAGTACGCCTGCGGCCGCCAGATGCTCAGCCAGAGCAGTACGGCGGCCGTCAGCGGCGCGTGCACGCTGGCGTAGTACAGGTTGGCGCCCTGGATCAGGTGGGGGAACTGGAAGGCCCAGTGCTGGACCGCGGCCTCGTTCGGCAGATGCAGCCAGTTCTGGAACGACAACACTTCGTGGGCGTGGTCGAAGGCCGACCCGGAGTGCCGGGCAGCGAGCTGCCGGCCGGCGCTGTAGACGAGAAAGAGGGTGGCCAGCAGGACTGCTTCCCGGGCCACTCTCCAAAAAACCTTCTGCTGTTGTTCCCTGCCCTGCCCCACCCGCTCCAGCGCCTGTATCCCCATACCGTTCGACGGTACTCGCCGGACCCTCAGGATGGGCCCAGGCCGGTCCCTGACGTTGCCCTGGGCAACCCCTGAGCGGTCAGCCCTTCACGGCGCCGGTCAGCACCCCCTTCGCGAAGTGCCGCTGCAGGAACGGGTAGATCACCAGGATCGGCACGATCGAGACGACCAGGATCGCCATCTGGATCGAGGCCTGCGGCGGCAGCAGTTCGGTGCCGAGCTCGGCGCTGCCGAGTTGCGTGTCGTTGATGACGTACGTCCGCAGGACCAGCTGCAACGGCCACAGCCTGGAGTCGTTCAGGTACAGCAGCGCGGAGAAGAACGCGTTCCAGTACGCCACCGCGTAGAACAGGCCGATCACCGACAGCACGGCCTTGGACAGCGGCAGCACGATGTACGAGAACGTCTTCAGCTCACCCGCGCCGTCGATCCGTGCGCTCTCGGTGATCTCGTTCGGCAGGTTCATGAAGAACGCCCGCAGGACGACCACGTTGAACGCGCTGATCATCGTCGGCACGATCAGCGCCCAGATGCTGTCCAGCAGCCCGACGCCCTTCACCGTGAGGTACAGCGGGATGATGCCGGGGGAGAACAGCATGCTGAACAGCACGACCAGCAGGATCGGCCGGCCCGCCACGAAGCCGGGGCGGCCCAGCGCATAGGCCAGCAGGCACGACACGGTCAGGCTCAGCAGTGTGCCGACGATCGTGACGAAGATGCTGACGAACAGTGCCCGCGTCACCACACCGCCGGCGAACAACGACTCGTACGCCGCGAAGTTGATCGACTTCGGCAGCAGCACCAGACCGCCGGACTCGTTGATCTGCTTGTTCGGTGCCACGCTGGTCGAGATCACGCCGACGAACGGAATGATCACGACCGCGCAGAAGACCAGCAGCACCAGGCCCTTGAAGGCCCGCATCGGCCAGCCAGGCATCGGGACGCCCTGGACGATCTTCCGGCTCATTTCTGGTACACCCCTTGCTCGCCGAAGATGTGGGCGACCTTGTTCGCGGTCAGCACGAGCACCACGCCGACAATGCCCTTCACGAGCCCGACCGCCGCGGCCACGCCCCAAGCGCCGCCCAGCACGCCGTTGTTGTAGACGTAGGTGTCGAGCACTTCGCTGACGTCACGTCCGACCGCCTGCTGCTGGAGGATGATCTGCTCGAAGCCGACGGTGAGCGAGTCACCGAGGCGCAGGATGAACAGCAGGATGATGATCCCGCGCAGGCCCGGCAGCGTGACGTGCCAGAGCTGTTTCATCCGGCTCGCGCCGTCCACGCTGGCCGCCTCGTACAGCTGCGAGTCGATCTGGGACAGCGCGGCCAGGAACAGGATGGTCGCCCACCCGGTGTCCTTCCAGATGATCTGCGACGTCAGCAGCACGTGGAACAGCTCGGAGTTCCCGATGATGTCGATCGTCGACAGGTCGTGGGACCGCAGGTAGTTGTTCAGCAGCCCGCTGCCGCCGAGCATCTGCTGGAACAGCGCGACCACGATCACCCAGGACATGAAGTGCGGCAGGTACAGGATGCTCTGTGCGATCCGCTTGATCCGCTCCGAGAACAGTGAGTTCAGCAGCAGGGCGAGCAGGATCGGCGCCGGGAACACGAAGATCGACTGCAGGCTGGTGAGGATCAGCGTGTTCTTCAGCGCCCGCAGGAACGCCGGGTCGCCGTTGAAGATCACACTGAAGTTCGCCCAGCCCGACCAGTCGCTGCCGCCGATCCCGAGGAACGGCTGATAGTCCTTGAACGCGATCACGTTGCCCAGCAGCGGCACGTAGTGGAACGCGACGATCAGCGCGACACCGGGCAGCGCGAACAGCAGCAGCACGCGGTCCCGCAGCAGCCGCCGGCCGAGGCTCAGGCGCTGCTGCGGGTGCTTGGCGGATCTCTGCAGCATTACTTCCCTGCCGTGTCGGCGTGCGCCTGCTCGAGCTCGGTGCGGATCTTGTCGCCGCCCGAGGACTTCCAGGTCTGCACCGCGGCGGTCCAGTCCGACACCGGCTTCTTGCCCTGCACGATCTGGCCCTCCAGGTCGGTCATCGTCTTGGACAGCTGCGTCTGCTTCTTCGACTGGGTGTCGGAGTACAGCCCGTACGACGCGTCGTACACGAGCCGCTTCGCGACCTTCTCCTGGATCGCGTGCTGCTTGCGCGGGACGTCAGGCTTGCCGGCCCAGTACAGCGCGAGCGTCGAGTCGCTGATGTACTGCAGACCGATGCCCGTCTCCACTACGCCGACCTTCGTCGGGACCGGGTCGGTGCCCTGCAGCGTGTAGTGCCGGCCCGCGACGCCGTACTTGCGGAACATGTACTCCTCGGTGCCGAACGGGGCCGCCATCCAGTTGGCCACCTTCAGCAGCGTCTCGGCCGAGTGCTTGCTGGCCTTGCTGAACGACGTCACGTTGTTCAGCGCCGAGCCCATCCACGGCTTGCCCTCGCCGCCGTCGAAGCCCGGTACGTCGAGCATGTTCACCGCGAACGCGTCGCCGGCGGTGTTGTCGTTGTAGTACTGGTTCCAGGCGACGAAGCTGTCGTAGTCGAACGCGGCGATGCCGCCGTTGAACCACTGCTTGCGGGCGCTGGCCTTGTCGTTGAAGGCGTCCGGGTTGATCACCCCGGCGGCGACCATCTTGCGGCCGGCCTCGAGCGCCTCGAGCTGCGCCTCGTCCTCGAACGTCGAGGTGAACTTGCCGCCCTCCTCCTTCCAGACGTTGGCGATCCCCAGCATCTGCCGGATGGTCGACAGCGGCACCCGCGTCCAGGCCCACTTGTTCTGTTTGGCCGCGGTCATCTCCTTGGCCAGGTCGAAGAACTCCTGGAAGTTCTTCGGCGCCGGGTCCTTGATGCCCTTGGCGGCGAGCAGGTCCTCGCGGTACAGCGCGAGCGACGTCCGGGACATGCCGCGCGGCACCGGCACGCCGTAGATGGCGCCGTTGAACACGCAGCCCTTCCAGTACTCGGCCGGGATGTTCGCCAGGAACGGGTATTTCTTGATCGCATCACCCGACAGGTGCTCGGTCAGGTCCATGCACTTGGACTTCACCAGGCCGGGGATCTGCGGCGTGTCGGTCGGGATGTTCAGGATGTCCGGCAGGTCGCCGCCGGCGATCCGGGTCGCGAACTTGTCCTTGTACTCGTCGTTGGACGCCATGCTGATCTGCAGCTCGGAGCCGAGCCGCTTGTTCAGCTCCTGCCAGAACTGGTTCTTGTCGGCGGCCGGCGGGATCGCGCCGGGGATGTTCGTCATGAACGTGATCGGCGAGCCGTCGCCAGGAGCCTCGGCGATCGCCTTGACCGGGTTCGCCGGGTACTTCAGGAAACCGTCCAGCACCACGTCGGTGCCGGGCAGGTCCGGCGTGATCTCGCCGTACTTCGTGTACGTCGGCAGCTTCACGGCCGCGTTCGCCGCGGCGGTGTTCTTCTTGTCGGACGCGCACCCCGCCAGCAGCGGCGTACCCGTGACCGCGACAGCGGCGGCGGCCAGACCGCCGCCGAGGAATGTTCTTCTGCTGACCGGCATGAGGCCTCACTTCCATCGGAGGCCCACACCATGACATAGTACGTCCTATGTCATCAAGAGTCGGCGCTTCGGAAATCTTCGATCCGGCGGGCAGCGGGTATCACACGTTCCGCATCCCGGCGATGCTCGCGCACGGCTCGGTGCTGCTCGCGTTCTGCGAGGGCCGCCTGCACGGCTCGGGTGACGCCGGCGAGATCGAGGTCGTGCTGCGCCGGTCGCTCGACGGCGGGCTCTCGTGGTTGCCGTTGCAGGTGGTTTCGGCGCAGCCCGGCAAGACGTGTGGCAACCCGGTGCCGCTGGTCGATCCCGCATCGGGCGACATCGTGCTGGTGACGGTGCAGAACGGCGCCGACGCGGTCGAGATGTCGCTTGCCCGGGGCACCGATCCGGTCGACGGCCGGCGGGTCTTCGTGCAGCGATCCGCGGACGACGGCGCGACCTGGAGTGCGGCCGTGGAGATCACGTCCCAGGTGAAGCCGGGCGACTGGGGCTGGTACGCGACCGGTCCGTGTCACGGCATCACGCTGCGCTCCGGGCGTCTCGTCGTACCGGCGAACCACTCGTTCGTCCTGGACCGGCCGGTGGACAACCTGATCCGGCTGAACGGCGGGCACTGCATCTACAGCGACGACGGCGGTGTCACGTGGTCGGTCGGATTCGTCGACCGCAACGACGGCGCCGAGATCAACGCCAACGAGACCACCGTCGCCGAGTTGCCGGACGGCCGGTTGTACTTCAACGCCCGCAATCACCAGGGCACCGGACCGGCCCGGGTGCACGCGTGGTCGTCGGACGGCGGTCAGACGCTCGATGCGCCGTACGCCGGGATTCCCGAGATCACCGCACCCGGGATCCAGGGCAGCGTGCTCTGCCTGCCCGACGGGCGGTTGCTGCTGTCCACGCCGGTGAACCCGGACAGCCGTCGTGAGCTGACCGTCTTCGTGAGTTCGGACGACGGCGCGTCCTGGAAGCCGGCGCTGGTCGTGCACGAAGGCATGGCCGGCTACTCCGACCTGGTGCTGCTCCCCGACGGTTCGGCCGGAATCTTCTACGAGGCCGGTGAGACCTCGTCGTTCGCGACCTTGCGTTTCACACCATTCGCCCTTTGAGGTTGGGAGACCCCTTGACCGCATCCGCCCGTCTGGCCGGCGTCGTACCGCCGCTGGTCACTCCGCTGACCCCCGAGTACGACGTCGACACCGCATCGCTGGCCCGGCTCATCCAGTACCAGCTGTCCGGGGGTGTGGACGGGGTGTTCGTGCTCGGCACCTCCGGCGAAGGCACCTTCCTGACCGACGAGCAGCGCCAGGTCGTGCTGGAGACGGCTGTCGGCGAGGTGGCCGGACAGGTCCCGGTCCTGGCCGGCGTCATCGACACGTCGACCAACCGGGTTGCCTCCCACGTCTCCGCGGCACTGAAGGCCGGTGTGTCCGGCATCGTCGCCACCGCGCCGTTCTACGCCGCCACCCATCCGGCCGAGATCGAGCGCCACTTCACGCGCCTGGCGGAGCTGACCGGCGACACCCCGTTGTACGCGTACGACATCCCGCCTCGCGCCGGCACCAAGCTGCCTGCGTCGCTGGTGACATCCCTCGGCGAGCGGGGCGTGATCGCGGGGGTGAAGGACTCGTCCGGCCAGGAAACCTCTTTGCGCGAGCTGGTCATATCCCGCCGTGAGAAGAACCTGGACGACTTCGTGATCATGACCGGCTCGGAGGTGACGGTCGACTCCGCACTGGCGTTCGGCGTCAACGGCGTCGTCCCCGGGCTGGGCAACGTGGACCCGGCCGGCTACGTGCGTCTGTTCAAGGCCGCGGTGGCCGGCGACGCGGCGGCGGCACGCGACGAGCAGGACCGGTTGTTCCGGCTGTTCGAGATCATCAACGTCGCGGACCGCTCGCGGATGGGGGCGAGCTCGGCGGCGCTGGGTGCGTTCAAGGCCGGCCTGTACCTGTTGGGCGTGATCTCCTGCCCGCTCACGGCGTACCCGAGCATCCCCTTGGACGACACGGAGATCGCCGCTGTCCGGCCGCTGCTGGAACGCGCCGGATTACACTGAGCGATCTCAGACAATGGGAGGCCGGCAGTGACAACGGGTGGGCTCAGCCGGGCACGTGGTGCGGCAGGCAACCAGTCCTTCATCCGGGACGCGATGAAGTCGTACATCCTGGAGCGGGGGCTGAAGGCGGGTGACCCGCTGCCCAACGAGCAGGAACTGATGGCGCAGCTCGGTGTCGGCCGGCATCCCTTGCGCGAGGCGATGAAGGCGCTGCAGGCGGTCGGCATCATCGAGATCCGGCACGGGTACGGCACGTACGTCGGAGAGGTGAACCTGCAGTCCCTGGAGGACGGACTCGCCTTCCGGATGTCGCAGTCGATGGCGGGCGACCTCCGCGACGTACAGAACGTCCTGGAGGTCCGCCAGGCCATCGAGGTCGGCCTCGCCGACGACGTGGTCGACCACTTCAAGCAGCACGGCTACGAGACCCTGGAACCGATCGTCGAGCGCATGGAGGCCACGGCCGCCGAGGGCAAGTACTTCCCCGACGAGGACTGGGCCTTCCACCAGGCCCTCTACGAGCCGCTCGGCAACGCCCTCGTCATCGACCTGCTCTCGGTCTTCTGGCGCACCTTCGCCCAGGTCGACGCCCGCCTCCCCGGCGCCCGCTACACCCCCGCCGACGCCGCCGCCTGGCACCGAGACCTCCTGGTAGCCCTGGAGTCCGGCAACCCCGCAACCTACGCCCACTCCATGAAGTCCCACTTCAACGGAATCCACACCCGCTTGGACTCGTAGCGACCGTGCAAGCTCGACAGGACGTATACGTCCACTGAAAGTGACTTGTCGGTCGGCTGAGCGTGCCTTGCACACTCAGATGCGGACACGTCCTGTCGAGCTTGCACGCCTGTGGATGAACCACAGCACTGTGCGGCCGGTCTGGGGCACCATCCTCGGATGGAATCGGTCGGCGCGGTCCTCGAGCGCCATGGCGGTTGGGCGACCCGGTCCGAGCTGATCACGGCGACTTCCCGCCGCGCCGTCGAGACCGCGCTCGAGTGCGGTGAGGCAGAGCGGATCGCGCTGGGGATCTATGCGTTGCCGGGTCTTCCGGCCGAAGAGCTCGCCGTGGTCGCGTACGACGGAGTGCTCTCGCATATGAGTGCAGCGCATGCGCTCGGGCTCCCGCTGCTCACAGTGCCGGAGAAACCCCACGTCATCCTCCCGCCCAAGCGCCATCCCCGTCCGGGGCCGCCGGCTGTTCTGCATTGGGCCGACACCACCTCCGGCGAACGCCGCAAGCGGATCACGTCACTCCTGCGGACCGTCGTGGATTGCTCTCGCACCCTTCCGTTCGGCGAAGCGTTGGCGGTCGCGGACGCGGCTCTCGCGACCGAACGGCTCAGCCAGGACGAGTTGCTCGCCGCCACAGCCGCGCTACGTGGTCACGGCTGTCCGAACGCTCGCCGAACAGCCGCGGCAGCGAGCGGCCTGTCCGACAGTTTCCTCGAGTCCGTTCTCCGGGCGCTTCTCATCAGCGCGGGTGTCGAGGGCTTCGAACCGCAGATGCTGGTGATCCATGGGTGGTTTCGGGCTCGGGTCGATCTCGGGCACCGGGCAGCTCGGTTGGCGCTCGAGGCGGAAGGGTTCGAGTTCCACGGCTCCCGGCGCGACTTCGCCGCCGACTGCCATCGGTACGACGAGTTGGTGGCCGCGGGGTGGCTGGTCCTCCGATTCACCTTCGAGCAGGTCATGGGTGATCCGGCCTGGGTCGTCGCGACCGTCAGGGCCGCGCTGGCTCAGCGGCTCGCAGGGTGACCGTGTGCCAGCTCGACAGACATGTCCTTCGGATCACGCCCGGTACTGCGAGCGCTGAGCGTGCGGCACACGTCCGCACCTCGACACGTCCTGTCGACCTTGCACGTTTCTCAGGCGAAGAGGTTTTCGGCGTCGACGATGGTGTAGGCGTAGCCCTGTTCGGCGAGGAAGCGTTGGCGGTGGGCGGCGAACTCGGCGTCGATGGTGTCCCGGGCGACGATCGAGTAGAAGCGGGCGGTGCGGCCGTCGCCCTTGGGGCGCAGGACGCGGCCGAGGCGCTGGGCCTCCTCCTGGCGGGAGCCGAAGGTGCCGGAGACCTGGATGGCCACGGACGCCTCGGGCAGGTCGATGGAGAAGTTGGCGACCTTGCTGACCACCAGCCGGGTGATCTCGCCGTTGCGGAACGCGTCGAACAGCCGCTGCCGTTCGCGGACCGTCGTCTCGCCCTTGATCACCGGGCATTCCAGTCGCTCGCCGAGCTCGTCCAGCTGGTCGATGTACTGACCGATCACGAGCAGCGGCTCACCGGCGTGGTGCTCGGCGATCCGGCGGACCAGCTTCGACTTGGCCGGTGTGGACGCGGCCAGGCGGTAGCGGTCCTCGGGCTCGGCGGTCGCGTACACGAACCGCTCGGTCTGCTCGAGATCCACCCGCACCTCGATGCAGTCCGCCGGCGCGATCCAGCCCTGCGCCTCGATGTCCTTCCACGGCGCGTCGTACCGCTTGGGGCCGATCAGCGAGAACACGTCGCCCTCGCGGCCGTCCTCGCGGACCAGCGTCGCGGTCAGCCCGAGCCGGCGCCGGGTCTGCAGGTCGGCGGTCATCCGGAAGATCGGCGCGGGCAGCAGGTGCACCTCGTCGTACACGATCAGGCCCCAGTCGCGCGCGTCGAACAGCTCCAGGTGCGTGTAGACGCCCTTCCGGCGCGTCGTCATCACCTGGTACGTCGCGATCGTCACCGGGCGGATCTCCTTGCGCGCGCCGGAGTACTCGCCGATCTCGTCCTCGGTCAGGCTGGTGCGGCGGAGCAGCTCGTCCTTCCACTGCCGCGCGGACACCGTGTTCGTGACCAGGATCAGGGTGGTCGCGGACGCCTGCGCCATCGCGGCCGCGCCGACGATCGTCTTACCGGCGCCGCAGGGCAGTACGACGACACCGGAGCCGCCGTGCCAGAACGAGTCGGTGGCCTGCTCCTGGTACGGGCGCAGCTCCCAGCCGTCCTTCACCAGGTCGATCTGATGCGCCTCACCGTCGACGTACCCGGCGAGGTCCTCCGCGGGCCAGCCGAGCTTCAGCAGGGTCTGCTTGAGGTGACCGCGCTCGGACGGGTGCACCAGGACCGTGTCGTCGTCGATCCGGGCGCCCAGCATCGGCTTGACCTTGTTGCTGCGCAGGACCTCTTCCAGCACCGGCCGGTCGGTCGTCACCAGGACCAGTCCGTGCTGCGGGTGCTTCTCGAGCCGCAGCCGCCCGTACCGATCCAGGGTCTCGGCGATGTCGACCAGCAACGAGTGGGGGACCGGATAGCGGCTGTAGCGCAGCAGCACGTCGATGACCTGCTCTGCGTCGTGCCCTGCGGCCCGCGCGTTCCACAAGCCGAGCGGGGTGAGGCGGTAGGTGTGTACGTGCTCCGGCGCCCGTTCCAACTCGGCGAACGGCGCGATGGCCTTCCGGCACTCGTTGGCGTCCGCGTGCGCCGTTTCCAACAACAGCGTCTTGTCCGACTGCACGATCAGTGGACCGTCTGTCACCCGCAACTCCTATCGTCGCCCCGACCCTCCATTGTGCCTCCTACCTCAAAAGGACTCGGTGGCTCGGCGCTCCTCCCGCATCTCCCGGCGCGTTCCCGGGTTGCCTCCAGCGGCGAAGACGACCTCTGCGCGGATGTGCTTCGCGTAGGCCGACAGGTCTTCGTCGGCCGAGCCGGGCCAGCGCTCCCACGGGCCGCCTTCACCCAGGAAGCGCTGGGCGTAGGCAGTGCCCAGCTGCTCGTCGAGGTAGATCAGCGTGGCGAGTGCCTGCCCCTGGCACTGGGTGTTGTGGCCCTCCGGCTCGACGGGCAAGGCGAGCACGTGGTCGAGGTAGCCGGCGAGGATCCGGGCGTCGGCCTCGGTACCGAGGCAGGCCAGCGCAGTGCAGTAGCTGTAGGTCCAGCCGAAGCCGCGTGGCCGACCCGCGAGCATGTGTTCTTCGATCACCGGGCGGAGGTCGGCCCGCTGCGCGGACGCGATCAGCCAGATTGCGGCCATGTTGGTCCGCCAGCCGCCGGATTCCAGCATCAGAGTCAGGTCTTTCGCGGGCGCCAGCCGGCCGCCCCACCGAAGGCGGAACTGGTACCACCACTGTCGCGGCCGTGGCCAGACCCACGCTCGGACGATCAGGGGCAGGTAGCCGCCGTTCGGCGACCAGCGAAACATCGCCCAGAACGCTCGGTTGTCGTCGTCGTCCATCAGTCGACCGCCCGGGCCGCAGAGATGCGGTGCAGCGCGTAGGTGCGGGGGTTGTCGGTGGTGTCGTCGTAGGCGGTGAGCCAGCCGTCGGCGACGCGGACCGGCTCGACGATGCGCTCGGAGGAGTGGCCGTTGTGGTCGACGTACGCGATCCAGGTGCGGGTGTGCGCCTCGGCGGCGTTGGTGAGCACGGCGATGGTCTCCGCCGGGGCCGCGGGCTCGATCAGGCCGTCGTCGCCGGGGCGCTCGGCGGCGATCCGGTCGCCCGCGCGAACCTTCTCGATGACTGCCTTCACCTGGTCGTCGGTCAGGTCGAACGCGCTCTCGTTGAAGTCCCTGCTGGTACGACGACGCGGCGCCTCGCCACGGCGCGGCGCACCGGTTACATGCACCGATCCGTCGAACGTCTCCGCCAGCGGCGCCAGCCCCGCGTCGCGCAACCTGCTCAGCACCATGTCCGGCGGTGACGGCGACACGACCACGGTCGGTGCCAGCCGACGGAACCGCACACCGGGCAGATTCGAGTTGAGCAGCTGGGTCAGCACAGTCTCGTCGTCACAGCGCAGGTACGTCGACGCGGTCCCGAGCCGCAGTACGCCGTGGCGCCGTGCAACGTCGTCGATCAGGTACGCCAAGGGCTGCGGCACCGGGGTCCGGGAATGCTCCGCGAGCCACGTGTGCAGCTGCTCCGCGGTACGTCCCAGGTCGAACGCACGCCGTACTGAGCTCTCACTGAACCGGTAGACGCCGGCACCGCCGTCGGACTCCACGTCCGCCATCGCCGACAGCTCGTCCTGCACCGTACGCACCAGCGGTCCAGGGGCCACTGCGGTGAGGTCGGCCTGCAACAGCACCTCGGAGACCGGTTCGGGCATCAGCGGACTGATCGCCTCGGCCAACTCGTCGGCAGTCGGCTCGGATCCCAGCAAAGGCTGAGCGTGCGACGCCAGCATGCCCAACCCGGTCAGCCCGAGCAGGGCGGCCTCGGACACGCTCCACTCGACCAGGTCGTCCCGGAACTGCCCGCCACGTCGTGGGCGATGCCAAGCCACCCAGGTCACCACGGTCTCCGGAGCCGGCGCAGTCCCCGGACCGGCCTCGGCCAGCGCGTGCAGTGCCAGCAGCCGGATCTCCGGCGCCAGCAACCGCTCCAGGTCCGGTGCCAGTGCGTTGATCAACCTCTCGCGCGCAGCCGCAGTACTACCTGTGCTATCGCGCCGTCCGATCAGCCCGATCGCGCGGAGACCTGAGAACCAGGCCATGACGAGCTGAGCCCACCGATGCGCCAGGTCCAGCTCCAGCCAGTCGTCGTACGAACTGGTTGGCAGCCACAGCTCGCTCGTACCGACTTCTACCGCTGCTACCAGCCCAGCGGCGTACGCCATCTCCAGCACAGCTGCCGCGGTGTGCTCCTCGGCACCGATCTTCCCGGCCAGGCTGCGCAGCTCACGGACACCGACACCACCCGTACGCAGGACGGGCGGCGGCTCCGTGCCCAGCTGCTCCAGTGCCCGGTCCACCAACCGCACCAGGTCCAGAGCCGCACCGGCAGCGGCCCGGTCCGCGATAGTGGCAGACACCTTCTTGCCGTCCAGCGGCGGCGGTACCGGACGCGTCGACGCCAGCACCCGCCCGCCGCGGAGGTGCAGGCCGATCTGCCGCGGCAGCACCACCGTGTTCGCGTCCTTGGGTACGACGAGACCGCGCGCCAGCAACCGCTCCACAGGCGTGCGCGCCGACGCGATCGTCACCGGCCGGTCGGCCTTCTCGACCGAGCCGGTCGGCGGACCCCAGGTCAGTTTGTCGAGGACCGCGCGCGCGTCCGGGCCGGCGTCGTCGATCAACTTGTCCAGATCACCGAAGTGCCGGGTCGTGGTCGGGCCGAGTCCCGCCGGCGTCGGTCCGAGCAGCTCGTGCACCGCACGGATCGGACGCAGGTCGTCCTCGGCGCCCCAGACCAGGGCGAGGTCCAGCAGCTCGGCGACCCGCGGCTGGACGACCTCGACCGGCTGGCCGACGCCCCGCGCCAGCGCCTCCAGGTCCACCGGCTCCGGCAGCGCGGACAACGACTCCAGCAGGTCCACACCGAACTCGTCGAGCCGGTTGATCGCCCGCGCCGCGGACGCGTTGCTCGTCGCCCGGGCCGCGAGCTGCCCGGTGTCCGCGGGAATCGGCAGCGCCAGATCCGGCCGCCGCCGCAGCAGCTCACCGAGCGCGGCGTCACCCCAGCCCCGCAACGCCTCGGCGAGGGTACGGGGGCGGGTGGGCTCGGTCGTGCTCATCCCTACAACGGTACGGGATCCGCGCCGAGGTCGGTCAGGATCTTCGCTACGGTCTCGTCCAGCGTGCTGCCGGGGCCGATCACGGTCTGCTGGACGCCGTCGAGTACGTCGCGCTCTCGGTACCAGTCCTGCATCATCTCGGGGCTGACGCCGGGCAGGTCCCGCGTCCCGTGCCGTACGACGGTCTCCGCGAAAGGGATGTCGAAGTAGTAGTGCAAGGTCGCGCCACGGTGGTCCGCTGTGAGGCGGCGCAGCATGTCGCCGTACCGTGCGGCGTCCAGGATGCCCTCGAGCACCACGTCGTACCCGTGGTCGAGCGCGTAGCGGACGGTGGTGTCGATGAGCCCGATGTTCACCCCGCGGGGGTGGTCGTGCTCGCGGAGCAGGATGCGGCGGATGTGGTCCTGCTCGACCCAAGCCGTACCGCGGCCAAGGCGTTCACGCAGCGTCCGGGCCGTGGTCGACTTGCCGGAGCCCGAGTTGCCGCGCAGTACGACCAGACGGGTGTCCGGACTCCCTATCACTCAGCTGCTCCGGCGTGTCCGATCCGGTGGAAGCCGACGCGTTCGTAGACGGCTGCGACCGCGTCCGACTCCGCGGACAGCAGTACGACGTCCACACCGTTGTCCAGCGCGTGCTCGACGAGCGTCGAGGTCACTGCGGCACCCAGGCCGCGCCGGCGCATGGACGGCAGCGTGCCGACGCCGACGATCTCCGTCATGGAGCCGACCGGCTGGTGAGTCCCGCTGGCGACCATGCCGTCGTCGGTGAACGCACCGGCGGTCACAGAGACACCACGCCGCATCCGGTCCTGCAGGGCCGCGACCGTGTCGGCCGCCATCCCGGCAGCCGCAGCGTCCCGCTCTGCCGGCCCGGCCGAGCCAACAGCCGTGCCTGGCTCGCCGAATGCGAGTCCGGCGACCGCACGGGCCTGTCGTACCGGGCCGTCGTCGGCCGAGATGATCTCGCAGCGGGCATCTGCCACGGCAGGGCGGAAGTCCGCGCGCTCCAGCACCAGCAAGGGGTGTTCGACCACAGTGAGCCCGGCTGCCGCCGCTGCCGGACCCAACGACGGGCAGGTCTCCACGACCCACTCGAAGCTCAGCGGGATCTCCAGCTCGGCACACCGCTCCCGTACGAGCTCGATGTCAGCCGGCTGGATCGTCGCCCCGGAACTGGGCACCGGGCGTGCGTAGTACGGCCAGATCGTCGTACTGCGGAACAAAGTGAACGGCCCGACCTGTTCGGGAACCGCGCCGGACAAGGGAACCTTGTGCAGGTAGTCATCGACTCGCGTGATCATCGCGAAGCAGTGAACCACCCCGGCAGCCCAAGCGCCACCGACTATGTCGAAGTGCGTCGTCGGGCTCCGACGTCGCTGACGTCAGCCACGACGAGCGAGGAGCATCAGATGGAGAAAGTGACGTCAGCGGACGGCACGACGATCGCCTACGACCGCCTGGGCAGCGGGCACCCGCTGATCCTGGTCGGGGGAGCGCTGTGCGACCGGCACGCGCTCCGGCCGCTGGCCGACGAGCTGGCGAGCGACTGCGACGTGGTGACGTACGACCGCCGCGGCCGCGGGGACTCCGGCGACAGCACCCCGTACGACGTCCAACGCGAGGTGGAAGACCTCGCTGCGCTGCTGACGGCCTTCGGCGGTACGGCGGCGGTGTACGGGCACTCGTCCGGCGCAGGCCTGGCGGCGATCGCGGCGAGTCAGCTGCCGGTCACGAAGGTGGTGCTGCACGAGCCGCCGTACGGACCCGACGACGTGGACCCGACGGACGACGGCGAGCGGGTGCTCGAACTGATCCGCGAGGGCCGGAACCGGGAGGCCGTCGAGCTGTTCATGCTGATGACCGGTGCGCCGCGGCCCGACGCGCTGGAGGTGGCCGCGCTACCGGGTGTCGCGGAGCTCGCGCCGACGCTCGCGTACGACTTCGCGGTGATGGCCCACGAGGCCAACACACCGGTCGAGACGCTCCGCGCGGTCACGCAGCAGACCCTCGTGGTCGCCGGGACCGCCACCGCGCCGTTCATGCTCGACGCGGCCCACCGGATCGTCTCGATCCTGCCGAACGCGACGCTCACCGAGCTCCCCGACCACCACCACGTCGTACCGCCGGAGGTGCTCGCCCCGGTGATTCAGGCGATGATCTCGATGGACACCTTGTCCGGGTAGAACGCGACGTGCTCGCGGATGTCCGCGACCGCGTCGTACGGCTGCTCGTACGTCCAGACGGCGTTCACCAGGTCCGGCAGGATCGTGTAGTACGACGCGTCGCCCTTGTACGGGCAGTAGGTCTGGTGCTCGGTGCGCTCGAGCCGCGTGAAGTCGACGTCCGCGCGCGGGATGTACTGCACCGCCGGATAGTTCGCCTCCTGCAGCGACAGCGCGTCGCGGGTGTCCGCGATCACCACGTCGCCGACCTTCACGACCACCCGGTCCGGGTTCTTGCCCACGGTGATCGGGTGGTCCGGCCCGGGAATCTTCACAGTCTTGTCCGCCATAACCGCTGACAACCCCGCCCGGCCCGGCGCCATTCCCAGGATCGGCGATGATCGGCGGGTGGAGTTCCGACAGATCCAGTACTTCGTCACCGTCGCGGAGCTGCTGAACTTCGGCCGCGCCGCGGAGCAGCTCGGGATCGGCCAGCCGGGCGTGAGCCAGCAGATCGCCCGTCTGGAACGCGAGCTCGGCGTCCAGCTCTTCGACCGCTCGGCCCGCGCCGTCCGCCTCACCGAGGCCGGCCAGCGCTTCCTCCCCGCCGCCCGCTCCGTCCTGGCCGCCGTCGAACACGCCCGCACCGCGGCCACCGCCGCTCCCACCCGCCGCCTCCGGCTCGGAACCAGCACGGGACTGGGCGAACGGCTCGAGGTCGTCGTCGCGGAGCTTTCGTCCGAAGGCATGCACGTGGAGCTGGTGAGTACGTCGACGCGCGCCCGGCTGGAGCGGGTGAAGGCAGGCCAGCTCGACGCGGCCTTCGTCCGCGGCACGGACGAGGCAGCCGGCCTGGAGTTCGTCCCGGTCTGGGAGGACGACCTGCTGATCGCCCTGCCCAGGACCGCCGCGCCGGGCCACGATGTCGACCTGACCGATCTTCGCGAACTTCCCCTGAGGATCACCGACCGCCGCACGAACCCGCCGCTGGTCGACCTGGTCCTGTCGGCCTGCGCTGCCGCCGGCTTCGAACCGGTCCTCGGCCCGCGCTCGAACAACCTGCAGGACACCCACGCCGCGATCGGCGCCGGCGCCCCGAGCTGGACCGTCATCTACGAGTCCCACGCCCGCCTGCTCCGCGAGGGACGCGTCGTCTTCCGCAGACCACGCCCACGGCTGGCGCTGACCACCAGCCTCGCGGTCCCGGCCGGTACGACGGTCGGCGGCGACCTCGCCGTACTGCTGGAGGCCTGCCGGAGGGCGTCCGATCAGTTCGAGTGATCGCAGGACATCGCAACTGCGTCTCGTTCGCGGCGGCCCTGGCGACTGGAATGGGCTCAGAAGCCGTCAACGAAAGGAAATCCGATGCCCGTCGTCACCGTCCTGCAGGGTCCGCGGACCCCGGAACTCAAGCGCGAACTGGTCCAGAAGGTCACCGACGCGTTCGTCGACAGCCTCGGCGTCCCGGCCGAGAGCGTCCAGGTCTGGATCCAGGAGACCCCGCCGGAGAGCTGGGCGATCGGCGGCACACTCACCGCCGACAAGTAGACCCAGCCCTGCCTACGGTCGTCGGGTCAGTCCGCGGTGAGCTCGACGACCAGGCAGGGGCCGCCGTCGAAGGCGCCGCCGTCGATGCCCAGGGCCAGGCCATCGGCGTACAGGTGCGGCCCGGTCAGGAACTGCGGGTCGATGCCGAGCTGGTCGGCGACGATGCTGTGGCCGTGCACGATCCGGCGGCCGCCGAGATGCTGCAGCATGATCCGGGCCACCTCGGGACCGCTGGGGCCGCGGAACGCGTACCGCGACGTCATCCGGCGCCAGATCTCCCACCACACCTCGATGTCGTCGGAGTGCAGCTCGGCCCGGGCCGCGGCGTTGATCTGGTCGATCGTGTCGCCCCACTCGACGTACTCGGCGGTGTCGGAGTGCATCAGCAGCTGGTCGGCGTCCAGCCCGAGCATCGGCCGGTCGAGCAGCCAGGCCACGTCGTCGTCGGTGAGCAGCTCCTGGTCGCGGTCCTGGCCGCCGTTCAGGGCCCAGGAGCGCTCGAAGCTGCGCAGCGTGAGGCCGTCGTGCGGGACGAACGTGTCGCCGAACTTGTACATCCCGAGTGCCAGGATCTCATGGTTGCCGAGCAGCATCCGGACAGTGCCGTCGGGTGCCTGGTCGATCAGGCCGCGCACGAAGCGCAGGACGCCGATCCCGTCCGGGCCGCGGTCGAAGAAGTCGCCGAGGAACCACAGCCTGACGTCCGCGCCCGCCCAGTTGCCGTCGGCATCGGTGAGGCCGGCGGCGTGCAGCGCGGCGGTCAGTTTCTCCAGGTGGCCGTGGATGTCGCTGACGGCGTACACCCGGGTCACGTCATCCCCGCAGCGTCAGCACGATCAGTACGACGTTGAGGGCCGTGACGGCGGTGGCTACCAGGCATGCCGCGAGAGTAGTCGCCCGGCGGTTGACGAAGTCGCCCATGACGCGCCGGGAGGCGGTCAATCTCACCAACGGCCACAGCGCGCACGGGATGCCGAAGCTCAGCACCACCTGTGAAACCACCAGTGCGCGGCTGGGGTCGATGCCGATCGCAAGGACGAGCAGCGCGGGGATCAGTGTGATCAGGCGCCGTACTGGCAGCGGGACATGACGCTGCCAGAAGCCGTCCAGGATGACCGAGCCGGCGTACGTCCCCACCGACGAGGAGGCGAAGCCGCTGGCGAGCAGCGCGAGCGCGAACAGCAGGGCCGGCAGCTGACCGAGCCGGTCACCGATCGCGACGTGGGCCGCCTCGAGGGAGTCGGCGCCCGTGCCCTTCAGGGCCGCCGCGGCCACCACGACCATCGCCAGGTTGACCGCGCCGGCGAGCGCCATCGCGACCGCGACGTCGAGCCGGGTGGCCCGCAGCACGCGGGACTTGCCGTTCTCGGAGCGGATGGTCTTCCAGTGCCGGTCCGTCACCAGTGCGCCGTGCAGCCAGATCGCGTGCGGCATCACGGTCGCGCCGAGCATGCCGGCCGCCAGTACCAGCGACTCAGTCCCGTCCAGCCGGGGCACCAAGCCGCCGATGACGCTGCCGGCCGACGGGTCCGACTTCACGGTGGACACCACGAAGCCGACCAGGACGACGGCGAGCAGACCGATGATCGCGGCCTCGAACGGCCGCTGGCCGCGTTTCGACTGGTAGACCAGCAGCGCGAACGACACCACACCGGTGATCACGCCGCCGACCAGCAGCGGTACGCCGAACAGCAGGTTCAGCGCGATCGCGCCGCCGACCACCTCGGCCAGGTCGGTCGCGACCGCCACCACCTCGGCCTGCGCCCACAGCCCGGTCGACGTCGAGCGCCGGAACTCGTCGCGGCACAGCTGCGGCAGCGTCCGCCCGGTCGCGATGCTCGCCTTGGCCGCCAGGTACTGCACCAGGACGGCCATCAGGTTGGCGCCGACGACCACCCAGCACAGCAGGTAACCGTAGGTCGCACCGGCGGCGATGTTGGTCGCGAAGTTACCGGGGTCGACGTACGCGACGGCAGCCACGAACGCCGGCCCGAGCAGTAACAGCCCGGACCGACTCAGTTGCCGCCGCAGCGGTGCCGGTGCGTACATGAGAGAAGTCTCTCTGTCTGTACCCAGCGCGCAACCCCTGTGCGCGTTTTGAGACGCGAGTTACGCCCAGGCGAAGTGCACCTGGAGCGAGACCACGACGGTTTCGTCGCCGGGTACAACGTTGATTGCGGAGTCGTACGCGCCTTTGGCCCCGAGCATGGCCTCAGGACGCATCGGGACGTGACCCTGGGTTTCGGAGATCGCGGTCACCGAGCCGAGTGAGTAGCCGGACAGGGCGGCCAGGTGCGCCGCCTTCTCCTTGGCCTCCTGGAAGGCCAGCTCCCGGGCCTGGGCCAGCAGCGCGGACTTGTCCTCGATGTCGAACTGCAGCCCGTGCAGGGCGAGGCTGTTGCCGATAGCACCGACAGCCGCGTTCAGCAGCGCGCCGAAGCCGGTCAGGTCCTTCGTCTCCACCAGCACCGTGTGCGAGGCCCGGTACGCCGGGTCGGTGCCGGGCTCCCGGTACTCCTGGAACACGCTCACAGAACTGGTCCCCAGCTGCGAGTCCTGGACGCCCTGGGCGCGCAGAGCCGCCAGCACGGCGTCCGTCCGCTCCCCGACCGTAGCGACAGCCGCCGCCACATCAGGCGCCACCTGCTCGACGCCGAACGTCACCCGCAGCACATCCGGCTTACCGGAGACCTGCCCAGACCCGACAACACTCACCCCTGTGTCCATAACGGTCAGTTTGGCATCACCTGCAAGTCATCTGGGCATCTCACACTGCAGCATCGACTTTCGATCCGAGGAGACCGTCAATGCGCAGACGACTGCTGACATTCGCCGCCCTGACCGGTGTGTTGCTCACCGGTCTGACCACCGCCCAGGCAACCGGGCGGGACTCCGACGTCACGCGTGCCTTCCAGGCCACGGACCGCAGTACGGCCTGGAAGCTGGTGCAGCGTGTGCCGTTGAAGTTCCCGACATACCACCCGCAGGGGATCGCGCTGGTCGGGGACCTGATCTTTCTGAGCAGTGTCGAGGTGCTGGAGGCGCCGGTGAAGTACCCGGTGCCGGTGGACGGGTACGACCGGACCCCCGGGAAGGGGATCGGGCATGTCTTCGTGCTGGACCGGCAGGGGAATCTGAAGAAGGACATCCGGGTCGGTGAGGGTACGGCGTACCACCCGGGCGGGCTGGACTTCGACGGGAAGGACGTGTGGGTGCCGGCGGCGGAGTACCGGCCGAACTCGCGGGCGATCGTCTACACGGTCGACCCGAAGACCTACCGCGTCACGGAGCGCTTCCGGGTGCAGGACCACGTCGGGGGAGTGGTGCGCGACCGGACGACCGGTCAGGTCCACGGGGTGAGCTGGGGCTCCCGCACGCTCTACGACTGGACGCCCGCCGGCAAGCAGCTCGGCAAGATGGCCAACGAATCCCACCTGCTCGACTACCAGGACTGCGACTACGCCGCCCGCGGCAAGCAGCTCTGCGGCGGCGTCACCACCCTGGCCGGCCCCAACAACACGTCGTACGACCTGGGCGGCCTGGCCCTCCTCGACCTCCGTACCAACCGCATCCTGCACGAGATCCCGTTCCCGTACTTCTCCCCGACCACCAACCACAGCGCCACCCGAAACCCGGTAGCCCTCGAAACCACCCCCACCACCCTCCGCCTCTACACCGCCCCCGACGACGGCGAAAACCCCGGCGGCACCGAACTCCAGGTCTACGAATCCCCGCTCAACTAGCCCGCGGAATGATGCGGGCGGGGATGTCGTGGTGGTGGCAGAGGGCCAGTAGGGCGGTGCCGTCGATGAGTTGGAGGGGTTTGCCGTTGGCGAACTGGTAGCTGGTGGGGCCGAAGCCCGAGGTGGTGATCAGGATGCCTTTGGTGGCGCCGGCGTCGACGACGGTGCCGAAGAGGTCGCGGACGGCGGACGGTGGGACGGTGCGGGTCCAGAGCTTCGCCTGGACGACGAACTTGCCGCCGGTGATCGGCCGGGGGTCGTAGGCCACGCAGTCGATCCCGCCGTCCGTCCCGCGCCGGAACAGTCTGGTCTCCAGCCCCATCCGCGTGAGCAGGTTGTGCACCAGGTGCTCGAAGGCCTCGGGAGTGAGCTCCAGCAGGTTCGGGCGGGCGTCGATCTCGCTGATCACGTCGACCGCCTCGACGGCGCGCGGGTCGGCGAGATCGAACTCCAGCACCGGCTCGACCGGCTGCAGCTCCTCCGGGTGCCGTGACACCTCAGCGGCGAAGTAGTGCCGCACGCACGCCACCGGATCGAGCTGGTCGAGCACCAGCGCCTGGTACTGCTCCCGGGTCGCCCGCAACGTGATCAGACAGGGCCGCACGGTCTGCCCGGTCGTGAGGTCGACCGACTCGACCATCCCGTTGAACACGACGGTCTCGACCACGCCGTACCTGTCGCTCCCGAACACCGAGTGCAGCGCGCGCAGAGCCAGCTGCGCCACCAGCTGCTGATACAGCCGCCGCAGCTCCAGCGGCTCCCGCATGACCGGCAGCACCGCATCCAGCGAGCGGTCATAGCGGTACGACGCCTCGGCCGGTACGGCGCCGACGTCGGGCAGATCCCACTCCACAGCGAGCAGCGTCGACTCGGGGACGTACCCGACCTTGCGCCGGCGTGGAAAGTCGAGCGGCTCCAGCACGCGATCCAGCGCCCGGGTGAAGTACCGCGTCACGGCGGCGCGATCGCGGGTGCGGACCGCGTGTTCGTACGCGTCGATCCGCGCATGCTGTTCCGCGGTCGCCTCGTCGAGCCGGCGCTGGTGCTCGAGCTGCTCCCGCAGCGCTCGTGCCACCCGCTCCTTGCGGGCTTCCTCAAAAGCACGGTGCCGCTCGATCGCCTCCGCGAACCTGTCCTCCGCATCGGCGAGCCGGCGCATGAACCGGCGCTCGGCGCCCCACCACCGGAACCGGCCCGGCTGCTGGGGCACGAACGCATCCCAGACAGGTCCGGGATGCGCCTCGAGATCGGCCGGCGGCACGGTCGGCGGTGCGCGCCGCGGCGCCCGCTTCAGGGTCTGCAGATCGGTGCCGTGGACGTCGACCGCCAGCGCGCCGGCGAGGATGCCGCCCAGGACCTGGACGCGTTCCTGCACCGCAGCGGTACGTTGCGCCGCCTCGGCAGTACGCCCGGGCGGACGGTCGCTGCGGGCGTGACCTTCCACGGATCGGCCCATCGCCTCACACCTCTCCACTCCAAGGTAACGGCCCAAACACGCTCCGCGACCGACGTGACGCAGAGTTGGTAAGGACATTGCTTGCCGTCCACCCCCTGTTTCCTGCCGCACGTGCACTTGCAGACGCATTTGACGAGCGTGACGATGGCAACCATGAGCCAGCCGTCGTACGCGTCCGGGGTGTCCGAGGTTCCGTTGCTGGGCGAGACGATCGGCGCGAACCTGAGACGCACGATCCGCGAGTACGGCGACCGCGAGGCGCTCGTCGAGGTGCAGACCGGGCGGCGCTGGACGTACGACGAGTTCGGCGCCGAGGTCGAGCTGGTCGCGCGCGGCCTGCTGGCCCGCGGCATCGCGAAGGGCGACCGGGTCGGCATCTGGGCGCCGAACCAGGCGGAGTGGACGATCACGCAGTACGCGACCGCGCTGATGGGCGCGATCCTGGTGAACATCAACCCGGCGTACCGCACCCACGAGCTGTCCTACGCGCTGAACCAGTCGGGGGTCCGGCTGCTCGTCTCCGCGACCGAGTTCAAGACCAGCGACTACCGGGCGATGGTCGACGAGGTGAAGCCCGACTGCGCGGCCCTCGAACAGATCGTCTACCTCGGCACCGGCGACTGGGACGGACTGCGCGACGACGCGTCCCGGATCCCGCTCGACGGGCTGCACGCCCGCGAGGCGGAGCTGTCCTTCGACGACCCGATCAACATCCAGTACACCAGCGGTACGACGGGGTTCCCGAAGGGCGCGACGCTCAGCCACCACAACATCCTGAACAACGGCTTCTTCGTCACCGAGACGATCGCGTTCACCGCCGACGACCGCCTGTGTATCCCGGTCCCCTTCTACCACTGCTTCGGCATGGTCATGGGCAACCTCGGCTGCACCACGCACGGCGCCTGCATGGTGATCCCGGGGCCGGCGTTCGACCCGGCCGCGACGCTCCAGGCCGTCCAGGACGAGCGCTGCACCGGGCTGTACGGCGTACCGACGATGTTCATCGCCGAGCTCGGCCTGCCGGGCTTCGCGGACTATGACCTGACCAGCCTGCGGACCGGGGTGATGGCCGGGTCGCCGTGCCCGGTCGAGGTGATGAAGCGCTGCGTCGCGGACATGCACATGGCCGAGGTCGCGATCTGCTACGGCATGACCGAGACCTCGCCGGTGTCCACGCAGACCCGGCGCGACGACGACCTGGACCGCCGGACGTCGACCGTCGGCCGGGTGATGCCGCACGTCGAGGTGAAGCTCGTCGACCCGGCGACCGGGCTGGTCGTCGAGCGCGGCGAGACCGGCGAGCTGTGCACCCGCGGGTACTCGGTGATGCTCGGGTACTGGGACGAGCCGGACAAGACCGCGGAGGCGATCGACGAGGCCCGCTGGATGCACACCGGCGACCTCGCGACGATGCGCGAGGACGGCTACGTGAACATCGTCGGCCGGATCAAGGACATGGTCATCCGCGGCGGCGAGAACGTGTATCCGCGCGAGATCGAGGAGTTCCTCTACACGCACCCGGCGATCGCCGACGTCCAGGTGATCGGGGTCCCCGACGAGAAGTACGGCGAGGAGCTCTGCGCCTGGATCAAGCTCAAGCCGGGCGCCGACCCGCTCGACGCCGACGCGGTCCGGACATTCGCCGCCGGCAAGCTCGCGCACTTCAAGATCCCGAAATACGTCCTGCTCGTCGACGCCTTCCCGATGACGGTCACCGGGAAGATCCGCAAGGTCGAGATGCGCGAGAAGTCCGTCGAGCTCCTCGGACTGAACTGAGCAGCGACCCCGCGCCGAAGGCCGCGCCCAGGACGCACACGGCAATCCAGCCGGCACGCTCGTACAGCGCCGTGGAGGCGATCGCGCCGACGGCGCTGCCCAGCGAGTAGAACATCATGTACCCACCGATCAGCCGGCTGCCGGCGTCCGGCCGGTAGATCAGGCTCTGGTTGGTGACGTGGATCGCCTGTACTGCGAGGTCGAGCAGCACGGCGCCGATCGCCAACCCCACCAGGGAATGCGCCGTCACCAGCCAACTCGTTGCCAGCAGCATCGAAGCTCCGATGACGACGATCCGCCCCTGTCCGCGATCCGCCAGCCGCCCGGCCGGCCCGGCGGCGAACGCCCCCGCCGCGCCGATCAGTCCGAACGCGCCGATCTCGGTGTGCGACAGCCCGCGCTCCGTCAACGGCAGCGCGATCGAGGTCCACAACGTGCTGAACGACGCGAACACGAAGAACGCCCGAACGGCACTCTCCCGGAACAGCGGCTCCCGCCACAGCCCAACCGTCGACCTCAGTAGCTGACCGTAGGTCGGCACCGAACCCGCGCCCAACGGCGCCGGCGCGCTTCGGCGGGTGAAGAGCAGGGCGATTGCCAGGCAGGTGGCGCAGGCGGCGAGGTACACCGCTCGCCAGCCGAGGAGGTCGGTGAGGATGCCGGACGTGGTTCTGGCGAGGAGGATGCCCAGGACGATTCCGGTGGTGACGGTGCCTACTGCGCGGCCGCGTCGGGTGGGATCAGCCAGCGCGGCGCCGTACGCGACCAGGGACTGGGTGACTACGGCGAGGGTGCCGACGGTGGCCAGGCCCAGCAGGAGCATCGCGGCGTTCTGGGCGAGGCCGGTCGCGAGCAGGGCTGCGGCGAGCAGCAGGAACTGGAGTTGGATCAGGCGGCGCCGGTCCAGCAGATCGCCCAACGGGACAAGGAAGAACAGGCCGAGTCCGTAGCCGGCCTGCGTCACGGTGACGAACAACCCGACCGTCCCGGCGGCGATCCCGAGGTCCGCGCCGATCGTCACGAGCAGCGGCTGGGCGAAGTACACGGTGGCGACCGCGACACCGGCTGCCATCGCGAGAAGTTTTGGTTGCATCTTGCTACCGTAAGATCAGTTGGTAGCATGTTGCAACCAGGAGGTGCGGGATGGTCAAGAGGACCCGGTTCGACGACGAGAGTTGCCCGGTCGCGCGGTCGGTGGACGCGGTCGGCGACTGGTGGTCGCTGCTGATCGTGCGCGACGCGTTCGACGGCAGCCGCCGGTTCGGCGACTTCCAGCGCAGCCTCGGCGTCGCCAAGAACATCCTCAGCGCCCGGCTGCGGTCCCTGGTCGACCAGGGGATCCTCGAGACGGTCCCGGCCGGCGCCCGGCACGAGTACGTGCTGACCGCCAAGGGCGAGGCGCTGTTCCCGGTGATCGTCGCGCTGCGCCAATGGGGCGAGGCCTTCGCCTTCGAGCCCGGCGAACCGCATTCACACCTGCTGGATCGCCGCGATCAGCAACCGCTCCGGCCACTAGAAGTGCGCGCTGCCGACGGCCGTCTCGTCGCTCCCGCCGACACCGAGGTGCACAAGCTCGTCAGCTGACCTTGAGGTGTTCCGCGAACGCTTGCAGGGCAGGGGTTTCCTCACCGCGGCGCCAGCTCAGGGCCAGGGCCGAGTCGGGGACGCCGGTCAGCGGGATGCTGATGATGTCGGCGCGCTGGTTGCGGCTGGCGGTGGCCTGGCAGACGAGCATCGCGCCGCGGTCGGCGGCGATCAGTGAGAGGCCCTCCGAGAAGGTGCGCACCTCGGGGCCACGATGGATCAGTGATCCGGCCGGGGTCTGCGTCGGGGCCTGGGTCAGGCGCCAGTAGGTCGGGGCCGGGCCGGAGAAACCGATCAGGGTCTCGCCGGCCAGGTCCTCCACGTCGACCGACGGGCGGCCGGCCAGCCGGTGCCGCTTCGACACCGCGAGGGTCTGCGGCACCTTGGAGAAGATCGGTCCGACCACGAGGTCGTCCTCCGCGATCGGCAGCAGCGCGACGGCCGCGTCGACGTCGCCGCGCCGCAGGGCGCTGAACGGATCGTTCATCGGGAGCTCCCAGACGTCGATCAGGCAGTTCGGGTTGCGCGACTGGAAGGCCGACACCGCGTTCAGGATCTCGTCGTTCACCGTGCCCTGGAAGCCGATCCGGAGCTGCCCCTTGACGCAGGCGGCGTACTCGCGGGCATTCTCGACCACGCGCTCCAGGGCGACGTACGCCGGGCGCAGCGACGTCAGGAACTCCTTGCCCAGCGGGGTCAGCGCCACCCGGCGACTGGTCCGCTCGAACAGCGGTCCGCCGATCCGTCGCTCCAGCGCCTGCAGCAGTTGACTGACCCGGCTCTGCGAGAGGTACAGGCGTTCCGCCGTACGGCCGAAGTGCAGCTCGTCGGCGAGGACGAGGAAGCACTCCAGCTCACGGATCTCGACAGCCACGGCGTACCTCCGATCGATGAGCTCAGCTAATACAAGCATGACCAGATCGCCGTTGTTCCGCACCTCCTCCTGACGGCTCACTGGAGGTATGACGACGATCTGCGCCGACGAGACAGTCACCCGGGGATGGGCCGCACCGATCACGATGGCCGTGACGGTGTTCACCGTGGTGACCGCCGAGATGCTCCCGGTCGGCCTGCTCACACCGATCGGCGAATCACTCCACGTAACAGAAGGCACCGCGGGCCTCGCACTGACGACAACAGGCCTTGTCTCGGCAGTGGCCGCGCCTGTGCTGCCGCTTGCGCTGGGCAGGTTGGACCGCCGGGCAGCGCTGGGTGGGTTGATGGTGTTGCTCGCCCTCGGGTCGTTCGTCGTCGCGATCGCACCGGTCTACTGGATGTTCATCGCAGCGCGAGTCCTGATGGGCCTTTCCATCGGCGGTGTCTGGACGCTGACCATCGGCCTGGCCCGCCGCGTCGTACCCGAGCATGCAGCCGGTCCTGCAACCTCACTCATCTTCAGTGGCATCGGAATCGCTTCGGTGCTGGGCATCCCGGCCGGCGCATACGTCGGTGAACTCCTCGGCTGGCGCTGGGCCTTCGCAGGCGTCGGCGTGCTGTCCCTGGCGCTGGCCGTCGCACTGACCTTCCACCTTCCGTCGCTCGCACCGGAGCAGGCGGTGGGGTGGAAGGACGTACGCGATGTCCTGCAGATCAAGCAGGTCCGCGTCGGCCTCCTGCTGGTCACGTTGATCGTGACGGGCCACTTCGCGGCGTACACCTACATCCGTCCGCTCCTCGAACCGCACACCGGTCCGGCGCTGATCGGGACCTTCCTGCTCGCGTACGGCGTGGCGGGTGTCATCGGCAACTTCCTGACCGGCGCCCTCCGCCCGTCCCGGGCCCTGACCGTCATCGCGGGCGGCATCGCACTGTCCGCACTGGCCATGCCTCTCATCGGTACGACGATCGCGGGATCCCTTGTCCTGCTGGTGATCTGGGGTCTCGCGTACGGCGGGACGAGCGTCAGCACCCAGGCTTGGGGACACGCGGCGGCGCCCAGTGCCCCCGAATCGTCGTCCGCTGTCCTGGTGGGGGTGTACAACGGAGCGATCGCACTGGGCGCCTTCACCGGCGGCCAGGTCGGCGACCGCCTCGGTACGACGGCGGTCACCTGGCTGCCCGCGGTCCTCGCGACCGCGGCGCTGCTCGTCCTGCTAGCGAACCGCCGCCAGCGCGGCTGAGTCCTCGTCGCCGAAGTCGTCCTCGAGCTTCTCCGGCGAGTAGTCGAGATCGATCCCGGCGACGTCGGCGCCGACCGCCGACTCGATCGCGCCGAGCCGGCGGGTGGCGCGATCGCCGGCGTACGTCATCAGGGCCGTCGGGTTGATCTCCGGCGGCAACTCCGGCGAGTTGTCGAGCGCCCACTGGATCTGTACCAGTGCGTGCGGGAGGAGCTCCTCCATCGTGTCGGTGACGACCTTCCAGTTCGACGCGTCGGCGGCGACGTGCCGGCGGCAGGTGAACGTGCCCCACGCCATGTGCCGCCGTTCGTCGTCACCGATCCGGCGGATCAGCTCCTGCATCCCCGGCAGCACGCCGCGCGACGTACAGAGCAGGTTCCACGCGTGGTACCCGGTCAGCGCCAGAGTCCCTTCCACCACGTGGTTGTAGGTCACCGACGCGCGGACCTGGTTGGCCGGCGACGGGTCGTCGGACAGCGACTTCAGCGCGACCGGCAGTGCCTCGTAGAAGATCGCGCGATAGCCCGGGTTGTTCTCGACGTAGCGGTGCAGGTCCTCGGTGACGCCGACCGCGTCCAGCCAGAGCCGGAAGACCGCGGTGTGCTTGGCCTCCTCGAAGCAGAACTGGGTCAGGTACATTTCGTCGCCGAACCGGCCCTCGGCCGCCATCGCCTGCAGGAACGGCTGCAGGTCCTCGGTCACCGCCTCCTCGCCGGCGATGAACTGCGAGCAGAGCATCAACGCGTTGTCCTTGTCGTTGTCGCTCAGCTCCTGCCAGTCCTTCGCGTCCTGGCTGAAGTCGATGTCGCGCGGGTTCCAGAACTTGCGGTTGCCCTTGTCGAACAGCCGCAACGGCATCGCGTCCCAGTTGAGGCCGCCGGCCTTGAGCGAGCTGAAGCCTTGCCTGTGCAGGTCGTTCATACGTGCTGCCTCCGGGATTCGGCGAGGAAGGGTGACAGAACACGAGCCAGCTGCGCCGCCACCACCGCCGGGGGAGGGCCGGGGGTGACGATGTGGCTGATGACGACGCGCAAGGCGACGTCGACGCAGCTGGTCGCGTCTTCCGCAGGCACCTCCGGCCAGTGCTCCCTGACATGGGCATCCAGTCGGAGGTGTGCCAACTCCAGCACCTGCTGCCCCCGTGTGGTCAGCAGTTGACTGGCCTGGTCCGATCCCGGCTGACCCAGCGCCGCCTTCACCAGCGGGTTCTCCCCGGCCAGTGTGAGCGCCCGCTCCACGGCGGCCCGGAGGCCGTCGATCGGATCGGACTGCTCGGCGAGCGCTGCGTTCACATGCAGCAGGAACCGCTCGGTCTCGCGTGCCGCGACGGCCTCCAGTACGCCCCACTTGTCGCCGAACTCGTTGTAGACGGTCTGCCGGGACACCCCGGTCCGACGAGCCACTTCGGCCATCCGAAGCCCGTCGTACCCACCTGTCTCGATGGCGTCCTGCGCAGCGTCCAGCAACTCGTCCCGCAGCCGGCGTTTGGTCCGATCGGCAAACGAGTCCATGCGGACGAGGGTTTACAAAATCGGTCCTGATGTCAAGCACTCGGACATCATGTCTTCAGTTGTCAAGTGCAGAGAAATGCGACGCGTCGCCCGTTCGCGGCGTACTGCGGACACCGTCCACGCTCACCGGGACGTCGCCGGCGAGCGTGATCCGGTGCAGCCGGCGCGGCTGGTCGTCGTAGTCGGCGACCCCGTAGTGCTGCGTCGCGCGGTTGTCCCAAATGGCCAGGTCGCCCGGCTGCCATTGCCAGCGGACGGTGTTGTCGAGGTTCGTGACCCGGTTCTGCAGGAGCTGGAACAGCGCGGTCGTCTCGGCGCTGCTCAGCCCGACGAACCGGCGGACGAAATGGCCGAGCACGAGCGCGCGCTCGCCGGTCTCGGGATGGACGCGGACCGCCGGGTGCTCGGTCTCGAACACCTTCGACTCGAACTGCCTGCGGTGCTCCTCGACCTTCACGTCCACGCCGCCGATCCGCCCCTCGTCGGCGTGCCCGGCGTAGTCGTACTTGTTGCTGTGCACGGCCCACAGTCGGTCGACGAGGGCTTGCAGGGACCGCGGCAGGTTCGCGTACGCCGTGACCGTGTTCGCCCAGCTGGTGTTCCCGCCGTACGCCGGGAGCGTGACCGCGCGGAGCAGGCTGATCGCGGGGATCCGGTCGACGAACGTGACGTCGGTGTGCCAGCTGTTCGCCTTGCTGTAGTCGGAGTCGATCGGCAGCACGTTCGCGGCGCCGTCGAGGCTCTTCGAGGTGGGATGCGCGAGCGTCGGCGTACCGAGCAGCTTCGCGAACGCGAGCTGACCCGCGTCGTCCAGATGGTGCTGCTCGCGGAAGAAGATCACCTTGTGCTCGAGCAGGGCCTGCCGGATCGCGGCCACGGTCTCCCCGGCCAGGTCGCCGCCGAGGGCGACGTTGCCGATCAGGGCGCCGAGCGCCCCGCCGGCCTTGGTGACGGTGATCTCCGGTGCGTCCAGTTGCGTGGTCATGACGGCTCCTTCACGGTCGGTTAACAGCCATAATCCAACCGAATTACTAGACATATCGGCCGTTTCGGGATGCGAGACCACGCCGCCGGCGGGAGCACGTAGGGTTGGGGACGTGTCAACCGCCGCTCTTGAACCCGCCCCCGATACCGCCGACGTGCCGGAGTTGGTGGTCGGGTTCGACCTGGACATGACGCTGATCGACTCCCGCCCGGGGATCCAGGCCGTCTGGGACCTGCTGGCCGCGGAGACCGGCGTACCGATCGACACCGACCTGGTGGTGAGCCGGCTCGGGCCGCCGCTGACCTGGGAGATGGCGAACTGGTTCCCGGCCGAGCAGGTCGACACGATGGTCGCGCGGTATCGCGAGCACTACCCGTCGCACGCGATCACCGGCAGCCTGCCGCTGCCGGGCGTGGCCGAGTCGCTGGCCGCGATCCGGGCGCTGCGTGGGCGGACGATGGTCGTGTCCGCGAAGCACGCCCCGTCGGTCCGGCTGCATCTCGAGCACCTCGGGCTCGACGTCGACCAGCCGGTCGGCGACCTGCACGGCGCCGAGAAGGGGACCGCGCTGCGTGAGCACCGGGCCACGATCTTCGTCGGCGACCACACCGCCGACATCGACGGCGCGCACGCGGCCGGTGCGGTCGCGGTGTCGGTCGCGACCGGCCCGTTCACCGCGGACGAGCTGCGGGCGTACGGCGCCGACGTCGTGCTGAACGACCTGACCGAGTTCCCCGCCTGGCTCGACGCGTACGTGCTCGAGCAGCGGCTCGAAGCGCTCATGCGGCGGCTGTCGTCGTACGACAAGATGGTGGTCGCGTTCAGCGGCGGCGCCGACTCGGCGTTCCTGCTCGCGGCCGCGGCCCGGGCGATCGGCCCGGCGAACGTGGTCGCGGCGACCGCGGTGTCGCCGTCGCTGCCCACGGCCGAGCTGGAGCCGGCGGCGCGGTTCGCGGACGCCCTCGGGGTCCGGCACGTCACGCCGCACACGCACGAGATGGAGCGCGAGGGGTACCAGGCGAACTCGGGCGCCCGGTGCTACTTCTGCAAGGCCGAGCTGGTCGAGACGCTGCAGCCGATCGCGGACGACTTCGGCATCACCGCGATCGCGACCGGGACGAACGCCGACGACGCGATCGCCGGGTTCCGGCCGGGCATCCGGGCCGCCTTCGAGCGGGGCGCGCTGACGCCGCTGAAGGACGCCCGGCTGACCAAGGCGCAGATCCGGACGGCGTCGCGCAGCTGGGGTCTGGAGACGTCGGACAAGCCCGCCGCGGCCTGCCTGTCCAGCCGGATCGCGTACGGCATCCGGATCACCCCGAACCTGCTCGTCCGGGTCGACCGCGCCGAGCAGGCGGTCCGCGCGCACCTCGCGTCGTACGGCGTGCAGAACGTGCGCGTCCGGGACCTCGGGGAGACCGCCTCGATCGAGATCGACGCCGCGTTGCTGGACCGCGTGGACCACGAAGCGCTGGTGAATGCGGTCATGGCCGCAGGGTTCCCGGCCGCGCAGGTGGACCCGCGCGGGTTCCGCTCCGGCTCGATGAACGAACGGCTGGCGGAGCCGGAGAAATACCGGAACCTGTAAGGGGTGCGGGGAGGCTGCTCGATCAGGTAGTTTCCCGGAGGCGCCGTCGCGCGGTGTCACGTACGCTGGGTTTCCTGATCGGGCCTCACGGCCCTGTTGCTTCCGACGATCGACTGAAGAGGTTGCCGTGCCCGTTGGCAAGGTGAAGTGGTACGACTCCGAGAAGGGGTTCGGATTCCTCAGCAAGGAGGAGGGCGGGGACGTCTATGTCCGCGCCGAGGCCTTGCCGTCGGGTGTGACCAACCTGAAGCCGGGCCAGAAGGTCGAGTTCGGCGTCGTCGAGGGACGCAAGGGCGAGCAGGCGCTGCAGGTCCGGCTGATCGACCCGCCGCCGTCGGTGGCCAAGGCGATGCGCCCGAAGCCGGAGGAGATGCAGGTCGTCATCGAGGACCTGATCAAGCTCCTCGACCGCCTCGGCGAGAACTACCGCCGCGGCCGCCAGCCCGACAACAAGTCCGCCCGCCAGGTCGCCACCGTCCTGCGCGGCGTCGCCGACAAACTCGACTACTGATCAGCCGCTGCGGCGGTTGATCAGGGCCTCGATACCGTCCAGCACCGTGGTGAGGCCGAAGTAGAACTCCGACGGGTCGTTGTCGACGTAGTCCTGCGGCTCGTCGAGCCCGGCCGCGATGGTCGGGAACCGGTCCGGGTCGGCCAGGCTCCGCAGCCGGCGGGCATACCGCTCGCCGGCCACCGCGGCCTCGTCCGGCGGCAGGCTCAGCATGCTCGCGCTCAGCCCGGTGGTACCGCGGACGTAGATGTTCACCAGCAGCATCGCCGACATCCGGTCGGGCGGCGTCAGCGGTGTGTTCTCGAACGCGCGCAGGCCCTCCTCCATCCAGACCAGCTGGTTGGGTGACAGCGGCGGCTCGACCACCGGCACCTGCAGGATCCACGGGTGTTTCAGCAGCGCGGCCTGGAACGAGGTCGCCCAGGCGGTGATGCGGTCCCGCCAGCCGTCCCCACCGCTCGCCCGGGCCGGTAGTCCGAACGCCTGGTCGAGCATGACGACGTACAGGTCGTCCTTCGACTCGACGTAGCGGTAGAGCGCCATCGTGGTGACGCCGAGCTCGGCCGCGACCTTGCTCATCGACAGGGCGCCGAGCCCGCCCGCGTCCGCGAGCTTGATCGCCGCACGGCCGATGTCGCTCACCTGGAAGGCCGGCTTCGGCCCCGGGCGGCTCCGCCCCTCGATACCCCACAACTGCTGCAAGACCCTCGGCAGCTCGCTCTCGTCCATGCGCCGCAGTCTATCTGTTTACAGCATAGACAGTCTTGTGTATGGTCTGTGTACGGCGCACACAGTGTGCGGCATATACAGATAAACCGGAGGGGTGTCATGGGTACCACCGAACGGGCGGGCCGCAAGGAATGGATCGCGCTCGGCGTGCTCGCACTGCCGCTGCTGCTGGTCTCGATGGACGTGTCGGTGCTGTACTTCGCGGTCCCGTTCATCAGCGCGGACCTCGGCGTCGACGCGACCGAGCAGCTGTGGATCTTCGACATCTACGGGTTCGTGCTGGCCGGCCTGCTGATCACCATGGGGTCGCTCGGCGACCGGATCGGCCGCCGCCGGCTGCTGCTGTTCGGCGCGATCGGCTTCGGGCTCGCCTCGGTCGCGGCGGCGTACGCGCAGAACCCCGAGCAGCTGATCGCGGCCCGCGCGCTGCTCGGGATCGGCGGCGCGACCCTGATGCCGTCCACCCTGGCGCTGATCCGGAACATGTTCCACGACCCGAAACAGCGGTCGAAGGCGATCGCGTTCTGGAGCGCGGTGATGATGGGTGGGATCACCCTCGGTCCGGTGCTCGGCGGGTTCCTGTTGGAGCACTTCTGGTGGGGGTCGGTGTTCCTGATCAACACTCCGGCGATGGTGCTGCTGGTCGTGCTCGCGCCGGTGCTGCTGCCCGAGTTCAAGGCTCCGGTGCGCGGGCGGTTCGACCTGCTGGGTTCGGTCCTGTCGCTGGCCGCCGTACTGCCGGTGATCTGGGGGATCAAGGAGCTGGCGGCGCACGGTGTGTCCGCGCTGCCGGTGGCGGCGATCGTGGCCGGGCTGGTGTTCGGGGTGCTGTTCGTCCAGCGGCAGCGGACCGCGGAGCACCCGATGGTCGACCTGTCGATGTTCCGCAACCGCGCGTTCAGCGGGTCGCTGGCGGCGAACACCATCGGCACCCTGGCGCTCGTCGGCAACGCGGTGTTCCTGACCCAGTACCTGCAGCTGGTGCACGGCCTCTCCCCGTTCAAGGCCGCTCTGTGGTCGCTGGCCCCGTCGGTCCTGGTCGGCGGCGCGGCTCCGCTCGCCACCGCGCTGGCCGGGAAGATGGACCGCGCCTATGTGATCGGTGGAGCGTTCGTGCTCGCGGCTTCGGGGTACGGCGTGCTCACCCAGATCCAGGTCGACTCGTCACTGGTGGTGCCGCTGCTCGGCGCCGGGCTGCTCGCGGCCGGGCTGGTGATGGTGATGACCCTGGTGACCGAAGCGGTGGTGGGCTCGGTCGCGCCGGAGCGGGCCGGGTCGGCGTCCGCGGTGATGGAGACCTGCGCGGAGTTCGGTGGCGCGCTCGGGATCGCCGTCCTGGGCTCGATCGGCACCGCGGTCTACCGCGCCGACGTCCCGTCCGGTCTGCCGGCCGGCGTCGCGGCTCCGGTCCGCGAGGGGCTGCCCGCGGCGACCGCCGCAGCCGCCCAGCTGCCCGCGCAGCTGGCCGACACCGTCCTGGCCACCGCCCGGCACGCCTTCACCCACAGCATGAGTGTGGTCGCCCTGGTCGGCGCCGTCCTGCTGCTCGTCACCGCAATCGGCAGCACCCTCACCCTCCGCGGCACCAGCCACGCCAGTGCTCCCGCCGAGGAGCCGGCGGGCGAGGAGGCGGACGTAGCCACCGTCTGAACCAGGGGCAGATGGGAGCGCGGACACCTGGTGTCCGCGCTCCTTGTCGTTTGCCCGTGGATCAGCGCGGTGGGCGGCGGGGGTTGCTGCCGGGGCGGCGTTTGAACGGGCTGCGGTTGCGTTCCTCGGTGGGTTCCTCGGACCAGGGCTGCGGGTTCTCGCCGGTGTTCTCGTCGTCCTCGGGCTGGCCGCTCCACCAACGGCCGATGGGCTGCTCAGGCGGCGGCTTCCGGTCGCCGGTGCGCCACTCGACGGTGGGTTCGTCGTGCGAGCTTGAGCGGCGCCGGCGGTTGGCCCGCTGCTCGGCAACGCTGAGGATCGTCCGGGTCGTGCTGTCCGCGTGGTGATCGCCCTCGTACGCCGGGTCGTGGTCGCGGTCGTGCGGGTGCGCCGCAGCGTGCGGCTTGGTGTGTGCGTCGGTGCGCGGGCCGCCAAGACCGCCCGGGCGCAGCGGCCCCGGGGTCGTCCGGGAACTCGGCCGCATCCGCAGTACGAGGATGACGACCACCAGCAGCACGCCCGCGAGGAAGCCGAACCCGAGGCGCGGGATCAGCGGCAGCACGATGCCGCAGCCGCCGCCGATCACCCACGCGAGCTGCAGCACCGTCTCGGACCGCGCGAACACCGATGTCCGCACGGACTCCGGCACGTCGCGCTGGATCATCGCGTCCAGCGACAGCTTGCCGAGCGAACTGCACAGGCCGGCCACCAGGCCGAGGGCGATCAGGATCGGCAGGCCGTACAGCACCGCGACGGCGACCGCGACCGCCGCGTCGACGAGCAGCACCACGAGCACGACCGTTTCCGGTTTACGGGCCCTGAGCAACGATCCGAGGAGGGTGCCGAGGCTGTTGCCGATACCGGCCGCGGCGATCACCGCCGCGGCCGCGACGGCGCCCTTGACCCCGCTGACCGGCTGGTCGCGGAGCAGGAACGCCAGATACATGGTCAGGAACCCGGACACGAACCGCAGTCCCAGGTTGCACCGGATCCCGCGCGCCACCGCGGCGGTGATCGCGCGCCGCCGGGCGTCGCGCCCCGCCGTACCGGTCACCTCTTCGTCGGCGGGGGAGTCGACCGCGGCGGGCAGCCGGATCGCGAGGATCAGGCCGACGATGTACACCAGCGCGGCCCAGCGCAGCGACCACTGCGGCCCGATCGCGGCGAACGCGGCCGCGATGCCGGCCCCGATGGTCGCGCCCGCGACACCGGCCAGCGAGATCCGGGAGTTGGCCGTGACGAGCGTGATCTGCTTGGGCAGCAGCCGCGGTACGGCGGAGGCGCGGGTGACGCCGTACGCCTTGGAGGCGACCAGGCAGCCGAGCGCCGCCGGATACAGCCAGGCGGAGCCGTCGCCGGCGATCGACGACGCCAGGCTCCAGACCAGGAACGCGCGGACGCCGAGGGTCGCCCCGATCGCCCAGCGGCGGCCGTGCCGGAACCGGTCGAGGATCGGGCCGACCAGCGGCGCCATCAACGCGAACGGCGCCATCGTCAGCAGCAGGAACAGCGCCACCCGGTCGCGCGCCTCGCCGCTCGGCACGGTGAAGAACACCGTCCCCGCCAGCGACACCGCGAACGCCGTGTCACCCGCCGCGTTCACCGCGCCGAGCTCGATCAGCCGCGACAGCCCCGACTCACCCGCGCCCTGGGCGCTGGTCAGCCCGCGGATCCGGCGCCCGGTCGCGCGACCGACCTTCCCGCTGACCTCCGCGGCCTTCTTCGACGCCGACGCGACACCTTCCGCGCCCACCTTCGACGCGTGCCCGACCTTCTTCCCCGCGGTCCCCATCCGCCCGCGCGCGTCACTGAACCGGTCGCCGGCGGACTTCCCGGCGGCCTTGGGCCCGCCCGCGTCGCCGCGCGGCGGACCGCCGGCGGCGTTGCCGCCGGGATTCGCCTTCGGGTCCGGGGAGTGCATGGAACCATCCTGCCTCGTGCCGGGGACAGACCGCAGGCAACCGCGCGTACGAGCGGTGCGCGGCGGCCTGGGTGACGGCGGTTCGGCGTACTGCGGACGGCGTGCGAGAATGGGCGATTGTGACTCCCGTCAGAACCCCCGAACCGGTACGCGCCAAGCCCGACGCCGTCTGCGTCGCGGCGGTCGAACCGGCACGTGAGGCCGCGATCGCCGAGGCCGGCGCCGCGCAGGTCGGGGAGCACCTCGGTCATTCGGTCGAGGGCGAGCGCCTCGTCACGCACTACTTCGCCTCCACCCACCCCGGGTACCGCGGCTGGCGCTGGGCCGTCACGCTGACCCGCGCGTCACGCGCCAAGACCGTCACGGTCAACGAGGTCGTGATGCTGCCCGGCGACGAGGCCGTCGTCGCGCCGGAGTGGATCCCGTGGTCGGAGCGTGTCCAGCCCGGCGACCTGCGCCCCGGTGACCTGTTCCCGACCCACGCCGACGATCCGCGCCTCGAGCCCGGGTTCACCGACACCGCCGACGCGCCGGAGGAGGTGCTCACGGTGGTCGAGGAGCTCGGCCTCGGCCGCGAGCGCGTACTCTCGCCGGTCGGGCGGGAGGAGGCGGCCGAGCGGTGGTACGCCGGCGACTTCGGGCCGACGTCCGCGATCGCCCAGGCCGTGCCGTACAAGTGCTACTCCTGCGGCTACTGGATCCGCCTCGCCGACAGCCTCGGCCAGGCCTTCGGCGTCTGCGCCAACGAGATGGCCCCCGGCGAGGCCCGCGTCGTCGCCTACGACTACGGCTGCGGCGCCCACTCCGACGCCACCATCGACATCACCGAACCCCCCACCCCCGACCACGCCTTCGACACCACCGGCTACGACACCCTCGAACTCGAGAACTAGCCCGCCAGATCGCGTCTGTTCGGCCGGGGGAGGTCAGTCTTCGGTTTCGGGGCGGTGGCCGGCTTGGATGGCGGCCCAGCGGCGTTTGCAGTACCAGAGGCCGATCAGGCCGAGGCCGATGCCGGCGACGGGGACCCAGAGCCACCAGTCGAGGCCGTTGGCCTCGAGGTGGTCGCGGAAGATGAACAGGACGACGAGGGCGACGGCCCAGAGGGCGATGCCGGTGATCACGCTGGGGATGCCGGACAGGTCGAGCGGCTTGACCTCGGCGTGGACCAGTTCGCCGCGGGCCAGCTGACTGGTCGGGTCGGTCCGCTTCTTGGCTGCCCCCTGATCCTCCGTCACGCCACCTACCTTAGGGCATGTCTCCCGATCCCACGCCTACTGCGCGGCACTCGGCACGGCACCTCGCCGCACGGGTGCAAAGGCCACGATGCTCCGCATCGAGACCTTCGCCCCCGCACGCCGATGCACCGCACCGAGCACCTGCTCGCTACGACGTGGGATCGGGAGACATACCCTAGCTTCGTTTCCGATTAGTGCTCGCAACTGCCCGGCAGGAACTGGCACGATGCGGTCATGAGCTCGTCCCAGGCCGCGACGGCCCGCTCCGGTTCCGGTCCTCTCGACTCGTTCTTCAAGATCACAGAACGCGGATCCACGCTCGGCCGCGAGGTGCGCGGCGGGCTGGTCACCTTCTTCACGATGGCCTACATCGTGGTGCTGAACCCGCTGATCATCGGCACCGTGAAGGACGGCGCCGGTCAGTTCATCGGCGGCGGCACCGACCCGGCGGCGGCGATCGCGAAGGTCGCGGTGGCGACCGCGCTGGTGGCCGGCGTGGTGACGATCCTGATGGGCCTGTTCGCGAACTTCCCGCTGGCGCTGGCCACCGGCCTGGGCCTGAACGCGTTCATCGCGTTCTCGGTGGCGACCAAGATGACCTGGGCGGACGCGATGGGCCTGGTGGTCCTCGAGGGCCTGATCATCCTGGTGCTCGTGCTGACCGGCTTCCGCAAGGCGGTGTTCGAGGCCGTGCCGCTGCAGCTGAAGATCGCGATCAGCGTCGGCATCGGCCTGTTCATCACGTTCATCGGCGTGGTCGACGCGGGCTTCGTACGGCGTCCCGCGGCGCCGGGCGGTCCGCCGGTCGAACTCGGTGTCGGCGGCAACCTTCACGGCTGGCCCGTCCTGGTGTTCGTGGTCGGCCTGCTGCTGATCGTCACGCTGTACGCCCGGAAGGTGAAGGGCGCGATCCTGATCGGCATCCTGGTCTCGACCGCGCTGGCGATCGTGCTCGAGTCGATCGCGACCATCGGCGCCCGCACCGACAAGAACCCGGGCGGCTGGGGCCTGAGCGTGCCGAAGCTGCCGGACCGGTGGTTCACCACACCGAACCTGGACACGATCGGCGAGTTCAACCTGTTCGGCTCGTTCGAGAAGATCGGGGCGGTGTCGGCGCTGCTGCTGATCTTCACGCTGATGCTCGCGGACTTCTTCGACACGATGGGCACGATGACCGCGATCGGCGCCGAGGCCGGCCTGAACGACAAGGACGGCATCCCGCCGAACTCGCAGCGGATCCTGGTCGTGGACAGCCTGGCGGCGGCCGCCGGCGGCGCGGCATCGGTGTCCAGCAACACGTCGTACATCGAATCCGCATCAGGTGTCGGCGAGGGGGCGCGGACCGGGCTCGCGAGCGTGGTGACCGGGGTCTGCTTCCTGATCTCGATGGTGGTCGCGCCGCTGGTGACGCTGGTTCCGTACGAGGCGGCGACGCCGGCGCTGATCCTGGTCGGGTTCCTGATGATGACGCAGGTGAAGGGCATCGACTTCGACGACATCGAGGTCGCGTTCCCGGCGTTCCTGACGATCGTGCTGATGCCGTTCACGTACTCGATCTCGGCCGGTATCGGCGCGGGCTTCGTCTCGTACGCCGTGCTCAAGACCGTCCGCGGCAAGGCCCGCGAGGTGCACCCGCTGATGTGGGTGGTGTCGGCGCTGTTCGTGGTCTACTTCGCGATCGGCCCGTTGACCGACTGGCTCACCTGACGCAACTCGAGGTACTCGGTGCGCGCGGTGAACAGGTCGCGCAGTTCGGCGCTGACGGTGTCGAGGAACTCGGTGCGGTACGTCGAGTCGGTGAGCAGCGCGATCGAGTAGTACAGGCCGGTGAAGTTCGCGATGCCGACGGCGACCTTGATCAGCGAGGCGCTGAGGACGAGCGGGTGGTCCAGCAGCGTGAGGTGGTACGACCAGGAGCCGGCGTCGACGCCCCACTGTTCGTAGATGTGTTCGCTGATCGCGAGCATGCCGAAGGCAACGAAGAACAGTCCGACGCCGGCACTCACCACCAGGACCTGCATCCACTGCCGGATCACCAGGCTGACGCTGACGTTGAAGCGCTGGATCGGGCGCAGCGGCGGACCGGACCCGGCGGTGCGCTCGATCGCGTCCACCTCCAGCGGCAGCCGGATCAGCAGGAACACCGTGCTCAGCAGGGTGAAGGCGATCACCGAGAAGACGATGAAGGCGGCGGGCATCCCCGCGAACACCTGCCACATGTCCGCGGTCATGAACAGCACCAGTGAGAAGACCAGCAGGAGCGGCAACGCCCGGATGAAGCTGGCGACCGAGTTGGCCAGCTCGCGGGCCAGCTGGCGCATTCCCCAGACGACGGTCGCGATGAAGCCGTAGCCGACCACGACGTACACCGCTCCCAGCAGCACCAGGTTGCCGCCGGCGACGCCGAAGAACTGCTTGAGCTGTCCCTGGGTGACCACCGGCAGCAGTGCGGGCAGCAGCACGAACACCGCCAGCTCCGGGATCCCGAACCGGGTCGGCAACGACCAGAACGGCCGGCCGCGGAACCCGTTCAGCAGGCCGAAGCCGACGACGAGCGCGACCAGGCCGCCGATCGCGGCCAGCAGGTTCTGCCACCACAGCCAGTCCAGCGAGGTGGCGCCGAGCATCTCGGCCAGGAACACCAGCCAGAGCAGCGGCGCGGCCCGCGTGTAGATGTCGTGCGTGGGCGAGAAGTCCTCGATGAACAGCGGCAGTCCCGCCCGCCGGAACCGCTGCTCGTACCGCTCCAGCTCGGCCGTCGTCCCCATGACCGCGAACTCTAGGCCATGGCCGTGGCGGGCCGGGGAATACCAGCCGGTGGAAACCGGTTTTAGTTAGCAAAAGTAATGAGTTAAGGTAACGACATGCCCGAAGTCGTAGCGCAGCAGGTGAAGAGTGACGTCGGGCTGGCGAGTGCTCTGCGGTCGTCGACCCTGCGGCTGTCCCGGCAGATCCGCCGGCAGCGCGAGCCCGGTCACGACCTCACCGCGAACCAGCTGAGCGTGCTCGGCGCGCTGGCCAAGCACGAGGCGATGACGATCGGCGAGCTGGCCGCGCACGAGCAGGTGAAGCCGCCGTCGATGACGCGGATCGTGACGAACATGGAGGAGGCGGGCCTGGTGGTCCGCCGGCCCCATCCGACCGACAAGCGCCAGATCATGGTCGAGCTCACCGCCAGGGCCGACGAGCTGATCCTGGCGAACCGCCGGCGCCGCGACGAGTGGCTGCAGACCAAGCTGAAGCAATTGACCCCCGAGGAGCGCGACATCCTGCGCAAGGCAGCACCTGTACTGGAACGACTGGCGGCTCGATGAGCCCCACGTTCCGTGCCTTCAAAGTCCGAAATTTCCGTCTGTACGCCTCCGGCGCGATCGTCTCGAACGTCGGTACCTGGATGCAGCGCGTCGCTCAGGACTGGCTGGTCCTGGAGCTGACCCACTCCGGTACGGCGCTCGGTATCGTCACCGGTCTCCAGTTCCTTCCGGCCCTCCTGCTCGGCCCGTACGCCGGGCTGGTCGCCGACCGCTTCCCGAAGCGGCAGGTGCTGACCGTGACCCAGATCGCGATGGCGAGCGTCGCCCTCGTGCTCGGCGGCCTCACGATCGCCGGTGTGGTCCAGCCATGGCACGTGTATCTGCTGGCGCTGCTGTTCGGTGTCGGCACCGCCTTCGACGCCCCGACCCGGCAGGCGTTCGTGGTCGAGATGGTCGGCCGCGACGAGCTGTCGAACGCGGTGGGTCTCAACTCCGCGTCGTTCAACGCGGCCCGGCTGCTGGGCCCGGCGCTGGCGGGCCTGCTGATCAACTGGATCGGCACCGGACCGGTGATCCTGATCAACGGGTTCACCTACTCCGCCGTGATCCTGTCGCTGCACCTGATGCGGGTGGGTGAGCTGCACACGCCGAAACCCGCGGCCCGGGACAAGGGCATGATCCGCGACGGCATGCGGTACCTGTGGCGCCGGCCGGATCTGATGATGGTGCTGGTGGCGGTGTTCTTCGCCGGCACCTTCGGCCTGAACTTCCAGCTGACCTCGGCCCTGATGGCGACGGAGGTCTTCCACAAGGGCGCGGGGGAGTACGGCATCCTCGGTTCGGTGCTCGCGATCGGCTCGCTGGCCGGTGCCCTGCTGGCGGCCCGCCGGGTCCGGATCCGCGCTCGACTGGTGATCGGTGCCGCCCTGGCCTTCGGGATCGCCGAGGTCGTCAGTGCGCTGATGCCGAGCTACCTGGGCTTCGCGCTGGTGCTGCCGCTGGTCGGCCTCGCCTCGCTGACCATGCTGACGTCCGCGAACGCGACGATGCAGCTGAGTATCGAGCCGACGATGCGCGGCCGCGTGATGGCGCTCTACATGACCGTTCTGATGGGCGGTACGCCGATCGGCTCGCCGCTCATCGGCTGGGTCGGGCAGGAGTTCGGCGCCCGCTACTCGCTGATCGTCGGCGGCGGGCTGACCGTGCTCGGAACCGTCGGCTCGGTGCTGTACTTCTCCCGCCGGCGCGGTCTGGCGATCCGGCCGCGGCTGCTGCCGCGCCCGCACCTCGAGGTGCTGCCGCAGACCGAGCTGCTCGGCGAGAAGGCGGTCCTCGACGGCTCCCCCGAGGTCGAGCCCAAGAAGACCGCGGACCCGCAGGTCGCCTAGGGCCTGATCCGGGTCAGCAGCCGGGCCGCGAAGAAGAGCGCGTCGACGTCCGTGTGCCGCCGGCTCACCATCGCCGCCGGGTCGTGCCTGGGCTTCGGGCGTACGTCGGGGGTCGCGGCGGTCGCGATCCGGAGGAATCCGCGCGCGCCGAAGCGGCGCTGCTCCGGCATCCACTCGACGTCGAGGATCTCGCCGAGCGGCACCGGCCAGAGGTCGCCGTGCGCCTTCTTCTTCCGGCCCGCGAACCGGTGGTAGGTGAACGTGAGGCGCCCGTTGGCCACCACCAGCGTCGCGTCGTGTCCCTCGAACTGGTCCGGTGCGGCCGGCGGCGCGACCAGCCACGCGGCGGAGGCGGTCTCCGGTACGTCGCGCCGTACCAGGACCTGGGCGACGTCGCGGGCGATGTCCTCGGCGAGATCCCGGTCGACGTCGGGGAAGTCGTAGACGTCGATGAGCCGGGTCACCGACCGCAACGGGTCGGCGCCGTCGCGCAGGACGAGCCGGAGCCCGGTCCCGGTCACCTCGACCGACCGTAACGCCTCGACCGGCAGCACGCGCTCGCCCAGCCGGGCCCGGACCGCGGCGGCGAGCGGATGGAACCCGCCCGGCGTGCCGTCGTACCGGATCCGGAGGGTGCCGAGGCCGTCCCAGACGACCGTGCCGTGCCTGCTCGTCAGCTCACCACTCACCACGTGTCCTATCTTTCACCGTGGGCGGGTCCAGCGCAGTCCTTGCGGGTCAGGGGCACAATGAGGCGTGACCCATTACGACCTCGTCATCATCGGGACCGGCTCCGGCAACACCATCGTCAACCGGCGGTTCGCCGATTGGAAGGTGGCGATCGTCGAGCGCGGCACGTTCGGCGGCACCTGCCTGAACGTCGGCTGCATCCCGACGAAGATGTTCGTGCACGCCGCCGACGTGGCCGCGACACCGTCGGTGAGTTCGCGGTACGGCGTCGACGAGCAGCTGCTCGGCGTCCGCTGGCCCGAGGTCCGGGACCGGATCTTCGGCCGCATCGACCCGATCGCGGCCGGCGGCTCGGAGTACCGGCACCACAACCCGGACAACGCCAACGTCACCGTGTACGACGGCACCGGGCGGTTCACCGGCTTCAAGGAGCTGACCGTCGACACCAAGGACGGGGCGTCGAGCGTGTTCAGCGCGGACCGGTTCGTGATCGCCACCGGCAGCCGGCCGATCGTCCCGCCGATCCCGGGGCTGGAGGACACCGGATTCCACACGTCGAACACGATCATGCGGCTCGAGGAGCTGCCGCGCCGGCTGGCGATCATCGGCAGCGGGTTCGTGGCGGCCGAGTTCGCACATGTGTTCGCGTCGTTCGGGGTCGAGGTCACCGTGGTCGCCCGCTCGAAGGAGCTGCTCCGGACCGAGGACGCGGAGATCGCCGCGCGCTACACGGAGATCGCGCAGGCGAAGTACGACGTCCGGCTCAACCACGAGACCATCCGCGTCGCGCGCCGTGACGACGGCACGATCCTGCTCGGGATGCTGCACCCGGACGGCTCCGACGAGCTGGAGGTCGACGAGCTGCTGGTCGCCGTCGGCCGGGAGCCGAACTCGGACCTGCTGAACCTGGACGCGACGGGTGTCGAGGTGGACCACGAGGGGCGCGTGGTCGTGGATGCGTACCAGCAGACCACCGTGGAGGGCATCTACGCGCTCGGCGACGTGACGAACCCGCACCAGCTGAAGCACGTCGCGAACCACGAGGCCAGGGTGGTGAAGCACAACCTGCTCAACCCCGACGACCGGATCGAGGCCGACCACCGGTTCGTCCCGCACGCGGTGTTCAGCTCGCCGCAGATCGCCTCCGTCGGACTCACCGAGGAGCAGGCGCGGGACCGCGGGATCCCTTATGTGGCGGCGGTTCAGCGGTACGGCGACATCGCGTACGGCTGGGCGATGGAGGACACCACCGGCTTCGCGAAGGTGCTCGCCGACCCGGAGACCGGGCAGATCATCGGCTGCCACGTCATCGGCCCGCAGGCGCCGACCGTGATCCAGCCGGTGATCCAGGCGATGAGCTTCGGCCTGGACGCGTACACGATGGCGCGCGGCCAGTACTGGATCCACCCGGCGATGCCCGAACTGATCGAGAACGCCCTGCTGAAGCTGGACCTACGTCCGGAACGCTGAGATCACGTCGGCCACCGTGGCGAGCGTGTCGAGGTCGGGGAGGCTGATCATCACCTCGGTCACCCCGGCCTCGGACAGTTCGCGGAAGCGGCCGATCTGATCGTCGACGGTGCCTGCGTTCACGTGGGCCGCGTACTTCGCGGGGTTCACGTTCCGCGGCCGGAGCTTGCGAATCAGCTGGTCGAGCTGTTCGTGGTCTTTCCCCACGAGCGTTGTGGACAGATGCGTCAGCTCGGCACGGCTGTCCTGCAGGTGGCCGGCGGCCTTGCGGACCGCGGTGGCGTCGCCGAACACGTTCACCGCGTCGGCGTACCGCGCCGCCAGCCGCAGGGTTCGTGGGCCGCTGCCGCCGACGAGCACCGGCAGATGTTCCTGCAGCGGGCGCGGATAACACGTGGTGTCCGGTACGTCGAGGACCTTGCCGCGGAACGGTTTATTGCCAGGGCCCCATAAAGCCGGCAGCAACTGCAACGCGTCTTCGAGCAGCGCGTAGCGCTCACCGACCGGCGGGAACGGCCAGCCGTACGCCTTGTGCTCGGCCTCGAACCACGCGAGCCCGACGCCGCAGACCGCCCGCCCGCCGCTCAGCACGTCGAGCGTCGCCGCGATCTTCCCGAGGTGCGCGACGTTGCGGTACGTGATGCCCGAGACCAGCGTGCCCAGCCGGACACGCGTCGTACAGGCCGCGAGGTAGCCGAGTGTCGTCCAGCTCTCCAGGAAGTCCTCCCAGGCCCGCCCCACCTGCGGGATCTGCCGGAAATGGTCCATCACGTAGATCGCGTCGAACCCGGCCGCCTCGGCCCGTTCCGCCACGTCACGAACCCACGTGGCCGTCCCCGCCCGTCCCGCCGGATGGCTGTAGCTGCTCAGCTGCAGCCCGAAGCGCAGCCCGACCGGCGCTTCCGACTGCCGGGTCTGCGCCGCGGTCGACTCGACGAACACGTTCGGCACCACCCGCGCGGCGGTCGGCTCCAGTACGTCGTCGTACCCCTCCGTCGGCAACTCTTTCTTCACCGTGGCCCACGACCGCAGCTGTGCCGTCAGGGCGTCGGCAGGGATGCGCTTGTCCCGTTGACGATTCCGCCGCCGGCACTCCTCAGCAGGTGTATCGAAAGCCACCGCAACACAAGCCATCCCGGCATCCCGGGCCAGCGCCAGCCAGGACCTTCGCCGGTCAGCGTCCAGCCCCAGGGTGTCGATGACAGTCGTCAGGCCTCGCCCGATTCGTTGCCGCACCACCACGTCCAGCACCGCGAACGCATCCGCGCTCGCCGCGATGTCGTCCTCGCCGGCCCCGACCAACGCCCGCAACCGGTCACTGGACACGATCAGGTCGGCGGCGAAGTGCTCCGCCGCCCAGGTCGACTTCCCCGAGGCCCCCGGACCGGCCAGGATCACCACACACGGCGACGGCAGCTTGAGCTCGGACACAAAAGCAGTTTCCACCACGGATACGCTTTTCGGATGCGATTGTTCGTGGCCGTCGTGCCACCCAGCGAAGTAGTGGAGGATCTGAGCGAGTTCGTCGAGCCGCGCCGGCAGCATCCGGACGACGACATCCGATGGGCGTCGGACGAGCACTGGCATCTGACGCTGGCGTTCCTCGGCGAGGTGCCGGACTGGAAGACCGAGGAGCTCGAGGAGCGGCTGGAGCGGGCCGCGAAGCGGCAGCAGCCGTTCGCGCTGCAGCTCGCCGGAGCGGGTGCGTTCCCCGGGGTCCCGGACGCCCGGGTGCTGTACGCCGGGGTGCGCGACGAGACCGAGTCGCTCAAACACCTGTCGATGACCACCCGGGCGGCCGCCAACCGGGCCGGCGTCACCGTCGAGGGGCGCAAGTTCAACCCGCACCTGACGCTCGCGCGGCTGCGGCGGCCCGTCGACGTCACCAAATGGGTGCGGATCTTCGACACCTACGAGAGCCCGGTGTGGACCGCGGGCAGTCTCCAGCTGATCGAGTCCAGGCTCGGCGAGGGCCCGGGCCACAGTGCGGCGTACGTCACGGTAGGCGAATGGGACTTCTTAGGTTAACCTCAGGAAGGTTAGCCGTACCTAATGCAATGAGAGAGTCCCGCCATGCTCGCGAACTACCTGATCGGACTCCGTGAAGGACTCGAGGCCTCGCTGGTCGTCAGCATCCTCGCCACCTTCCTGGTCAAGTCGGGCCACCGCGATCGACTCAAACTGGTCTGGATCGGTGTCGCCACGGCGCTTGCCGTGGCGGTCGCCGCCTGGGGTCTGCTCCAGTTCGTCACCGCGCTGACCGCGAAGTCCTTCACCACCCAGGAGACCGTCGGCGGCGTGATGTCGATCCTCGCGGTCGGCTTCGTCACCTGGATGATCTTCTGGATGCGCAAGGCGTCCCGGAGCATCGCCCGAGAGCTCCGGGAGCGGATGGGCCAGGCGCTCGAGGTGGGGTCGCGCGCGGTCGTGATCCTGGCGTTCCTGGCGGTCTTCCGGGAGAGCATCGAGACCGCGTTCATCGTGTACGCGTCGGCCGCCACCGCGACCACCGCCGTACCGTTCGTCGGCGTCCTGCTCGGGCTCGTGACCGCGGTGCTGCTCGGCGTCGCGATCTACAAGGGCGCGGTGAAGATCAACCTGGCCGTGTTCTTCAAGTGGACCGGCGCGGTGCTGATCCTGGTTGCGGCCGGGATCTTCGCCTACGGCTTCCACGACCTGCAGGAGGCGAACATCCTGCCCGGCCTGCACACGCTGGCCTTCGACATCTCCCACGTGATCCCGCCCGACAGTTGGTACGGCGTACTGCTCAAGGGCATCTTCAACTTCAACCCGGCCCCGACCGTGGTGGAGGCGACCGCGTGGGTCGTCTATCTCGTCCCGGTGATGGTGCTCTACTTCCGCCCGGTGAAGAGCTCCGCACCGCCCGCCGTACCGGCGACGACCGCTCACAAAGCGGCCTGAATCCCCAGGAGAACCATGCGCAGCACTGTGGCCCGTCGGGCCTGTGTCATCGGTGTCGTCCTCGGCCTCGCGGCGCTGACCGCGTGTGCGAAGGAGGAGCCGGCGGCCAAGGACGACGGCACCGGCCCGGTGTCGGTCAAGGCGTCCGACTCCGGCTGTGACCTGAGCCGCCGGGACGTGAAGTCCGGCACCAGCACCTTCTCGGTGGAGAACGCGGGCAGCAAGGTCACCGAGTTCTACGTGTACGCCGACGGCGACCGGGTGATGGGCGAGGTGGAGAACATCGGGCCGGGCCTGAAGCGGGATCTGATCGTCGAGCTGCCGACCGGCAAGTACCAGGCCGTCTGCAAGCCCGGCATGGTCGGCGACGGGATCCGCGGCGACCTCACCGTCACCGGCGACGCGCCCGCGCAGGTCGACACCGACGCCGCGCTGAAGCAGGCGACCGAGAGCTACCAGCGGTACGTGAACTCGCAGACGGTCGCGCTGGAGCAGAAGACCACCGAGTTCGTCACCGCGGTGAAGGCCGGCGACGTGGCGAAGGCGAAGGCGCTGTTCCCGGTGTCGCGCACGTACTGGGAGCGGATCGAGCCGGTCGCCGAGTCCTTCGGTGACCTGGACCCGAAGATCGACGCCCGCGTCAACGACGTCGAGCCGGGCACCGAGTGGACCGGGTACCACCGGATCGAGCAGGCGCTGTGGGTCGCGAACTCGACCAAGGGCATGGACAAGTACGCCGACCAGCTGCTGACCGACGTGAAGACGGTGGTCGCGAAGGCGAAGACCGTGAAGCTCACGCCGCTGCAGCTGGCCAACGGCGCCAAGGAACTGCTCGACGAGGTCGCCACCGGCAAGGTCACCGGCGAGGAGGACCGCTACTCGCACACCGACCTGTGGGACTTCCAGGCGAACGTCGAGGGTTCGCAGGCCGCGATCCAGGCGCTCCGCCCGGCCCTGCAGAAGCGCGACGCCGCGCTCGTCACCCAGCTGGACACGCAGTTCAAGGCCGTCTTCGCGTCGCTGGACAAGTACCGCGAAGGCGACGGCTTCAAGCCGTACACGGCCACCGAGCCCGAGAAGAAGGCCCTCGGCGCGGTCGTCGACGGCCTGGCCGAGCCGGTCAGCAAGGTCGCCGCAGTACTGGCCAAGAAATGAGCGGACGCACGGGATTGTCCCGCCGCGGCCTGTTCGGGGCCGCGGGTGCCGCTGTCGCCACCGGAGTCGCAGGGTACGTCGCCCACTCGGCACTGACCGGTGAGGAGTCGCAGGCGGCTGACGACAACGGGCCGGTGGAGTTCCACGGACCGCACCAGGCCGGTATCACCACGCCTGTGCAGGACCGGCTGCACTTCGCTGCCTTCGACGTGACCACGACCAAGCGGGACGACCTGATCGCCCTGCTGAAGGAATGGACCGCCGCGGCCGCGCTGCTCACGGCCGGCCGCGACATCGGGCAGTACGGCGCGGTGAACGGACCGGGCGAGGCGCCGCCGGAAGACACCGGCGAGGCGGTCGGCCTGCCGCCGGCGCGGCTGACGCTCACGATCGGGTTCGGGCCGTCGCTGTTCGACAAGCGGTTCGGGCTGGCGTCGAAGCGTCCCCAGGCACTCGTCGACCTGCCGCACTTCATCGGCGACGACCTGGACCCGGCACGGTCCGGCGGCGACATCGCCGTCCAGGCGTGCTCGGACGACCCGCAGGTCGCCGTACACGCGATCCGGAACCTGGCGCGGATCGGGTTCGGGCGGGTCGCCGTCCGGTACTCGCAGCTCGGATTCGGTCGGACGTCGTCGACGTCGCGGGCGCAGGCAACGCCGCGGAACCTGTTCGGGTTCAAGGACGGGACCAACAACCTGAAGCTCGAGGAAGCCGACAAGCTCGAGCAGCAGCTGTGGGTTCAGCCCGAGGACGGCCCGGACTGGATGGTCGGCGGCGCGTACCTGGTGTCGCGGCGGATCCGGATGAACATCGAGATCTGGGACCGTACGTCGCTCGGCGAGCAGGAGACGATCATCGGCCGCGGCAAGGGCACCGGCGCGCCGCTGGGCAAGGCGGACGAGTTCGACGCGATCGACTTCACCGCCAAGAACGCCGACGGCGCACCGAAGATGCCGGTGGACTCGCACGTGCGGCTCGCGCACCCGCAGTTCAACAAGGGCGCCGAACTGCTCCGCCGCGGCTACAACTTCGTCGACGGCTCGGACGGTCTCGGCCGGCTCGACGCGGGCCTGTTCTTCCTCGCCTACCAGCGCGACCCGCGCAAACAGTTCATCCCGATCCAGAACCAGCTGGCCAAGAACGACACGATGAACGAGTACATCCACCACGTGGGCTCCGGCATCTTCGCCTGCCCAGCAGGTGTGACACCCGGCTCGTACTGGGGCGAGAAGCTCTTCAGCTGAACCGGTCGGTCACTAGATTGTGGCGGTGAGCAACCATCAGGGCGGTTACCCGGGTCAGCAGCCGCCGTACGGGGGACAGGCTCCGCAGCAGCCGCCGTACCCCCAGCCGTACGGGCAGCAGCAGTACGGCGGTTACCCGCCGCCACCCCCGCCGTCGCGCAAGGCGGGGCCGATCGTGGTCGCGATCGTCGGTGCGCTGATGCTCATCGGTGCTGGTGTGTTCGTGGTCACCCGGTTCACCGGCGGCTCCGACGACGCCGCTGACGGTTCGGCCAAGCCGGTCGCGCCGTCGGCGAAGCCCACGGCGAGCGAGGCCCCGACGGAGGAGCCGAGCACCGGGGGCAGCCCTACCGCTGGTGACAGCCCCAGCGCCGGTAGCAGCCCCAGCGCACCGGCTGCGCCCTGCAACGGGTGCATCCCGGGCGCCACGGTCACCTCACTCGTCACGTCGTTCAAGTCCAAGGGCTACGTCTGCAAGCTGGACCGCCGCTGGGAGTGCAACAAGGGCACGCTGGACGTCTACATCAGTCCTCATTACTCGAACAAGAACTACGCCGAGTACGTCGACGTGAGCGGCAGCAGCAGCGCCCGCGTGCAGAACTGCCCGCAGTGCATCACCGGCGCCGTCGCCTCGCTGAAACAAGGCCTGCCCGGAGCGCTGGCGCTGTTCGTCAAAGACGCATCCGTGCGCCAGCAGATCGCCGCGTTCGCGATGCAGGGCGCAGGCATCCCCACCTCCGGACCCAGCTCGACCCGCGACACCAAGATCGGCGGCTACCGCCTGTCGACCCAGGGCTACAGCGGCGCAACCGTCGGCAAGAACGGCAAGTACGCCAGCTTCTACTCGACCTCGGTCTCCATCCGCGGAGTCTCCGAGTACTGAGGCCGGACCGCCAGCACTCATCAATCGCAGCCGAGGAAGGGCCGCCACGCTCAGGCGGTCGTTCCTCGGACGATTGATGAGTGCTGCAGATCCGTCTACTTGACCGCGCCGGCGGTTACCCCGGCGACGAAGTGTCGTTGGGCCAGGAGGAAGCCGATGACGACGGGGACGCTGACGACCAGGGCCGCGGCCATGATCTGGTTCCAGTAGATGTTGGTCTGCGTGGAGTACTGGCGCAGGCCGACCGACAGGGTGCGGTTGGCCTCGGTGGTCATCACGGACGCGAACAGGACCTCGCCCCACGCGGTCATGAACGAGTAGATCGCGACCGCGATCACGCCGGGCCGGGCCGCGGGCAGGACGACCCGCCAGAGCGCACCCATCGGACCGCAGCCGTCGACCAGCGCGGCCTCGTCCAGCTCACGCGGGATGCTGTCGAAGTACCCGGCCAGCATCCAGATCGAGAACGGCAGGCTGAACGTCAGGTACGTAATGATCAGCCCGAGCCGCGTCCCGACCAGCTGCAGCCCGAACTGGTTGTTGATGTTCACGAAGATCAGGAACAACGGCAGCAGGAACAGCACGCCCGGGAACATCTGCGTCGACAGCACCGTCGTGGTGAACACGGTCCGTCCGCGGAACTTGAACCGCGACACCGCGAACGCGGCCAGGATCGCGATCGCCACCGAGAACACCGTCGCGGCCACCGACACGATCGTCGAGTTCACGAAGTACTTCGCCAGCGGCACCGTCTTCCACATGTCCACGAACGGCGCCAGCGTCAGGTTCGACGGCCACCAGGTGAACGCGCCCTGCACGTCCTTCAACGGCTTCAGCGACGACGTCGCCATCACGTACAGCGGGACCAGGACGAACAGCCCGAGCACCGTCAGCGTGACACCGCGGTAGATCTTGAAACCCCTGGTCTCACGCACGGCGCGACCTCCTTCCGGTGACGAGCAGGTACGCGCCGGTGACGATCATCAGGAAGATCAGCAGCAGCACGGACATCGCCGCACCGGTGCCGAAGTTCCAGGTCAGGAACGACGCGTTGTAGATGTGGAAGGTGATCAGGTCACCGGCCGGCGGCTGCGCCGTACCGAACAGCACGTACGGCGTGTTGAAGTCGCTGAACGTCCACAGGAACAGGACCAGCACGAGCACCAGGTTGACCGGCCGCAGCGACGGCAGCGTGATGTTGCGCCACTGCCGGATGTTGCCGGCGCCGTCCACCGACGCGGCCTCGTACAGGTCCCGCGGGATGCTCTGCATACCGGCCATCAGGGTCAGGAACGCGAACGTCCACAGCTTCCAGCCGGCCACCGTGATCAGCGAGATCAACGCGTTGCCGCCGATCAGCCAGAACGTCCCGCCGTCGCTGAGGTGCAACTGTTCGAGGACGTGGTTGACGGCGCCGGTGTCGCGCTGGAGCATGAAGTTCCAGGTCAGGATGCCGGCGTACGCCGGGAGCGCGTACGGCACCAGGAACAGCGTGCGGACCAGGCCCCGGCCGCGGAACTCCGGCTGCAGGGCGACCGCGGCGGCCATCCCGAGCACCCACGAGAACGCGACCGTGACGAGCGAGAAGACGACCGTGACGCCGAAGGACTTCAGCAGCCCTGCACCGACCGTGTTGTTGAAGTCGAGCGCGACCTTGTAGTTGCCGAGCCCGGCGCTGGGCGCGGAGGACCAGTTCGCGATGAAGAACTTGGTCAGTTTGACGAAGCTCATCCAGATCCCGACCAGCATCGGGATGATGTGGATGAACAGTTCCAGCAGCACGGCCGGGGCGAGCAACGCGTACGGCAGCCACCGGTTCAGGCCCGGCCGGTGCTCGAGGCGGTTGCGGTTCCTGGCCGGCTTGGCCGGCGCCGGAGCGGCGGTTTCTGTGGCGACGGACATCCGGGGGTGTCGCCTCCTGTCTGTCGGATCGGTGGGCTGACGCGGGCAGTGGCCCGGACGCTGCCGTCCGGGCCACTGGGGACAGGTCAGCTACTCGCCGCCACCTGGTCCTCGGCGGTCTTCAGCGCCGCCTTGACGTCGTCGGCGGTCACCGTCCCGCCGGTCGCGATCTTGGCGAACATCGCGTTCATCGCCTTGCCGACGGTGCTCTCGAACTGGTCCTCGGCCGGCACCAGCGGCAGCGGCTTGGACTTGGTGTTGTAGACGTCCTGGAACGTCGCCGCCTCGGCCGCGTCGGTGGTGAACACCGGCTTGGCGTCCTTCAGCACCGGCAGCGACGAGAACGGCTTGCCCAGCGTGGTCTGGGTCTGCGCGTCGGTCATGTACTTCACGAACTTGAGCGCCGCGTCCTTGTGCTTGGTGTTCTTGAAGACCGACAGGTTGATACCGGCCACGTGGCTGGCCACCTGCTCGCCGCCGGCCGGAGCCGGGAACGGTACGACGCCGTACTCGCCGGCCTTCATGCCGTTGGCGACGATCGAGGAGTCGGCGTTGTTCTGGTTGATGACCATCGCGACCTTCTTGGTGGCGAAGTCGTTCACCGACTTGGTGCCGTTGTCGTACTGCGCGTTCGACGGGTTCGCGACCTTGTCCTTCTGCATCAGGTCGAGGTACCGCAGCACGCCCTGCACGTTGCCGTCACCGGTGAAGGTCGGCTTGCCGTCGCCGTTGAACCAGTCGGCCTTGTTCTGCGCGGCGTTGATGAACGCGAAGTGCACGTTCTCGGTGTAGCTGCCGGCCGCCAGCGCCATACCCCACTGCTTCTTCGCCGGGTTGGTCAGCTTCTGCGCGGCCGAGACCATCTCTTCCCAGGTCTTCGGCGCCTGCAGGCCGGCCGCGGCGAACATCGCCTTGTTGTAGTACAGGCCGTAGGCCAGACCGTAGAGCGGGACCGAGGTCGGGTCGGTGCCTTCCTTGCCGCCGGTCGCCAGAGCCGTCGGCACGAACTTGTCCTTGCCGCCGATCGCGGTCATCGCGTCGCCGTCGAACGGCAGGAACGCGTCGGTGGCCTGCAGCGAGGCCGCCCAGGTGTTGCCGATGTTGACCACGTCCGGCGCCTGGCCGGAGGTGATCGCGGTCTGGATCCGGGTCTGCAGGTCGTTCCAGCCGATCACCTCGAGGTTGACCTTGATGCCGGTGTCCTGGGTGAACTTCTGCAGGACCGGGGTCAGCACCTCCTTGTCGTTGTCCAGGCTGGTGCCCTGGTTGCTGGCCCAGTAGGTCAGCGTCTGGTCACCACCGGAACCGCCGCCGGACGCATCGTCCGAATCGCCGCCCCCGCAGGCGGCCAGGCTGATTCCCAGGGCGGTCGCCGCCACCGCGGCTACAAGCGAACGCAGTCTCACGTCGGACTCCCTCGTCCCGTCTCGAGCCCCCGCGGACCTGCGGGGGCGGATCGGCCCCATACTGGCCTAACCGGTTAAGTTCCGAAACCCTAACCGGTTCAGTTCGAGCGTTTTCGTTACGACCTCGTGACCCGCCCAACCTTCACCGCGCACGCGGAAAACGCAATCCAACACTCTCTGGAAGCGCCCGATTTCACACAGTCTTCAAACTGAGCCACAGTACTCCGAAACGCGGCCCCGCCCCGCGCGACGCGGATGAGCGCCCCGGGTGGACCCCATTTGCCTGGTTGGCCCACCAAATGCGGGGTTAGGCACCCTGAACCTGGGTGGATAACCCCACATTTGCCTGGTAGGCCAGGCAAATTTCGTGGTGAGCTTCAGGAGGGGGCGGGGCCTGAGGATTCACGGTGGCGGAGTTCGCCGGGCGGCGCTTCCTCGTGGAGGGCGGTGTCCGCGGTGATGGTGCGGAGCAGCAGGTCCGCGGCGGCGCGGCCGCGTTCCATGGTCTTCTGGTCGACCGCGGTGATCCCGGGCCGGGCGAGTTCGCACAGCGGTGAGTCGTCCCAGGCGACGATCGAGACCTCGCCCGGCACCGCCGTACCGAGATCCATCGCGACCCGGAGCGCCGCGACCGCCATCAGGTCGTTGCCGAGCACGATCGCGGTCGGCGGGTTCGGGCCGGTCAGCAGCCGGCGGGTGAGTTCCGCGCCGTCGTCGTACCGGTAGGTGCCCTCGATGTGCCGCACCGTGATGCCGTGCCGCTCGGCGTGCTGGAGCAGCGTCTGCACCCGCAGCCGCTCGTGAATGAACGTGAACGGCCCGCTGATGTGCGCGATGTCGGTGTGCCCGAGCCCGGCCAAGTGGTCGAGCAGCAGCCCGACGGTCTCGTCGGGCGAGCTGATCAACCGGCCGACCGAGTCGTCGGGCGCGTTCGAGCTGACCACGACGCACGGCATCCCGAGGTCCTTCAGCAACTGGATGCGCTGGTCGTCCTCGAGTTCGTCGAACAGGATGAACCCGTCCACGCGACCCTGCCGCGACCAGCGCCGCAGGACGTCGAGGTCCTCGCCGTGCTCGCCGGTGAGCCGGAGCAGCAGCGACGAGTCGACCTCGTTGAGGTACTGCTCGATGCCGACCAGCGTGCGCATGTAGAACGCTTCGGTCGAGATCAGCGTGGGGTCCCTGGCGATCACGATCCCGATCGTCCGGGTCCGGCTCGCCGACAGCGCGACGGCGGCGGAGTTCGGGTGGAAGCCCAGCTCTTCGGCCAGGTCGAGCACCCGCTGCCGAGTCTCCTCGCTGACGCCGGCGCGGCCGTTCAGTGCATACGAGACCGAGGCCTTCGAGATGTGCAGGCGACGCGCCAGGTCGCTGATCGTGACCCGGTGGCTGCGACGCGTGCCGCTCCCCGGGCCGTCGCCGTCGGCGTCGTCGCCGTCCGCAACGGATCCGCTCGTCGTCATCGCCCGGCCACCCCTCGCACAGACGGAAAAGTGTTCATGTCAGACCGGAGGTTAGCAGCGGCGTTTGAGGGCTGGTCTGTGTCCCGAGAATTGGATAGCGTTTTCCCATGCTGCCGAACGAGCCGTTGCGACTGGATTTCCTGCCGTGGGAGTACGCCCGGAAGGCCTCGGACGCGGAGCGTGAGAGGCAGGCCGAACGGCAGGCGCGGCTCGGCGGGTCGGTCGAGCTCGCCGCCGATGTGTACGTCGCCGAGTCGGCCGCGGTGTACTGCGACGAGCTGCGGATGGGGGACCGGTCGTACATCGCCGCGCACGCCTACGTCACCGGCCACATCGCGCTCGGCGCGGACTCCACGATCAACCCGTTCGCCGCGGTCCGCGGCAAGGTGACGATCGGCGACGGCGTCCGGATCGGCGCGCACACGTCGCTGCTCGCGTTCAACCACGGCACCGCGCCCGGCGAGCCGATCTTCAAGCAGCCGCACACCGCCGTCGGCATCACGATCGGCGACGACGTCTGGATCGGCTCCAACGTCACGATCCTGGACGGCGTCACGGTCGGGCCGCACACGATCATCGGCGCCGGCGCGGTCGTCACCAAGAACATCCCGGCCAACTCGGTCGCGGCCGGGAACCCCGCCCGAATCCTCCGCTCGCGGACAGGAGCGTCCATGTCAGGTGATCTGCCCACCCTGCTGAAGGAGTTCGCCGCCAAGGCCCGGGAGCAGGTCGACGACGTGCTCGCGCGGTGCTGGGACGGCGTCCGATTCGTCGACCGCCCCGGCATCGACCGGGAGCCCGAGATCCGCCCGTGGTGCGACGCCGTCGAGATCGCGGACCTGCTGGTACGCCGTACGCCGGCCGGGCACACCCGCGACGACCTCGTCCGGCGGCTCCGCGCGCGCCAGGATCCGGCGACCGGACTGGTATCGCCAGGAGACCTGTCCGACGACGGTCTGGGCAAGCCGTCGGATGCCGAACTCGCTGTCCTGGAAGGCCCCGCGAGCTATCACGTCCTGTGTGTCGGCTACGCGCTCCAGGTCCTCGGAAGCAGCTTCGAGCACCCGATCAGCACCGACTTCACCCTCGACCAGCTCGACAACTTGCCCTGGGCAAGGAGAGCCTGGTCCGCCGGCTCCGGTATCGACGGCCTCGGTACGGCGCTCGCCTTCAACGGGAAGCCCGGCGAACTCGAGCTGCTGATGGGCTGGCTGCACACCCGCGTCGATCCCGGGACCGGCGCGTGGGGCTCATCGCATCCCGACGACGGGCTGCTGCAGGTCGTGAACGGTTTCTACCGCCTCACCCGCGGCACCTACGCGCAGTTCGGCCTCCCGCTGCCGTACCCGGAGCAGGCCGTCGCCACGGTTCTTGCGCACAGCAACGACCGGCGGATGTTCACCGGCGACAACTACAACGCCTGCAACGTTCTCGACGTCATCCACCCGCTGTGGCTGGCCCGCAAACAAACGGCGTACCGCGAACAGGACGGCCGTCGCTGGGCCGAGGAGCAGTTGCGCGCGATCCTCCCGCGCTGGATCGACGGCGCCGGCTTCGCCTTCGCCCCCGACGGCACCGACGACCGGGCGATCCCGGGCCTGCAGGGCACCGAGATGTGGCTCGCGATCATCTGGCTGCTGTCCGACTACCTCGGCCACTCCGACGCCCTCGGCTACCGACCACGCGGCGTACACCGCCCGGAGCCGCTGGTCAGCCTGCGCTGAACCGGAGTCGCGGCGGCCGCGCTGCGGGAGATCGGGCGGCGGGTCGACCCCCACGGCACTCCGGCCGGGAACTTCCCCATACCCTGACCACGTGGACCCCCGCACGCGCCGACTGGTGACCTCGCTCGTACTGGCCGCCCTGGTCGTCATCGTCGTGGTGGCTGCCCTCGTCCGATAACGTCGCCGCATGACGCCCTCCGCCGGTGAACGTTCGTCGTACCTGATGCGGGCCGGGCTGGTCCGTAACGTGCGGTCCGGGGAGCACCTGACCACGTTCGTGGTGTCCGGGGTGGCGACGGTACTGGTGACCCGGCTGATCCTCAGCCTCAGCGGATACCCGCAGATCGGCGGCAAGGGCCTGCACATCGCCCACGTCCTGCCCGGCGGGCTGCTGATGCTGATCGCGATCTCGCTGCTGCTCGGGTACGTCGGGCCGGTGGTGCGGCCGGCCGCGGCGACGATCGGCGGGATCGGGTTCGGGCTGTTCATCGACGAGGTGGGGAAGTTCGTCACCTCGGACAACAACTACTTCTACCAGCCGACGGCCGCGATCGTGTACGTCGTGTTCGTGCTGATCGTGCTCGGCACCCGCTTCCTCAGTACCCGCCGGCCGATCGACCCGCGGGAGGAGCTGGCCAACGTCATCGACCACGCCGTCGAGGGGGTCGCGGGCGGTCTGTCCCGGCGCCGCCGGGCCGAGGCCGCCGAGCTGCTCCGCACGGTCCCCGCGCAGGTCGAAGGGCGCCGGCAGACGTCCGAGCTGCTGGCTGCCTGCCCACCTGACGAGGTGGAGCTGGCTGCTCCGGTGGACGCCGCCTGGCGGGCGCTGCAGCGCGGGTTCGAGCGGCTCGCCACGCATCCGAAGGCGCCGCCGATCGCTGTCGCCGTACTGGCGGTCCAGTTCTTCGCCGCGCTCGTCATCGCCGCGGTGCTGGGTAACGGTGTCAACCACCTCCCGGTGCTCGGGGTGGCGATCGGGAGCTTGCTGTCGGCAACGTTCACCGTGCGTGGCGCTCTGGCGCTGCGGAAGCGGAACCGGGCGCGTGCTGTCCGCTTGTTCGAGCTGGCGGTGCTGGTGTCGTTGCTGATGACGCAGGTCTTCCAGTTCGCAGCCACGCAGTTCGCGGCGGCAGGCGGGATGCTGCTGGACCTGGTGATGCTCGGGCTGCTGCGAGCGGAGCGGGAGCGGATGCGGCGCGAGCTGGACAACGCCACCAAGGCTAGGACGCTCCGACTGCCACCCGATCTGGATCTGCCGCCGTTCCCGGAGGATCCGTCGGACCCGGTGTAGCCCGCCACTTCTCGTGCCGGCCGATCAGCACCGGTGACATCGTCGCGATCAGGTAGATCACGCCCCCGGCGAGCAGCGCGGGCGCGAGACCAATGGCCGTCACGGCAGCCCCGGCGACCACGCCGCCCAGCGGTACGCCGGTCCAGCAGGCCGCGTTGGACAGCGAGTTGACCCGTCCGAGCAGGTGGCCGGGGATGCGCTCGATCTGGATCGCGCCGAGCACGGGGTTGATGAAGCCCGCGCCGATGCCGCCGACGGCGTACACCGCCATCAGAGACCAGATCGGTACGTCGGTGGCCATCGCCACGAAGCGCGGCGCTCCGGCGATCAGGAACGCGACCGTGAAGACCAGTTTGCGCGGGATGCGGTCACCGATGGCCGACGCGAGCAGGGCGAACAGCGTCGCGGTCACTCCGAACGAGGTGAGGATCAGACTGGTGTGACCTGGACCGTAGCCGTGCTCCTTGATCCAGACGGGCAGCAGTACTGTGCTGGTCGCAGCGTCGAGCAGGTTGGTCACCGCGATCATGACGACCAGCGGCAGCAGGAGCCTGTCGGTGCGCAGGAAGGTCCAGCCCTCCAGGAGCTGGCGACCGTAGCCCTGCTCCTTCGGCGCGGACGTGGCGGACTTGGGGACCCAGCGGGTGATCAGTACGGCGCAGACGCCGAACGACGCCGCGTCGATCCACAGGGCGTTGACCGCTCCGACCAGGGTGATGAGGCCGCCGGCCAGCGCGTACGCGAAGAAGCCCGCCAACCGTTCCGTCGTACTCTCCAGACCCGTCACCCGCTCCAACGGGACCCTGGCCGCTCTGGCGATGTCGGGGATCAGCGTGGCCTTGGCGGCGTCGCCCGGTCCGCGGAGCGCTCCGGCGATCGCGACCAGCACCAGCAGCGTCGGGAAGTGCAGGAAGCCGAGTGTGTGGAGCAGGGGGACCAGCGCCACCACCGCCGTACTCGCGGTGTCTGCCACGACGCTGACCCGGCGGGGGCCGACCTTGTCGATCAGCGGGCCGCCCATCGCCTTCACCACGACCAGCGGCGCCATCTCGGCCATCGCCACCAGGCCGGTCTTCACTGGCGATCCTGTGGTGATCAGTACGAACCACGGGATCGCGATCGCGCTGACCCGGGTCCCGCAGATCGACACGACGTTCGCCACCAGGAACGCAGCCAACGGCGCTCGATTGCCCTTGTCGCCCATCATTGCCTCACCCCGTGTGCTTACTGGCGCGTCTCGCGCGGGAACGCCTGGATCTGGACGGTGACCTGCTCGGCGCCCTCCGGCAGCGGAGCGGTGAGGTCCGGCGTCTTGTACTTCTCGAGGACCGCCATGACCTCGCGCATCATCGCCGCCAGCTGGTCGGGCCTCAGATGGAAGAAGTAGTCCGAGAGCATGCTGGCGTCGCGCCAGTCCTCGGGCATCGTCTGCATCGCGTCGATGAAGCCGAAGATGTTCTCGGCGTACGTCTGGCCGACGCCGTGCAGGAAGCCCAGCGCCAGCTCAGGCTCCTGGTCCAGCAACTCGGCCGCGTTGAACTCGGTGCCCTGGTGCGCCGACTTCCACCAGCGGTCGCGGGCGTTGCCGCGGCTGTCGTCCTCGACCACCAGTCCGGCGTCGGCGAGCTGGCGGAGGTGGTAGCTGGTCGCGCCCGTGTTCACCCCGAGCCGCCCGGCCAGGGTCGTTGCGGTCTGCGGCCCGTACACGCGGAGCAGGCCGAGGATCCGGTTCTGCATCGGGTGCGCCAGCGCACGCACGAGGTGCCGATCCAGCTGGACGGTGCGGGTCGGCTCCACGCTGTGGTTCTCGTCGCTCATGGCTCAGAGCATAGGATTGCAAAGACTCTTTGCAAAGTGTTTTTGCAAAGAAGTTCTGCAGTCTGGTTGTCCACAGATCGCAGATCGCCCCGCCGGACCGGGCGCGATCACGGCATCTTCTCTGTCGACCACGAACTCCTACGTGCCTACTTGAGGAAGAGAGATGTCCCGATGATCCGAGTGATGTTCGACGACGCCGACTACTGCGACGTGCCCGCCGATCTGATGACCTTCACCGACGGCGCGGTGATCTTCTGGCTCAAGGGCGAGGAGGTCGGCCGCCACCGCCAGGCCCGCATCCGCTCCCTGGAGCCCGTCAACCCGCACTCGATGACCCGCAAGATCCAGAAAGCCCGCAGAACCCACCCCAACGCCTTCCGCCCGTGGTCCCCCGAAGACGAGCAAACCCTGATCGAGATGCACAACAACGGCGCCCCCATCGACGACCTCAGCGAAGCCCTCGGCCGCCAGGAAGGCGGCATCATCACCCGCCTGAGAAACCTGGGCCTCCTCGACGAAGACCCAGACCCAGCCACCCCCACACCCACCCCATGACTCCACCCAACCGCCCTCGGCGCACGCCCCGTCCACCCCAACGAAGCAATTGCCGTCCGCAGGACCTCCGCGAAAGGATGCCGTCTGGCCCCGTCCTTCGCCGACAACACATGCCGCCGGACGTGCCGTGGGGCGGCGGCTGTGTTTCCGGCGGCCTTCGGCGCCCCGTCCTGCCGTGCGACTGCGTCGGCGTGGCAACTCCTGTCCGCGGGACCGCCGCGAGAGGACGCCCCCTCACGGTCGCATCCTTCGCCGACCACTCGCACTACCGGCGGCAAACTGCCCTCCGACCGCCTGCGGCACGAGCCCTGTCCTGGCGCCTAACCGCCCCGACGAAGCAACCGCCGTCGGCAGAACCGTCGCGAATGACCGCCACCCCGCGCTCCCGCCCTTCACCGACATCACGCACCGCCGGACGTGCCGTGGGTGTCGACTATGTCCGGGCGCCCTCGGCGCCGGGACCTCTGTCCTGCGACGCGACCGCCCCGGCGAAGCAGTTGCCGTCGGCGGGAGCATCGCGAAGGACTCCGCCTCGCGCCCCGGGTCCTTGGCCGACTGCAGGTGCCGCTTGGCGTCCTGTCTGCGGCGGGTTGGAAAACCCCTGTCGCCGCAGACCCCCGACGAATATGGTCGCGCTCATGACCGACGGCGACTGGAGAGATGGCGGTTTCAGACAACGTCGTCCCTCCGCGGAGACCCTCGCCTGGGTTGCGGCGTCGATGGGCCGAGGCAGCCGCGTCGTCGGCTATCGCCGATTGACCGGTGGCGTCTGCTCCGCCGTGAATCGCCTGACTGTCGAGCGACGTGGAACGCGAACGTTCGTCGTACTGCGGCAGTACCCGGCCGGCCTTGACCTGCAGGAAGCCCTGAAGAAGGAGATCGCCAACCTAGGTGTGGTGGCCGGAAGCGGGCTCCCGGTTCCAAGCATCCTGGCCACCGACGTTGCCGGTGCTTCGACGGGCGGCGCGCCATCGTTGCTGATGACACGCCTGCCGGGCCATGTTCACCTGAATCCAGCAGAGCCTCGGTCGTGGCTGACGAGGATCGCGGAGATCGCCGTACTGCTGCATTCCCTCGATCTCCCCGCAAAGACGTTCAGACCATGGACAGATTCCTGGATCGCTCCTCGGGACGGGTTTCAGGTGCCGGTCGACGCACAGAAGCCGGCGGTGTGGAAGTCGGCATTCGGTGCCATGGCCGCACCACCGCCAAAGGACACCGCCGTCTTTCTGCACTGCGATCTGCTGCCCGTCAACATGCTGTGGTCACGCGGAAGAATCACCGGCCTGACCGACTGGAACTCCATCCACCGGGGATCGCGCGCGATCGACGTCGGGCACTGCCGGCGGTACCTGGCGGCGCTCTACTCGCCCGAGTGGTCGGAGCAGCTCCGGTCGCTGTACGAGTCGATCGCCGGGGCGACTCTCGATCCGTGGTGGGACCTGTACACCCTGCTGCACTACGACGCCAGCGGCTCGAAGTGGATCCGCGGTCAGGTCGCCGGGCGCCGCCCCGTCGACGTGCCCGGCATGACGTCCCGGGTCGAGCTCGCCATCGAATCAGCCCTACGGCGCCTCGGCTAACCGCGGGTTCCCCACTGGCCAGCCTTCCAGTTCTGGTACGCCGCGACCTGCGCGCCCGACCTACACGTTCGACGCCGGCGTGCGTCGTGGGCGGGCGACCTGCGCGTACGACGCGGGCGGGCGACGAGGGCGGGCGACTGCGCGCCCGACCTGCGCGGGCGACGTCGCCGTACGACTGCACGGGCGACGCCGGCGTGCGACCTGCGCGACCGACCTGCGCGCCCGACCTACGCGGGCCAGCGTCGGTGTACGACGTGGGCGGGCGACCTGCGCGTTCGACGAGCGCGCAAGACCTGGGCGGGCGACCTGTGCGTCTGCGCCTTGTTTGCTGTGGGGGAGGAGGGGGCGGGGATGGTCTGTGTGGGGTTTGTGTGCGGGTAATTGCGGTGCGTTGGCGAGGTGCGGGGGTTAGATTGCGTGGGATGACTGCGGACGACGGTGTGCTCTCAGGCCTTTCGTTTCTTGGTGTGCCGCGGGGGCCGATGGTTCGTGTGCATGGCGGGTTTGCCAATCGGATGTATCGGCTCGAGACCGACCAAGGGTCGTTTGCGGTGAAGGAGTTGAATCGGGTCGATCGGCGCTGGGTTTATCGCGTCGAGGACGTGTTCAGGTTCGAGCGGGCGGCGTTTGCTGCTGGTGTCCCGATGGCTGAGCCGATCTGGGCCGGCAGCGATCTGCTCGTACACCGGTGGGTCGAGGGGGAGAAGGTGCCTGAAGAGCCGGTGGCGGTTGCTTTTGCGTTCGAGGTCGGGGAGATTCTCGCGCTCATCCATTCGCTCAACGTCGAGTGGACTCGCGGGGTGATTGACGAGCCGACGCCGCGGGACTGGCCGGAGCTTGCCGAGCGGGCGGTGGCGACCGGGCAGCCGTGGGCGGATGAGCTTGCCTCCCGTGTCGAGACGTTTGTTGCGATCGCCCAGTTCGTCGACGCGTGCGAACGTCCTGGTCCAGTTGTGTTGACCCACAGGGATATTCAGCCGTGGAACCTGCTTGCTCGCGACGGACGGCCGGTGGTGCTCGACTGGGAGCTGTCGGGGATGATCGATCTGTCCGGTGAGCTCGGCTCGACCGCGCTCAGCCTCTCGAAGGGGCGTGGATTCGACGGCGTCGAGCCCGAGGTCTTCCGCGCGGTGCTCGACGGGTACGTCGCAGGGGGCGGGGTGCTGCCGCCGCCGGGGCCGAGCTGGTTCGCGTACATGATCGCCGGTTGGTTGGGACACATCAGGTGGAACATCCTGCGCTGCCTCGCCGGCGTCGAGGCGACCACCGGTCCGGAGTTGGCGCTGTCCCACGAGTCTGTGCGCAACGGTGTGCGTGGTCTCCCTGACCTGTTCAGCCGGCTCCCGGAGCTGCAGAAACTGCTCGCCTGACCTGTGGCTGGTTGGCGTGTGGCCTTGCGCTGGGGTGCGCCGTCGGGAGTGGTGTGTCTAGGCGTTGCGTGCTGTTCGGCAGGCTGGGGCGTCGTCTAGCGGGAGAGGTAGTGGGTGATTACGTCTACGCAGCGCTGGAATTGGGCTGGGGTGGCGGGGTTTTTCCAGGCGAGGAGTTCTAGGGTCCAGTCGATGGCGAAGGCGGCGGTCAGGGTGGGGTTGGCTGGGGCAGTGATGCGGGCGTAGCCGCGGCGGAGGAGATCTGGGCGGTCGTGGAGAGGGGCGCCGGCGGAGACCTCCCAGCGGGCCAGGTCGAAGGCGGGGGAGGCTGGGCCGGCGAATTCCCAGTCGATGACGCCGGTGAGGGCGCCTTCGTGGATCAGGAGGTTCTTGGGCAGGAAGTCGCCCTGGGCAAGTGAGACGGCAGGCGGCGGAGTGGTCGTCACGACCTGGCGCAGGAAGTCGGCGCCGCGTTCGACAACCTGCGCTGCCGACGTGTCGAGGGTCTCGGTGACGATCCGCAGGATCCGGGTGACGGCGGTCTCCTCGGGCAGTCGCAGGTCGTGCTGGAGGCCGCGCCCGGCGTCCGGCGTGACGCTGTGTACCCGCGCCAGAATCTCACCAGCGTCCACAGTCAGGCGCTCTACATCAGTCGCAGGCAGCGCGCCCATGAGCTCGTCCAGAGAACGGCCAGGCAGGTACTGCTGGATCGAGAAGGAGAGCAGCTCGCCGTCGTGGTCCAGGTGCTCGAGGCCGAGCACTTCTGCCGTCGGAACGCCCGCAGCGCGCGCCTGCCCCATCAAGTGCGCCTCGTCGATGAACCACGGCGTCCTCTGCCGCGCGATCCGGACGACGACCCGGGCATCGCCGGCCAGGTCGGCGCGGTAGGTCTCGTTCATCCCTCCGCCAGAGAGAGGCACAAGACACTCGACGTCGCGGCCACAGACCGACCGAACCACCGAGTCGATAATCGTGCGAGGCGTCGTCACCATCGGCCCAGTTTCACGCAGCGCCGACGGCACGGCATCCGTATTTCGGTCACCCGGAGTAGGCAGTCGGTAGGAGACCCTTTTGTGATCGACCCGAGTGGTCGGCGACAATGGCGCGATGCAGCCAGAGGTGCGGTCGGGCGAGCCGGCGCGGCCGGAGGAGTCCGGAGCGCTGGGGGTGATCCGCGCCGCCCTGCTCGATCGGAGCGGTCTGGTGCGCGCGCTGGCCTCGGGGCGGCGGCGAGGGCTGGACGCGCCGGCGTACCTCCGGGTCGAGGTGCGGTACGTCGATCTGAAGGGGCAGCGGCACCTGCAGATCACCGAGTTCGACGAGCGCCAGGCCCACACGCGGAACGTGCCTGAGGCCGAGCTGGAGAAGACGGTCGACGAGCTGCTCGACCTGCCGTACGGGTCGTGGCACGTCGAGACGACGACGGAGACGCTGCGGCTGCGCTACACCAAGAAGGGCAAGGAGCTGCTGCACCGGCAGGAGGACCGCCGGGAGCAGGCGACCAGCCACGACCGGGTCAAGCGCCGGGTGCTCGACCCCGCCGCGCCGTTCCTGATCGAGCTCGGGATCAGCGACCACCAGGGCCGGGTGAAGCCGTCGCGGCAGGCGAAGTACAAGCAGATCGAGGAGTTCTGCAAGCTGCTCGCACCCGCGCTCGACGAGGCGGTTTCGGCCGGGCGGATCGCGCAGAACAGGCCGCTGCAGGTGGTCGACCTCGGCTGCGGGAACGCGTACCTCACCCTGGCGGCGTACCACCTGCTCACCGCCGCCGGGCACGACGTCCGGATGACCGGTATCGACCACAACCCGGCGGCCCGGAAACGGAACACCCGGGTGGTTGAGGCGCTCGGCTGGCAGGAGCACCTGCGGTTCCTCGATGCGACGATCGAGGGCGCGGAGGTGGACGTCCGGCCGGACGTCGTGCTGGCGTTGCACGCCTGCGACACCGCGACCGACGACGCGCTCGCGCGGGCCGTCGGCTGGGAGGCTTCGCTGGTGCTGGCAGCTCCGTGTTGCCATCACGACATCCAAAAGCAGCTCAAGAGCGTCACACCACCGGCGCCTTATGCGCTGATGACGAGATATGGCATCGTTCGTGAGCGGTTCGCCGACGTCCTGACGGATTCCCTGCGGGCGGCGGTGCTGCGACAGGTCGGTTACCGGGTGGAGGTCGTGCAGTTCGTGGACAGTCAGCACACGCCGCGCAATCTGCTGCTCCGCGCTGCGCGGACCGGCGCCAAGCCGACCGCCGATCTGCGCGCCGAGTACCAGGCGATGGTGACCGAGTGGCACGTCACACCCCGCCTGGCCGAACTGCTCCTCCCACCATCGGAACAGCCGGCGAAGGCCGGCGCCGAGGTGGTGTCGTGAGGCAGCTCCGCACTGCGTTCGCGCTGCTGGCGGCGACGCTCTGCACCCTTGCGGGTGTGGCGCTGCCCACATCGACAGCGAGCGCGACCTCGGACGCGGGCCCGACGACGCCGGCGCCGAAGAAGCTGTTCACGATCCGGGACAGCCGGATCCAGGAGTCGTCGGGACTGGCGAAGAGCGTCAAGCACCCCGGCGTCTACTGGACCGTGAACGACTCGGGTGACACCGGGCGGGTCTTCGCCGTCGACACCGCGGGCAAGGTGAAGGCCGTGCTCCGGTTCGGCGCGAAGGTGGTCGACGTCGAGGCGCTCGGCGTGGACCGGGACGGCACGATCTACATCGCGGACATCGGGGACAACAAGGCGAGCCGGGACCAGATCGAGATCTACACGATCCCGGAGCCCGAGACGCTCGAGGACGAGTCGAACGTCAAGTACCACCGGTACGACTTCAAGTACCCGGACGGCGCCCACGACGCCGAGACCCTGCTGATCGAGCCGGGCACCAGCCAGCTGTACATCGTGACGAAGGCGCTGAAGGGCACCGGAGCGATCTACGCGGCACCGCCTGCCCCGTCCCGTGAGGGCACGAACGACCTGACCAAGCTCGCCGCGGCGCCGTCGGGCGTGATCACCGACGGCACATTCATGCCGGACGGCCAACGCGTCGTACTGCGGACGTACGCCGACGTCACGACCGTGGCCTGGGGCGAGACGCCGAACGCCATCGCCCGCGGCACCGCGCCGCTGGGGCAGGGGGAGACAGTCGCGGTCGGCCCCACCGACGAGACCGTCCTGGTCGGCAGCGAAGGCCCGAACTCGGCCGTCTACCAGGTCCAGGTCCCCGCGAAGGCCGCCGCCTCCAAGCCGCCCGCGGCCGGTGCCACCCCGAAGCCCGGCAGCGCGACCGAGAGCAACAGTTCCAGCTCGGGCAAGAGCAACAACTTCCGCTGGATCATCGTCGGGGCCGCGCTCTTCGCGCTGATCATCACCGTCGTCACGTTCCCGCCCGGCCGCCGCGAGCGCCAGGACCGCCAGGCCGAGAACGCCCGCCTGACGGGCCAGACGTCTTCCACTTCCCGCCGCCGGCAACACTCCTGACGCCAACGAACAACCGCCGCCCCCCGGACGGGGAGCGGCGGCTGTGAAGGGCAGTGCGGTTACTTGAGGTTCTCGACCACGTAGTCGATGGCCTGGGTCAGCTTCTCGACGTCGTCCGGGTCCACCGCGGGGAACATCGCGACGCGGAGCTGGTTGCGGCCGAGCTTGCGGTACGGCTCGGTGTCGACGATGCCGTTCGCGCGCAGCGTCTTCGCGACCGTGGTGGCGTCGATCGCGTCGTCGAGGTCGATGGTGCCGACCACGAGCGAGCGGGCGTCGGGGTCGGTGACGTACGGCGTGGCGTACTCCGACTTCTCGGCCCAGGTGTACAGCCGGTTGCTGGAGTCCGTCGTCCGGGCGACGCTCCACTCCAGACCGCCCTGGCTGTTGATCCAGTCGGTCTGCTCCGCCATCAGGAACAGCGTGGCCAGCGACGGGGTGTTGTAGGTCTGGTTCTTGCTGGAGTTGTCGACCGCGGTCGCCAGGTCCAGGAACGCCGGGATCCAGCGGCCGGACGCGGCGATCTCCTCGACGCGCGCGAGCGCCGTCGGGCTCATCAGCGCGATCCACAGGCCGCCGTCGGACGCGAAGCCCTTCTGCGGCGCGAAGTAGTAGACGTCGGCCTCGTTGAGGTCGACCGGCAGGCCGGCCGCGCCCGAGGTGGCGTCGATCGCGACCAGCGCGCCCTCGTCGGCGCCCGCGGGCCGCTTGACCGGGGCCATCACGCCGGTGGAGGTCTCGTTGTGCGGCCACGCGTACAGGTCGACTCCGGCCTCGGCCACCGCGACCGAGCGGCTGCCGGGCTCCGCCTTCACGACCGTCGGGTCGGCCAGGTGCGGTGCCAGCTGAGCGGCCTTGGCGAACTTCGAGGAGAACTCGCCGAAGCTCAGGTGCTGGCTCTTCTCCCGGATCAGCCCGAAGGTCGCGACGTCCCAGAAAGCGGTCGAGCCGCCGTTGCCGAGCACCACCTGGTACCCGTCGGGCAGCTGGAAGAGCTCGGCGACGCCCTCCTGGACGCGCTTCACCAGGTTCTTCACCGGCGCCTGCCGGTGGGAGGTGCCGAGCAGCTTCGCGCCCTCGGTCGCCAGCGCGGCGACGGCTTCCGGACGCACCTTCGACGGACCGGCGCCGAAGCGGCCGTCGGCGGGCTTGAGCTCTGCAGGAATCTGAATCTCGCTGGTCACCAGCGCGTTCCCTTCGTCGTCTGCCAACTAGTAGGCCGACGACGCTGTCAGCGCACCCCATCTTCGCACACCGTCCCCAGCCCGCCCCGCCAAGGTCCACTTTGTGCATCGGATCCGCACGCCGGGCACCCCGCCGTACGGATCCGGTGCACAAAGACGGGCCCCAGGGACGGGCGGCGGGCTACTCGTGCTTGCGGTCGATGGTCTGGGTGCCGGTGAGGAGGGCTACCGGGCCGTCGGGGGTGTCGGTCCACTCGCCGCAGGCGCCGCCGCCCTCGGCCACCTCGAGCGTCAGTTCGGTGCCGTCCATCCGCAGCGCCGGGTGGTAGTACTGCGCGACGCGCTCGGCCTCGCCCTCGATGTAGTGACCGATGAGCGCGCGCCGGAACCGGTCGGTCGTCGTGTTCGGGTTGCTGCCATGGACCAGCGCGCCGTGGAAGAACAGCACGTCACCCGGCTCCATCACCACCGGTACGGCGGCCTCGGCCGTCGGCAGCGGGACGGTGACATCGGTGAAGCTGACCGTGGTGTCGGCCTTCTCCGTGCACAGGATCGGCCACCGGTGCGACCCGGGGACGACCTCGAGGCACCCGTTCGCCTCGTCGACTCGGTCGAGCGCCATCCAGGCCGCGACGCAGGTCCCGGGATCGGCCTTCAGATAGAAGTTGTCCTGGTGCAGCGCCTGCCCGCGCGAGCCCGGCGGCTTGAAGTAGATCATCGTCTGCACGGCGTACGGCGACCTGCCGAGCAGCGTCGTCATCACCTCGTCGATGCGCGGGTCGATCATCCACCGCAGCGACTCGTCGTCCCAGCGGTGCATCTGCGCCATCCGCGGGTACCGCTTGAGCGGGTCCCGGTCGGTGGACGTGTGACCCGCGAAGTCGTGCGCCCGCGGCCCGTGCTGCCGGACGTCCATGTAGTGGTCCCGCAGCCGCTCGGCCTCGGCGGGGGAGAACAGTCCCCGCACCAGCGTGTACCCGGTCCGCTCGAACTCCGCCCGGTGCACCTCGGCGACATTGTATGAAACGCTCATGCACGACTCCCGCGAAGCTGTCCTAGGATTCCGTCGACTCCAATTTTCCTTCCGAGGCGTGACGCACGGCCACGGACGATCCACGCGAGGAGTTGAACTTTTGTCGCATCGGCTGCGGATCGAGCGGATGACGGCGCCCACCTTCTGGCGCTGTGAGGCGAGCTGGTCCTGGACGTCGCGCCCGCTGTCCGACCACCTGCTCTGGTGTGTGCTGGACGGGCGTGGCGAGCTCGAACTCGCCGGCCGGCGGCGCGAGCTGCGCCCGGGGGTGTGCGCGGTCTTCGAGCCGGGTGACGCGCCGCGGGCAACGCACGACCCGCACCGGCGGCTGCTCGTCTTCGGCATGCACTTCGACGTCGGCCCCGATCCCGGCGTGAGCGCAGGCGTGGCACCCGAGCCTCGCTGGGGCGAGGTGAAGGACCGCGAGTTCCTCGGCGTCCTCGCCCGAACCAGCGACGCGTCGTACCGCCGGGCGGACGCACTGGGCAGGCACCAGGCCGAACTGTGCCTGGAGCAACTGGTTGCGCTGGTCCGGGACGCCGTCCACCACCCGGGCCGCAGCGCGACCGACGCCCCGGTCGACGAGATCGCGAGGCAGCTGCGGCAGGACCCGGGCCGGGACTGGACCGTTGCGGAGATGGCGCGCCGCGCCTCGCTCAGCAGGGCCCAGTTCACGCGTCGTTTCGTCGCGCAGCTCGGGATGTCACCCGCCCAGTACCTGATCCAGGCGCGGATCGACCGCGCACACCAGTTGCTCACCGAGAGTGGCATGACCGTCACCGAAACGGCCGCCGCCCTCGGCTACACAGACGTTCCCTACTTCAGCCGCCAGTACAAGCAGCGCACCGGCCGCACCCCGAGCCAGGACCGCTAGGCCCAGGAGGGGTTCCAGCCCTCGACCGAGTCGGCCGGACGCGTCGCCGGGCCCGAGTAGATCGCCGACGGACGGATCAGCCGGCCGGTGCGCTTCTGCTCCAGCACGTGCGCGCTCCAGCCCGCGGTCCGTGCGCAGGTGAACATCGACGTGAACATCGGCGGCGGCACCTCGGCGAAGTCCAGGACGATCGCCGCCCAAAACTCCACGTTGGTTTCCAGCACCCGGTCCGGACGCCGCTCGCGCAGCTCGGCCAGTGCGGCCTGCTCCAGCGCCTCGGCCACCTCGTAGCGCGGCGCCGCCAGCTCACGCGCCGTACGACGGAGCACCCGGGCACGCGGGTCCTCGGCGCGGTACACGCGGTGCCCGAAGCCCATCAGCCGCTCGCCCGCGTCGAGCAGACCCTTCACGTACGCGCGGGCGTCGCCGCTGCGCTCCACGCCTTCGATCATCGTCAGCACCCGCGCCGGCGCGCCGCCGTGCAGCGGTCCGGACATCGCACCGACCGCACCGGACAGCGCCGCGGCGACGTCCGCCCCGGTCGAGGCGATCACCCGCGCGGTGAACGTCGACGCGTTCATGCCGTGCTCGGCCGCGGACGTCCAGTACGCGTCGACCGCCCGCACGTGCTTCGGGTCCGGCTCGCCGCGCCAGCGGATCATGAACCGCTCGGTGATCGTGGTCGCCTTGTCCACTTCGCGTTGCGGCACCATCGGCTGCCCGATGCCGCGCGCCGCCTGCGCGACGTACGACAGTGCCATCACCGCCGCGCGGGACAGGTCCTCGCGGGCCTGGACGTCGTCGATGTCGTAGAGCGGCCGCAGCCCCCAGGCGGGTGCCAGCATCGCCAGCGCGGACTGGACGTCGACCCGCACGTCGCCGGTGTGCACCGGCAGCGGGAACGGCTCGGCCGGCGGCAGACCCGGCGTGAACGCGCCGTCGACGAGCAGGCCCCAGACGTTCTCGAACGGCACCCGGCCGACCAGGTCCTCGATGTCCACGCCGCGGTAGCGGAGCGCCGAACCTTCCTTGTCCGGCTCGGCGATCTGCGTGTCGAACGCGACCACACCCTCCAGCCCGTGCTGCACCTCGGTCCTCGGATCAGACATGCGACTCCCTCGTCCTCGTGTCGGGACACAGGCCCACCAGGAGAGCCCGCGCACCCTGGGCGCTCAGGCAGCATAGTTCTCGGTGACGGCGTGCGGACAGATTTGTGACCGGTTCGGAGGTTCCCGGGGTGGACCGCACCGAGGTCTAGTCTCGAGGCATGACCAAGCCCCTCCCCGCCCTCGGGCTCGTGATCGGCGTCATCGCTACCTACGTCGCCGTGGGTACGGCGTCCTATGCCACCACCCGGCTGACGGTGCGCCTGCAACTGTTCCGCGACAACCTGGGCGAGCTGCTGCCCTGGCTCGCGCTGCTGGTCGTCATCGCGGTCGTGCTCGGCCTGCTGATGATGGCGCCGGCGATCGGCGCCGGCGTGACCACCGGATCGGGGCTGCTGCTGACCATGGTCGGGCTGGCCGTCATGCTGCTGCCGGTGCGGCAGTCGTTCGACCTGGTGAAGCTCTTCCAGTTCCCGGGGTCGCGGTTCGGCTCGTCGTACCTGCTGTTCGACGGCTCGGTCATCCTGCTCGGCATACCGCTGTTGCTGGTCGGCATCCGGCGCTGGAGCCAGGAGGCCAAGCTGGCCAGGCTTCCCAAGCCGCCGGGGCTCCAGGACTCCTCCGGCTACCAGTCGACCTACCCCACGCAGCAGTGGGGCGGCTACCCGGGCCAGCAGCCTTACCAGCCGCCACAACACCCGGGCCAGCAGCAACCACCGCGGTAACTTTCCCGGCGGAGCCCGCATCTGGCTCTGCATGGAAACGCTGATCGCCTACACCTTCGCGAACGACAGCGCGGCGCGGGCCGCTGCCGGTCATGCGCGCGTGGAGGGGTACTACGGCGCTCTCTGGCGGAACGAGGCCAAACACCAGGGGTACGACGGCCTCACGGTCGGACTGCACATGTGGGACCGCCACGACGGCTCCTGCCTCTGGCCGTCGTGGCACGACACCGGTGACGTCCGCGTGGCCAGTGTGCACGCGCCGCTCGGCTATCAACGGCTGATCGGCGACATCGAGCCGTACGACGCCCCGGCGTACCTCGCGAAGGCGGTACGGCGTACTCCGGCAAGCTTTCTCGACCTGGCGCCGCCGTTCACGATGGCCGTCCTGGATCCCGATGCGGAACGCCTCGACCTGTTCACCGACTCGGTCGGCGTCGGACGGCTGTTCCAGCTGCGGCTGCGCGACGGATGGGTCTGGAGCAATCGGCCCGCCGCAGCCTTGCTCTTCGCGGGCGTGCCTGCCGCGGCAGCGCCCAGGGGCTGGACCTTTGCCGCGGCCTGCGGCTGGTTCATGGACGACAGCACGCCGTACGACGGGGTGCTGACCGTTCCCGGCGCAACCCACATCGTTGCCGACGGCCACCGTCAGCAGCGCACCGTCAGCCGGATCGAGACCACCAGCGTCTGGTCGACGGACGACACGGACACCGCGGAGGAGACGGCGGCCGCCCTGCAGGACGTGGCGCGATCGGTCGGCCGGCTGTGGCCGGGCAGGCCGACGGTCGACCTGAGCGGCGGCCGTGACTCGCGGGTGGTCGCGGGCGCCTTCCTGGCGGCAGGCGTCGACCTGAAGCTGAACAGCTACGACGCGGTCCCCGGCGAACTGGACGTCGCGGAGTCCCTGGTCGAGTTGCTGCCGCAGCCGGTCGAGCACGTCGTGAGCCGGAAGACACCGGGCAAGTCTGTGCCGGCCAAGCCGATCGCCGCACCACCGTCGCTGGAGATGGTCGACCGAGCGCTGCGCTGGCACCGGTACGCCGAGGGGCTGCGGCCGGCCAGCTACCTCTTCCACACTCCGCCGGCATCGCTCGCCGGCGTCACCCATCTCGCGATCGGCGGCGCGGGCGGAGAGGTGGCGCACGGCCACTTCTACCCACGCGACGTCCTGCACCTCGACGCACTACCGCTGCAACCCAAGCTGCATGCCTTCAGCAACCATCTGCAAGCCCGGCTGGTGCCGGCCGCGGGACCTGCGCACGAAGCCCGCTCAGCCGTCGCCGAGCAGGTCGACCGGGTCCTGCGGGCCGCGGTCCACGGCGGCATCGAGAACGCGACGATGCTCGACTACTTCTACGTCGTCGAACGCCTGCGCCGCTGGGGTACGACGGGGGAGCGCACCGGCGTCGTCTCGCCGCTCTTGATCCCGTCGTTCGTCCGGTCGGCCTTCGCGCTCGACCCCGCGCAACGCGTCGAGAACGCCTTGCACCGCGAACTCGTCCGACGGCTGGTGCCCGCGTGGGCCGACGTACCCTTCTTCACACCGAGTCCGACGGTCAGCACGCGCAGGCGCCCGGCGAAGGTTCGTTGCCTCGCCGACGCAGCTGACCGCGACCTGATCGAGCAGTTGCTCCGCGACGTCGAAGGATTCGAGTCGCTCGGCACGCTGTGGGCCGCGTCCGTCGCCGGGGCCAGCTCGGCGGCAGGCGAGGCGACGCTCCGTCAGGCGCTCTGGCGCGCCGCTTTCGACCAGCACGTGGCCGAGGTGAACCGGCACATACCGAACGCACGCACCAAAGTTCCAGCAGTCACACCCAAGCCGCCCGGCCCGCGTCGTCGCGGCCCGCTGGTGCGCGCGGTCGGACGCAGCAGGTTGTGGAGGGCCTATCGGCGAATCCAGCGCGGCCGTCAGTAGGCTCGTGGTTGTGGACCTTGCGGAGATGCGGGAGACGTACGGACTCGGCGAGCTGCTCGAGAGTCAGGTCGCTGCCGACCCGGTCGTGCAGTTCCAGACCTGGCTGGAGCAGGCCAGGGCGGTCGGCCTCGCAGAGCCGAACGCGATGGTGCTCGCGACGGCCGACACGGACGGACGTCCCTCGGCGCGGACCGTACTGCTGAAGCGCGTCGACGAGCGCGGGTTCGTCTTTTTCACCAACCAGCAGTCCCGTAAGGCCGACGACCTGGCCGCGAACCCGCGCTGCGCCCTGGTGTTCCCGTGGCACGCGATGGAGCGGCAGGTCCGGATCGAGGGCACCGTCTCCAAGCTGCCCGGTGACGAGGTCGACGAGTACTTCGCGAGCCGCCCGCGCGAGTCACAGCTCGGCGCGTGGGCGTCCCAGCAGAGCCAGCTGGTGGAGTCCCGCGAGGAGCTCGACCTGCAGTACGCGTCGTACGAGCGGCAGTGGCCGGAGGGCACCGAGATCTCCACGCCGTACTTCTGGGGCGGCTACCTGGTCGCCCCGGAGGCGTTCGAGTTCTGGCAGGGCCGCACCGGCCGGCTGCACGATCGCCTCGCCTACCGCCGGACCAGCTCGTCCTCCTGGGAGCTGCTCAGGCTCCAGCCCTGAGGTTCCTCGCGGAAACCGTGCCGCGACCACCACTGCGCGAACGGCCGCGGCGCCCACCAGTTCGCCCGGCCGAGCAGCCGCATCGTCGCCGGCACCAGCAGCGCCCGCACGATGGTCGCGTCCAGCGCGATCGCGATCACCAGCCCGACGCCGATCATCTTCACGAACACGATGCCCGAGGTGGAGAACGCCGCCACCACGATGATCAGCAGCAACGCCGCGCTGGTGATGATCCCGCCGGTCCGCTGCAGCCCGAGCGCGACCGCCTGGGTGTTGTCGCCGGTCCTGTCGTACTCCTCCCGGATCCGGCTGAGCAGGAACACCTCGTAGTCCATCGACAACCCGAACAGGACCGCGAACAACAGCACCGGGTTGGTCGCGTCCAGGAACCCGGCCGGGGTGAAGTCGAGCAGCCCGGACAGATGCCCGTCCTGGAAGATCCACACCATCGCGCCGAACGCCGCGGACAGCGACAGCACGTTCATCAGCAGTGCCTTCGCCGGCAGCACGAACGAGCCGAAGGCAACGAACAGCAGCGCGAACGTCACCAGCACGATGAAGCCGGCCATGTACGGCGCGCGCGCCTTCAGCACGTCGAGCAGGTCGATCACCGCGGCCGTCTCACCACCGACCTGTACGTCGGTCCCTGACGGCGCCGGCACCGCCCGCACCCCGTGAACGACGTCTCGCGCCGGCAGCTCCTGCGCGGTGAAACGGGTGTGCACGACAACCGAGGCGACACCGTTCTCGTAACCGCCGAGCCGGACGTTCTCCACGTCCCGGACCTGCTGGAGCCGAGCGATGTACGGCGCCAGCGCCGCCGCGGGATCGGTCGGCGCGGCGGAGAACCGCACCGCCGCGTAGATGTCCGACCCGCCGGCTCCCGGGAAGTCGCGCTGCAGCGTCTCGGTCACCGTTCGCGAGGTGGCGCCGGCCGGCAACGACCGGTGGTCCACGCCGCCGAGCTGTGCGCTCAGGAAGGGAATCCCCAGCACCAGAAGCACCGGCACGAGGATCAGCACGTAGCGCACCGGCCGCCGCATCACGCTGTGCGCCAGCCGGTACCAGGCGCCGTGCTCGGCGGCCGCGCGACGGGTCTTGAAGATCCGCAGGTTGTTGACCCGGTGGCCGAGGACCGCGAGCAACGCCGGCAACGCGGTCAGGGCCGCGAGCATCGCGATCGCCACCGCGGCCGCGCCGCCGTACGCCATCGACTTCAGGAACATCACCGGGAACAGCACCAGGCTGCTGATCGCCACGCCGACGGTCACCCCGGAGAACGCCACCGTCCGCCCGGCGGTCGCCATCGTCGCGGTCAGCGCCGTCTCCACATCGTTGCCGCGAGCAAGCTCCTCGCGGAACCGGGTGACGATGAACAACGCGTAGTCGATGGCCAGCCCGAGACCGATCATCGTGACGATGTTGATCGAGAAGATCGACACATCGGTGATCGCGGACAGGCCGCGCAGCAGCACGAACGCGCCGAGGATCGCGAGCGCTCCGACGAACAGCGGCAGCGCGGCGGCGACCAGACCGCCGAACACGACCACCAGCAGCACCAGCACGATCGGTGTCGAGATCGACTCGGCCTTCACGATGTCGTGCTCGGTCTGCGTGTTGACCTCGTCGAAGACCGCGACCTCGCCGCCGACCTTCGTCTCCAGTCCGGCGGGCCCCGTCCGGATCTGCGAGGCGATCCGGTGGAACGTCTCGAGCCGGTCCTCCGGCGTCGCGCCGGCCAGCGTGAGCACGGCGTACGTGCTGTGCTGGTCCTTGGAGACGAAGACCGGTGACTTGGTGCCCCAGTAGGTGGCGACCTCGGTCACGTCGGCGGCCGGCAGCCCGGACAGGTGCTGCTCGACCGCTTGCCGGAACGCGGGATCGGCCACGGTCGACGACGGGCTGCGGTAGAGCACGACCACGTCGGTGCCGGTGCGGCCGACGTTCTGCTCGATGGTCTTCACGGCGTTCGCGGCCTCGGTGTCCGGCGCGTCGAACCCGCCGTTGGCCAGCGAGCCGAACACGCCGGTGCCCCAGGCGAGGCCGAGGACGACGAACAGGCCGGTCAGCGCGAGCACCAGACGGCGCCGCCGGTAGGCGAAATGGCCGAGCGTCTCGAACACGGAACTGTCCCCCAGGGCGTAGATTGAGCGGCAGGAGCTTGAGTGAACAGCGTTAACTGTTAACGGTGTTCACTCTAAGCTCGCCCCCTACGGTGATGTCAAGGAGAGTTCTGACGGTGGACAGCCGGGATCGGCGACGCGCCGCGACGGTGGCGGAGATCAAGGCGGCGGCGCGCCGGCTGCTGGTGTCCGGCGGTACGGCGGCGGTCGGTCTGCGGGCCGTGGCCCGTGAGCTCGGCCTGACGCCGCCGGCGCTGTACCGGTACTTCCCGAGCCACGAGGCCCTGATCAGTGCCTTGATCGCGGAGCTGTACGACGAGCTGACCGCGGCGCTGATGGACCTGCAGTCCACGGACGGCGAAGTGGATCTCGGCGCCCGGCTGTACCTGCTCGCCAACGGCCTGCGGGACTGGGGCCTGGCGCACCCGGCCGAGTTCGCGCTGCTGTTCGGGACGGCGGTGCCGAGCCCGGACGCGGAGGACCACGAGGAGACCCCCGGGCATCAGGCGGCGATGCGTTTCGGCTCGGTGTTCAAGGAGCTGGTGGCGCAGATCTGGCACTGGAAGCCGTTCCCGTACCCGCCCGACGAGGTGCTCGGGTCCGAGCTGGTCGCGCAGCTCACCCGGGAGTCGGAGCACTTCGGCGGGATGCCGGCCGGCGCGATCTACCTGTCGCTGACCTACTGGACGCGGCTGTACGGCCTGATCTGCATGGAGATCTTCGGCCAGCTGCACTGGGTGCTGCCCGACGCGGCGGCGTACTTCGAGGCGCAGCTGTTCGAGATCGGCCAGGCGCTCGGGCTGGACTGCCCGGCCCCTGAGTAGCGGTCCGGACAGAAAGAAGCCCGCGAGCGCTTCCAGGGACACGACCGGGTGGCCGAACTCTGGGTCAGGCGGACTGACCTGACTGCCCGCGGGCCCGGTGGCGGCGTTGGATTGGCCGACCACATGCCCACTAACTTGTGGTTGGCGGTTAGCCCGCCGCCACCTCACGAGTCCGATAGCAATTCATGCGTTGGACCACCTCCCTTCGCGTGTACTGCGAACCTACTGCCACGCGGTTCGCCCTTCAACCGTTTTTCGCCCAGGGATGAACCACAATCAGGACATGATCAGACTCGGACTGCCGGCGATCGTGCTGTTGATCGGAACCGCCTGGGTTGCGTGGGCGTCGTACCGCCGGGCCGTGAACGCGGAGCAGGCACTGGCCGAGCTGAACGCCGAACACCGGGCGCTGATGCACGAGGTCAGGGCGCTGGAACGGGCGGTCGCGGCTGCGGAGCAGGGCCTGCGTACGCTCAGCTCGCATCCGTCGGTGCCGCGGGACGTCGCGGTCACCGCCGACCTGACCCTCGCCGATGTCCGGCGACTGGTGAAAGAACACAAGGAGCTAGACGACTGATGGCAAAGCTGGGGAACGCTGCTACGGCGATCAAGCCCAAGGGGGGCGGCAGCGGCAAGGTCAAGGTGATCGGATTCCTGATCCTCGCCGTGATCGTGGTCATCGTGCTGTTCAACATCTTCAACTTCGCCAACACCGACGCGAACCGGATCGGCCTGCACTACGGCGGCGGCGTGATCGAGGACAAGAAGTTCAAGTCGGTCGTTCCGCCGGGCTCGACGAACAAGATGATCGGTCCGGGCGACACCCTGTACACGTACCCGATCGACCAGCGTTCGTACATCATCGGCGGCGACGGCGCGGACACCGACGCGGCCGACGAGGTCACCGTGGTCAGCAAGGACAACGTCCGGCTGGGCGTCCGCGTCCAGGTCTACTTCACGCTGAACCGCGACAAGGACGTGCTGAAGTCGTTCCACGAGCGGATCGGCCTGAAGACCGAGGCGTACGAGGAGCAGGGCTGGAACGACATGCTGCAGAGCTACTTCCGCCCGCAGATCGACCGGGCGCTGTCCGCGGTCGCGACCAACTACGGCTGGGCGGAGCTCTACAACAACGAGAAGATGAAGTCGCAGTTCCAGTCCGCGGCGGCCAAGGAGTTCACCCGGCTGCTGCCGGCCGCGGTCGGCGGCGACTACTTCTGCGGCCCGGGGTACAACGGCAACAACGACTGCGGTGAGCTGTCGTTCACGGTCCAGAAGCCGATGCCGCTGGACAAGGGCATCATCGACGGCCTGGAGGCCAAGCAGCGCGCCGAGCTGGCCCGGGCCACCCAGGAACAGAAGAACCAGCAGGTCCAGGTGGAGCTGCAGTCGGTCCAGCAGCAGGTCAAGCTTCTCGGGGCGAACGGCTACCTGCTGAAGTCCGCGATCGAGTCGGGCAGCGTCCAGTTCATGGTCATCCCGCAGAACGGCAACATCAGCATCCCGGTGCCGACCACGACCAGCCAGCAGCCGACCACGCAGCCCTCGCAGCCGACGACGCAGCCCTCGCAGCCTGCGCGGTGACACGATGAGTGCGCTGCCGTCCCATCTCGAGCTGGTGCAGGGCGTCGTCCTGCCCAAGCCGGTCGGCGCGCACCCGGTGCTCGACTTCGTCAACACCCGGTCCGAGTGGACAGGCAGTGGCCCCGCCCGGACCGAGTGGCTGACGTCGTACGAGGCCTTCCTGGTCTGGAACTCGTACGTCGGCCTGCTGTCGCCGGCGACCGTGCTCCGCCTGATCGAGCAGGCCGGGGCGGGCGAGGCGGCGCGGCGGCTGCAGGCCACGCTCGACTTCCGCGCCGAGCTGTACGACGTACTCACCGGGCAGGCGACCGATCACGCCTTCGAGGCCGCGGCCCGGCTGATCGAGAAGGCCTCCGGCCGACGGCACCTCGCGCGCTCCGAGGACGGCGCACAGTGGGAGCTGCCCGAGGACCTGGAACTCCCGCTGCACAACCTCGCGGTCCTGGCCGGTGAGTTGCTCACCGGCCAGGACCGCGCGCACGTCCGTACCTGCCCTTCGTGCGGGTGGCTGTTCCTCGACCCGCGTGGCCGTCGCCGTTGGTGCTCGATGGCGACCTGCGGCAACCGCGCGAAGGTCCGCGCTCACGCCGCCCGCACAGCAGCTAGTTGAACGCCGCCGGGTCGACCGTGATCCATGTGTGCTTCGCGCGGGCCAGGACGCGGCCGTCGGCGTCGTACAGGGTGCTGGCGGTGTAGGTCTTGCGGCCGTCCTCGCCGAGGTAGCGGCCGAGCGCGACGCACTCCTCGCCGGCTTCCGGCCGGGCGTCGACGCAGGCGGTGAGCTGGCCGAGCACGGACGGGCGTCCCTCGAGATCGATCGTCCAGCCGCCCGGGCAGTCCAGAGCCGCCCACAGGAACACCTCGTCGACCAGGCCATCGGTGGCCAGATCCGCGGCGGGCGTCCACGTGCACGCCGTCCGGCCGTCGCCGATCGGTCCGGGCTTCAGCTGCAGGCCCTGCCGGTTGGACGGCCCGCAGACGAAGCAGGTCGGGAACGGGTGGCCGTGCAACCCGCGGTACGACGCCTCGGCCGCGCGGGCCTCGTCGGGTTGCACCGGATCGATCGTCGCGTCGGCGAGGAAATCGCTGCCGACCGGTGCCGCTTCCGCGACCACGGCGTCACCGTCCGTGAGCTTGCCGGCCGTCAGTTCCAGGTCCTTCTCCAGTGGCGGCGGCATCCGAAGAGTCACCTTCGGGACCGACTCCGCCCCGAGCTCCGCTGCGAATGCAGTCCCGACCCGGCCGGCGACGTACCCGCCGTTGCCCGACCGCTCCGGCCCCTGGAACCGCCGCTCGACCCGCACCAAAGTCATGGCTCGCGAGCATAAGGCACTCACAGTTTTCACTCGTTCGCGCACAGGCTGTGGTGGAGGTGTGAAGGAAGAAGTCGGTGGGAAGAAAAGGGTTTCAGAGAAATCTGAGGATTTCTCGGGACAAGTGAGCTGAGCCCTCCAGTTCAAACGACCGTTTGAACTATGCTGACTGCAGGCTACTGCGCGTGAGCAGGTGGGGTGCCTGCGCGAGCAGTAGCCGGGGGGAAGGAGAACTCTGTGGAGACACCGGTCGAGACGACCAGGGAGAGGTTGCTCAACGTCGCCGAGCAACGGTTCGGTGAGGGGGGCTACGAGGGAACGTCGCTGCGGGCCATCACGGTCGCGGCAGCCGCGAACATCGCGGCGGTCAACTATCACTTCGGTTCGAAGGAAGCCCTGCTGCGCGCCGCCGTGTCCCGGGCGATGGCGCCGGTCAACGCCGAACGCCGGCGCCGGCTGGACCAGTTGGAGGCCGGCGGGTCGCCGGCGCCGGAGGCCCTGATCCGGGCCTTCGTCGAACCCGGCCTGGAACTGGTGCTGCGCCGCGGTGAGCGTGGCGCCGTGGTCGCGCGGTTCATCGGCCGGATCGCCTTCGATCCGAGCCGGCGGATCCGGGAGCTGTACGCGGCCGAGTCGGAGCCGATCGAGAGCAGGTACCTGGCGGCCCTGCAGCAGGCACTGCCGCAGGCGTCACCCGACGCCGTCGCCTTCGGGTACGTGAACATGCTCGGCCTGCTCGCGCTGCACCAGTCGCAGGCCCTGTCCCCGACGCCGGGTGCCGCCGGCCCCGAGGATCCGGGCAAGCTCGCGGAGAACCTGGTCACCTTCCTGGTGGCCGCGTTCGACCACGGCCTGGGTTCCTGACGCCGGAATCGACGGGACCACGTGCGCATTGGTCCGGGTGAGTTTTGTCCGGGTTTTGCTCATGGATGTTCGGACTGCCGGGTAACGCTGCATAATGGCGCTCCGTGGACCCCTGTGAAGTCGTGGTTGCCGTCGACCTCGGTGGAACCCGGATGAAGTGCGGCCTGGTCGCCGCGGACGGTGCCGTGCTGCACCGCGAGACCAGGCCGACGCCCCGGGCCGACGTACGTGACGGCGGCCGCGCCGTGCTCGACGCCCTGCTGGAGACCGTCGTCGAGCTCAGCCAGAAGGCGACCGCGGAGGGGCATCGCGTGCGCGCCATCGGTGTCGTCGTGCCCGGTGTGATCGACGCCGAGCACGGCACCGTCGGCGCCGAGAACCTGGAGTGGGTCGGGACGCCGGTGCTCGCCGAGCTGAAGGCGGCGGTTCGGTCGACGGGCGGCGACGACGTGCCGATCGTGCTGGCCCACGACGTCCGCGCCGGCGGGTACGCCGAGCTGCGCCAAGGCGCCCTGGCCGGCACCACGAATTCGATGTTCCTGCCGCTCGGCACCGGGATCGCGGCCGCGATGATCGTCGACGGCTCGCTGGTCAGCGGCGACGGGTACGCCGGTGAACTCGGCCACTCGAAGTTCATCCACGGCGACGCCGCCGAGCTCTGCGCCTGCGGTCAGTGGGGCTGCCTCGAGACGGTCGCGTCCGCGGCGGCCCTGGCCCGGCGGTACGCCGCCCGTACCGGAAGGACGGTCGACGGCGCCCGCGAGGTGATGGAGCTGCTCGCGGCCGGGGACCCGGACGCCGCTCAGGTCTGGCAGGACGCTCTGGCCGCGCTCGTCGACGCGCTGGTTCTCTACACGACCCTGGTCGCGCCGACCCGGATCGCGATCGGCGGCGGTCTGGTGGGCGCCGGCGAGACGCTGCTGCAGCCGCTGCGCGAGGGTGTGCATGCGCGCCTGACGTTCCAGCGCGAGCCCGAGATCGTGGCGGCGGTGCTGGGCGAGGAAGCCGGCATGCTCGGCGCCGCCTTGATGGCCTGGGACCGCGCCGACGAGGAGACGACAGCATGACAGTATTGATGCCACGACTCCGTCGCGGCAGGTCATGGGGCTGTTGCTCCCAGTCTTCCCTCGTCGCTCCGGTCGCTTCGCTCCCTCCACTCCTCAGTCCAGACCGGGAGGCCCCATGACCACGTACCGCGTGGGCCGTGTGGTGACGCCGGACGACGTTCTGGAGAACGCCTGGATCCAGGTGGACGGCGAGGACATCCGCGCGTTCGGCCGCCGGTCCGAAGGGATGCCGGCCGACGGCAAGCGGCCCGAGGACCTCGGCGACGTGACCGTCGTCCCGGGGTTCGTGGACATCCACACGCACGGCGGCGGCGGGTCGACGTACTCGACCCTCGATCCCGAGGAGGCGCGCAAGCTCGCGGCCTTCCACGCCAAGCACGGGACGACGACCACGCTCGCCAGCCTGGTCACGGCGCCGCTCGACGAGCTGGTCGCGCAGACGGCCTGCCTGGCGGAGCTGATCGCCGACGGCGTGATCGCGGGCGTCCACCTCGAGGGGCCGTTCCTGTCCGAGGCGCGCTGCGGTGCGCACGAGCCGTCGCTGCTGCGGCCGCCGCTCGAGGACGACGTCGCGAAGGTGCTGAGCGACGCGGTGAAGATGGTGACGATCGCGCCGGAGCTCGAGAACGGGCTGGACGCGATCCGTCAGGTCGTCGACGCCGGCGCGGTCGCCGCCCTCGGGCACACCGACGCGACGTACGAGCAGATGGTCGCGGGCGCCGACGCGGGCGCGACCGTGGCCACCCACCTGTTCAACGGGATGCGGCCGTTCCACCACCGCGATCCCGGCCCGGTCGGCGCCGCGCTGAACGACGAGCGGCTGCTGCTCGAGGTGATCAACGACGGCATGCACCTCGACCCGCAGGTCGTCCGGGTCGCGCTCGCCGCGGCCGGCGTGAACCGGATCGCGCTGATCACCGACGCGATGGTCGCCACCGGGATGCCGAACGGCCGGTACAAACTCGGCAGCCTCGAGGTCGACGTCACCGACGGCCTCGCGACACTCGCCCACGGCAGCCACTCGATCGCCGGCAGCACGCTGACCATGGACGTCGCGTTCCGGAACGCGGTCAACGCCGGGGTATCGCTGGTGGACGCATCGCGGATGGCCTCGACGACGCCGGCCCAGACGTTCGGCTGGTACGACGTGGGCTCGATCGAGACCGGGAAGCGGGCCGACCTGGTGCTGCTCGACGACGAGTACGCCGTCCAGAAGGTGATGCGGGCCGGGTCGTGGCTGGACTGATCGGCACCGTCACCCTCAACCTCGCGCTGGACGTCACCTACGAGGTCGACGAGTTGCGGGTCGGCGGCAGCCACCGGGTGGACCGGATCCGCAGGCGCGCGGGCGGGAAGGGCGTGAACGTCGCGCGCGTCGCGGCGACCCTCGGGCACCAGGTGCTGGTGCTCGGATTCGTCGGCGGCGTCACCGGTGAGCTGGTCGCCGAGGAGCTGTTCGACGCCGGGCTGACCGCGCTGCTCACCCCGATCGCCGGCGAGACCCGCCGTACCGTCGCCATCGTCAACGACGCCGATGGGGACGCGACGATCTTCAACGAGTCCGGGCCGTCGGTGACCGCGGACGAGTGGCGCGCGTTCGGCGACCGGATGCCGTGGGGCCGGCTCGGCGTGCTCGCCTGCTCGGGCAGCCTGCCGCCGGGACTGCCGGCCGACGCGTACGCCGAGATCGCGGTGCGCGCCCGGCATCACGACGTCCTGACCGTGATCGACGCGGGCGGTGACGCGCTGAGCGCCGCGGCCCGGGCCGGTGCGGTGGTGCGAGCGAACGCGGCCGAGCTGCGCGCCGCCGTCGGTGACGTCGAGGTCGAGGAGGGCGCGTCCGAGCTGGTCGCGCTCGGCGCGACCGCGGCCGTGATCACCGACGGGCCGCGCGGCATGGTTGCTGCGAGCAACAAGGGTGTTTGGCGGGCGCTGCCGGTGGAGACCGTCCGCGGCAATCCGACCGGCGCCGGCGACGCGTGTACGGCGGTCGTCGCCGCGGCGATCGCGGAGTCGCCCGAGCCCGACTGGTCCGTCGTCCTCAAGTCCGCGGTGGCCGCGTCGGCCGCCGCGGTTCTGACGCCCGTTGCCGGCGACATCGATCTCGCCGCCTACCGGCGTTGGCAGCCTCAAGTGACTGTGAATGTAGGGGGTGTCTGATGGGTTCACGCCTACTGCGGCGCACTCGGCACGGCACCTCGCCGCACGTGAGCAAAGGCCACGATGCTCCGCATCGAGACCTTCGCTCCCGCACGCCGAGCTACCGCACCGAGCACGTCCTCGCTACGGCGTGAACCCATCAGACACCCCCTAGGAGAACTCATGCCGTTGGTATCCGGTGCCGAGGTCGTACTGGCCGCCGCCAAGGCCGGTCGTGGGGTCGGCGCGTTCAATGTGATCCAGCTGGAGCACGCGACCGCGCTGATCGCGGGCGCCGAGCAGGTCGGCGCGCCGGTGATCCTGCAGATCAGCGAGAACGCGGTGAAGTACCACGGCGCGCTGAAGCCGATCGGCGTCGCGACGCTCGCCGCGGCCGCGGCGTCCTCGGTGCCGGTCGTCGTGCACCTGGACCACGCGATGGACCGGGACCTGGTCACGGAAGCCGTGCAGCTCGGGTTCACGTCGGTGATGTACGACGCGTCGAAGCTCGAGTACGCCGACAACGTCGCCGCGACCAGCGAGGTCACCGCCTTCTGCCACGACCACGGGGTGTTCGTCGAGGCCGAGATCGGTGAGGTCGGCGGCAAGGACGGCGTGCACGCGCCCGGCGCCCGCACCCGCCCCGACGAGGCCGTCGCGTTCGCCGAGGCCACCGGCGTCGACGCGCTCGCGGTGGCCGTCGGCTCCTCCCACGCCATGACCGAGCGGACCGCGACGCTCGACTTCGAGCTGATCGCCCGCCTGCACGAAGCGGTCGCCGTACCGCTCGTCCTGCACGGGTCCTCCGGGGTCGCGGACCCCGACCTCACCCGCGCGGTCGAGGCCGGCATGGCCAAGGTCAACATCGCCACCCACCTCAACAACGTCTTCACCGACAAGGTCCGCCAGGTCCTCGCCGACAACCCGAAGCTCGTCGACACCCGCAAATACCTGGGCCCCGCCCGCGACGCGGTCGCAGCCGAAGTCGCCCGCCTCCTCGGCGTACTGAAGGCGGTCTGAAGCCGGTCTAGAGGGTCGCGCTGCCGCGGGTCCAGTGGGCGCGGAGGTCGTCGCGGGCGCGCTGCACCTCCGCGCGGGCGGCGGGGTCGGGGACCTCGAAGTCCTCGATCAGGCGGGTGAGCGCGAGCTCCAGGGCCGCGACCAGCGCGTCCTCCTCGGTGAGGTCGGCCTCGGCCACGCCGCGCAGGCCGGCCGCGAGCGCGGTGAGCCCGGCCCGCTCCTGGTCGGTGAACCGCACCTGGATCTCGGTCCTGGTGTCCACGCTGTCCTCCTCGACGGTTGGTACAGTCATGGTGCAGTGCAACGACCGTGTTGCACAAGAGTGAGGGGCCGCGGATGACGGTGGCGGTGGACGAGACGCTCCGGACGGCGACAATCGCCGTCCTGGCCGAGCACGGCTGGTCCGGCGTGACCCTGGAGCGGGTCGCGGAGAAGGTCGGGCGGTCCCGGGTCACGCTCTGGCGCCAGGGACTGACCGTCGAGACCCTGCTGGACTCGCTGCTCGACGCGCTCGCCGACGACTACCGGGACACGATGTGGCCGGTGCTGGCCGGCTCCGGGACCGGGCGTGAGGGCCTGATCCGGACGCTGGAGGCGTTGTTCGACGTGATCGACCGGCATCTGCCGCTGATGCTGTCGTCGGACCTGGTCTTCCACCAGGAGCAGGCGCGCAACGGGCCGGTCTCGTTCCTGGATCCGTTCGAGCGGTTCCTCCGCGAGGGCGAGATCGACGGCACGCTGCACCCGCACGGGCGGGTCAGTGACGTCGCTGAGGTGTTGCTGGTGTCGGCGGCCTTCACCTACGTGCACATGCGCGGCCGGCACCACTGGTCGCGATCCCGGGCCCGGCGCCTGACCCTCGACCTGGTGCTCCGCGGAGTCGTCGAAGCGTGAAACATGCCTGTTGCATTTTCCGCAACGAGCATGTTTCACTGGCGGCATCGACAACCGTTTCTCGCTGGAGGCCGCCATGACACTTCCGTACGCCGAACCGCTGGTTCGCCTCGAGCCGCAGCCGCGGGTGATCCCGGAGCCGGCCCGCGTCGGTGAACCCGGCGGCCCGCACTGCGGTCTGTGCGACTGGCTCGCCGACTTCGAGCACTCCGAGCACGAGCCGCCGATCTGGTACGACGACAACTGGGCCCTGTGCCGCGCGACCGGAGTCACCATTCCGGGGCTGGTGTGGCTGGCCAGCCGCGGCCACCACGACTCGTTCGCCGACCTGCCCGACGACGTCGCGCAGAGCTACGGCCCGGTCGTCGCCCGGATCGAGCGGGCGATCCTGTCCGTCGGCGACATCGCCCGTCCACGTCTACCGCTGGGGCGACGGCTCCGCGCACTTCCACGTCTGGTTCTACCCGCGTCCGCTCGGCATGCTGGAAGCGCGCCGTGAGATGCTCCCGCTGTGGGCGGAACTGATGCCCGAAGCTCCGAAGGAGGCCGTCGCCGATGCCGAAGCCAAGATCGCGGCGGCGATGGCGGCGGGCATCTGACGTGAACAACGCCCAGCACGAGCAGCGCCGGCCGGACCCGGGGCAGGCCGAGTCCGGCACGGAGCGGCAGGCATCCCCGGCCGGCGCCGGGTTGGCGCGGCGGTTGGGGCTCGGGGACGCTGTGCTGATCGGGCTGGGGTCGATGGTGGGGGCCGGGGTGTTCGCCGTCTGGTCACCCGCTGCTCGCGCGGCCGGCTCCGGCCTGCTGGTCGGTCTCGTGATCGCCGCGGTTGTTGCCTACTGCAACGCGGTGTCGTCGGCGCAACTGGCGGCGGTCTACCCGGTCTCGGGCGGGACGTACGTGTATGGCCGCGAACGCCTCGGCGAGTGGTGGGGGTTCGCGGCCGGCTGGTGCTTCGTGATCGGGAAGACCGCCTCGTGCGCCGCGATGGCACTGACCTTCGCCACCTACGTGACGGACATCAACTGGCTGCGCCGGCTGATCGCCCTGGCGGCGGTCCTCGCGCTCGCGGCCGTCAACTACCGGGGCGTGACCAGGACGGCGCGCCTCACCAGGGTCCTCGTCACCTGCACCCTCGTCATCCTTGCCCTCGTGCTGGTCGTCCTGTTCACCGGTGCACCGCAGCAGCACGCGACGACCGGCGCCACGCCGTACGGCGTCCTGCAGTCGGCGGGCCTGCTGTTCTTCGCGTTCGCCGGCTACGCGCGGATCGCGACCATGGGGGAGGAGGTCCGCGAACCGGCGCGCACCATCCCGCGAGCGATCACGATCGCGCTGGTCATTGCCATCGGCATCTATCTCGCGGTCGCCCTGGCGCTGCTCCGCTCCGGCGACCCCGCGTCGACCGCGGCGCCCCTCGCAGCCGCGGTCGACGGGGCCGGTGCGGTCTGGGCGGTACCGGTCGTCCGGATCGGTGCCGCGCTCGCCAGTCTCGGCGCCCTGCTCGCCCTGATCGCCGGCGTCGGCCGCACCACGCTCGCCATGGCCCGCAATCGCGACCTGCCGTCCTGGCTGGCCGCCGTCCATCCCCGCTACCAGGTCCCGCACCACGCCGAGCTCGCGCTCGCCGTGGTGGTCGGGATCCTGGTGCTCAGCACCGATCTGCGGGGCGTGATCGGCTTCTCGTCCTTCGGTGTCCTGCTGTACTACGCGATCGCGAACGCCTCCGCCTTCACCCAGCCCGCCGAGCAGCGCCGCTGGCCGCGGGCCGTCAACGTGCTCGGCCTGACCGGCTGCGTCGTGCTCGCGGTCACCCTGCCCTGGACGTCGGCGGTCGTCGCCGCGGCCTTCCTCGCCGCGGCCCTGGTGGTGCGGCGGTTCACGACAGGTCGCGCCGGATCCGCCAGAAGCTGAACCCGCAGAGCAGCAACGCCAGCCCCAGGAACAGGCCGAACTCGCGCCACTGCAGCGCCCAGAACGTGTTCGCCGTGTAGTACCGCACGTGCTGCCGGTACCCCTCGTCGGCGAGCCGCTGGTAACACGCGCTGCGATCCGCCGGGTTCGTCCCCTGCTGGGTCATCCCGGGCGGCACGGGCGCGCAGTCGATCACCCAGGACGGCAGCGTGCTGACCGCCTTGCCGGACTTGTCAACGGTCTCGTCCGACAGCTTCCAGGCGCCGACCGCTCCGGTCGCGACCTCGAGCTCCTTCACCTGCGGACTCGGCCCGTCTCCGCTGAGCCCGAAACCCCGGACGTTCTCTGCGGTCGCGACGATGTACTTGTCCGTCGGCGCGAGCAGCTGCGGCCGGATCAGTGTCGGTGTGAGGACCTGCACCAGGATCACCACGGTCAGAGTGACCGCGAGGGCGACCACGGTACGCCGGATCACGAGCCCCGCCGCGACACCGAAGGCGAACGCGAACGCGGCGTACCCCACCGGGACCAGCCCGCGGCCGGAGAAGACCGACGGGAACATCCGGGGGAGGTAGGTGTTCGAGTCCTGCCCGGCGTTGATCGCGCTGTCGATCGGGTCGGACCACCAGGTCACCGCCAGGCTGAGCAGCCCGGTGATCGCGATCGCGGCTCCTCCGGCCAGGCCCAGTTTGGTCGCGAGCCAGCGCCACCGGCCGATGCTCTGGCTCCACACCAGTCGGTACGTGCCGGTCTCGAGTTCCCGCGCGACCAGCGGTGCTCCCCAGAACGCTCCGATCACCGGCGGAGCGGTGTACAGCAGAATCTGGCCGATCCAGTACAGCAGTGGGTTGAGCCGTTGGAAGCCGAGGTTCTGGATGAACGAAGTGGTGAGCCGCCGGTAATCGTCGGCGAGCCCCGGACCGGTGACCGCGAGCGTGATGCCGGCCGCGAGGATCACCGCGGCGACCACCAGGAACTGGACGCGGAACTGCCGCCATGTCAGCCAGATCATCGCTGCACCTCCAGCGCCGGGCGCTCGGGCTGGACGTCGCGGCCCATGTAGGCCAGCACCAGGTCCTCGAGCGTGAGTTGGGTGACCGTCCAGGCCGGATCGAGGATCGGCTTGTCGGTTCGGATCAGGTACGTCGACTGCCGGTCGGTATGGCTCGCGGTCACGACGTGCTGATCGCGCGGCAGATCCTTCTGGTCGCGCCGCGGCCCGGTCAGCCGGAAGTGGGTCGCGAGCAGCGTGTCGATCTCGCCGCTGACCTGGACGCGGGACTCCACCAGCACGACGAGGTAGTCGCAGGCCCGCTCCACGTCGGAGACCAGATGCGAGGACAGCACCACACTCAACTCCTGCTCGGCGACCGCCTCCATCAGGTCCTGGAGGAACTCGCGCCGGGCCAGCGGATCCAGCGCGGCCACCGGCTCGTCGAGGATCAGCAACTCGGGGCGCTTGGCCAGGCCGAGCGTCAGCGCGAGCTGCGCGCGCTGACCACCGGACAGCCTTCCCGCCCGCTGCTTCGGGTCGAAGCGGAGGTGCTGGATCCGTTGCTGGGCAAGGGATTCGTCCCACGCGGGGTTGAGTCGCGCGCCGAGCCGCAGATGGTCCGCGACACTCAGCCGGCTGTACGTCGGCGTGTCCTGCGCGACGTACCCGACCTTGGCCTGCTGCGTCCCCGCGGCCGCTCCCAGCACCTCCACCGATCCCGCGCTGGGTGTCAGCATCCCCACCGCCAGATTCAGCAAGGTGCTCTTACCGGCCCCGTTCGGCCCGACCAGCCCGACGACATGCCCGGCCGGCACCTCCAGATCACAATCGGTCAGCGCCCACCGCCGCCCGTACTTCTTCCCCAGCCCCTGGGCTCGCACAACCGTGTTCACGCTATGTCCTCCTGAGCGGCGGACCGAAAGGTGGTCAGGAACAGGGCCTCGATGCTTTCGTCGTCGAGGCCTGCTTTGCGGGCCTTGGCCAGCCAGCGGCGGAGGTCCTGGCGGAGTGGGCCGTGGGCGGCGAGCGTGTTGTCGGTGAGTGTGCGGGTGACGAACGTGCCGCGCCCGGGCCGGGCCTGGACCAGGCCCTCGTGCTCCAGTTCGCGGTATGCCTTGAGCACAGTGTTCGGGTTGATCGCCAGCGCCGCCACCACGTCCTTCACGGTCGGCAACTGGTCACCTTCCCGCAGCAGTCCGAGCCGCAGCGCGTTCCGGACCTGCTGAACGATCTGCTGGTACGGCGAGACCCCCGACCGGCCGTCCAGATGGAACTCGATCATCCATAACCCCATTCATCTAGGTAACTAGCACTATAGATGTGTGAGGCAAGTGGGCGTCAAGGGGGCGGACGCGCAGCACTCACCAACCGCGCGGACCGCGGGGGTGCTGAGCGTGAGGTGAGCCGCCGAGCGGCGGTTGATGAGTGCCGGCGGTCCGCGTCAGCGGATCGCGTCGTAGCGGCGAAGGGATTCCTGGCGCGCCTCGGCATGATCGACGACAGGAGCGGGATATCCGTCGGCGCCGCCGTGCTTCCACGGCTCGTGCGCGGCCTTGCCCGCGAGGTCCCGCAGCTCCGGGACCCACCGCCGGACGTACTCGCCCTGCGGGTCGAACTTCAGCCCCTGCGTGATCGGGTTGAAGATCCGGAAGTACGGCGCCGCGTCCGCGCCGCAGCCGGCCACCCACTGCCAGTTCAGCGAGTTCGACGCGAGATCGCCGTCCCGCAGCGACTGCATGAACCACCGGGCGCCGTGCTTCCAGTGCACATGCAGGTCCTTCACCAGGAACGACGCGACGACCATCCGCACCCGGTTGTGCATGAACCCGCTCCCGGCGAGCTGCCGCATGCCCGCGTCGACGAACGGGAAGCCGGTGCGGCCTTCGCGCCACGCCTCGAACAGCTCGTCCGGTTCGTCGTACTGCATCTTGTCGAACTCGGACCGCAGCGGTTTCCACGCGGCGTGTGGGTTCCGGGACAACAGGTCCGCGCAGAACTCGCGCCAGGCGAGCTCGCGCGCGTACGCCTTCGCGCCGTCGCTGCGCCGGCGAGACAGGTCCGCGAGCATCGTCCGCGGGTGGATCTCGCCGTACTTCAACGGGATCGACATCCGCGACGTGCTGTCGAGGTCGGGCCGGTCGCGCTGGTCGTCGTACTCCGCGACGCTCTCGAGGTAGTCGTTCCAGTGCTTCAGCGCCGCCTGCTCGCCGGCGCCCTCCGCGTCGCCGTCCGGCAGGTCGTCGCCGTCGGCCGGCACCCAGGTCACCTTCGGCGGCGCCTCGACGGGCTTGCGCCACCCGTGCTCGAGCCAGGCCTTGAAGTACGGCGTGAACACCATGTACGACCGGCCCTGCTGGTTCAGCACCCGCCCGGGCGCGATCGCGTACGGCGAGCCGGTGCGCACCAGCGGACAGTTCAATGCGGCTTCAACTTCTCGGTCGCGCTGCTGTCCGTACGGCGCGTAGTCGGCGGCGATGTGGACGCCGGCCGCCCCGACCTCCTCCGCAAGGGCCGGGACAACGGTTGCCGGATCGCCCTTCCGCAGCACGAGCCGGCCGCCCATCGACTTCGACAGGCTGCGCAGTGACGCGGCCAGATGCTCCCGCCGCGGGTCGCCGGATCGCTCCCAGAGCAACGGATCCAGGACGAAGACGCCCAGAACCCGGCCGTCGCCCGCGGTCACCGCGTCCAGGAGCGCGGGGTTGTCCGTCAGCCGGAGGTCTCGCCGGAACCACATCACCGATGTCATCGCGCTCATCCTGCACCGGTACCCAGCCGGAATTGGGTAAGGCTTGCCTCAATAGGTGAGAATGGTTGTCGTGAGCGACCTGATCGATACCACCGAGATGTACCTGCGGACCGTCTACGAGCTGGAAGAAGAAGGCATCGTGCCGCTGCGGGCGCGGATCGCCGAGCGGTTGCACCAGTCCGGCCCGACGGTCAGTCAGACGGTCGCGCGAATGGAACGCGACGGTCTGATCAAGGTGGAGGGCGACCGCCACCTGGAGCTCACCGACGTCGGCCGCAAGCAGGCGGTCCGGGTGATGCGCAAGCACCGCCTGGCCGAGCGGCTGCTGGTCGACGTGATCGGGCTCGAGTGGGAGGACGTGCACACCGAGGCCTGCCGCTGGGAGCACGTGATGAGCGACGCGGTCGAGCTGCGGCTGCTGCAGCTCCTCGGCAACCCGACCGAGTCGCCGTACGGGAACCCGATCCCCGGCCTGGAGGAGCTGCAGAAGGACCACCAGGTCAGCGACATCGGGGACTTCCGGATCGGCGTCGAGCCGCTCGACCAGGTCCTCGACGCCGCGACCGGCGAGAGCGTGCGGGTGCTGGTGCGGCGGATCGCCGAGCCGGTGCAGACCGACGACGGCGCGATGGCGGTGCTGCGCAAGGCCGGGGCCCTGCCGGGCCGTGAGGTCGACTCCACGCTGGATGCCGAGGGTGTTCTGGTCGGCAGCCGCGAGGCCGGCGGCGTGATCAGCGACGAGACCGCCGGGCACATCTTCGTCAGCCGCGTCTGACAGTCCCACCTGGTCAACTCTCTGTTAACGCAGTGCACCCGATGCGGCACGTCGGGTGTACTGCGGGTAGCGTCGGGCCGCGATGTCTGAGAATCCTGTCGACTGGCCGCAGTACCTGCGGGAGTTCCATACCGCCACCCCGGGCAGCACCGAGGCGTTGCTGTCGCGTGCGGTGGCCGGCGACCACACGCCGTACCGCTGGCTCGTCCGCGCCGTCTCCGGCGAGGCGCGCAGGGTGCTCGACCTGGCCTGCGGCAACGGCCCGGTGGCCCGCGAGCTGTACGGGCGGTGGGTGGTCGGTGTCGACAACAACGCCGCCCAGCTCGAGAACGCGCCCGGCCCCAAGGTGCAGGCGGACGCGCTGCACCTGCCGTTCGCGAACGAGGTCTTCGACGTCGTCACGTGTTCGATGGGCCTGATGGTGCTGCAGCCGCTGCCGGAAGTGCTCGCCGAGGCGGCCCGGGTGCTGCGGCGCGGCGGCGTCCTGGCCGCGATCGTGCCCGCCGTACGGCCGCTGCGGCGGGGGGATATCCGCACGCTGAGCGGTCTGACCACGCGCCTGCGTTCGACGCCGCAGTTCCCGGCCGGTGGTGAGATCACCGAGCTGAAGGATCAGCTGAAGCACGCCGGGTTCGACGTGATGGAGAGCCAGCGCGAGCGGTACGTGTACATGATCCACAGCCGCGACGACGCCACACGTCTCGTCAACGCCCTGTACCTGCCGGGGACGCCGGACGCCCGCCGGGACACCGCCGTGGCCTGGCTCGCCGACCGCGCCGAGTCCAAGGACGGCCTCGAGGTCGCGATTCCGATCCGCCGGATCACCGCGATGCGGACCAAGGTGGCACTCGCCACCTCCTGACGGCCGCCAGTCGGTACGGTGTGCTCGTGAGTGCGCTGCGCTGGTCCGTCCGGACGCTCGACCGGGCGCTCGACGGTGAGACGGTCTACCGCGAGCTGCTGGCCGGCGAACCGGTCGCGTTCTGGCTCGACGGCAGCCTGACCGACCGCGCGTCCCGGCGGATCTCGGTCCTCGGGACGACGGCCGGCGCCGACGTCGTGGTCCGGGACGTGGCCGACGGCGACGTCTTCGCCGAGCTGAACGAGCTGCTCGCGGCCCGGGCCGCGGAGCCGCCGCCCGAGCTGACCGGGCTGTTCTGCGGCGGGTACGTCGGTTACTTCGGCTACGAGCTCAAGGCCCTGACCGGGGGAGCGACCGCGCACGAGGCCCCGACGCCGGACGCGCTGTGGATCTGGGCGGACCGGTTCCTGGTCATCGACCATGACCGCGACCTCACGTACCTGGTCGCGCTCGACGGCGGCGAGGACTGGCTGGACCGGGCCGAGGAGGCCGCGTCGAACTGGTGGATGGGCAGCGTCGACGTCCCGGCGATCGCCCGGATGGATCTCGAGGCGCACCTGGAGCAGGACCGGGCGACGTACCTGGCCGGTATCGCGCGCGTCCTGGCCGAGCTCGAGGCCGGCCAGACGTACGAGGTCAATCTGACGAACCGGATCCGCCTGCCGGCCGTGCCGGACCCGTTCGAGTTCTTCCGCTGGCAACGGTCCGCGAACCCGGCGCCGTACGCCGCCTTCCTCCGGTACGGCGATCTCGCCGTGGCCAGCTCGTCGCCGGAACGGTTCCTGACCGTGGACGCGGACGGGTGGGCCGAGTGCCGGCCGATCAAGGGGACCGCGCCACGCGACCTCGACCCGGCGCAGGACCAGCTCGCGGCGAAGGCGCTGGCCGAGGACGACAAGACCCGCGCCGAGAACCTGATGATCGTCGACCTGATCCGCAACGACCTCGGCCGGGTCAGCGTGCCGGGGACCGTGACGGTTCCGCAGCTGATGCAGGTCGAGAGCTACCGCACCGTGCACCAGCTGGTGACGACGGTGCGCGGACGGCTGCGCGACGGCGTGACCGCGGTCGACGCCGTCCGGGCGTGCTTCCCGCCGGGATCGATGACGGGCGCGCCGAAGATCCGCACCATGGAGATCATCGACGAGCTCGAGTCGAGTGCGCGCGGGGTGTACTCGGGCGCGCTCGGCTACCTGGGCGTGGACGGGCGGGCGGATCTCAGCGTGGTGATCCGGACGGCGGTGCTGACGCCGGACGAGACCGTGGTCGGGGCGGGCGGTGCGATCGTGCTCGATTCCGACCCGGTCGCGGAGTACGAGGAAATGGTGCTGAAGGCACAGGCTGCCGTCGGCGGACAAGGTGGGGGAGAATGACGGAACTGCAGGTGGCGGACTCGTTCCTGGTTGCCAATGGCAAGGTTCGGGGGCTGGAACTGCATCGGGAGCGGTTCGTCCGGTCGGGTGCCGCGGCGGGGGTGGCCGCGGAGCGGTACTGGGACGAGCAGATCGGGCGGCTGCCCGGGTTCGGGCGCTGGTTCCCGCGCTTCGAGCTGCGCGCTTCGGGTGAGCTCGCCGTCCAGCTTCGCCCGGCGCCGCCGATCGGCGGCCGGGTGCGGGTCGCCGTTCACGACGGGCCGGATCCGCGGACCGCGCCGCGGGTGAAGGGGCCGGATCTCGAGCTGCTCGGCAAGTTGAAGGAGTCCGCGGCCGATCGTGCCGACGAGATCCTGCTGCTGGACGCCGACGGGACGGTCCTCGAGGCCGCGTATTCGGCCGTCGCGTGGTGGGAGGACGACACCCTCTGCTTCCCGGAGTCCGACCGTCCGTTGCTCGCGTCGGTCACTGCCCAGTTGCTGCGCCGGATCGCCGCGGCGCAGGGCGTCGAGATCATCGAACGCTCGATCACTCCGCAGGCCCTGCAGAACAGCACCGAGGCCTGGCTCCTGAACGCGCTGCACGGCATCCGCCCCATCCACGCCTGGGGTCCGTCGGCCATCGACCCGCTCCCGAACTCGCACTCCACGCTGTGGCAGTCGCACCTCGAATCCCTCGCCACCCGGCTGCCCTGACAGCTCCCAGTCCCCGCGTCCTGGCGGCCGCCTGTTGTAAATGTGATATCACTTTGCTACCTTGGAGCTATTCGAGAGGAGCATGTGATGGTGGATGTCGCGGTGGAGATGCCGGCCCCGAAGGTCGTCGAGCGTTCCGGGTGGGAGCTGAACGGGTGGCCGATGGCGGGGCTCGCGTTCGTGCTCGCGGTGGTCGGCGTGCTGGTGTTCGTGCTCGGCGCCGGTGACGGGAACGGCGTGCTGATCACACTCGGGATCCTGGTCTTCCTGGCCGCGTTGATCGTCGCCGCCGGGCTGACCGCGGTCTCGCCGGGTCGGGCCCGGGTGCTGCAGATCCTCGGGCGGTATGCCGGAACCATCCGGACGGACGGCCTGCGCTGGGTGCACCCGCTGTCCTCGCGGCGTGAGGTCTCCACCCGGATCCGCAACCACGAGACGGCTGTTGCCAAGGTCAACGATGCCGACGGCAACCCGATCGAGATCGCCGCGGTCGTGGTGTGGCAGGTCGAGGACACCGCGCAGGCGACGTTCGAGGTGGACGACTTCGTCGAGTTCGTGGCCATCCAGACCGAGACCGCTGTCCGGCACATCGCCAACAGCTATCCGTACGACGTGCACACCGACGACGGCGGCCTGTCGCTGCGGGACAGCACCGACGAGATCACCGAGAAGCTGTCGGCGGAGATCGCCGCGCGCGTCCAGGCGGCCGGTGTCCGGGTGATCGAGTCCCGCATCACCCACCTCGCGTATGCGCCGGAGATCGCCCAGGCGATGCTGCGCCGCCAGCAGGCCGGTGCGGTCGTCGCGGCCCGCCAGCGGATCGTCGAGGGCGCCGTCGGCATGGTCGAGCTGGCGCTGGACCGGCTGTCGGAGCACGAGGTGGTCGAGCTGGACGAGGAGCGCAAGGCGACCATGGTGAGCAATCTGATGGTGGTGCTGTGCGGCGATCGCGACGCGCAGCCGGTGGTCAATACCGGCTCGCTGTACCAGTGAGCCCGTCGTGGCCGTCGAACGGAAGAAGGTCCTGCTCCGGCTGGATCCCGCGGTGCACGACGCGCTGGCCCGGTGGGCGGCCGACGACCTGCGCAGCACCAACGCCCAGATCGAGTATCTGCTCCGCCGGGCATTGGCCGAGGCCGGCCGCTTGCCGAGCGGCGTGACCAAACAGCGCCGCCCGGGCCGGCCGTCCAAGGAGGAAGCCGATGACTAGACGCAGTGCGCCGGCCGGGGCGGACCCGGCGGCGCGGAGGGGCGGGCGGCGAGGTTCGGTGAGGACTGCAGGCCGGCTGGGTCCCCGTCTTCCCGCCGGGCCGGCTGGTGCGACCGGGAGGGCACGCGGGGCCGGCAGGCCAGTTGTTGCTCTTGGCAACACTGGGGTGCCGGATTCCATCGCCGCCAGGGTTTTCCTGCTCGCCTACGATCCAGCGAAGGGGCGGCTGACGGCGCGGTCGAAGCTCGGGAAGGTTGTCCGGGCGGCGGTGCTGGTCGATCTCCTGCTGCAGGGAAACCTGGTCGACGAGGACGGCCGCGCACGGGTGACCAACGCCCCGGCGCCCGCGAACCCGGTGGCCGCGGCGGTCCTCGAGGAGCTGCGCGCGACCGGCCCACGGCGCTGGCGGCACTGGATCGATCGGCGGGGTGGTGCGACCGTGCGGCAGGTTCGGGACGAGCTCGCCCGCGCGCGACTGATCAAGGTCGAGCCGCGCCGGGTGCTCGGGATCTTCCCGGCGGACCGCATCACGCTGCGCCATCCGCTGGTACGCCGCCACCTGCTGCAGAGCGCCCATGACACGTTGCGACCGTCCCGGCTCGTGTCCCGCGTGGACCTCCGGGACGCGTCCGTCGTCGTCCTCGCGTCGACGGCGGCTCTGCGCACGGTGCTGACGAAGGACCAGCGCACCCGCCACAAGGACCGCCTGGCGCAGCTCGCGGTCCGCGTCGGTCCCGTCGTACCGGCGCTGAAGAAGTCTCTCCAGCAGTCGCAGTACTCCGCGGGTGGGTGACCCGGTCAGGCGCTACGGTTCCTTACTCAGGTAACGAACCGAGGAAGGGGGTGGGTGATGTTCGACGACCGGAGTCCGATCTACCTGCAGATCGCCGAGCAGATCAAGAACGACATCGTCTCCGGCGCGCTGGCCGAGGACGAACAGGTGATGTCGACCAATCAGTACGCCGCCTTCTACCGGATCAACCCGGCGACCGCGGCCAAGGGATTCGCCCAGCTGGTCGACGACGGCATCCTCTACAAGAAGCGCGGGATCGGCATGTTCGTCACGCCGAACGCCCGCGACCTGCTCCGCACCGGCCGCCGCGACTCGTTCTTCGCCGACGTCGTCGACCCGATGATCCGCGAGGCGAAGGCGATCGGCGTCCCGCTGCAAGACATCGTCCAGCACGTCCGGACCTACGGAGACGCCTGATGACCGCCCTGACTGTCAGGACCGAGAACGTTTCGGTCCGGTTCGCCGGTGTGCCCGCGCTGGACCGGCTCGACCTGCGGCTGGCGCCGGGGAAGATCCACGGGCTGCTCGGCCGTAACGGTTCCGGCAAGAGCACGCTCGCCGCGACCCTGGCCGGGTTCCGGCGGCCCGACGAGGGGCGGGTGCTGATCGAGGGCGGCGACCTCGGCGCGGCGCAGGAGCCGTACGAGAACGCCGTCGTCACCAGCCGCGTCTGCCTGATCCGCGAGTCCGGCGACCGCCCGGACGCCGTACCGGTGAAGTACGCCGTCGGGCTCGCCGCCGCGCTGCGCCCGTACTGGGATGCCGACCTCGCCGGCGACCTCCTGGACCGCTTCGAGATCCCGCTGAACAAGAAGATCCAGAAGCTGTCCCGCGGTAAGAAGTCCGCGCTCGGTGTCGTCGTCGGCATCGCCAGCCGCGCCCCGCTGACCATCTTCGACGAGAGCTACCTGGGCATGGACGTGCCGTCGCGGAACCTGTTCTACGACATGCTGCTCGCCGACTACGCCGAAGTGCCGCGCACGATCGTGCTGTCCACCCATCTGGTCAGCGAGGTGAGCCCGATGCTCGAGGAGGTCCTGATCCTCGACCGGGGCCGACTCGTCACCCAGTCGCCGGTGGACGCGCTGCGCGGTCGCGGCGCCTCGATCGTTGGACCGGCCGCGGCGGTCGACGAGTTCACCGCGGGCTTCACCGTGCTCGCGGAGGAGCGACTGGGCGGGACCAAGTCGACCACTGTCCTCGGTGACCTCGACCCGGCGTTGCTCGCGCAGGCGACCGCGGCCGGCCTCGAGATCGGCCCGGTCGGTCTGCAGGACCTCTTCGTCCACCTCACGGGAGCAAAGGCATGAGCACGGCGGTTCGGAGCAGGGCGTTGCCGCGGGGCGCCACCGACGTACACCGGTTGAAGAACGTGCTGTGGTCGCTGGTCATCGGTCTCCGGCCGATGCTGCTCGGCTACTGGGCCGTGATGGTGGTCGCGTTGTTCTTCGGAGGACTCGCCGTCCAACTCGTCACCAGCGGCGTCACCACCAGCGCGTGGGACTACGGAACCCAGTCGCCAAAGTACTTCTCGATGGCCGTCGGCATCACCGTCACCCCGGCGTACTTCGCGTTGCTGATCTCCCAGGGCATCACTCGCCGGATGTTTTCGTTTGCCTCAGGCATCTATCTGGCGGGTGCCGCGGCCGGCACCTCGCTGCTCTGGGTGCTGATGTATCAGCTGGAACGCTTGCTTTACGCGGCGCAGGGCTGGCCCGACACGATGACGAACCCGCACCTGTTCACCAGCACGACGCAGGCCGGCCTGATCTTCGCCGAGTTCTTCCTGCTGATCCTGTCGCACGAGGTCACCGGCTGGCTGCTCGGTATCACGTTCGTCCGGTTCGGGGCCTGGCGCGGCATCGTGCTGCTGCCGCTCGCGCTGCTGCCGGCCGCGGCGGCCGAGTTCCTGCTCGTCGCCCAGTGGCTCGCGGACGTGCTCGACAACATCGGGTACCGCCGTCCGCCGCTCGCGATCGCGGTACCGGCGGTCCTCGTCGTCAGCGCACTCGGTGTGTACGCCGGCTATCGCGTTCTGCGACCGATGGCAGTCAAACCAACGAAAGGTTGAGGGACGTTATGCACAGGGGGTGTGTATAACTCGGACCAATTCTGTGGATGGGTGCACAATCATTGTGGACGACGGAAAACTGCTGCCTGGAAGGGGTTGTGCGGGCCCGTCGGCAGCGGTAGAAATATCGACACGCTACTTCGATCGGGGTGGCGGGTCGAACGGAAACCGAGTGCCCTCGCGGTGGGGATCCCCACCGAGGTAGACCGGTGACGGGGTCTGCCGGCATCTACGGACCCGCTTCGGGAAGCTGGAGACGTCACTTTCCTTCAGCTGTGCGGGCCCCTCCGACTCATACTCGGAGGGGCCCGCTTTCTGGTCCGCTCGAAGACTCCGCAGTGCCGATATCCGGACAGCACAAGGCCGGCCGGTGCGCGGAACGGTCGCGCACCGGCCGGCCAGGGCTCAGCTCAGGTCCGACTCACTGCAGCGTGATGGTGAGCGCCGTGTGCGCACCGCGCGCCGGCACCCGGACCTCCGTTCCACGGCTGGTCGTGACGAGCTGGTACGTCGCCGCGTGACCGTCGACCGCCACGCTCCGCACCGTCGCGCCCTTCGGCAGTACGGCGCCGACCGTGAGCGCCGCGCCGACGCCCTTCGCGGTCACCTCGGTCGACAATGCCTTATTTGTAAGGCGTGCCGACACATCGACGGCTCCATGACCGACCTTGATATTGCTACCGGCAACCTTCTGCTGACCTTCCGGCAGCTGCGGTACGACGGCGATCCGGCCGTGGCCCAAATCAGGGTCGACGCCGAGCTGCTGGTGGATCACCGGCCAGAGGATCCCGTACGCGCCCCAGGCCTGCAGTGCCATCGAGCGGTCGTAGAACGGCCGGCCGATGTTCGCTGCGGAGTCGGGCGACGGGGCGATCTCCGGCATCGCGCCGGGCAGTTCCCAGACCGACGGGTCGAGCTGGATCCGCGCGTTGCCCGTGGTGTAGACCTGCTGCTGCTTCGTGCCCAGCCGCCCGAAGTTGCCCTCAGCAACGGCCATGATGGAGGTGTTCAGGCCGAAGATGCTGCGCTCGCTCTGTACCTGCGACACGATCGGGTCGCAGGAGTCGCCGCGGTTGCCGCCCTCGGCCGACGTCGGGCCGGTGCCGGTGTGGAACAGGCCGAACTCGCCCGTGTAGCAGGTGGTTTCGCGCTGGTCGAGGGCGATCCGCGCGTGCGCGTCCGACGCGAGCGGCGAGGTCTGTCCCGGCCGGGTCAGCACCGCTTCCATCGGCGTGACGCCGATCCAGTGCCGCTGGAAGATCGGCGTGTTGTCGTTCGCCGGATCGGCGGGGTCGTCGACCGAGTCGGCGTACCCCTTCGCGGCCGGCACCCACCACTGCGCCTCGAACTTGGACTCGAGGCCGGTCGCCCGGGCAGTCGCCCACTGCTGCACCTTCGTGTCGTGCTTGGACGCGGCCAGGTCGGCCAGGTCCCGCAGGCCGCGGGCCAGGTACACGGTGCTGTCGAGCTTCTCGACACCCATCCCGGCGCGCTCGACGTTCGCCAGGCCCTCGGGCCAGCCGTCGTTGTCCTTGTCGAGCTCGCGGTACACGTACTGCAGGTTCCGGACGCTGAAGTCGTACATCTCGTCGCGGAACTTGTCGTCGCCCGTCCACCGCCACAGCAGCGCGACCGTGCTCGGGAACTTGACCGTCTCGTCGGTGTTGCCGGCGCTCTGGTTCGACCCGAAGTACACGTCACCGGTCGGCGTCACCTCGTGCGCGACCTTGCCGCTGCGCTGGTTGAGCAGGTCGCTGACGTCGCGGAGTGCGCGCAGGTGTTCCTTCACCGTGTCGAACTGACCGGCCGCGACGGCCGCGAACGCGGTGTATTCGCCATCGGTCGCGAACAGCCAGGGGTAGTCCGGGAAGCCGGCGCCGAACCAGCGCGCGGCCGGGACGGTCCCGACCGGTGCCGGGTAGTCCTTGCCCTCGTTCACGTCCCGGATCCGCAGGTTGCGCGCCTCCTGGACCGAGTCCGCGAGGTTCTGCTTGCTCCACTCGACGCTCTGCTGCAGCAGCCGGTCACCAGGAAGGTCCACTGCGGACTGCGCGTCGATCAGCTGCCGTGCGGAGGTCTTTGCCCGCAGCAACTTCTCCGGGTTGCTCAACGCCTTGCCGAACTCGCGCTCCGCGGCGCCGCTGCCCTGATCGGATCCGGCGACCGCGAACCAGATGGTCTTCGACTGTCCGGCCGCGAGCGGTACGTCGTAGGTGAGCCGGCCGCCCGTGCCCTTGCCGACGAGCGAGTCGTCGCACCGCGCGGGTGTCGTACCGTCGGCCGGGCAGATCACCGCCGGGCTCTGCGGTCCGCGGTGATCCGGACCGAGTTGGTGGTCCGACGGACGCAGGGACGATCCGACGAACGCGGCGTAGTCGTGGGCGGCGGCGTTCGGGTACGTCGGGGTGCCTTGTTCGCGGAAGCGCAGTGCGCTGCCGGTGAAGTCGCCGGTGTCCGGGAGGTTCGCGTCGGCGGCGCTCGGCGTGGTCCAGCCCCACGGGTACGACTGCATGAGTTCGGAGTGCGCGTCGACGTCGAGCGTGACCGTCTTCGCCGTACTCGAGCTGAGCGTGAGACCGACGAGCGTCGCGCGGATGCCGTCCGGCACGAAGTCGGTACGGCGGACGTTCACCGCGCCGGAGTAGTCGATCCGGCTGTAACCGTGCCCGCTGGTGTACTTCGCGGCCGGCATCTGCTTGCCGAGCCAGTTCCCGTCGAGGCCGAACCAGATGCCGTCGAGGAGCTTGATCGGCTGCGACCAGAAGCCGCCCATCTCGCCGCGGACGTGCCACCCGGCGGCGGGGTACAGGCCGGACTCGTCGCCCATCGCGTAGGCCCGGTCGCCGACGACCAGCGAGCGGCGATCGGTCAGGCGCGTGGTCTCGGAGAGTTCGGACCCGCCGGTGGCGACGGCGGTTGTGGTCGAGGACCCGGCGGCCGGTCCGGCGATCGCGGAGGCGGTGCCGGCCAGAACGGTCGCGGCGGCCAGCAGAGCGATCCCGGCGGTCCGGCGGGCCGGTCTGCTTCGGGGCGGGGCGGAGCTACTTCGGTTGGTCGGATAGGGAGTCATGGCGGTTCCTCCTTCTCGCGGCGCCCGGGGAGAAGCGCCGAATATCAGCCAGGGGCCGAGCTGCCCCTGATCACCAGTTCCGGTTGCAGCAGACGTCCGGCGCGTGCGGTTTCACCAGGCCCACCGGTCAGGATCGTGATCAGCTCCTCGGCGATCTGTTCCATCGGTTGCCGGAGGCTGGTCAGGCCGGGGGAGACGACTTCCGCGAGCGGCGAGTCGTCGAAGCCGGTGACGCCGACGTCGCGGCCGGGAGCGAGACCGCGGCGGGTCAGCTCGCGGAGCGCGCCGAGCGCGAGGATGTCGCTCAGGGCAACGATCCCGTCGACGGCGCCGTCGTCGTCGAGCAGCCGCGCGGTCGCGCGGGCGCCGTCCTCGATGGTGTCCTCGCGGCAACGGACCGCCAGCCCGGCGGTCGGCAGCCCGAGGTCCGTGCACGCGTCGCGCCACCCGCCGGCCCGGTCCTCGGCCAGGCCCGACGTCTTCGGCCAGCCCAGGAACGCGATCCGGCGACGGCCGGTCGCGTGCAGGTGCCGGACCGCCGTCGCGGAGCCGGCGGCACCGTCGACGTCGACCCAGGCACCGGGCTGAGTGGTTTCCTTCCACACCCGGCCGAAGCTGACGAACGGGATGCCCTGCTGTTTCAGCCACCCGTGCCGCGCGTCGTGCGTCTCGGTCTGCGACAGCACGAACCCGTCGACCAGCCGGCGCGCGTGCAGGTCGTCGTACGTCGGCATGCCGTCGACGCCGCCCGGTGCGGTGAACAGGAGGATGTGCCGGCCGGTGCGTTCCGCGGCGGCGCACAGCGCGTGCAGGAACTGGTCCATCACCAGGTGCGTCTGGTTCGGCCAGCTCGGCACGCAGTACCCGATCAGTTCGACCGCGCTGGTGCGCAGACTGCGGGCGTTACGATTGGGCCGGTAGTTGAGCAGCTCGATCGAGCGGTTCACCCGTTCGAGCGTGTCCGGGCGGAGGCGGTGCGGAGCGTTCAGCGCGTTCGACACCGTCTGCACGGAGACCTCCGCGTGGGCGGCAACCTGCTTCAAGGTAGCCACAGCGACCTCCCACGGGGGTTTTGAACGTTAAAAACATCCGCAGTCTGCACCGGAGCCGTCGCGCTGTCAACGGTTCAGAGCGCCGGCGGCCCCTGGCGCACGATCGCCAGGGTCTCGTCCGCCGGCATCGGCGCGATCCACCGCCCCCACCACGTGGCACCCGCCACCGCGAACGCGCTCGGGTCCCCGCCACTCACCTTCACGTCGGACGCGCCCGCTGCCAACAGCCCGACGACATCATCGGGCGTGATCTGCTGCGGTGCGTCCGTACTGCCTTTGTAAGCACACGATCCGTCCCACCGCAGGATCCGCCGCCGCACCGCGGGCACAAGAAAGTTGCCTCCGACCCAGATCGGTATCCGCGGCGTCTGCACCGGCCGCGCCGTCAGCTGTGCGTTCTCCAGCGTGTAGTGCTTCCCGCGGAAGGTCACCGGCCGGCCCGTCCACAGCTCGTCGATGATCGCCAGCCCTTCGTCGAGCATCTCCGCCAGCACCCGCGGACTCCTGCCCTCCAGGAACGGATCGCCCGGATCCCCGATCCCGACGCCGAGGATCATCCGTCCGCCGGACAGCTGATCCAGGGCGACCGCCTCCGCCGCCACCTTCCACGGCCGGCGCCGAGGCAGTGGAGTGACGGTCGTCCCGATCCGGATCCTCTCGGTGGCCATCGCCATGGCGGCCAGACAGATCCACGGGTCGTACGTCGGCTGGGACGCGTCCCCCTGGTAGACGAGGTAGTCCTCCAGGAAGCACCCGTCCCACCCGGAGTCCTCCACCACTCGAGCAAGCTCCGCCAGCCCGCGCGGATCCCGCCCGACCCCTGCCGCCCCCACCGTCACCGAAAACTTCACCCACCCGACGGTAACCCCACCCACCGTCAGGAGCGGGGGACCGCTCGACAGGTAGTGCACCTGCGAGACGCTGTACGCGCGGCGGCGATTGCGCTCAGCTGTACTACCTGTCGTGCGGACACCTCCTGTCCGGAGGCACCGGATCAGGCGGTGTGCCCGCCGTCGATGGTGAGCTCGGTGCCGGTGATGTACGCGGCGTGCGGGCCGGACAGGTAGGCGACCGCGGCGGCCACCTCGGCGGGGGTGCCGAAGCGGTCGAGGGCCAGGTCGGCGATCTGGGGCGCCGCGAACGGGCCGTCGGACGGATTCATGTCGGTGTCGGTCGGTCCGGGCTGGACGACGTTGGAGGTGATGTTGCGCGCGCCGAGCTCGCGGGCGAGCGCCTTGCTCAGGCCCACCAGCGCGGCCTTGCTCATCGCGTACAGCGTCATCCCGGGGCTCGTCACGCGCGCGGCCGCGCAGCTGCCCAGGTGGATGAGGCGGGCCCCGTCGGACAGCAGCGGTACGGCGGCCTGCGTGGCGGCGTACACGCCCCGGATGTTCACGGCGAGCACGCGGTCGACGTCCTGCGGTGCGAGATCGGTGATCGGGGCGATCGCGCCGACGCCGGCGTTGTTGACCAGGATGTCCAACCCGCCCAGGGATTCCGCGGCCAGGCGGACGCCGTCCGCGACCGCGACCGCGTCACCCGAGTCGACGGCGTACGCGAACCCGCGCCGCCCGAGTGCCTCGATCTCCTTCACCACCGCGGCCGCGGCGTCCGCGGACGAGTTGTACGTGATCGCGACGTCCGCTCCGCGCTCCGCGAGCGCCACCGCCGTCGCCGCGCCGATTCCGCGGCTGCCGCCGGTCACCAGGGCCTTCTTGCCAATCAGTTCGTTCATGTCTCCAGTCCAGCGGCCCGGGTCTGCCGACGCTGGCGAGAATCCGCCACCGGATCCTTGCGTCGCATTCCCGCGACCGGCCCTCCACCTCCATGTCGTAAATCCGCTAGCGACTGTCGGTGGCGGCAGGGATGCTGGAGGGCGTGTACGAGTGCAGGGAGCGATGCGTCCGCGCGGTGCAGTCCAAGGACGCCCGGTTCGACGGGTGGTTCTTCACGGCGGTGCTGACGACCAAGATCTACTGCCGGCCGAGTTGCCCGGTGGTGCCGCCGAAGGTCGAGAACATGCGGTTCTACCCGAGCGCGGCCGCCGCCCAGCAGGCCGGTTTCCGGGCCTGCAAGCGGTGCCGGCCGGACGCGAGCCCGGGCTCGCCGGAGTGGAACGATCGCGCCGACCTGGTCGCGCGGGCGATGCGCCTGATCGCGGACGGCGTCGTCGACCGCGACGGCGTACCGGGCCTGGCCGGCCAGCTCGGCTACAGCGTCCGTCAGGTGCAGCGCCAGCTCCAGGCCGAGCTCGGCGCCGGCCCGCTCGCGCTTGCCCGTGCGCAGCGGGCACAGACCGCGCGCCTGCTGATCGAGACGAGCGAGCTGCAGATGGCGGACGTCGCGTTCGCCGCCGGGTTCTCGAGCGTACGGACGTTCAACGAGACCGTTCAGGAAGTCTTCGCGCTGGCGCCGACCGAGCTGCGCCGGCGGGCTCGCCGGGGGACGACGACCGCGGCGCCCGGCACGATCTCGCTCCGGCTCCCGTTCCGCGCGCCGTTGACGCCCGACAACCTGTTCGGCCATCTGATCGCGACCGGCGTGCCCGGGGTGGAGGAGTGGCGCGACGGTCACTACCGCCGCACGTTGCGGCTCCCGCACGGTCACGGCGTCGTCGCGCTGCGACCGATGCCGGACCACATCGCCTGCCAGCTCTCGCTGACCGACCAGCGCGACCTCGCGATCGCGATCAGCCGTTGCCGCCGGATGCTCGACCTGGACGCGGACCCGGTCGCCGTCGACGACCTGCTCGCCACCGATCCCGTGCTCGCTCCGCTGATCGCGAAGGCCCCGGGCCGACGTGTCCCGCACACCGTCGACGGCGAGGAGTTCGCCGTCCGGGCGGTGCTCGGGCAGCAGGTGTCGACGGCGGCGGCCCGGACCCACGCGCAGCGCCTGGTCCTGCAGCACGGCGAGCCGATCGAGGACCCGTCCGGCGGGCTCACGCACCTGTTCCCGACGATGCAGGCGCTGGCCGGGCTCGACCCGGAGACGCTGGCGTTCCCGAAGTCCCGCCGTACGACGCTCACCACGCTGATCGCGACGCTCGCCGCCGGTGAGATCGACCTCGGGGCCGGCGCCGACTGGGACCGTGCGCGCGAGCAGCTGGCCGCCCTGCCCGGGATCGGGCCCTGGACAGTGGAGTCGATCGCGATGCGCGCGCTCGGTGACCCGGACGCCTTCGTCGCCAGCGATCTCGGTATCCGTTACGCCGCGCGTGACCTAGGCTTGCCCGAGGCCCCCAAACTCCTGACCGACCACGCCCGCGCGTGGCGGCCCTGGCGTGCGTACGCCGTGCAGTACCTGTGGGCCACCGGTGACCACGCGATCAACACGATCCCCGCGGAGTGACGATGACCGAACTGACCACCGACCGCCTGCTGCTCCGGAACTGGCGCGATTCCGACCGGGAACCGTTCGCAGCGCTGAACACCGACCCGGCGGTGATGGAGCACTTCCCGGCGCCGCAGACGCGCGAGCAGAGTGACGCGCTGATCGACCGAAACCAGCCGCTGATCGATGAGCGCGGCTGGGGGCTGTGGGCGCTGGAGGTCCGGGACACCGGTGAGTTCATCGGGTTCACCGGGTTGTCGGTGCCGAGCTTCGAGGCGCACTTCATGCCGGCCGTGGAGATCGGCTGGCGGCTCTCGAAAGGTGCCTGGGGCAACGGTTATGCGACCGAGGCGGCCCGCGCGGCGCTCGCGCACGGGTTCGGCCCGGGCGGGCTGGACGAGGTGGTGTCGTTCACCACGACCACCAACCTGCCGTCCCAGCGGGTGATGCAGCGGATCGGGATGACGCACGACGAGCCCGGCGACTTCGACCACCCGCGGATCCCGGAAGGCCATCGGCTGCGCCGGCACGTGTTCTACCGGATCGACCGCGCGCAGTGGGAGTCCACCCGGTGACGTACGCCGTCGTCGACAGCCCGCTCGGTCCGCTCACCCTGGTGGGCACCGACGCGGGCGAGCTGACCGGCCTGTTCATGGACAAGCAGCGGTACCGCCCCGATCCGACCAGGTTCGGCGATCGCGACGACTCCGCCCTGTCCGCGGTGGCCGAGCAGCTCGACGAGTACTTCCACCACGGCCGCACGACCTTCGACGTACCGCTGCTCCTGACCGGGACGGAGTTCCAGCGGCGGATCTGGGCCGCTCTCCAGGACATCCCGTACGGCGTGACCACGACGTACGGCGGTCTCGCCGCGGACCTCGGGCTGAAGCCGCAGTCGGCCCGCGCGGTCGGACTGGCCAACGGGAAGAACCCGGTCAGCATCATCGTCCCGTGCCACCGGCTGGTCGGATCGACCGGGAGTCTCACCGGGTACGGCGGCGGCATCGAGCGCAAGCGGGCGCTGCTCGCGCACGAACGCGGAGAAAAACTGCTCATTGGATGAGCACTTATCCGGCGCAAGCTGGTCCCATGGAGACCTTGGACTGCGTGGATGCGAACCAGTGGCGTGCCTGGCTGGAAGCCAACGGCCGGAGTGAACGATCCGTCTGGCTCGTGGTGCACCGCCAGGCCGACGGCCTGAACCTCGCGGCCGCGGTCGAGCACGCGCTGTGCTTCGGGTGGATCGACAGCAAGACGGTCCGGCGCGACGAGCGGACGACGTACCAGTGCTTCACGCCGCGGAACCCGCGGAGCACCTGGAGCAAGGTGAACCGCGAGCGGGTCGAGCGGCTGACCGCGGCCGGCCTGATGCGCGCGCCGGGGGAGGAGCTGGTGGCGCACGCCCGGCGGACCGGCACGTGGGACCTGCTGGCGGACGCGCAGAACCTGATCGTCCCGCCCGACCTGCAGGCCGCGCTCGCGGCCGACCCGCGGGCGGACGAGCAGTTCCGGGCCTTCCCACCGTCCACCCGCCGCACGATCCTCGAATGGATCACCCTCGCGAAGCGCCCGGAGACGCGAGCACGGCGCATCGCCGAGACCGTCGCCCGGGCAGCCGCCGGAATCCGCGCACGCTGACGCTCCGCTGGTCGGGCGGACGCCCCGCACTCACCAACTGGCTGTGCACGAGTCGACGCACGCTCAAGCCCGGCCGTAGTCGGGGCACCAGCGGTGGTTGGTGAGTGGTGGCGGTCCGCGTCGCCGATCAGCTTGTGGGTGACGAAGGCGCCGTGGCTGTGTCGTCCAGACGCTCCGCGGCCGGGGCGTCGGTCGGCTTCCGCGGTTTACGGGTCAGGCGGCGGGCGATCGGTTCGGTGTAGCGGGCCGCGACCGGTCCGAGGATGACGAGGATCAGGACGTACGCCGTGGCGAGCGGGCCGAGCTTCGGCTCGACACCCACCGCGAGACCGGCGATGACGATCGAGAACTCGCCGCGCGCGACCAGCGTCCCGCCGGCCCGCCAGCGACCCGCGGGCGAGATGCCGGCGCGCCGGGCGGCGTACCAGCCGGTGGCGATCTTGGTCAGCCCGGTGAGGATCGCCAGCCCGAACGCGACCGCCAGCACCGGCGGGATCTTCGCCGGATCCGTGCTCAGGCCGAAGAACACGAAGAACACCGCGGCGAACAGGTCCCGCAGCGGGCTGAGCAGGTTCCGGGCGCCGTGCGCCACCTCGCCGGACAACGCGATCCCGACCAGGAACGCGCCGACCGCCGCCGACACCTGCAGTTGCTGTGCGATCCCCGCGACGAGCAGCGTCAGGCCGAGGACGACGAGCAGCAGCATCTCCGGGTTGTCCGAGGAGACCGCCCGGCTGATCACCCGCCCGTACCGGAGCGCGACGAACAGCACGACGCTGACCGTGCCGAGCGAGATCAGCAGCGTCATGCTCCCGCCGGCCAGTCCGACACCGGCCAGCAGCGCGGTGAGGATCGGCAGGTAGACCGCCATCGACAGGTCCTCGAGCACCAGGATCCCGAGCACCACCGGCGTTTCCCGGTTGCCCAGCCGTCCGAGATCGCCGACGACCTTCGCGATCACGCCGGACGAGGAGATCCAGGTGACACCTGCCAGCGCGACCGCCGCCACCGGGCCCCAGCCGAGCAGCAAGGCGACAGCCGCACCGGGCAATGCGTTCAGCAGGAAGTCGACTGCTCCCGAGATGTACTGCGTCTTCAAGGTGCCGACCAGATCCGACGCGGTGTACTCGAGTCCGAGCAGCAACAGCAGCAGGATCACGCCGATCTCGGCGCCGGTGGCAACGAACTCCTCGCTCGCAGCCAGCGGCAGCAGGCCGCCGTGCCCGAACGCGAGCCCGGCCAGCAGGTACAGCGGGATCGGCGAGAACCCGAGCCGGCCGGCGATCCGGCCGAGGATGCCGAGGGCAAGGATGACCGCGCCCAGCTCGATCAGCAGGGCAGTGATGTTCTCGTGCATGCTCAGCCCCCGGCGATCAGGTCGGCCACGGCGTCCACACCTTCGCGGGTGCCGACCACGACGAGCGTGTCGCCGGTCGCGAACCGGAAGTCCGGCGTCGGCGACGGCGTCGCCCCGGTGCGGCGCAGGACCGCGACGATCGACGCGCCGGTCCGGCTGCGGGCCTGGGTGTCACCGAGCGTCCGCCCGGAGTACGGCGACTTGGCGGTGACCGGGATGTGCTCGGTGACCAGGTCGATCTCGATCTCACCGCGGACCGGGTCGAGCGGTTCCGGGATCAGCAAACTCGCCAGCGCGGCCGCCTCGTCCTGCCCTAAGGGGACGCTGGCCTGGCACTCGTCGTCGTCCTCGGGATTGTGGAAGCCGAGGAACCGGCGCCCGTCGTTGTGCACCACCACCGAGACGTGTTTGCCGGCGTCGGTGACCAGGTCGTACCGCAAGCCGATACCGGGCAACGTCGTCTTCGTCGGGTGGTTCATGGATACTCCGCTCCGGGATAGATGGCGTCTGCAACCATTCTCTCAGACCTCATCAACCTTGTCCGGACAAGTGATGTGACCTGGGCTGCAATCAGGTGCACTGCAACGAGTTGCATAGGTACGCTCCGGGAATGGCGCTGGAGCACGCGATTCTGGTTTCGCTGACCGAGCGGGCCGGGTCCGGGTACGAGCTGGCCCGGCGATTCGACCGGTCGATCGGGTACTTCTGGCCGGCCACGCACCAGCAGATCTACCGGGTGCTGCGGCGGATGGACGAGGCCGGCTGGGTGAAACACACCGAGATCGCCCAGGACGGCCGCCCGGACAAGAAGGTCTACCGGGTCGCGGCGGCAGGGCGTGCGGAGTTGTCGCGCTGGTTGGCCGAGCCAGAGGACCCGGCCGTCCTGCGGGACGGGCTCGGCGTGAAACTGCGCGGCGCCTCGCTGGGTTCGGTCGACGTGGTGCTGAAGGAGATCGAGCGGCACCGGGCCGAGCACGCGACGCGGCGCGAGGTGTACCGCGGGATCCAGAAACGCGACTTCCCGAAGCCGGCCACGCTGCACGGCCGGGACCTGCATCAGTACCTCGTGCTGCGGGGCGGGATCCGCGCCGAGGAGTCCTTCGTCGCCTGGTGCGACGAGGTGATCGACGCCCTCCGGAAGGACAGCCGATGAGTTCGTACCCGAAGCTGCTGGAGCCGCTCGACCTCGGCCATGTGGTGCTGCCGAACCGGGTGATCATGGGGTCGATGCACACCGGCCTCGAGGACCGGTTGAGCGACCTACCCAAGCTTGCCGCGTACTTCGCCGAGCGTGCCCGCGGCGGCGTCGGGCTAATGGTCACCGGCGGCTACGCGCCGAACCGGACCGGGTGGCTCACGCCGTTCGGGTCCACGCTGATGACCAAGCGGCAGGCGCGCAGGCACCGGCTGCTGACCGGCGCCGTGCACGAAGCGGGCGGCCGGATCGCGCTGCAGATCCTGCACGCCGGCCGGTACTCGTACCACCCGTTCAGCGTGTCCGCGTCCGCCCTGAAGGCCCCGATCAACCCGTTCCGGCCACGCGCGCTGTCCGATCGCGGCGTCCGGAAGCAGATCCAGGCGTACGTCGACTGCGCGGCGCTCGCCCGCGACGCCGGGTACGACGGCGTCGAGATCATGGGCTCGGAGGGGTACTTCATCAACCAGTTCCTGTCCGAGCGGACGAACCGGCGGACCGACCGCTGGGGCGGCAGCCCGGAGAACCGCCGCCGGCTCGCGGTCGAGATCGTCCGGCGGACCCGGGAGCGGGTCGGCGACGACTTCCTGATCATCTACCGGTTGTCGATGGCCGACCTGGTCGAGGGCGGGCAGGCCTGGGACGACGTGGTCACGCTCGGCCGCGAGATCGAGGCGGCCGGGGCGTCGATCATCAACACCGGGATCGGCTGGCACGAGGCGCGGGTCCCGACCATCGTCACGTCGGTGCCGCGGGCCGCGTTCACGAGCGTGACCGCGGCGTTCAAGCCGCACGTGACGATTCCCGTGGTCACGTCGAACCGGATCAACCTGCCGCAGGTCGCCGAGGAGGTGCTGGCCCGCGGCGACGCCGATCTGGTCAGCATGGCCCGGCCGTTCCTGGCCGACCCGGAGTGGGTGCTGAAGGCAACGACCGATCGGGCCGACGAGATCAACGTCTGCATCGCCTGCAACCAGGCGTGCCTCGACCACGTGTTCGCGAACCAGAAGGCGAGCTGCATGGTTAACCCCCGGGCGGCCCGCGAGACCGAGCTGCGGCTGCTGCCGACCCGGCGGACGAAGAGTATTGCGGTTGTCGGGGCCGGGCCGGCCGGACTGGCGGCGGCCGTGACGGCGGCCGGGCGCGGGCACCGGGTCGAGCTGTTCGAGGCGGACGCCGAGCTCGGCGGGCAGTTCGGGATCGCGCGCCGGATCCCGGGCAAGGAGGAGTTCGCCGAGACGATCCGGTACTACCGGCGGCAGCTCGACCTGACCGGTGTCAAGGTGCACCTCGGCCGCCGGGCCGGCGTCGACGACCTGACCGGTTTCGACGAGATCGTGCTCGCGACCGGCGTCGTGCCGCGGGTGCCGGCGATCCCCGGGATCGACCACCCCAAGGTGCTCTCGTACGTCGAGGTGGTCCGCGACGGCAAGCCGGTCGGGGACTCGGTCGCGGTGATCGGGGCCGGCGGGATCGGGGTCGACGTCAGCGAGTTCCTGACCGGTAGGTCGCCGGATCTCGAAGCCTGGAAGGCGGAATGGGGCGTCGGCGATCCGACCCAACTGCCGGGCGCGCTCGCCGTACCGCGACCGGAACCGTCGCCGCGCACGGTGTATCTGCTGCAGCGCAAGGCCGGGAAGATCGGCGCCGGGCTCGGCAAGACGACCGGCTGGGTCCATCGGGCCGCGCTGAAGAACAAGCAGGTCGAGCAGTTGCGGGGCGTCAACTACGAGCGAATCGACGACGAGGGGCTGCACATCACGTTCGGCCCGAAGCGCGAGAAGGCCCGCGTCCTGGCGGTCGACACCATCGTCGTCTGCGCCGGCCAGGAACCGGTCCGCGACCTGGCCGAGGCACTGCGCGAATCCGGCCGCCCGGTCCACCTGATCGGCGGCGCCGATGTCGCCGCCGAACTGGACGCCAAGCGGGCGATCGAGCAGGCGACCCGGCTGGCCCTCTCACTCTGAGGCGGACCTGGGTCACTCACCAACCAGGCCCGCCGCAGCGGTCGCACGCTCAGCGTCGGGCGTGCACGGCCGGTCGGCCGCACTTGGTGAGTGGTGGCGGTCCGCCCCCGCCGGGCGGATCTGGTGCACCACGGCCGGTGTACTAGTGCGCGCTGGCGTCACACCCTCTACCTAGTGCACCGTGTACGGCGTACGCGCACTAGTGAAGGGGTTTGTGAGATGAAGACTGTGCTGATTTCCGGTGGCGGGATCGCGGGGCCGGCGGTGGCGTTCTGGTTGCGGCGGTTCGGGTTCGCGCCGACGGTGGTCGAGATCGCGCCGGGGCCGCGGCCGGGCGGGCAGACGGTGGACCTGCGCGGGGTGTCGCGGGTGGTCGCCGAGCGGATGGGGCTGATGCCGGCGGTCGCCGAACGGCAGCTGCACGAGCGCGGGCTCGCGTACGTGCGGGCCGACGGGCGGCAGTCCGCCGCGATGCCCGCGGAGCTTCTCGACGGCGCGGGGCCGGTCGCCGAGATCGAGATCCTGCGGGGCGACCTGGCCGGGATCCTGGCCGACGCGACGCACGAGGTGGAGTACCTGTACGGCGACTCGGTCACCGAGCTGACGCAGGACTCGAGCGGCGTCGACGTCACGTTCGCGAGCGGGACCCGGCGGCGGTTCGATCTGGTGCTCGGCGCGGACGGGGTGCACTCCCGGGTCCGGCGGCTCGCGTTCGGGCCGGAGGAGGAGTTCGTGCACCACCTCGGCGGCTACACGTCGTACTTCACGGTCGAGGCGCCGGAGGACCTGAAGCACTGGATGAAGCTCTACACCGCGCCGGGCGGGCGCTGGGTCGGCCTGCGGCCGGATCGCGATCCGCGGTTCGCGAAGGCGCTGTTGAGCTTCCGGTCGCCGGTGCTCAGCTACGACCGCCGGGACGTTGAGGCGCAGAAGCAGTTGGTGCGGTCGCGGTTCGAGGGGCTCGGCTGGCATGCCCCGCACATCCTGAACCAGCTGGCCGCGGCCGACGACTTCTACCTCGACTCGACCAGCCGGGTCGTCGTACCGCAGTGGTCCCGCGGGCGGATCGCTCTGGTCGGTGACGCCGGGTACTGCGGGTCCCCGATGGCCGGCCACGGTACGGCGCTGTCGCTGGTCGGTGCGTACGTCCTCGCGGGCGAGCTGGCCGCCGCGGACGGCGATCACGCGCGGGCGTTCCCGGCGTACCAGCGCCGGATGCGGGCGTACGTCGAGCAGCGGATGGAGCTGCCGCCGGGCGGGATCAAGATGGCGATGCCGATGAGCAGGTTCGGGATCGCGTACCGGGATCTCGTGCTGCGCGTCATGACGTCGCGGCTGATGGCCGGGACGCTGGCGAAGGCAGCGATCGCGAAGCCGGACGCGATCGACCTGCCCGACTACTCAGTCCAGCGGGGAGACCCACTCCGGGTTGCGGCCGAGGAGGCCGAGTAGCTGGTCGAAGTCGGGGGCCGTGCCGGAGACCTTGACGCTGCGTTCGAACGCGTAGCCGGCGCCGCGGTTCGCGTCGGTGTCGGGGATCCGGCGGGCCAGCTGGAGCGCCTGCTCGACCATGTCCGGCGGCGGGTTGTACGGGACGTCGATCGCGCGGGCCAGGTCCCAGGCGTGCACGACGCAGTCGAGCTGGTGGAAGGTCAGCGCGATCCGGCGCGGGAACGAGCCGAACTCGCGGACCTCCACCAGCCGGTCCAGCGCACCGCCGTCGGCGAATGCGTCCGCGACCCGCACGTTCGAGCGGCGATAGGCGCCGGCCGGGTTGTCGCCGAGACGTCCGCTGTTCCAGGTGTGGACGGAGGCGGTGCCGTTCAGCGCGGCGGCGGCCAGGCCCTCGTTCTGGCTGACCAGGTGGCGCATCAGGCCCCGGACTGTCCAGTCCGGGCACGGGGTGGGAAACCACAGGTGCTCAGGCCGGACCTGCATCACGACTTCCCCGAGCACCGCACCGGCCCTGCGATCCAGATCCCGGATGTCCATCCGCGCTCCTCCCGTCGCCCTAGCGAGCATAGAGCGGTACGCCGGACTTCGCAGGGAATCTCGTGGAGTACAAGGGACAACCCGCGCCCGGCTGCTACAGATCGGGCGCCGGTGTCTCGTGGATCAGGCCTTGGCGGCCGCCTTCGCCGCCTTCTTGAAGTTGCGCACCTCGCCCAGGGACGCGGCGTCCGTGACGTCGGCGATCGAGCGCCGCGAGCCGCGGTCGCCGTAGTTGCCGGCCGCCTCGCGCCAGCCCTTCGGTGTGACGCCGCGCTGCTTGCCGAGCAGAGCGAGGAAGATCTTCGCCTTCTGCTCCCCGAACCCCGGTAGCGCCCTGAGCCGCTTCAGCACCTCGGCGCCGTCCGGCTTCGGGCGGCCGGCCAGCCAGATGTTGGCGGCGTCGCCGTCGTACTTCGCGATGATCTCCTGCGCGAGCGCGTGCACCCGGCGGGCCATCGAGCCGCCGTACCGGTGGATCGCCGGCGGGGTGACGCAGAGCTCGACGAACGTCTCCAGGTCGGTCGCGGCGATCTTGTGCAGGTCGAAACCGTCCATCCGGTTCGCGATCTTCAGCGGGCCGGAGAACGCGTGCTCCATCGGGTACTGCTGGTCGAGGAGCATGCCGACCAGCAAGGCGAACGGGTCGTCGTTGAGCAACTTGTCGGCGTCCGGGTTGCCGGTGAGGTGCAGTTCGCGCAGCATGCGGCCCATCTTGACACGACGATCAGCGCGTGGGCACCCGCGTTCGCCAGAGCAGATGGACGAAGTACGGCGCCCCGATCAGCGCGGTCAGCAGACCGGCCGGGATCTGCGCCGGGGCGAGCACCGTACGACCGAGGCTGTCCGCGAGGATCACCAGGTACACGAGCCCGAACGTCAGGACCGCGGCGACGGCCGCGACCCCGGACAAAAGCCAGATACTTGCGGACGGCAACAGGATGAGCGTCGCGATCACGGCACCGCACAGTACGCCGGAACTGGCATAGTGCGCGTACGATGTACGTGCACTAGGAGGGGTGATGGGTGAAGCGCCGTACCAGATGATCGCCGCGGAGCTACGGCGGCGGATCGAGGCCGGGGAGTTGCGGCCGGGTGAGCGGGTGCCGTCGACGCGGGCATTGGTCCGCGACTTCGGAGTGGCGATGGCGACCGCGACCAAGGCGTTGCAGGTGCTGCAGGCCGACCGGCTCGTGCATGCCTCGCCCGGCGTCGGGACCGTGGTCGGTCCGCCGCCGCGCTCCCGGCGTACCGCTGCCGGTCCCGATGACGTGCCCGACCTGGACCGCGACGAGATCGTCCGGATGGGGATCGCGATCGCGGACGCCGAAGGGCTCGCGGCGTTGTCGATGCGCCGGATCGCGACCGAGCTCGGGGTGTCGACGATGGCGCTCTACCGCTACGTCGGGGGCAAGGAGGCGCTCGTCGTCCAGATGGTCGATGCGGCCCTCGGCGAGTTTCCGTTGCGAGAGGTCTCCGGGAGCTGGCGAGACGCGGTGACGGCGGTGGCGCGCGTGCACTGGGCGGCGTACCGGCGGCATCTCTGGCTCGCCAGCGCGATCAGTCTGAGCCGGCCGCAGTTGGTGCCGCGGCTGCTGCCGCACACGGATGCGGTCCTGCGGGCGTTACGTGGGTTCGGGAAGAGCGCGGCGTTGTCGGCGACGATCAGCCTGTTCGCGTACGTGCGGGGGATCGCGCTGGTGATGGAGTCCGAGGCGCAGGCCGAGCAGGACACCGGCGTGACCGCGGACGAGTGGGCCGACCGGCAGGGCGACCAGCTGGCGGCGATGATCGCGGCCGGAAACCTGACGGCGTTTCAGGAACTCCTGGCCGACGGCTTCGACTACGACTACGACCTGGACCAGTTGTTCGAGTTCGGCCTGGCGATCTTCCTCGATGGACTTTCCGCACGGCTACGCTGAGTGCTGACGTCTTCTCCGGAGGTGGCGATGGAGCCTGTGTTCGCGCCGGGTGTGCCGGTCGGCGTACGGCGCTTGTACGAGCGCCGGCCGGAGTTGTTCGTGGCGGCCGACGCGCCGCGGCCGAAGCGGCAGACGTCGTGGTCGGCGGCGCCCGGCAACACGTTCGGGACGTTGCTGGTGTGGCTTGCGGTGTGTGTCGGGGGATGGATCCTGGCGCTGATCATCATGGCCGCCACGCTGCCGGCCTCCGTTGCCGCGTGGGGATCCGTCGGGCTGGCGGGGGTCGCGGTGCTGGCGACCGGCGGCATCCTGGTGAAGACGGCGGTCGAGGACCGCGGGCACAAGGCGGTCCGGTTGCAGCACCGGAAGTACCTGCTGCCGCAGGACTTCGACGACCAGGCCGCGCGGCTGCTGACCCGGGCGCAGCGCGCGGTGAAAACGGTGCTCGAGGCAACGGTCACCCGGCGCGGTCTGCTCGACGAGGTGAAGAACGAGCTGGTCCTGCCGGAGCAGCTGTGGGACATCGCGCAGGTGCTCCGCGAGCAGACCGTACTGCGGGCCAGGCAGGCGGACGTCGCACCCGGCATGGCGACCGCTGAGCTCGACGCCGTCCTCGGCCCGCAGCGCCGGGCACTCGCGCTCTCGGCTGAGGCGATCACCCGCAAGGTGGACCTGCTGGACCAGTACGCCGACCGAGTCCGCTCCGCAGACGCCGCCCTGCGCGCCGAGGCGGCACTGGAGGACGGCGACCGCTACATCGAACTCCTCGCCCGCACGGAACCCGTAGGCGACACGTCCGTAGTCCAAGGCTTCACCGACGAGGCAGCCGCCCTCAAGGACACCCTCACCCGCTCCATCAACGCCGCCCGCGACGCCGGCCGGACACTCGCCCTCCCCGAGTAGGCCGCCCGCCCGAATTTGGCTGGTCAGCCATCGAAATGAGGGGTTCGGTACCCGCAACCAGGGTGCAGAACCCGGACGTTGGTGGGTCAGCCAGGCAAATTGTGATGGGCGAGGAGGGTGGCCTCGGCGTCTGGGGTGAGGCCGATGGCGAGGGGTGGGACGCCGCGGTCGCGATCCCAGTGGAGGACGTCTTCGACGGTCTGGCGGAGGGGTGTGACGGGCATGCCGGCGGCGCGGGCCTTGGCGGGGTTGCGGCGGCGTTCGCCCCACTCGGCTTCGGGGTCCATCAGCGGGAAGCGCGGCGGTACGGCGTCGAACGGGATCGGGATGATGTCGGCGGTTGTGCCGGACAGGTCGGCCGCGGTGTGGATCAGTTCGGCGATCGTGGAGTCGGGGCCGACGGCGTTGTAGGCGCCGGAGCGGTTGTCGGCGACGAGACGTAGGATCAGGCCGGCGACGTCGCGACTGTCGACCAGTTGCAGCGGGGCCTCAGGACTGGTCGGGAGGGCGATCCGTCCGCCCCGGGCGCCGCGGCGGATCCAGTACAGCGCCGTACCGGAGGAGTCGCCGGGCCCGGTGACCCGGCCGGGGCGGACGAGCGTGGCGCGATCGCCGTACCGCTCGACGACGTCGTCCTCACAGGCGACCTTGCAGGGGCCGTACGTGTCGTTCGTGAGCACGTCGGCGTCGCGCAGCGGCTCGCGGCGGGGCGCGGTCTCGTCGGTCCCGGCCGGCAGGTCCCGGACGTAGACCGCGTGGCTCGAGACGAACACGTACCGCCCGACCCGGTCGCCGAGCACGTCCATGGCCTGGCCGACGTCCCTGGTCCGGAACCCGCTGGTGTCCACGACCGCATCCCACTCACCGGTCCGCAGCGCCGCGTAGTCCCCGGCCTCGCGGTCCCCGATCAGCTGCGTCACGCCCGCGGGCAGCGGCCCCCCGCTCTTCCCGCGACTGAACGACGTCACCTCGTGGCCCTGGGCCAGCGCGTCGTCCACGATCGCGCGCCCGACAAACCCGTTCCCGCCCAGCATCAGAATCCGCGCAACCGCCCAACCTAGCCCCGCCCCGTCCCCACCGCGACCTGATTAGGCTGGCCGCCATGACCAACACAGTGGTGGTTGCCGGTGGCACCGGTGCGCTCGGCGTGGCGGTGACCGCGGAGTTCCTGCGCGCGGGGTGGCGGGTCGTCGTCCCCGGGCGGTCCGAGGAGTCGCTCGCCCGGCTCGGCACCGACCCGGCGCTGAACCCGATCGTCGCCGACCCGTTCGACCCGGCCGGTACGGCGGACGTCGTGGCGCTCGCCGCGTCCGACGAGAACGCCCCGCTGACCGCCCTGGTCAACCTCGTCGGCGGGTTCGCGTCCGGCGCGCGGGTGCACGAGACGCCGGTCGAGGACTTCGAGAGCATCCTGCGGCTCAACCTGCGGCCGACGTACCTGATCACCCGGGGGGTCCTGCCGCACCTGGTCGCGGCCGGTGGTGGAGCGATCGTTTGTACGTCGAGCCGGGCGGCGCAGCACCCGTTCTCCGGCGCGGCCGGGTACATCACCGCCAAGGCCGGGGTGATCGCGTTCGCCGACGCCCTGCACGCGGAGTACGCGCGTGACGGCATCCGGGTGAACACCATCCTGCCCGGCACCATCGACACCCCCGCGAACCGCGCCGCGATGCCGGGCGCCGACACCAGCCGGTGGACGCCGCCGGAGCGGATCGCCGCCGTGGTCCGGTCGCTCGTCGAGACCGAAGGGTTCGACGGCGCTCATCTGACCGTTTGACAACCGATTGACCCTGTAACACGTCTGAACAGGTACAGCGTGCATCCTTCGGGGCACACTGATAGCGGGGGATCGACGGGGAGACAGGGATGCCGATGGGGACTGCGCGCGCGACCGCGAAGCGGCCGCGGTCGATGCCGAACTTGCTGGGATTCACCCTGCTGGGCGCCCTGCTTCCAGGACTCGGGCTGATCATCGGCGGGCGGCGGCGGATCGGTGCGTTCGTGCTCACGCTCTTCCTCGGCCTGATCGGGCTCGGCGTGTACGTCGGTCTGACCCGGCGTGACGAGGTGCTCGCGGCCACCGTCGTACCGAGCCGGCTGCTGATCACGTCGGTGGCGATCGGCGCGCTGGCGTTCGCCTGGATCGTGGTCGTCGTGGCGTCGCACCGGTCGTTGCGCCCGGCAACGGGAGGGGCCGGCGGCCGGGCCTTCGGCGCGCTGTTCGTCGGGCTGTTGTGCTTCGCGATCGCCGCGCCGGCCGCGGTCGGCGTCCAGAGCGTGCTGGCGCAGCGGACGCTGGTGCAGGACGTCTTCCAGGCGCAGGGCGAGAGCAAGAGCGCGACCAGGCCGTCGACGGTCAATACCAAGGACCCGTGGGAGAACAAGCAGCGGCTGAACCTGCTGCTGCTCGGCGGGGACGACGCGCCCAGCCGCGAGGGTGTGCGCACCGACACCGTGATCGTCGCGAGCATCGACACCAAGACCGGGAACACGGCGCTGATCTCGCTGCCGCGGAACCTGACCTTCATGCCGTTCCCGCCGGACTCGCCGCTGTACAAGTACTACCCGGCGGGCTTCGGCAAGGAGGGGCTGAGTCTGGACGGCCGGCTGGAGTGGATGCTGACCGCGATGTACCAGAACGTGCCGGACGCGCACCCGGGCATCCTCGGGCCGTCGGACAACGAGGGCGCGGACGTGCTGAAGCAGTCGGTCGGCGAGGCGATCGGGCTGAAGCTCGACTACTACCTGCAGGTCAACCTGCAGAGCTTCCCGGAGATCGTCGACGCGCTCGGCGGGATCCGGGTGAACGTCAACGAGCGGGTCGCGATGGGCGGCATCAGCAGCTCGCACATCCCGCCGAAGGAATGGATCGAGCCCGGACCCGGCCAGCACCTCGACGGACGGCACGCACTGTGGTTCGCCCGCGGGCGGTACGGCGCCGACGACGACCAGCGGCAGATCCGGCAGCGGTGCGTGATCAAGAGCATCGTCGACGCGGCCGATCCGCAGACGCTCGTCACGAAGTACAAGGCGATCGCCCGCGCCGGCCAGCACCTGCTGCGGACCGACATCCCGCAGGAGTTGCTGCCCGCGATGGTGCAGCTGGCCCTGAAGGTGAAGTCGGGGACGGTCTCGAACGTCACGCTCGACTCCGAGAAGCTCCGCCTGAAGTACCTGCATCCCGACTACCAGGCCCTCCGCGAGACCGTCGAGACCGCGCTCGAGTCAACGCCGCCGCCGACGACCACCCCACCGGCCACCCCGGCCGCGCCGCCCACCACCCGCAAGCCGGCCGCCCCGACGACCACCGCACCCCCGGGCCCGACCCAGAACCTGGCCGACGCCTGCGCCTACAACCCGGCCGGCGACCAGCCCAACTGAAATTACCCGGTGCCGGGTGTCGATCCGGCCGGGGCCTGCTCGACGTGAGAGTAAGTGATGAACCGAAACCACGAGGAGCGGCAGCGATGCGTTACATGATCATCAACAAGGCGGACGCCGACAGCGAGGCCGGGAAGTTGCCGGCGCCGGAGGTGGCCGAGGGGGTCGGCGGGGTCGTCGAGGACCTGTCGAAGGCCGGCGTGCTGCTGTTCGCGGAGGGCGTGCATCGCAGCTCGCTCGGCGCCCGGGTCAGTGTCGACGGCGGCAAGCGCACGGTGACCGACGGCCCGTTCGCGGAGACCAAGGAGCTGGTCGGCGGGATGATCGTCGTCGAGGTCCGCAACCGCGACGAGGCGATCGAGTGGGCGGCCCGGCTGGCCGAGGCCCTCGGCCAGGAGGTCGAGGTCCGCCGGGTCGTCGAGGAAGCCGACTTCGGACCGGATGCGGACGTCTTCTCCAGCTGACTGTCCATTCGGCGCGGTCCCGTTCGTGGCACTGCCATGAACAACACACTGAAGGTTTCCGACGCAGAGCTGTACTACGAGGTGCGCGGATCAGGACCGCTGGTGGTCCTGGTCGGCGCGCCCATGGACGCCGACGCGTTCGCGCCGCTGGCCGACCTGCTGGCGGCCGACCGCACCGTGCTGACGACGGATCCGCGCGGCGTGAAGCGGAGCACGCTCGAGGCCGGCGGTACGTCGCGGCCCGAGCAGCGCGCCGACGACCTGGCCCGGCTGATCCGGCACGTCGACGCCGGGCCCGCCGTCGTCCTCGGCTCCAGCGGGGGAGCAGTCAGCGCGCTGGCGCTGGCGCAGGACCACCCGGAGCTGGTCCGGACCGTGATCGCCCACGAACCGCCGCTGGATCGGCTGCTGCCGGATGCGGACGAGCTGCTCGCGAAGTCGGAGAAGTTGATGGCCGACTACCTCGCCGGGGACGTGACCGGCGCCTGGAAGCAGTTCTTCGCGGTCGCGAACATCCAGCTGCCCGACGAGGTCGTGGAGATGATGTTCGGCGCCGACCGCGACCCCGAGCAGCTGGCGACCGAGCGGTTCTGGTTCGGCCACGAGATGCGCGAGTCGATCAGCTGGCTGCCGGACTTCGACCGGCTCCGCGCGGCCGACGTCGTGGTCGGGATCGGCGAGGAGTCCACCGGTCAGCTCTGCGACCGGACCTCGACCGCGCTGGCCGCCGGCCTGGGCGTCGAGCCGACCCGTTTCCCCGGTGACCACACCGGTTTCGTCGAGCGTCCGGAGGCGTTCGCGAAGGCGCTGCGCGACCTGCTGGAAGCCGTCCGCCGGTCGAGGTGAGACTCGCGCGTGGGTTGTCGGGGAGAGTATGTGAAGCTGGGGGTGTTCGGTGCGTACGCCGGGGTGTGCGGGCGGTCGCATCGGGCACCGGTCGGGACGCCGCGTTCGTCCGCGTGGCGACTTGACCTCAACCGTGGTTGAAGTTTCAAGCTGGTGCCGCTGAGACAGGACATCGGAGATATCGGCCCTCGCGCGGGGCCCTGACGAAGGAGCAGAGTTGACCACGTACACGCTTCCCGACCTCCCTTACGACTACGGCGCACTCGCGCCGAGCATCGCCGGCGAGATCATGGAGCTGCACCACGACAAGCACCACGCGACCTACGTGAAGGGTCTGAACGACACCCTCGACAAGCTGGCCGAGGCCCGCGAGAAGGGTGACTTCGGCGCGATCGTCGGGCTGGAGAAGACGCTCGCCTTCAACCTCGGCGGTCACGTCAACCACTCGATCTTCTGGAAGAACCTGTCTCCGGACGGTGGCGACAAGCCGGACGGCGAGCTGGGTGCGGCGCTCGACGACGCGTTCGGTTCGTTCGACGCCTTCCAGGGCCACTTCACCGCGGCGGCGACCACCATCCAGGGCTCCGGCTGGGCCATCCTCGGCTGGGACGCGCTGGCCGGGCAGCTCCTGGTCCACCAGCTGTACGACCAGCAGGGCAACCTGCCGGCCGGCCAGATCCCGCTGGTGATGCTGGACATGTGGGAGCACGCGTTCTACCTGCAGTACAAGAACGTGAAGCCCGACTACGTCAAGGCGTGGTGGAACGTCGTGAACTGGGCCGACGCCCAGGCTCGCTTCGACGCGGCCCGCGCCGGCGCCGGCGCCCTGATCACCGGCGCCTGACACACCCCGCACTACGACGAAGGGCGTCCGGCGTGCAGCCGGACGCCCTTCGCGTGTCAGGCACAGAACCCGGCGATCACCGGGGCGATCGCCGCCGCCTTGATGACGTGGTTCTGACCCGGTACCTCGGTGTGCGCGGCACCCGGTACGGCCGCCGCGAGCGCCCGGGTCGAGTTCTTCATCCAGGTCGGGCTCTTGCCGCCGTTCACGACCAGCACCGGCTGCTCGATCCCGGCCCACTGGGTGGCGTCCATCGGGTCGCCGAAGCAGTTGCCGCCGAGCACCTGGGCGTCGTACGGCAGGGTGTGCGCGATCGCCTTCATCGGCTTCCAGGCCGGCATCAGCTTCATCATCGTGACGAAGATCCCGGGCAGCCCGATGCCCTTGGTGAAGAAGTACCTGATCGCGTCGTTGGGCTCGAGCGCCTGGAGATCGGACACCCAGCTGCGCGGGATCTGCTTCCGGCTGTCGTCGACGACGTACGGCGGCTCGAACGCGACCAGCTTCTCGATCGGCAGCCCGGCCGCCGCCGCCCGCAGCGCCAGCGCCGCACCGGACGACGAGCCGTAGACGTACGCCGACCCGCCGGCCGCCTCGATCACGGCGGCCAGATCCTCGATTTCGCGCTCGACCGAGTACTCGTTGGCGTCGCCGGAGTCGCCGCGGCCGCGCCGGTCGTAGTTGTGGACGGTGAACCGGTTCGCCAGCGCCTCGGCGAGCTCGGGCATCGGACCCTGCGCGCGGGAGCAGAGTGCGCCGTCGACCAGGACCAGGGCCGGGCCGTCGCCGCGCCGGTCGTACGCGATCGCCGTACCGTCCTTGGAAACGACAGTGCTCATCGGTGCGCTCGCTTCGTTCGGGGCGCGGCCGGTGGGCGAGCCGCGCTGTGGTTGACGAGGACTTCACTCGGCTCGTTCATCCGAAGAACTCCGTGAGGAACGGCGCCAGGGCGGTGGGGTCGACATTGTGCTGCTGGTCGGGGACCACGCGGTGGGTGGCGCCGGGGATCGCAGCCACGACTGCTTCGTTGCCGAGCTTCATCCAGTCCTCCGACGCGCCGCCGGTGAACACCCGGGTCGGCACCTGCACCGCCGACGCCGCGGCCGGGATCGAGTAGTCGCCCATCACGGTCGCGTCGTACGCGAGGGTGTGCGCGATCGCCTCCTGGGCCGGCCACCACGGCGACTCCTTCGCCATTGCGACGAACTCGGCCGGCAGTCCGACCACCTCGGCCATGAAGTACTCGGCTGCCTTGTCCCGGCGGCCCTCGGCGACGAACGCGCGGTAGATCGATGCGGTATCGGCCGGCGGCATCTTCCGGGTGCCTTCGAGGATGTACGGCGGCTCCCACAGCGCGAGCTTGGTCACCGGGCGCCCGGCCGCCGCGGCGAGCAGGGCGAGGGCGGCCCCCGACGACGTGCCGTACAGGTGGGCTGTGCCACCGGCGGCGGCGAAGATCGCGTCCAGGTCCTCGAACTCGCGCTCGATCTGGTACTGCGCGCCGTCGCCGGAGTCGCCGCGGCCGCGCCGGTCGTAGTTGTAGACGGTGTGGTCCTGCGCCAGCAACGCCGCCAGCGGTGCGTTCGACATCCGGTCGACCGACCCGCCGCACACCAGAACAACCGCGGGTCCGTCACCCAGCCGGTCATACGCAATGGCGGTGCCGTCCGCGGAAGTGACCTTCTCCATGATGTTTCCTCCAGTCTCGAGAGGCCACTTGGCCGGCCTCGTCTGGTGCGTCGAACGTTGGGCCGGCGGCTCGACACTCTGTGATCCAGATCACAGCAAGCCTTGACGATTCACAGGGTCCGGTCGAGCCGACACACTGCGTGGCCTCCGTGCGGATGGGTACCGGGCGGTCAGCCGAGGATGGGAGGAACCATGACGACGCGCCCGGATGTCGTCCGGCGCGAGGCCGGAGTGACCAAGGTGAACGGCCAGAGTGAGCCGGTCGGTGCGTTGGTGAGTCACCTGACCACCGACCTCAGCCGGCTCGTCCGCGACGAACTGGAACTGGCCAAAGCCGAACTGAAGGTCAAGGGCAAGGAGGCCGGCGTCGGCGCCGGGCTGTTCGGCGGGGCGGGCACGGTCGCGCTGTACGGTCTCGGGGTCCTGATCGCAGCGGCAGTCCTCGGACTCGCCACCGCGGTCCCCGCGTGGTTGTCGGCCCTGATTGTGGCCGGTGCGCTCTTCGTGATCGCGGCCGTCGCGGCCCTGCTCGGCAAACGCCACATCTCTCGTGCCACTCCGCCCGTTCCGCAGCGTGCCGTCGGCGGCATGCACGACGACATGGAAGCACTCAAGGGCCACCAGCCGCAGGGAAAGGCGATGCCATGACCACGAAGAACGCCACGCATCGGGAGCCGATGTCCGAAGCCGAGACGCTCCGGGTCGACCTCGAGCAGACTCGAGCGAGCCTCGCCGACACCGTGCAGGAACTGAGCCGTCGGCTGAACGTGCCGCATCGGGTCAAGGAGTCCGCCGGAAACGCCGGGCACCGGGCGGCCGACGCGGCCGGTCGGGCCGGGCACCGGGCGGCTGCGGTCGCCGGTCAGACAGGTGAGCGGATGAGACACGTACCTGGCGCGCTGATGGAGTTGCCCGCGCTCGGCCGGCGCCACCCGAGGGCCTCGGCGGCCGTCGGCGGAGCGGTGGCGCTGTGCGTCGGCGTCGGGGCCTGGATGGCAAGACGAACCAAATAGGGCCGCCCGGCTATTGGCCGGCCGGCAAGCAGGCCGCCGCCCGCTCGAGCAGGAGCTTCCGCTCGCGTTCGTTGCGGGTCAGGGCGGCGGCCTTCTCGAACTCGACCCGTGCCTCGTCGAGCCGGCCGAGCTTGAACAGCAGGTCCCCGCGGACGCTCGGCAGTAGGTGATAGTCCTTCAGGGACGGGTCGTCCGCGAGCAGGTCGACCGCCCGCAGGCCTTGTTCCGGGCCGAACGCCATCGAGATCGCGACCGCCTGATTCAGCTCCACGACCGGTGACGGGGTGACCTGGGCGAGGACGGCGTACAGGCCGGCGATGCGGGCCCAGTCGGTGTCCTCGGGGTCGGCCGCGCGGGCGTGGCAGGCGGCGATCGCGGCCTGCAGCAGGTACGGGCCGGGCGGCTTCTCCAGGGCCCAGGCGCGGTCGATTCCTTCGAGGCCCCGGCGGATCAGCAGCCGGTCCCAGCGGCGGCGGTCCTGGTCGAGCAGCAGCACCGGCTCGCCGTCGGCGCCGACGCGCGCGTTGGCCCGCGACGACTGCAGTTCCATCAGCGCCAGCAGGCCGAGGACCTCGGGCTCGGTCGGCATCAGCTCGACGAGCAGCCGGCCGAGCCGCATCGCCTCGTTGCACAACGCCGGCCGCATCCAGTCGTCGCCGGCGGTCGCCGAGTAGCCCTCGTTGTAGATCAGGTAGACGACCTCGAGCACGGACTGGAGCCGGTCCAGCAGGTCCGGTCCGGACGGCACCTCGAACTGGACCTCGGCCTTGGCCAGGTTGCGCTTGGCGCGGACGATGCGCTGCGCGATCGTCGCCTCCGGGGAGAGGAACGCCCGGGCGATCTCGTCGGTCTTCAGGCCGCCGAGCAGTTTGAGCGTCAGCGTCACCCGTGCGTCCATGGTGAGCACCGGGTGGCAGGCGGTGAACACCAGCCGGAGCAGGTCGTCCTCGATATGGTCCTCGAGGATGGCCTCCACCCTGCGTTCCACGCTGTCCTCGACGCTGTATTGTCCGCCGTCGATCTCCAGCTCGTGGCCCATCTCGGCGAGCTTGCGCTGGTAGGTCTCCTTGCGCCGGATCAGGTCGATCGCCCGCCGCTTGGCGATCGCCATCAGCCAGGCGCCCGGGTTGTTCGGTACGCCGGACTCCGGCCACTGCTCCAGCGCGGCCACCAGGGCGTCCTGCGCCAGCTCCTCCGCGAGCCCGACGTCCCGCACGATCCGCGCGACGCCCGCGATGATCCGCGCCGACTCGATCCGCCAGACCGCGTCGACCGCCCCGCCCGCGTCAGTAACCGTCACCCGCCGATAGTAGCCAGGAACGCGGTCGTCAGGTCCTGCTCGGCGGCTGTGCCGACCGGCGCCAGCATCAGGTCGGTGGCGCCGGTGCCGGCGAGCCGGGCGAGTTGGTTCGTGAGCGACCGTTCGTCGCCGGCGAGCAGTACGTCGGCCGGTCCGGCGACGCCTTCGCGGTCGAGCATCGCGCGGTACTCCGGTACCTGCCCGGCCAGTGCGAACTGCTCGGCGAACCGCTCCCGTACGGCGTCCTCGGCGGACGTGAGACACACAGCAAACCCCGCCACGACCCGTGGTGCCCGGCCGCCGGACGCTCGGGTGATCGACGGTACGACGTGGTTGGTGAGCGTCCGGGGTCCGGTCATCCAGGTGATCGTGCCGTCGGCGAGTTCGCCGGCGACCGCGAGCATCGCGGGCCCGAGCGCCGCAACCAGCACGGACGGCGCGGCGACCGTGCTGCCGCTGTCCGCGGGAAGAGCCAGGGCGCTGGACGCGGTGTAGTACTCGCCGCGGTGATCGACGGGTTCGCCGCGCAGGAGCGGGCGGAGCACTTCGAGGTACTCACGCAACCGTCGCGCCGGACGATCGGTGGGCAGGCCGTACATCGAGCCGACCATCCGCGAGATCCCGGCGCCGATCCCGAGCGTGAGCCGGCCGCCGACCGCGGCCTGGGTGGTCAGGGCCTGTCGGGCGAGGATCAGCGGATGCCGCTGCGCGAACGGGACCACCCCGGTGCCCAACTCGATCCCGCCGGCCGCAAGCCTCGGGCCGACGGCCGCAAGGGCCGTCAGGGCGTCCCAGCCGACGCCGTCGGACAGCCAGGCGGCGGGGACGCCAGCCGCGGCCGCTTCCTGAATCTGCTGGGCGATCCCGGGCAGCGGGCTCGGTCCCCGCACGTCGCCGAACGCCATACCGATGCGCATGCAAAGTCCTTCCGATTAAGTGGGGTGTCACCCCGTTTACGCTTCGGTACGATATGGGGGACCACCCCATTTAGGCAAGGACACCTCGATGCGAGCCGATGCGCAGCGGAACCGGGAGCGGATGGTCGCGGTCGCGGCGGAGGTGGTCGCGGAGCAGGGTGCGGACGCGTCGCTGGAGGAGATCGCCCGGCGCGCCGGCGTCGGATCGGCGACCCTGCACCGGCACTTCGGCGGCCGGAGCGCGCTGCTGGAGGCGGTGTTCCGCAGCAGGATCGACGCGGTCTGCGAACGGGCCGCCGAGCTGCTCGCCGAGCCGGATCCCCTGCGGGCGTTGACGGTCTGGCTGCGGCTGATGGTGGCGCACGCGACCAGCAGCCGAGGTCTGGCGACGGCGCTGATCCTCAGCGGGGACTGCGGTTCGGACGCGCACACCCGCCTGCTCGACGCCGGCCGGAAGCTGCTCGAGCGCGCTCAGCACGCCGCCGTCGTACCGTCGGAGGTCCGGATCGAGGACCTGCTGAAACTGGTCAACGGCATCTCGCTGGCCAGCGCCGAGGACACCGCGCAGGGCGACCGGTTGCTCACCCTGGCGATCCGGGGGATAGCACCGGCAGGCAGCGAATAGACTTCGTGACCGGAAACCCCCGACCGATGGCATGAGGTTTGCTGTGCTCACCATGCAGGACGCGCTGCTCGCGCTGACGAAGTACTGGACCGACCGGGGCTGCATGGTCGTGCAGCCGTTCAACACCGAGGTCGGTGCCGGGACGCTGAACCCGGCGACGATCCTGCGGGTGCTCGGTCCCGAGCCGTGGCGGGTGGCGTACGTCGAGCCGAGTGTCCGGCCGGACGACAGCCGGTACGGCGAGAACCCGAACCGGCTGCAGACGCACACCCAGTTCCAGGTGGTGCTCAAGCCGGACCCGGGCAACCCGCAGGAGCTGTTCCTGGACAGCCTGACCGCGCTCGGTATCGACATCGACGCGCACGACGTCCGGTTCGTCGAGGACAACTGGGCGAACCCGGCGACCGGCTCCTGGGGTCTCGGCTGGGAGGTCTGGCTGGACGGCCTGGAGATCACCCAGTTCACCTACTTCCAGCAGGCCGGCGGGATGACGGTGGACCCGGTGTCGGTGGAGATCACCTACGGCATCGAGCGGATCATGATGGCGCTGCAGGGCGTCTCGCACTTCAAGGACATCGCCTACGCGCCCGGCATCTCGTACGGCGAGGCCTTCGGCCAGGCGGAGTACGAGATGAGCCGCTACTACCTCGACGACGCGGACGTGGAGTCACAGAAGCGTTTGTTCGAGGAGTACGCCGCTGAGGCGCGCCGGATGATCGACGACCGGCTCCCGGTGCCCGCGCACATCCAGGTGCTGCGCTGCTCGCACACGTTCAACGTCCTCGACGCCCGCGGCGCGGTCAGTACGACGGAGCGCGCGAAGGCCTTCGGCCGGATGCGCACGCTGGCCCGCGAGGTGTCCCGGCTGTGGGCGGAGCGCCGCGAGGAGCTGAAGCACCCGCTGGGTCTCGCCGAGCTCCCGCCGGCCGCGCCGGAGCCGACCGAGTTCCCGAAGATCAGCGGGACCCGGCAGCTGACGTTCGAGATCGGCACCGAGGAGATGCCGCCGTCGGAGGTCACCAAGACCGCCGCGGCGGTCCAGGCTGCGCTGGAGGAGAAGCTGGCCGCGACGCGGCTCGGCCACGGGAAGATCACGACGTACGCGACGCCGCGCCGGGTGGTGGCGTTCGTCGCCGAGGTGCAGGCCGGCGAGCCGGACGCCGAGCGGGTGGTGCGCGGTCCGCGGAAGTCGGCCGCGTACGACGCCGACGGCAACATCACGAAGGCCGCCGCCGGGTTCGCCCGCGGTCAGAAGGTCGATGAGAGCGAGCTGCACGACCTGGACGCCGACGGCGTCGAGTACGTCGCGGTCACCAAGCCGGACCCGGGCCGCGGTGCGGCCGAGGTGCTGAGCGGCGTCCTGAGCGAGATCGTCGCCGGGCTGCGCTCCGACAAGAACATGCGGTGGAACGACGCCAAGCTGTCGTTCACCCGGCCGATCCGCTGGCTGGTCGCGTTGCTCGGCGACGAGATCGTGCCGGTCTCCGTCTCCAGCCTGGCGGCCGGCCGGACGACCCGGGTGCACCGGACCGCGGCGCAGCCGAAGGTCGAGATCGCCTCCGCCGAGGGGTACCTGGACCTGCTCCGGATCCACGGCATCGAGGCCGATCCGGCACGGCGCCGCTCGACGGTGGTGGCCGCGGCGACCGAGCTGTCGAAGACCGTCGGCGGCACCGTCGACGTCGAGGGCGAGGCCGCGCTGGTCGACCAGATCGTCAACCTGATCGAGGAGCCGACGCCGATCCTCGGCGGCTTCGCGGCCGACTACCTGGATCTGCCGAGCGAGATCCTCACGACCGTGATGCGCAAGCACCAGCGCTACCTCCCGGTCCGGGACGCCGACGGCAAGCTGCTGCCGCACTTCGTTGCCGTGGCCAACGGTTCGGTGGACGAGGACGTGGTGCGGGCCGGCAACGAGGCGGTCCTGCGGGCGCGCTACGAGGACGCCGCGTTCTTCTGGCGGGCCGACCTGGACACGCCGCTGGACGCGATGAAGAACGAGCTGGACAAGCTCGCCTTCGAGGAGCGGCTCGGCTCGATGGCCGACCGCGCCGGCCGGATCGCGCGGGTGGCCACGAAGCTCGCCGAGGTCGTGGAGCTGGGCGGCGACGACCTGACCACGCTGCAGCGGGCGGCCGAGCTGGCCAAGTTCGACCTGGGCTCGCAGATGGTGGTCGAGCTGACCAGCCTGGCCGGCACGATGGCCCGCGAGTACGCCCGGCGCGCCGGTGAGACCGAGGCGGTCGCGCAGGCCCTGTTCGACATGGAGCTGCCGCGGTCGGCCGGCGACCCGGTGCCGTCCACGACGCCGGGCGCGCTGCTCGCGCTCGCCGACCGGTTCGACCTGCTGGCCGGCCTGTTCGGGATCGGCGCGAAACCGACCGGAAGCTCCGACCCGTTCGCGCTCCGGCGCGCCGCGGCCGGTGTGGTCGCGATCCTGCGCGAGCACCCCGAGCTGCGGGCGATCACGCTGCCGGTCGGCCTGCAGGCGGCGGCGGACGAGATCGGCGCGCAAGGCATCGACGTACCGGCCGACTCTCTCGACGAGGTGGCCGACTTCACCGTCCGGCGGTACGAGCAGCAGCTGCTCGACCGCGGCGACGACCACCTGCAGGTGGCCGCGGTGTTGCCGTTGGCAACTGCTCCGGTGGTCGCCGACGAGACCCTGGAGACGCTGCACGGCCTGGTCGGCAACAGCGAGTTCGCCGACCTGGTCGCGGTGCTCCAGCGGGTCCGCCGGATCGTGCCGGAAGGCACCGCGGCGGAGTACGACGCCGGCAAGCTCACCGAGCCGGCCGAGGTCGTGCTGCACGAGGCGGTCCAGAAGATCGGCGCCGCGCCGACCGCGCTGGCCGACTTCGTCGCGTCCGCGACGGTGCTGGTCGAGCCGGTGAACGCGTTCTTCGACGAGATCCTGGTGATGGCCGAGGACCCGGAGCTCCGGGCGGCCCGGCTGGGGTTGCTGGCAACCATCAGCAAGCTGGCGGCTCCGGTGCTGGACTGGCAGGCGCTGGGTACCAGCCTGAACCCCACGGACTGATGACGGCACCATGTCGTCCTCGACCTTGGTAGCTGCGCTTGCGTGAGTTCGTCGTGCTCGGGACCGGCAGCCAGGTGCCGTCCCGCGAACGGACGCAGAACGGGTACTTCCTGCGCTGGGACGACGAGGGCTTCCTGTTCGATCCCGGCGAGGGGACGCAGCGGCAGATGATCTTCGCCGGGATCGCGGCCGGCGCGATCACCCGGTTGTGCGTGACGCACTTCCACGGCGATCACTGCCTCGGGGTGCCGGGCGTGGTGCAGCGGCTGTCGCTGGACGACGTACCGCATCCGGTGCGGGCGCACTACCCCGCGTCGGGGCAGACGTACTTCACGCGGTTGCGGTACGCCGCGTCGTTCTACGAGCGGGCCGAGCTGCTCGAGGAGCCGGTCGAAGAGGACGGGTTGTTGTCCGTCGGCTCCTTCGGGCAGTTGTGGGCGCGCCGGCTTGAGCACCCGATCGAGTCCTTCGGGTACCAGTTGATCGAGCCGGACGGCCGCCGGATGCTGCCGGACAAGCTCGCGGCGTACGGCGTCACCGGACCGGCCGTCGGGCGGCTGCAACGGGCCGGGTCGTTGGAGGTGAACGGCCGGACGGTCAGGGTCGAGGACGTCAGCGAACCGCGGCCCGGCCAACGGTTCGCGTTCGTCATGGACACGCGGCTGTGCGAGAACGTGCTGCGGCTGGCCGACGGCGCCGATCTGCTCGTGATCGAGTCGACGTACCTGTCGTCCGAAGCCGAGCTCGCGCGGCGTTTCGGGCATCTCACCGCCCGGCAGGCCGCCCGCGTCGCCGCCGAGTGCGGTGTCCGGAAGTTGGTGCTGACGCACTTCTCCCAGCGGTATCTGGAGCCCGAGCGTTTCCACGAGGAGGCCGCCGCCGAGTTCGCGGGGGAGATCGTAGTGGCTTCCGATCTCAGCCGGCTCTCAGTTCCGGCCCGTCGTTGACGAACAGTGCGTGACGCCTGGGCAAACAAGGGCTTCGGGCCGCGATTGCGGAATTAGCATTACCGGCGAATATAAATCGCCGATCCCCAGGAGCCCTCCGTCGTGCGCAGTCCACGTCCCGTGCCGGCGGCTGTCGCAGTGGTTGCCCTGGGCACCCTTCTCGCGGTGACGGTGTGGCGACCGTGGAAGAGCTCGGCCGACGCAAGTACCGCCTCGACCGGGATCACGGTGTCGCGCAGTCAGTGCGGACAGGGCTGGACCGGCGCGAAGGCCGGACGGCAGACACTCGTCGTGCACAACACCGGCGACGCGGCCGCCGAGGTGGATGTGGTCGAGGTCGACAGCTCGAAGGTGTACGGCGAGGTGGAAGGGCTGGGCCCGAACACGAGCGCCTCGATGGAGGTGCAGCTCGGCGCCGGGCGGTACGCGATCCGCTGCCTGATCGAGGACACCGATGTGATCACCGGCCCGACGGTCACGCTGACCGGCGACGCGGCGGGCGGCCCGGCCGTCGTACCTGTCACGAAGAACGACCTGCTGCCGCTGGTGAAGAAGTACCAGGCCGGTGTCGCTCGCGGTGTCGCAGACTTGGTCGTGAAGACGGACAAGCTGCGTACGGATGTGGACGCCGGTGACCTCGCGGCTGCTCGCGCCGACTGGCTGCCGGCGCATCTGGCGTACAACTCCCTTGGTGCGGCCTACGATGCGTTCGGAGATTTCGCGGACAAGACCGACGGGTCCGGCTCGGGCTTCCATCGGCTGGAGAATGGCCTGTGGCACCAGGCTTCGGCCGCCGGGCTGAAGCCTGTCGCGGATCAGTTGGCGGCAGATGTCCACGGTTTGCAGAAGGACCTGCCTGACGAGCAGGTGGATCCGAACGACCTCGGGCTGCGTGCGCACGAGATCATGGAGAACGCGCTCCAGTTCGAGCTGACCGGCGAGAACGACCAGGGCAGCGGTACGTCGCTGAACACCGCACTGGCGAACCTGAACGGCACGGCGAACGTGCTGGCCGTCCTGAACCCGGTGCTGAAGCCCCGCTATGCCGATCTGCCTGAGGTGCAGAAGTGGGAAGACCGAGTGCGCGCGCTGCTGACGGCGCATCAGGGCACCCCGGTCGAACGGCTGGACCGGACGACTCGGGAACAGCTCAACGGCGCCGTCGGCGAGCTGCTGGAGAAGCTGGCACCGGTCGCCACCATCTGTGAAGTCCGGAGGGCGTCATGACGGGCGTCGGGCGTCGGTCCTTCCTCCGTGGCGCGCTCGCCGGCACCGGTGCGGCAGCGGTCGCCGGGCTGCCGGCGTCTGCCGACTCGGCGACGCCGGCCGCGGTGCCGTTCCATGGCGTCCACCAGGCCGGTGTCACGACCGCCCAGCAGAAGCAGGCGATCTTCGCATCGTTCGATGTGATTGCTGTAGGCAAGCATGAACTGACCGACCTGTTCAGGACGCTGACGGACCGGGCGCGACTGCTCACGGCAGGTAGTGCACCGGCGCCGCTCGGCATCACCGCCCCGCCGGCCGACTCCGGCGTACTCGGTCCGGACATGCCCGGCGACGACCTGACCGTCACCGTCGGCGTCGGAGCCTCGCTGTTCGACGAGCGGTACGGCCTGGAGGATCGCAAGCCGGCGAAGCTGACGCCGATGAAGGAGTTCCCCGACGACAGCCTGGACGAGAGCCTCTGCCACGGGGACCTGAGCCTGCAGTTGTGCGCGTCGGAGACCGACACCGTGCTGCACGCGCTGCGGGACGTCGCGCGGCACACGCGCGGCGCGATGCAGCTGCGCTGGCGGGTCGACGGCTTCCGGAGCCTGCCGCGGCCGGCCGGTACGCCGCGCAACCTGATGGGGTTCAAGGACGGCATCGTCCAGCCGGCGCCGGTCGACCACGACAAGCTCGTCTGGGTCGGCAAAGGGACCGGTGAGCCGGCGTGGACCGAGGGCGGCAGCTACCAGGTGCTGCGCCAGATCCGGATGCTGGTCGAGTTCTGGGACCGGGTGCCGGTCGGCGAGCAGGAGAACATGTTCGGCCGCCGCCGCGACTCCGGAGCGCCGCTGGACGGCAGCAGCGAGACCGATCGCCCGGACTATGCGGCCGACCCGACCGGTACGGCGATCCCGCTGACCAGCCACATCCGCAGGGCCAACCCGCGGACCGCGGAGACGGCGGCCAGCCAGTTCCTGCGCCGCGGCTACAACTACGACAAGGGCACCGACGCGGTCGGTGACCTGGACATGGGGCTGCTGTTCTGCGCCTACCAGCAGGACATCGCCCGGCAGTTCGAGGCCGTGCAGACCAGGCTGGCCGACGAGCCCCTCGTCGACTACATCCGGCCGGTCGGCGGCGGCTACTTCTCTGTGCTTCCCGGTGTTCGGGACGGCGACGACCACTTCGGGCGGTCGTTGCTCGGATGAGTAATCCAGAAGGAGAGAGGCATGCGCGCAAGACTCCCTGTCGCCGCCACAGCCGTTGCGGCTGCGACGGGCTTGTTGCTGGCCGCCTGTAGCGCCCCCGGCGCCACCCAGCAGGTGACCAACGCCGCCGCGACGTACCCGGTGGCGAACCCCGCCGACTGGCATCAGGTGGTCCGCCCCACCACCCCGATCCAGCATCTGGTGGTGATCTTCGGCGAGAACGTGTCGTTCGACCACTACTTCGGCACCTACCCCAAGGCCGCCAACACCGACGGTACGCCGTTCACGGCGGCCCGGCACACGCCGACGGTGAACGGCCTGTCCGGGAAGTTGCTGACCGACAACCCCAACCTTTACGACCCGAAGCGGCTGTCGCCGGCGCAGGCGCTGACCTGCGACCAGAACCACGGCTACGGGCCGGAGCAGAAGGCCGTCAACGGCGGCAAGGACGACAAGTTCGTCGAGAACACCGAGACCGGCAAGTGCACCGGCCAGCCCGTCCTGTTCGGCGAGCCGGGTCTGGTGATGGACTACTACGACGGCAACACCGTCACCGCGCTGTGGAACTACGCGCAGCACTTCTCGATGAGCGACAACTCGTTCGGCACCGTGTACGGCCCGTCCACACCGGGCGCGCTGAACCTGATCTCCGGGCAGACCCACGGCGCGCAGGCGTACGACCCGAAGACGGGGCAGCCGACGACCGACGCGTACGCCGTCCAGTCGCCGGACGCGCACGGGATCGGCACCGTCACCAACGACCCCGACCCGTTCTACGACGACTGCTCGAACAACAACGGCAAGTCGGCGAACAACCTGGCCGTCATGCACGGGCAGAACATCGGCGACCTGCTCAACCAGAAGCACGTCACGTGGGGCTGGTTCCAGGGCGGCTTCAAGCCGACCGGATCCGCCAACGGCAAGGCGGTCTGCGGCGCGCAGCACACCAACGTCGGCGGCAACGCGTCGACCGACTACAGCCCGCACCACCAGCCGTTCGAGTACTACAAATCGACGGCGAACCCGAAGCACCTGCCGCCGTCGTCGGTCGCCGCGATCGGGCACACCGACCAGGCCAACCACCAGTACGACACGTCGGACTTCGATGCCGCGCTGGCGGCGAACAACCTGCCGGCGGTCAGCTTCCTGAAGGCCGGGGAGTACCAGGACGGCCACGCCGGCTACTCCGACCCGCTGGACGAGCAGGCGTTCGTCGTCCGTGAGCTCAACGCGCTGCAGAGGTCGAAGGACTGGTCGTCGACCGCGGTCGTCATCGCGTACGACGACTCCGACGGCTGGTACGACCACGTCACGCCGCCGAGCGTGAACGGCTCGAAGGACGCCGCGCTCGACCAGAGTGCGCTGTGCGGGACGAAGCCGGTGTCCGGCGGGTACGCCGACCGCTGCGGGTACGGTCCGCGGCTGCCGTTGCTCGTCGTCTCGCCGTACGCGAAGACCAACCACGTCGACCACACGCTGACCGACCAGACCTCGATCCTGAAGTTCATCGAGGACAACTGGCGGACCGGCCGGATCGGCGACCATTCGTTCGACGAGCGCGCCGGCAGCCTGAACAGCATGTTCAGCTGGCGGGCGCACCCGAACCCCGCGAAGCTGATCCTGGACCCGAAGACCGGAGCCGTCGTCAGCTAATCCTCGGCATCGCCCTGATCGGCGAGGAAGTCGTCGATCAGGGCGTTGACCTCTTGCGGCGACTCGAGCGCCGCGAGGTGGGCGGACTGCTCGAGGACGACGAAGCGCGCGCCCGGGATCGAGTCCGCCATCTCCTCGGTCTCCGCGACCCCGAAGGTGGGGTCCTCGGCGCCCGCGACCACGAGCACCGGCGTCCGGATGCTGCCGAACAGGGCGCGCTGATCGGGCCGGTGCGGGACCACGCTGGTGACGGCGTGCCGGCCGGACGTGATGTCCACCGTGCGCGCAAGCTCGTTGACCCTGGCAACGACCTCGGGCTTCTCGCGTTTCGCGGTCGGGCCGAGGAAGGCGTCGCGCACCGGCCCGGTGAGCGGTCCGCGGATCCCGCCGAGCAGCCGCGCCGCGCCGACCAGCACGCCGTACTCGAACCGTTGCCGCCGTCCGGCGGGGGAGGCGGTGGCGTTCATCAGGACCGCGATGCCGAGCCGGTCCGGATACCGGGCCGCGAAGGTGCCGCCGATCATCCCGCCCCAGCTGTTGCCGATCAGGTGGATCCGGTCGACGCCGAGGTCGTCGACGATCGCCAGGATCACGTCGGCGCACTGCTCGAACGTGAACGGCCCGGTGAGCGGCGCACTGCCGCCGTGCCCGGGCGGATCGACCAGGATCACCCGGAAACGGTCCGCGAAATGCGCGGCCTGCGCGGACCACAGGGTGCCGTCCATCAACAGGCTCGGCCAGAACAGCATCGCGGGCCCCGACCCGTCGACGCGCACCCGGATCCGGCCCAGCACGGTCTCGACGTACCGATCCTGCATGTCTGAACGGTACCGGTCAGGCCCCCGCGATCGATGCTGACAGGCGCGTCGTGAGTTCGCGGATCGCGTCGACCAGCTCCGGCGGGTCCTGGACCTCGAAGGGCAGGCCGAGGATGCCGAGGTACAGCGCGACCTGGTCGAGCGAGTTCGCGCCGGTCTCCACCAGCGTCGTCGCCTCGTCGATCGGCGTCACCGACGCGACGTTCGGCCCGTAGCGGTCGGCCACCTCCGCGGCGGGCGCGTGCACCAGGATGCGCGCCCGGTAGCGGTAGCCGCCGTACGCGACCCCTTGGTTGGTGGTCGCCAGCTCCGGCACCTCGCGCGGGGTGAAGCGCGGGCCGGTCGGGATCCGCGGCGCGATCCGGTCGACGCGGAACGTGCGCCAGTCGTCGCGGTCGACGTCCCACGCGACGAGGTACCACCGGCGCCCGGTGTGCACGAGACGGTGCGGCTCCGTCGTCCGCGTGGTCGCCGTATCGTCGTGGTTGCGATAGTCGAAGCGCAGCCGCTGATGGTCGCGACTGGCGGCGGCCACGGCCAGCAGCACGTCGGGTTGCACAGACGGGCCGCTCGCGGGTGTGACCGTGATCTGCTGGAGCAGCTCGATGCGATAGCGCAGGCGCGACGGCAGCACCTGCTCCAGCTTCGTCAGCGCGCGTACCGATGCCTCTTCGGTGCCGGCCACGGTTCCTTGGGCGGCCGCGCGCAGCCCGACTGCCACCGCGACGGCCTCCTCGTCGTCGAGCAACAGCGGGGGGAGTGCGGCTCCCGCGCCGAGGCGGTAGCCGGCCACCCCGGGGACGGCATCGACCGGGTAGCCCAGGTTGCGCAGCTTGTCGACGTCGCGCCGTACCGTCCGGACTCCGACGCCGAGCTCGCCGGCCAAGGCGGTGCCGCTCCACTCCTTGGGTTGCTGCAGGAGGCTCAGCAGTTTGAGCAGTCGTGCGGACGTCTCGATCATGTTGTCAGTCTGCCAGCCAGCTAGGACTGAAGCTGTCCTAATCGGCTGTCAGAGTAGAGACATGATCAAGCCGTTCAGCATCGACATCCCGCAGAGCACCCTCGACGACCTCGCCGCCAAGCTGGCGAGCGTCCGCCTCCCCGCTCCGTTGCCCGGCGACGACTGGGACACCGGCGTCCCGGTCTCCTGGCTCGCGTCGCTGGTCGACTACTGGCGTACGTCGTACGACTGGCGCGCCGCCGAGAAGGAGCTGAACTCGTATCCGCAGTTCACCGCCGAGATCGAGGGCCAGCGGATCCACTTCATCCACGTCCGGTCCGCGGAGCCCGACGCGCTGCCGCTGGTCCTCACGCACGGCTGGCCCGGGTCGATCGTCGAGTTCCTCGACCTGATCGGGCCGCTCACGGACCCGGTCTCGTTCGGCGGCCAGGCGTCGGACGCGTTCCATGTGGTGATCCCGTCGTTGCCCGGGTTCGGCTTCTCCGGGCCGACGGCGGACGGCGACTGGACGTTCCCGCGGATCGGGCGCGTCTGGGCGGCGCTGATGGCGGAGCTCGGCTACGAGCGGTACGGCGTCCAGGGCGGCGACCTGGGCGGCTCGGTGTCGCCGGAGGTCGGGCGGGCGGCGCCGTCGCACGTCGTCGGCGTCCACACCAACGGCGGGACGAACCTGCCGCCGCTGCAGATGTCCGAGGAGGAGCTGCAGACGCTGACTCCGCTGGAGCAGGACAAGATGGCGCGGATCGGTCAGTTCATGAAGGACGAGTTCGGCTACATCTCGATCCAGTCGACCCGGCCGCAGACGTTGGCGTACGGGCTGGTCGACTCACCGGTGGCGCAGCTCGCCTGGATCATGGACAAGTTCAAGGCCTGGACGTATCCGGCCGAGACCCTGCCGGAGAAGATCATCAGCAAGGACCGGCTGCTGACCAACGTGATGATGTACTGGCTGACCGGCACCGGAGGCTCGGCGGCGTACATCGGCTACGCCCAGCCGCGCTCCTGGGCGCCGCGCCCGAGCTCCGGCGTCCCGACCGCTGTCCTGGCAACCGCCCACGACGTCGCGATCCGTCGGTACTGCGAGACGTCGAACAACGTCACCCGCTGGACGGACCTCGACCACGGCGGGCACTTCGCAGCGCTCGAGGTCCCGGAGGAGCTGGTCGCGGACGTCCGCGCCTTCTTCCACGACCTCCGCGGCTGACCCGCGGACGCCCACCCGTCAGATGCGTCAGCTGAAGTCGGTCGACGTGCTGAGGTGGGCCCAGGTGGCGGCCTCGTCGGCGCGGGAACGCGACGAGCTGTCCGCAAGGGTGAGGGCGTCGGTGCCGAGCAGGAGCCGCAGCGGCGGGTTGTCGAGCGCGACGATCTGAAGGATCGCCTGGGCCGCCTTCGCGGGGTCGCCCGGCTGCTTGCCGTCCATCTCGATCCGGCGCCGGTGCATCTCCCCGACGGTGGTCTCGTAGTCGGGGTGGACGTCGGCGAGCTCCATCGACGACCCGCCCCAGTCGGTCCGGAAGCCGCCCGGCTCGACGATCGTCACCTTCACGCCGAACGGGCGCACCTCGTTGTTCAGTACCTCGGAGAAGCCTTCGACGGCGAACTTCGCGGTCTGGTACGCGCCCATCCCCGGTGTCCCGCCGGCGCGGCCGCCGATCGACGAGAACTGCAGGAAGTGCCCGCTGCGCTGCTCGCGGAACACCGGCAGCGCGGCCTTCGTCACGTTCACGACGCCGAACAGGTTCGTCTCGACCTGCGCCCGGAAGTCGTCGTCGGCCATCTCCTCGATCGACGCGCTGTTCGCGTAGCCGGCGTTGTTCGCCACCACGTCCAGCCCGCCGAACTCCTCGACCGCCGTCCGGACGGCGGCCCGTGCGGCGCCGGCGTCCGTGACGTCCAGCGCGACCGCCCGGAGCTGGTCGCCGTACTTCGCGGCCAGGTCGTCGAGTTGCTCGGGTTTGCGGGCGGTGCCGACGACGCGGTCGCCGGCCGCGAGCACCGCCTCGGTCAGCGCGCGACCCAGGCCGCGCGAGCTGCCGGTGACCAGCCAGATCTTGCTCATGTTCCGTTCCTCACTAACCGTTCGGTTGGATGACCTCTATCTAACCAACCGGTTGGTTGGAAATCAACTAACCAGTTGGTTGGTAAGCTCGCCGTATGCAGCAACGGAACGCAGACCGGACCCGGGCCCGCATCCTGGAGGCCGCCACCGAGGAGTTCGCGGCGCGCGGGATCGCCGGCGCCCGGGTGAGCCGGATCGCCGAGGTGGCCGGCTGCAACAAGGCGATGCTCTATGCGTACTTCGGGAACAAGGACGACCTGTTCGACGCGGTGTTCAGCGCGTCGCTGGAGAAGTACCTGGACGAGGTCGGGTTCGACGTCGACGACCTGCCGGCGTACGCGGGGCGGGTGTTCGACTACTTCGAGGAGCACCCGGACCGGTTGCGGCTCTCGGTCTGGTACCGGCTCGAGCGGCCGGACGGGCGTCCGCTGGAGGCGATCGTCGCGGTCAACCAGAGCCGGCTGGACGAGCTGCAGCGCGGCATGCGCCGGCGGGCGGTGCCGAAGCGCTTCACCCCGGTCAGCCTGCTGTCGCTGATCCAGGCGATCGCGACGAGCTGGTCGTCGATGAATCCGGAGCTCGGCGTCGAGCTGCCGGACCCGGCCGTGCGGCGGCGCGCGGTGGTGACGGCGGTGCAGCAGATTCTCAGCTGATTCATTGGCCGGCCCGATGGAGTTCTCAGCCTGGCGAGCTCTACTCGAAGGCAGAGGGAACTGGCCGAGGAGGGCGACAGCAGATGAACGAGAGCGCTGGACCGGGAGAGTACAACGGGCCGCAGCACGGCGGGCAGCAGTACCCGCAGTACCAGCAGGTGCCGCAGCAGGGGCAGCCGTACGGACCGCAGTACCAGTACGGGCCGCAGTACGGGCCTCAGTACGGTCCCCAGTACGGGCCGCCGCAGTACCCGTTCGGGGGGCAGCCTCCGGCGCCGAAGAAGCGCGGACGGCGGCTGCTCGGTGCGGGGGCGCTCGGGCTGGCCGCGGTGCTCGTCGCCGGTTCGGTTGCCTGGGGCCTCGACCAGCGGGCCGGCACGAACAGCTCGCAGCTGTCCCAGAAGGCGTTCGACGCGGCGGCCGTGGCAGCTCAGGTGTCGCCGGGACTGGTCGATGTGAACACCGTCCTCGGCTACCAGAACGCGCGGGCGGCCGGTACCGGCATCGTGCTCACCTCCGACGGCGAGGTCCTCACCAACCACCACGTGATCGAGGGTGCGACGTCGATCACCGTGACGGACATCGGCAACGGCAAGACGTACAACGCGAGCGTCGTCGGGTACGACGAGGCGCACGACATCGCCGTCCTGAAGCTGAAGGACGCGTCCGGCCTGCAGACCGCGAAGACCGGGAACTCCGACCAGGTGAAGCTCGGCGACCAGGTGGTCGGCGTCGGCAACGCGGGCGGCGTCGGCGGGACGCCGAGTTACGCGGCCGGGAAGGTGACCGGACTCAACCAGGCGATCACCGCGACCGACGAGAACGGGCAGGACCCGGAGAACCTGACGAACCTGATCCAGACCGACGCGAACATCCAGGCCGGCGATTCCGGCGGGCCGTTGGCGAACGCGAACGGCGAGGTGGTCGGCGTGGACGTGGCTGGCAACGGCGGCAACAACGGCGGGCAGGGCCGGCCGGGACAGACCGCGGCGTCCACCGCGCAGGGCGCCACCGCGACGCTCGCGGCCTGGGGTGACGGCGGCACCGGCGACGGCAACGGCTTCCCGTTCGGCAACGGCGACGGGACCGGTAACGGCAACGGCTTCGGTAACGGCAACGGCTTCGGCAACGGGTCGGGCGACGGCTCGGGCGACGGGTCCGGCAACGGATCGGGCCAGGGCAACGGCTCGGGGCAGGGCGACGGCAGCGGGACGACGACCGAGGGGTACGCGATCCCGATCAACCAGGCGCTCGACATCGCCGACCAGATCGAGAACGGGAAGGCGTCGGCCGACGTCCACATCGGTGACTCGGCGATGCTCGGGATCTCGGTCGTGCCGACCACCGGTACCTCCGGCGCCGTCGTCGGCGACGTGGTCGCGAACGGCCACGCGGACGAGGCCGGGATCGAGGCGGGCGACGTGATCACCTCGTTCGCGGGGCACACCGTCGAGTCGCCGGACGCGCTGTCCGGGCTGCTCAACCAGCAGCACCCTGGCGACAAGGTCGAGGTCGGCTGGACCGACCAGGCCGGCCAGACCCACAAGGCAACCATCGAACTCATCACCGGCCCGGTCCGCTGACCCAGCGCTCCCCTCGCTGCAGCGGACCGTCGAGATCGGGCCCGAGCGCTCTCTCCCCCTCGGAGCGCCGGGCCCGATCTCTCGTTCGCGCCCGTTACACGAACCCGGCTCGCCACGTGGGGTGGGTGGGGGTCCAGCCGAGGGTGCGGGCGTGGGTGTTGGAGGCGCCGCGGGCCCACGGGGTTCGTGGACCGGCGTACGACGGGGTGGGCGCGCCGGCCGATTCGGCGAACGCCGGGGCCCACGCATCGGCAGGAGCCGGCTCGTCGTCGACGACGTTGACGGGGCCGGACGGCCAGGACAAGGCGGCGACAGCCGCGCCGGCGGCGTCGTCGACGTGGAGGAAGCTCGTCACGTCGGGTCCGGCGGGGAGCTTGCCGGCCGCGGCCAGGTCGGCCATCAGGCCGCCCTTGGTGTACCAGGTGCCGGGCCCGTAGAGCATTCCGTAGCGGAGGACGACCCACTCGGGTGCTTCGGCGGTGATCGTCTCGAGGGTGGCGACGGCTTCGACCGTCGTACGGCGGTGGGGGTCCGTGGCGTGCAGGTCCAGCGGGGTGGCCTCGGTCGCGGGCGTCGGACCGGGCTCGTAGGCCCACGCGATGCTCTGCGCGACGATCCGCCGTACGCCTGCAGCGAGCGCGGCGTCGACCAGGTTGCGGGTGCCCTCGCGGCGGAGCCGGCTGTTCGCGGCGAAGTCCCGCGATCCGAGGTCGGTCAGCTGATGCATCACCACCTCCGGCCGCGCCGCCACGACGAACTCCCGCAGCCGCTCCGCGTCGTACACGTCGCCGGCGACGGTCGTCACGCCGTCGACAGCCGAGGCTCGACGGCTGAGCGCGGTGACCTGATGCCCGTGGGCGACCAGGAGCGGGACGAGGCGGCGGCCGATTGCGCCGGTCGCGCCGGCGACGAAGATCCTCATGCGCACCACCGTAGGTAACTGTCCACCGGTCACCCTGGTCCAATCGGTGAGCGGTTTCCCGGTCCACTTCCGGATGGGGTGAACGAGCGTTTACGATGCCTCGAGTAAACAACTGTTCACCACTGTGAGGACTCCGCCGACCGTGCCCGCTCGCCCCCGCCTGATCCTTGCCGCGCTCGCGTTCTGCGGCGTCCTGGTCTCGATCAGCCAGACGATCGTCGTCCCCCTGCTCCCCGAACTGCCCGCGATCACCCACAGCCCGGCGTCCGACGTCAGCTGGCTGATCACGGTCACGCTGCTCACCGGCGCGGTGTTCACGCCGCTGCTCGGCCGCGCCGGCGACATGTACGGCAAACGCCGCGTGCTGCTGATCGCCCTGTCCTCGATGGTCGTCGGCTCCCTGCTCTGCGCGAGCAGCTCGAACCTCAGCGTCCTGATCGTCGGCCGCGCGTTCCAGGGCGCCGCGGTCGCGGTCGTACCGCTCGGCATCAGCATCCTGCGCGACGAACTGCCGCCGCGCCGGGTGATCCCGTCGATCGCGATCATGAGCTCGACCCTCGGCATCGGCGCCGCGTTCGGCATCCCGGCCGCGACGCTCGTCGTCGAGTACGCGAACTGGCACACGATGTTCTGGATCAACCTCGGACTCGGCCTGCTCGACATCGTGCTGGTGCTGCTGATCGTGCCGGAGTCGGCCGTTCGCACCAGCGGCCGCTTCGACGTGGTCGGCGCGCTCGGCCTCAGCGGGTTCCTGGTCTGCCTGCTGCTCGCGGTGTCGAAGACCAGCACCTGGAGTACGCCGACGATCGTCGGTCTGTACGGCGCCGCGGTGCTGCTGATCCCGTTGTGGGGCTGGTACGAGCTGCGGACCACCAGCCCACTCGTCGATCTCCGGGTGTCCGCGCGGCCCCAGGTGCTGTTCACGAACCTCGGCGCGTTGCTGATCGGCTTCGCGTTCTACGCCAACTCGTTGTCCACGGCCCAGCTGGTGCAGGAGCCGACCTGGACGGGGTACGGGCTGGGCGAATCCATCGTGGTCAGTGGCCTGTGCCTCCTGCCCGGCGGTGTCGCGATGGTGCTGCTGTCGCCGGTGTCCGCACGGATCTCCGCCGCCCGCGGGCCGCGGTTCACGTTGGCGATCGCGTCCGTGATCATGGCGGCCGGGTACGTCGTGCGGCTGTTCACCAGCGGCAACGTCGCGGGGATCGTCGTCGGCGCGACGGTGGTGAGCGCCGGAACGGCCGTGGCGTACTCGGCACTTCCGGCGTTGATCATGCATGCTGTGCCGGTGACCGAAACGGCCGCCGCGAACGGACTCAACACGCTGATGCGCACGATCGGGCAGGCGATCTGCAGCACGATCGTCGCGACCGTGCTCGCCAATATCACGCTCACGAACGCGGGCCGGGTCGCGCCGGCGCTGTCGGCGTACCTGATCGTGTTCGTGATCGCGGGTGTCGCGGCCCTGGTCGCCGCCGGGCTGGTGCTGCTGATCCCGGTCCGGCGTCCCGCGCCGGCGTACGAGGTCACGACGCCGTGACCGATCCGGGGCGGACCGCGATCCTCCGCGCGGCGCGGAAGGCGTTCGCGCGCGAGCCGTACGACGCGGTCACGCTCCGCGGGGTCGCCGCGGACGCGGGGGTCAGCGCGGCCCTGATCGTCAAGTACTTCGGCGGCAAGGAAGCGCTCTTCGAGCGGGTCGCGGACTTCACCGAGGCCGCCCAGCTGCTGCTCGGCGCGCCGAACGAGCGACTCGGCGAGCACGCCGTCCGCACCCTGGTCGGGTACCGCCGCGAGAACGACCAGGATCTGCTCGTCCGCGTCGTGTTCGCGGCCGGCAAGGGCGACGAACGCGCGTTGATCCGTGAACACTTCCGCGACCAGGTGACCCGGGCCTTCGCCGCCCGCCTGACCGGCCCGGACGCCGACTTGCGGGCCGGCCTGATCACCGCCCACCTGCTCGGCCTCGGCGCCGCGCTCGCGATCGACAAGACCGGCCCGATCGCCGCCGCCGGCCTGGAAACCGTCGTCGCCCTCTACGCGCCGGCGGTCCAGGGTCTCATCCACTGATTGAACGCCCGTCCTAGAATGTGGACAGGGCACTTGGCGTCAGGTGTGACGCCACTAACATGGAGCATCCAGGCCGAGAGGCGCTGCAACGGACCCAGGTCCGCCACGCTCGACCTGGAGCACCGACTGCAAGGGCGCCTCCGGAGAGTTCTTCTTCTGGAGGGGTTGGCAGATGAGTGAAACCGCGCTGCGGGAGCTGCTGGATCAGCGGATCGCGGTCCTCGACGGCGCCTGGGGCACGATGCTGCAGGGCGCCAAGCTGCAGACCGCGGACTTCCACGGCGATCGGTTCGGCAACCACACGCACGACGTGACCGGTGACCCGGACCTGCTGAACCTGACCCGGCCGGACCTGATCCTCGACGTCCACCGGCAGTACCTGGCGGCCGGCGCCGACATCACCACCACGAACACGTTCACCGCGACCAGCATCGGCCAGGCCGACTACGGCCTGCAGGACTACGTCCGCGAGATGAACGTCGCCGGCGCGCGGCTGGCCCGCCAGGCCGCCGACGAGGCCGGCAACAAGTTCGTCGCCGGGTCGATCGGCCCGCTGAACGTGACGCTGTCGCTGAGCCCGCGGGTCGAGGACCCGGCGTACCGTGCGGTGTCCTTCCAGCAGGTGAAGGACGCGTACGCCGAGCAGATCGCGGCGCTCGCCGAGGGCGGTGTCGACCTGCTGCTGATCGAGACGATCTTCGACACGCTGAACGCCAAGGCCGCCGTCGCCGCGGCCCGCGAGGTCGCGCCGCAGCTGCCGTTGTGGATCTCGGTGACGATCGTCGACCTGAGCGGCCGGACCTTGAGCGGGCAGACCGTCGAGGCGTTCTGGAGCTCGGTCGAGCACGCCGACCCGCTCGTCGTCGGCGTCAACTGCTCGCTCGGCGCCGCGCAGCTGCGCCCGCATGTCGCCGACCTCGCGCGGTTCGCCGGCACCTACGTCGCCTCGCACCCGAACGCCGGCCTCCCGAACGCGTTCGGCGGGTACGACGAGACGCCCGACCAGACCTCGGCGCTGCTGCAGGAGTTCGCGGAGTCCGGCCTGGTCAACATCGTCGGCGGCTGCTGCGGTACGACGCCCGCGCACATCGAGCGGATCGCCGAGTCGGTGCGCGGCCTCGCGCCGCGCGACGTCGTACGGACCGACCACACCACCCGGTTCTCCGGGCTCGAGCCGTTCAGGATCGGGCCGGACACCGGGTTCGTGATGATCGGCGAGCGGACCAACGTCACCGGGTCGGCGAAGTTCCGCCGGCTGATCGAGGGCGACGACCACCAGGCTGCGGTCGACGTGGCGCTGGAGCAGGTCCGCGGCGGCGCGAACCTGCTGGACGTGAACATGGACGCCGACCTGCTGGAGAGCGAGCAGGCGATGACCACGTTCCTGAACCTGATCGCGACCGAGCCCGAGGTGGCCCGGATCCCGATCATGATCGACAGCTCGAAGTGGTCGGTCCTGGAGACCGGGCTGAAACACGTGCAGGGCAAGGGCGTGGTGAACTCGATCAGCCTGAAGGAGGGCGAGGACGAGTTCCTCGCGCACGCCCGGCAGATCCGTGACTACGGCGCCGGCGCGGTCGTGATGGCCTTCGACGAGCAGGGCCAGGCCGACACGGTCGCGCGCAAGGTGGAGATCTGCGGCCGGGCGTACGACCTGCTGACCGGGATCGGCTTCCCGGCCGAGGACATCATCTTCGACCCGAACGTGCTGGCCGTCGCCACCGGCATGGCCGAGCACAACGACTACGCGAAGAACTTCATCGACTCACTGCCGCTGATCAAGGCGCGCTGTCCGGGCGTGCACATCAGCGGCGGCATCTCGAACCTGTCCTTCGCGTTCCGCGGCAACGACATCGTCCGCGAGGCGATGCACTCCGCGTTCCTGTACCACGCCGGCAAGGTCGGCCTGGACATGGGCATCGTGAACGCCGGCCAGCTCGCGGTCTACGAGGACATCCCGAAGGACCTGCTGGAGCTGGTCGAGGACGTCATCTTCAACCGCCGCGACGACGCCACGGACCGGCTGGTCGCCTTCGCCGAGAACGTGAAGGGCAAGGGCAAGCAGCGTGAGATCGACCTGACCTGGCGGGAGGGTTCGGTCGAGGAGCGGCTGTCGCACGCGCTCGTGCATGGCATCGTCGACTACATCGAGGACGACACCGAGGAGGCGCGGCAGCAGCTGCCGCGGCCGCTGGAGGTCATCGAGGGTCCGCTGATGGCGGGGATGAAGATCGTCGGCGACCTGTTCGGCGCGGGCAAGATGTTCCTGCCGCAGGTGGTGAAGAGCGCGCGCGTGATGAAGCGCTCGGTGGCCTACCTCGAGCCCTTCATGGAGGAGGAGAAGGAGCAGGCCCGCCGCGAGGGGCGCGCGGAGATGGTCCGCGGCCAGGGCAAGGTCGTGCTCGCGACCGTGAAGGGCGACGTCCACGACATCGGCAAGAACATCGTCGGCGTGGTGCTCGGCTGCAACAACTACGAGGTGATCGACCTCGGCGTGATGGTGCCGGCGGCACGGATCCTGGACACCGCGGTGGCCGAGGGCGCGGACGCGGTCGGCCTGTCCGGGCTGATCACGCCGTCCCTCGACGAGATGGTGTCGGTGGCCGACGAGATGCAGCGGCGCGGGCTGAAGCTGCCGCTGCTGATCGGCGGCGCGACCACGTCCAAGCAGCACACCGCGGTCCGGATCGCCCCGGCGTACGAGAACACCACGGTGCACGTGCTGGACGCGTCGCGGGTGGTCGGTGTGGTGTCCGACCTGCTCGACGCCGACCGCGCCGTAGAGCTTGCCAAGAGCAACAGCATCGAGCAGGAGCGGCTGCGGGAGCAGCATGCGAACAAGCAGCGCGCCCCGATGCTGACGCTGGCCGAGGCGCGGGCGAACCAGGAGCCGGTCGAGTACGGCGAGCTGCCGATGCCGGCGTTCACCGGGCTGCGGCACGTGTCGCCGTCGATCGAGACCCTGCGGGAGATGGTCGACTGGCAGTTCCTGTTCCTGGCCTGGGAGCTGAAGGGGAAGTACCCGGCGATCCTGGAGCAGCCGGTGGCGCGGGAGCTGTTCGACGACGCGAACACCTTGCTGGACGAGATCATCGCCGACGGGTCGTTCACCGCCGAGGGCGTGTACGGGTTCTGGCCGGCGCACAGCGAGGGCGACGACATCGTCCTGGACGGACTGGACAGGTCGTTCCCGATGCTGCGCCAGCAGACCGCGAAGCCCGCCGGCCGGGCCAATCGCTGCCTCGCGGATTACATCGCCCCGGCCGGGGACCACCTCGGCGGGTTCGGCGTCGCGATCCACGGCGCCGAGGCGCTCGCGAAGTCGTACGAGGACCGCAACGACGACTACCGGGCGATCATGGTGAAGGCGCTGGCCGACCGGCTCGCCGAGGCGTTCGCGGAGTGGATCCACCTGGAGGCGCGGCGGGCGTGGTTCGAGCCGGACGCGGAGCCGGTGCTGGAGGACCTGCACGCGGAGCGGTTCCGCGGTATCCGGCCGGCGCTCGGCTACCCGGCCAGCCCGGACCACACCGAGAAGCTGGACCTGTTCGAGCTGCTCGGCGCGGACAAGATCGGGCTCGGGCTGACCGAGTCGTTCGCGATGACGCCGGCGGCCGCGGTGAGCGGGCTGATCTTCGCGCACCCGGCGTCGCGGTACTTCAGCGTCGGACGTCTCGGCCGCGATCAGATCGAGGACTACGCCGTCCGTCGTGGGCTCCCGGTCGCGGAGGTGGAGCGCTGGCTGCGGCCGAACCTGGCGTACGACCCGGAGTGAGCGGCGTCATCGCCGGGTCCTGAGTGAGCCGCCTGAGCAGCGGATCCACCTTCTCGGCGACCGTCCGGACGGAGTCGGCCGCGAGCTCCGGCTTGCCCTGCTCGACGGCCGCGGAGAAGTCGCGCCGCAGAGTGCCGAGCGCTCGCCAGTGCTCGCCCTCGGACAGTTCGTCGGTGCCCGGAAGCAGCGAGATCACTGCTTCCCAGCGCTGGTCGGATTTCACCGACAGCATCCAGTCGGAGAGTGCGGCGAAGTCCTCGGGTCCGGCCGGCGTACCGCCTTGCTGCCGGACGACTTCGGTCAGCAGCGCCCGGGCCGCCGCCGTGGCCGCCGGATCCCGGCCAGGGAAGGTGAGGTCCGGCACCTGGTCGGCGGGGAGGAACTTCGCGGACTCGGTCTTCGGCCAGACCTCGGCCAGGCGTTCCTGCGTCCAGACGTCGGCCAGACCGGTGTCGAGCGCGGCCTCGACCTCCCAGATCCCGCCGATGTGGTCGGGCTCCGGGCTGCTCAGTCCGGCCGCCTGGGCCGTCATGTACGCGGTCGCCTGCACCAGCTTCGCCTGGTCCCGCACCGGAAGCCCTGCCGCGCTGCGGGCGTGTGCGTCGCGGATCGAGTCGGCCTGGTCCTCTGGCAGGAACAGCGGGATGCTCAGCTGCCGCAGGTCGTCCTTGGGGTCGCGCGGCGTCCATCCCGCAGGCTTCTGCACGATGTCGATGCCGCGCCAGCGGATGGGGCGGTTCGTGGTCTCACTGACGGCTTCGGCGACCGAGTCCGTCCAGGAGAAACACGGATCGTCGGGGTGGATCAGACCAATAGCCATTGTTCTCCTCGGTGAGCCCGGCGCAGTCAGCGTAGGGGCGCGCCGGGTTCACCGGGGCGATGTCACACTTCGACGCCCGGAAACCTCATAAGCGGTATGAACCCAACGGAGGAGTTCCTCGAGCACCGGGAGCTGTTGTTCTCGATCGTGTACAACGTGCTGGGCAGCGTCGCGGACACCGAGGACGTGCTGCAGGAGACCTGGCTCGCCTGGTCGGGGCGGTCCGGCGTCCAGAACCCGCGGGCGTACCTTGTGCGCGTCGCGGTGAACGCCGCACTGGCCCGGCGTACGTCGATCAGCCGTCGCAAGGAGGAGTACGTCGGGCCTTGGCTGCCGGAGCCCGTCGTGACGCCGATCGACCCGGTGGAGCGCAGCGAGGCGGTGTCGCTCGCGGTGCTCGTCGTCCTGGAGACGCTGTCGCCGCTGGAGCGGGCGGTGTTCGTGCTGCACGAGGTGTTCGGGTACCAGCTGACCGAGGTCGCGGAGATCCTCGGGCGGACACCGGCCGCCGTCCGGCAGCTCGCCCATCGCGCCCGCGAGCACGTCCAGGCGCGACGGCCGCGGTTCGTCGCGGATCCGCAGGTGCGGCTCGAGGTGACGCAGCGGTTCGTCGACGCGGTCGTCGGCGGCGACCTCGACGCGTTGCTGGAGGTGCTCGCGCCGGACGTCACGCTGTGGGCCGACGGCGGCGGCAAGGCACGCGCGGCCGGGCTGTACCCGGTGCTCGGCCGGGACCGGATCGGCCCGCTGCTGATCGGCGACCGGATCCGGCGCCCGGTGCCGTCCCTCGACGTGCGCTACCGACGGGTCAACGGCGATCCGTCCGCCTTGCTGCTGTCCGGCGACACGCCGTTCGCGGTCGTCGTACTCGATGTCGAGGGCAACCAAGTCACCGGCATCTACGCGATCACCAACCCCGACAAGCTCACCTACGTGGAGATCTGATGACGCTACGGCTCGTCGTCCTGGTGACCGTCGCGATCAACGCGTTCTCCGGCACCGCCGCTCTGCTGCACTGGAAGCCGATCCTGCACGGGATGGTGAAGGCCGGTGTCCCGGAGTCCTGGCTCAGCTTCCCGATCGGGACCCTGAAGACGGCCGGTGCCTTGGGCCTGCTCGCCGGTCTGCTGGCGGGGTCGCCGGCGCTGACGGCCGCCGCCGCGATCGGCCTGGTGCTGTTCTTCGTCTGCGCGCTGTACACGCATGTGCGCGTCGCGGACTACACGGCACAGTTCTTCCTCGCGGTGTTCTTCCTGGGCATGGCGTGCGCCTCGCTGGTGCTTACCCTGACGGCATGACTGTGAGACCTGCTGTTGCCGGGGACGCGGAGGCGGTGGCTGCGATCTGGTACGCCGGCTGGCGTGACGGGCACCTGGGGCATGTGCCGGACGAGCTGGTCGCCGTACGGACCGAGGAATCGTTCTGGACCCGTGCGGCAGAACGGATCGCGGACACCACCGTGGCCGTCGTCGGGAACGAGGTCGCGGGATTCGTGATGGTGGTGGGGGACGAGGTCGAGCAGGTGTACGTCGCGGGCGCGCATCGCGGGTCGGGCGTAGCCGGGACGCTACTCACCGAAGCCGAGCGCCAGGTGCGCGCAGCGGGCCATCAAGCAGCCTGGCTCGCCGTCGCGACCGGTAACGCGCGGGCCCGCCGGTTCTACGAGCGCAACGGCTGGCGGGACGGCGGCGCGTTCGACTACCCGGCGACCGTCGGCACAGGCAGCATCCCCGTCCCGTGCCACCGCTACGTGAAGCCTGTCTGAACGCAGGTTTCCCCTGGAGTTGCGGCGTGCGGCAGGTACATCGGCCACGGATGGAGTTAGCGTGCCTCTCGCAAGCTTTTCCGGTTTTGGAGGGGTCACCATGACATTCCGGACATTCCGGGCATTCCGGGCATCCCGTACCTGGCGCCGGCCGTCCCGCCGCATGGTTCTGAGCAGCGTCGCGGCGGTCGCGATGACATCGGTCGTCGGCGGGGTCGCGTACTCGGCCGGTGTCGCGACGCAGCAGCCCGCGATCCAGACGTCGACGCCGCACAGCGAGAAGCAGGTCACCAACATCGACGTCCTGCGCCAGCAGTTGCGCAACTACTACGGCGACCCGCTCGGCTCCGGCACGTTCGCGGCGGACAGCAACTACGCGAAGGAAGCGCAGAAGGCGGCCGCGGCGGGCACGCACTGGATCTCCGCTGCGCACCACACCGGCGCAAAGACCAAGGCGATCGTGCTCGACGTCGACGACACCACGCTGGCCACCTGGAACTACGAGATCTTCAGCAACTGGGCGTTCAACCCGGTCACGAACGCCGACTACGTGCTGAACCAGCGGTTCCCGGCCGTCCCGGGCATGGTCGACATGGTCAAGACCGCCGAGCGGGAGGGGTACGCGATCTTCTTCCTGACCGGGCGCGGCGCCGCGCAGGAGCAGGCCACCCTCGGCAACCTCACCGCGGACGGTATCGGCATCGACGCCGGCTACCCGAAGCCGACGACGCTCAGCAACGGCGAGGACGGCCTGTTCACCAAGCCCGCCGTGGCGAACTACCCGGACTACCTCAAGCAGGCCTGCGCGAACGACCCGAACGGCGCCTGCACGACGATCCACTACAAGTCGGCCACCCGCGCGCACATCGAGTCCCTCGGCTACGACATCGTCGCGAACTTCGGAGACCAGTTCTCCGACCTGAAGGGCGGCTCCGCCGACCGCACCTTCAAGCTGCCGAACCCGAACTACTACCTGCCCTGACGCGGCAGCGCGCCGTACAGCAAGGTTCGAAGGCCGTCGGTCAGGGCCGGCTCGAACTCCAGCCGGAGTGCGGCCAGGCCCGGATCGGCCTCGTAGGCGGCCAGGATCGCCGGGACCGGATGGGAGTGGGACCAGAGCGCCCCCGCGAGCAGGCTCGCGTGGGCGATGAAGCGGCCCGCCCCGTCCGGCCCCAGTTCGGGCAGGACGCCGGCGATCACCGCGATCATCCTTTCGAACGCGACCGCGGCCGCGCGCTTGAACGCGAGCGCGGTCCCGGTCGTGATGTTGCGCTCCAGCACCGCCGCCTGTGAGCTGATCAGGTCGCAGAGCACCGGCCGCTTCGCCAGTGTGCCGACGACCGTCGCGACCAGACGCTCCGCTCGCTCGCCGGTCTCCGCGGCGGGGGAGATGTCCGCCGTCGCGCTCGCCAGGTCCTCCACCCAGGCTGCCAGTTCGCTGCTCGACAGCTCGAGCAGGACGGCCTCGCGGGAGTCGAAGTAGTTCAGCACGTTCGACTTCGCCAGGCCGACGCGACGGCTCAGCTCGTTCAGGCTGACGTCCGCGACCGGCATCTCGGTCAGCATCGCGGCCGCGGTGGCGAGGATCGTCCGCCGCCGCTCGGCTCGCTGCTCGGCACTCCGGGCGCGCTGGAAACTCATGCCCACAGTCTACAGACCGACGGTCTGTTGTTATCGGACCATCGGTCTGATAACGTCAGAACCGTAACAGACCATCAGTCTTTTATGGAGTGTGGATCATGTACGACGTCCCCGACCAGACCGGCAAGCTCGTCGTCGTCACCGGCGCCAACAGCGGGACCGGCAAGGAGGCTGCCAAGCGGCTCGCGGCCGCCGGTGCGCGGGTGATTCTGGCGGTCCGGACGCCGGCCAAAGGTGCGGCGGCGCGCGCCGAGATCCTCGCCGAGCAGCCGGACGCCCAGCTCGAGGTGCGGCGGATCGACCTCGCGGATCTGGCCTCGGTCCAGGAGTTCGCCGAGAAGCTCGCGGCCGACGAGCAGCACCTGGACCTGCTGGTGAACAACGCCGGCGTGATGACGCCGCCGGCCCGGATGACCACCAAGGACGGTTTCGAGCTGCAGTTCGGCTCGAACTACCTCGGCCCGTTCGCGCTCACCGTCCGCCTGCTGCCGCTGATCCTGGCCGCCCCGGCCCCGCGGATCGCGATCATGTCGAGCGGCGCGGCGTACCTGGGCCGGATCGGCTTCGACAACCTGCAGTGGGAGCGGCGCTACCGCCCGACCTCGGCGTACGCGCAGTCCAAGCTGGCCGACCTGATGCTCAGCAACCACCTCGCCAAGCTGTCGGTCGACCGGGACTGGGGCCTGGTCAGCGTCGCGGCGCACCCCGGCTACACGCGCACCAACCTGCAGACCGCCGGCGCAGCCCTCGGCCGCGAGCGCCCTTCGCTGCTCAACCGGCTGATGATGCGCTACAACCCGCTTCCGAAGCAGGACGTCGAGATCGGCACGGAGCCGCTGCTGTACGCCGCCGCCGACCCCGCGGCCAAGTCGGGCGAGTACTACGGACCCGCCGGACGCTTCGGCCTGGTAGGCCCGACCACGCTGGTCCGCAACCCGAAGAGCGCCACGGATCCCGAGCTCAACGCCCGGCTGTGGCAGGTCTCGGAAGGTCTGACGGGGGTCTCGCTGCCGTCTATCCTGCGCAAGTGACTGAATGGTCGAGCGGGGGAATCTACGAGTCGTACGTCGGGCGCTGGAGCCGGCTCGTCGCCCCGCAGTTCGTCGGCTGGCTGGAGCAGCCGGCCGGACTGCGCTGGCTCGACGTCGGCTGTGGCACCGGCGCGCTGACCAGCACGATCCTCGGGACGGCCGATCCGGCGTCGGTGCTCGGGATCGACCCGTCGGAGGGCTTCATCGACTACGCCCGGCAGGCCGTCCAGGACCCGCGGGCGGCCTTCGAGGTCCGGTCCGCGGCCGAGCTGCCGGACGGCCCGTTCGACGTCGTGGTCGCCGGTCTGGTGCTCAACTTCGTCCCTGAGCGGGTCGAGGCGCTGCGCCGGATGCGCGAGATCGGTACGACGGTCGCCGCGTACGTGTGGGACTACGCGGGCGGTATGCAGCTGATGCGGTACTTCTTCGACGGGATGCGCGACGTCCGGCCGCAGGACCGGGACCACGACGAGGGCCGCCGGTTCCCGTTCTGTACGGCGGAAGGCCTCGAGGCGATGTTCCGCGAGGCCGGATTCGCCGATGTGCGGACGCGCGAGATCGTCGTACCGACGGACTTCGCGTCGTTCGACGACTACTGGCAGCCGTTCCTCGGCGGGCAGGGCGTCGCGCCGGCGTACCTGCGCAGCCTGGATCCCGCGGACCAGGAGGCACTGCGGGAAGCGGTCCGGGCACGGCTGCCGATCGAGGCGGACGGGTCCGTCAAGCTGACGGCCCGGGCGTGGGCGGTAGCCGGCTGAGGTAGTCGTCGCGGAGCAGGCCGAACAAGACGTCATCGGTCCATTCGCCCTTGAACCAGGAGTTGGACAGCCGCAGTCCTTCGCGGGTGAAGCCGACGCGCTCGAGCAGCCGGGCCGACGCGGTGTTGCGGGCGTCGGCCTCGGCGGACACCCGGTGCAGCTCGCGGTCCACGAACAGGTGGTGCAACAGCCCGCGCACGGCTTCGGACGCGTAGCCCTGGCCTTGGTACTGCGTAGCGAGCGTGAAACCGAGGTCGGCCTGCATCAGGTTCTCGGACAGGTTCAGCCCGAGATCGCCGATCAGTACGCCGTCCAGGTCGACGGCGTACTGGAACCAGCCGGGCTCCTCCGGATCGCCTTCCGCGAACCGCTCGACCGTCCGCCGCGCGTCGTCGAGCGGCACCGGTGCGTCCCAGGACTGGAAGCGGGCGACGGCCGGATCGGAGCGGTACGCGGCGAACTGCTCGGCGTCCGCGGGGGTGAAGCGGCGCAGGATCAGCCGGTCGGTCTGCACGAACATCCGGTCATCATGTCAAGACCGCGCGCTCGACTCCGTCGTACCTGTGAGAGGAGAGCGCCGATGAAGTTCTTACTGATCCTGCAGGGTGAGGGTGAGCCGCGGCTGCAGCGCGACGAGTTCGAGCGGGTCGCCCAGGACGCCGGTGAACTGGTCAGCGGCGAACTGCTCGCGGACCGCCAGCTGTCGGTCTGCCTGCCGGCTGCCGAGCCGAACCGGATCGACGGGTACTACGTGATCGACGTCGAGAACCGCGACCGCGCCGTCGAACTCGCCCGCCTGCTACCGGACAGCCGAGCCAGCGGCCGCTCGGTCGAGATCCGCGCCGTCATGCACTCCACCGCTGCCGACTTCTGAGGGCTTACCTGAGCACCTTGAACCAGAGGCTGGTGGCGAGTGGGGTTTCGGTGGTGCTGAGGCGTTCCAGGCGGACGGTGCGGCCGCCTGGGTGGTCGAAGAGGCGGGTGCCGTCGCCGAGCATGACCGGGGCGTAGAGGAGCAGGACCTCGTCCAGCGCGCCGGCCTCGATGCACTGCTTGGCGATGTTCGCGCCGATGACGTTGACGTACTTGTCGCCGGCCGCCTCCCGGGCCTCGGCGAGTGCCTTCGCGAAGTCGTCGACGTACGTGACGCCGGCCTCCGGCGCGGGCGGCGGCCGGTGCGTGACGACGTACGCCGGTCCGCTCCAGCCACCGCCGAACGCCTCGCCCTCGCCGGCCTCGCCCTTGTACGGATCGTCGCCGTCGTGCGACCGGCGCCCGATCAGCAGCGACCCGATCCGGGGGATCAGGGCGTCGACCTCCGGGTTGGGGCCGAGGTACGGGCGCATCCACTGCATGTCGCCGCCCGGGCCGGTGATGAAGCCGTCCACCGACATCGTCACCGAGTACAGAACCTTCGCCATCGTCGTTCCTTTCGTTCGGTGGTGTTGAGACGAACGACGCGGGTAAAACTCATCGGCGGCGGCCCCGGTGCGGTCCGCGGACGGCTGGGTGGATAGCCTTCCGAGAATCCGGCTTTCCGGATCACGGCTGACGGATCGAGGTGCGGCGCGGCGATGCCCCGACACGACGACACGCACCGGCCGCCGCGCGCCGACGAAGCGGCCGCGATCGACCTCGCCCGCGCCTCCCAGGCCCGGGTCTACGACCTGCTGCTCGGCGGCAAGAACAACTTCGAGGTCGACCGGCAGTTCGTCCAGGAGCTGCTGAAGATCGCGCCCGAGATCTCCGAGCTGACCCGGCAGAACCGCCGCTGGCTGGCCGACGCGATCGGCCGGATGAGCGCGGACGGCGGGATCGACCAGTTCCTCGACCTCGGCGCCGGCCTGCCGACCGCGCTGAACACCCACGACATCGCGCTGCACGCCGACGCCGCGGCGAAGGTCGTGTACGTCGACAACGACCTGACCGCGGTCTCGCACGGACAGGCGCTGCTCGCCGACGACCGGCGCAGCTTCTTCGCCGACGCGGACGTCGCCGACCCGGCCGCGGTCCTCAGCCATCCCGCGGTGACCGAGGCGCTCGACCTGACCCGCCCCGTCGGGATCCTGCTCGGCCTGGTGCTGCACTCGATCCCCGACCCGGCCGGTGTCGTCGCGGACTACCTGGCCGCGGTGCCGTCCGGCTCCTACCTGGCGCTCACGCATCCGCTCAACCCGCGCGACGGCGGCCGGCTGGCGGAGTTCGCGACCGCGATCGAGGAGAAGCTGCGCGACGCGTTCCCGCACATCCGGTTCCGGACCCGCGACGAGATCGCGGAGCTCGTCACCGGGCTCGACCTGGCCCGGCCCGGCCTGGTCGACCTCGCCTCCTGGTGGCCGGACGGCGAGCGGACCCTGAACGCGTCCGGCACCGGCCGGCTCGTGCTGGTCGCCCTGGCCCGCAAACCGTAGGAATTCGCTGGTGTCCGGCGAGCACCCGGACCATGATGGGTCGCATGTCTGCCAAGGCTGCTGCCGCTCACTGATCGTCACCGCGCCCGATGACTCCCGGCGCGTCCGATCAAGCCCGTCCCGTGGACGGGCCCCTCAGCGTGCAGTCCATCAGCCTTGGAGCCGGTCTTTCCATGACTTCTCAGTCCTGGGTCGAGGTCGCGTGTGACGAGTCGGGGTTCTCCGGAACCAACCTGCTCGACCCCGCCTCACCCGTCATCACCCATGCCAGTGTCGATCTCTCCGTCCCCGCGGCCGCCGACGTGATCGACGTCCTGCGAGCCCGGCTGCACCGCCGGACGGAGTACAAGTCCAACCAGTTGCTGCGGCCTGAGCAGCGGCCCGCGCTCGAGTGGCTGCTCACCACCTTGCAGGGGCACGCCCATGTCCACGTCATCGACAAGACCGCGTACGTCGCCGCGCGGGTGTTCGAGCTGTTCACCGAGGAGCCGTCGTACGGCGCCGGCACCAGCCTCGGCACGGACCACTCGGAGCTCGTCCTGGCGCTGCGGCACCGGACCGGCTTCCTGGCCGCCTTCGTGGACCTGGCCAGGACGAAGCGGGTGCGGCTGATGGACCACGCCGCCGTCGACCGGTTCTTCGCGACGATGCCGGCCGACGTCCCGGCGTTGGGCGGGCTGACGCGGTCCCGCGTCGAGGAGGTGATGCAGCGGCTGATCGACGAGGACCCGGAGCTTCCGCCGCCGTTGGAGCCGCTGGTCCCGGCGCTCGCCGAGACGGTGCTGTACTGGAGCGCCGACGGTCGCCAGGTCGCCGTGGTGCACGACGAGCAGAGCGCGCTGACACCGGGCCGGGTGGCCAGGCTGGGCGCGTTCCTCGCCGCGGGTGCGGAGCCGGGGCCGCTGCGGTCGTTCGTCCAGGTCGATTCCAGATCCGATCCACGGGTCCAGGTCGCCGACTTCCTGGCCGGGATCGCGCGCCGGCGGACGCCGGACCTCGAGCAACTGCTGGAGCCCTACACCTGCGCCGCCACGAACTCCTCCCAGGTGTGAGTGCCGACGGTGGCGCCGGTGAGCGTGAGGTTGCCGCCCGCGCGGTACACCTTGCCTGCCTTGCCCGGGACGCGGATCGGCAGTGACAGCCGGTGCTTCCCGGTGGTTCGCAGGTAGTCGCGGGCCAGCTCCGCCAGGCTGTAGACCTTCGGGCCGACCAGATCGGGGACGAGGCCGAGCGGCTCACCGAGCGTCAGTTCAGCGAGCCGCTCGGCCACGTCCCGGCTGTCGACCGGCTGGAACCGGAGGCCGCCGGGCACCGGCAGGACGGGCAACTTGGCCATCGTCCGTACGGCGTTCCAGGCGAACTCGTGCAGCTGGGCAACCCGCAGCACGGTCCAGGGCACCGACGACCCGCGGACCGCCTGCTCGGCGCCGAGCTTCGACGTGAAGTACGTGAGCGGCAGCTGGTCGACCGCGGTCACCGAGATGTGCACCAGGTGCCCGACCTTCGCGCGCTCGGCCGCCGCGACCAGGTTCCGGGTGCCGATCTCGTCGCCCTTCGGGCCGCCGGCCAGATGCACGACGACGTCCACGCCATCCAGGGCCTGGTCCAGCCCTTCACCGGTCAGGAGGTCGACGGCCAGGTACTCGATGCCGTCGCCGCGGTCGTCCGCGCGCCGGCTGAGGACGCGGATCTTGCTGCCGGCCGCCTGCAGCAGCGGGACCACCCGGCGGCCGATCGTTCCGGTACCGCCTGTCACCAGGATCATGAGCTTCTCCGTTCCTCATCGTGCCTCTGCAGCGCTGACGGAGCCCGGTGGGCGGAGTGTGACCGAATGTGATCCGGAATACATCGGGGCAGAATGTCGAGGGCCTGCCGGCGCCTCCGACGTCCGGGGTGCACGGGATACCGACACAGGAGGTTCTGTCATGAAGTACGTGGTCCTGATCCACTCCAACCCGCAGCCGTGGGGTCACCCGACGATCGACTTCACCGAGGTCGGCCGCGCGATCCCGGCGGACGAGCGGGCCGCGATGGGCAAGGAGTTCGACGAGATGCTGACCGAGCTGTCCGCGTCCGGCGAGCTGGTCACCGGTCTGGCGTTGGACGCACCATCGACCGCCCGGACCTATCGCTGGGAGGGCAAGCGCCCGGTCAACACCGACGGCCCGTACGCCGAGTCCAAGGAACAGCTGGCCGGCTTCTTCGTCCTGGACTGCGCCACCCGGGCCCGGGCCGAGGAGCTGGCGGCCAAGTTCGCCGGTCCGGGCGACGTCATCGAGCTGCGCCCGGAAATGGAGTTCTGACGACGATTGCGGACAGTAACGCGCGGATGTGACGTAGGACGGGGTTTTGGAGTGACGTACGCCGTACCGCGGGCGCGGCCGGTCCCATAATCTGGGGGACTCACCAGGGGTCAGGAGGGGCGCCATGACGACTGTCTTGTTGATGGGACCGCCGGGCGCGGGCAAGGGGACGCACGCGGGTCACCTGGCCGGACATCTCGGCGTGCCCGTCATCTCCACGGGTGACCTGTTCCGCCGCAACATCAAGGACGGCACCGAGCTCGGCCGGACCGCGCAGCGCTACCTCGACGCCGGGGAGTACGTGCCCGACGAGGTCACGAACGCCATGGTCCGCGACCGCCTCGCGGCCGCCGACGCCCGTCCGGGATTCGTCCTGGACGGGTATCCGCGCACGCTCGAGCAGGCCGGCGTCCTGGACGACATCCTCGGCGGGCAGGGCCGCTCACTCGATGCGGCCCTGGTGCTGCAGGTCGAGCCCGACGCGCTCGTCGACCGGCTGCTCCGGCGCGCCGAGATCGAGCACCGCTCGGACGACACCGAGGACGTCATCCGCCGCCGCTTCGAGGTCTACCACGAGCAGACCGCTCCGCTGATCGAGTTCTACGCCGGCCGTGGCATCCACCACGAGGTCGAGGCCTCGGCCGACATCGACACGGTCCGCGCTCGCGTCTGGCAGGTCGCCGTACGCCTCAAGCCGGCCGCGTAGCCGTCCGTCGTCAGGCGCGCCAGGTCGGGGCCACCGTCTTGCGGTAGGAGCGGCCGAAGACGCCGGCGATCACGGCCAGGACCGGCTTCGGGACCGTGCCGGTGATGGCGGCGGACTCCGCCGGGGTGGCTCCGTCGAGCGCCCAGGCGAAGAAGGTTCCGCCCTGCGCCGGGCCGACCTTCGCGAACTCGCGACCCATCGCCTTCATCTCGGGCGAGCCCTCGTTGGCCAGGTAGACCGGTTCGATCTCGGCCTCCTCGTGCTCGAGGTGCTCGACAGTGACCCGTTGCAGCTCCTGGATCGCTGCGTGTGCGGCTGCGGCGTCCTCCGCGCTCGCCGTGCGTCGCAACGTACCCATCGCGGTCCGCGACGCCGCCAGCGCGGCCGCCATCGTGTCGTGCTCGGCGTCCAGCTGCGTCAGCAACTCCGGGCTGACGCCGAGTTTCTCCAGCGCCGGCCACGCGATCTCGTGCTCACCCTCGTGGTGCCGGGTGAGCTGACTGTCGAAGTTCTGCCAGGCCGTGGCCAGTTGCACGGCCCGCGTGCGGTCCCCGGCCGGGAACCGTTCCAGTGCGTCCAGGAACCGATCCAGATCCCGCCGGACAGCGGCATGGATCGCCTTGTTCATGCTCATCTCCCCCATGGGTGGGAGTATCCGTCCCGGGAACAACTGTTGACCAGAGCAAGTTGGTGCTGAATATGCATGGTGAGTACAAGGTCCCGGGCGGGAAGCTCGTCGTCGCCGACCTGGACGTCGTCGACGACCACGTCCGGAACGCGCAGATCTCCGGTGACTTCTTCCTGGAGCCCGACGACGCGCTGGAACGGATCAACGGAGCCCTGGCCGGTCTGCAGGTGGCCACGTCCGCGGCCCAGATCGCGGCCCGGGTGCGCGGCGCGCTCGGCGACGGCGTCGAGATGCTCGGGTTCTCACCCGAGGCCGTCGCGGTCGCGGTCCGGCGGGCGGTGACCGGCGCGACCGGCTGGCGCGACCACGAGTGGGAGTTCGTGCACGACGTACCGCGGGATCCGGCATTGCAGATGGCGCTCGACGAGGTGCTGACCGAAGAGGTCGGGTCGGGGCAGCGGCCGCCGACGTTGCGGGTCTGGGAATGGGCGTCGAACGCGGTCATCATCGGCAGCTTCCAGTCGCTGCGCAACGAGGTCGACCTGGGCGGTGCGGCCCGCCACGACGTCACCGTCGTCCGGCGGATCAGCGGCGGCGGCGCGATGTTCGTGGAGCCGGGCAACACGATCACGTACTCGCTGTACGTGCCGGAGTCGCTCGTGTCCGGCCTGTCGTTCGTCGAGTCGTACGCGTTCCTCGACGACTGGGTCATTGGCGCGCTCAACGATCTCGGCATCGCGGCGACGTACCAGCCGATCAACGACATCACCTCGCCGGCGGGCAAGATCGCCGGTGCCGCGCAGAAACGGTTCGCCGGCGGCGCGGTGCTGCACCACGTGACGATGGCCTACGACATGGACGCCGGCAAGATGCTCGAGGTCCTGCGGATCGGGCGCGAGAAGCTGTCCGACAAGGGCACCACGAGCGCGAACAAGCGCGTCGACCCGCTGCGCAGCCAGACCGGTCTCGACCGTACGGACGTGATCTCGCGGATGGTCGGCACGTTCCGGAACCGCTACGGGCTGGCGGACGGCGTGATCTCGGCCGGCACCGTCGCGCAGGCCGAGGAGCGGGTCGGCGCCAAGTTCGGCACCGAGGAGTGGCTCACTCGGGTGCCGTGATCGGTACGGCGTTGCCGCTCACCCGCACGCGGTTGTCGTCCGGGCGGAGCTCGACCGTGATGAGGCTCGGCCGCCCGAGATCCGCGCCCTGGTGCAGGGTGATCGTCGGCCGCGACTCACCGAGCTCCCGCAGGTAGGCGCCGAAGGCGGCCGCGGCGGCGCCGGTCGCCGGGTCCTCGACCACACCGCCCACCGGGAACGGGTCGCGCACGTGGAAGACGGCCGGCGATTCCCGCCAGACGAGCTGCAGCGTGGTCAGGTCGCGGTCGAGCATGTACGCGAGCAGGCGGTCGAAGTCGTAGTCCAGGTCGGCCAGTCGTTGCCTGGTCGCCGTACTGAGCACGAGATGCCGCGCCCCGGCGTACGCGATCCGCGGCGGCAGGGCAGGGTCGAGGTCGTCGGGTGACCAGCGCAGGATGTCGAGCACGTCGCCGAGCTCGCCGGCCGGCTCGACGTACGGCTCGACGCTGGTGAGTGTGGCGCGCAGGTTGTCGTCGACCGTCACCGGGACTTCACCGGCCTGCGTCGCGAAGACGATCTCGCCGGGGCCGGTCCGCTCCGCCAGCGCGACGGCGGTCGCAACGGTCGCGTGACCGCAGAACGGGACCTCGGCCTTGGGGGAGAAGTACCGGACCGGGCGGATGTCGCCCTCGCCGGTGAGGAATGCAGTTTCGGAGTACCCGACCTCGGCCGCGATCGCCTGCATCGCAGCGTCGTCGAGCCCACCCGCGTCGAGCACCACACCGGCCGGATTTCCACCGGCCGGGTCGGACGTGAAAGCCGCGTAGCGGAGAACAGTCGCCATACGCCTCATCCAATCACCCTGCGCGCGAAGATACGGCGCGGCGCCGACAATTGGCGGTATGGAGATCGGGTACGTCATCTTGTACGTCGAGGACCTGGACGTGTCCGTGCGGTTCTACCGCGACGTGGCCGGGCTGGCGTACAAGTTCACGGACGCGGGGTACGCCGAGTTCGACGCCGGCGGGGTGCGTTTCGCGTTGTACGAGCGCCGGCGGGCGGAGTGGTTGACCGGGCGGGCGGTGACGCCGGGCGCGGGCGGGGAAGTGGTGGTGCCGGTGGAGGACGTCGACGCGTACGCCGAGCGGCTGCGGGCGGCCGGCGTACCGGTGCTGAGCGGGCCGGCGGACCGTCCGTGGGGACACCGGACGGTCCACGTCGCCGACCCGGACGGGTTCGTCGTGGAGTTCGCGGAGGAGATCCCGCGGACCCGGGGGCGGCTCTAGGTCAGCGGTCGATCAGCGGTAGTGACGCCTGCGGGACATGCCGCTGATGAGGATGATCCAGAACATGCCCCAGAGGAGCCAGGGCGCGGTGAGCGCGACCGACGTGACCACCAGGCCGATCATCAGGAACGGCACCAGCATCAGGAACGGCGGCGGCGGACCGGTACGACGGCGGAGGGCCGCCGGAGGTTGCGCGACCTGCAGCTCCGTCGACGCCGGCAGGTCGTCGAACAGCGGCTCGAGGTCATCGGCGTACCGTGCCTGCGTCACCACCTCGCTCCGCTCCTCGAACTCGGCCTGGGTCAACCGGCCGGCCACGAAGTGCTCGCTCAGCATCGAGACGGCGCGGTCCCGCTCGGCGTCACCGATGCGCACCCGCTTCACGTCGCTCCGCGGCCGCTCCGGGGTCTGCGCACCTGACGCGTCGGCGCGGCCGGCGTCGTCCCAGCGTGCTTCGCGGCCGGCATTATCCGAGGCGTCGTCGGGGCGGTCGGTGTTCCAGGCGGCGGCTCGCCACTCGCCGCTCCAACCGCGGCCGTGCCAGTCTCCGCCCCAGCCGTGCTGCTGCGGACGACCGCCCGGCTCACCGAACCAGCCCTGCCCGTTCCAGACCTGTCCGTCCCAGCCTTGGCCTCGCCGGCGTGGCCGGCCGCCGGGACCGCCTCGCCGGGGGCGGTCCCGATCGGCGGAGCTCATGAACGGTCCTGCTCGTTGCCGTCGTCGTCCTCGGCGAGGATGCCGTACAGCTTCCGGCGCAGGTCGGCGACCGCCTCGCGGGCCCTCGCCTGCTGCTCCGGCGTACCGCTCGCCAGGATCTGCCACATCGCCGTCGCGACCTGCCCGAACAGCGGCTTGAACCCGTTCTCGTCGTCACCCGACGGAGCGCTCATCGCCTCCCACGGCGCGGACACCTCGTCCTGGTGCTCGGCGACATACGTGCGGCCCTCGTCGGTCAGCCGGAACGTCCGCCGCCCGACCTCCGCGTCCGCGGTCACCAGGCCCTCGTCCTCGAGCTGCTGCAGCGTCGGGTAGATCGAGCCCGGGCTCGGCTTCCACACGCCGCCGCTGCGCTCGGCGATCTCCTGGATGATCCCGTAGCCGTTCATCGGCTGCTCCGCGAGCACGGCGAGGATGGCCGCCCGGACGTCGCCGCGGCGCGCCTTCGGTCCACGCCAGCGCGGCGGCGGTCCCCACGGCGGCCCGAACATCTGCCCGCCGCCGCCGAACATGCCCCACGGCGGCCCGAAGTTCTGCTGATGCCCCCGGTGCCCCTGGTGCCCGCGGTGACCGCTCATCGCCGCGCGCAACTCGTCCAAGATGTCGTCGAAGGTTGAACAGTGCCGCGCGAACTGCGCCCAAGGCCAGCCCGCGGCGTACGCCGATCCGGTCATCTGGACCACCCGTCCCTCACGAAAAGTGATTGCGATAGTTCGACGATATATCGCGAACCATCGCAACCCAAGGGACTCATCCGTTGAACTTGAGGTCCTTCGCGGCCGCGGTCACGACGACCGAGTTGTCCACGACGCGGATCCCGGTCAGCTGGGCGCCGAACGGCAGCTCGGGCAGCGTGATACCGGTCGCGAGCTGGCTGCGGATCGCGTCCTGGACGTACGACGGGATCGAGTCCGACATCTGGCCGAGCGCCAGTGCGACCCGGCCGTCCGTGACCTGCGGCGTGATCGGTACGTCAAGGTTGAAGCCGCGGATCGAAGCCTTCGCGTGCAGCCTGCCGTCGACGACGGCCAGCGACAGCCCTTCGAGCCCCGTACTGCGAACGGCGAGCCGGGCCAACTCGCGCGGCGAGAGCTGCAGTTGCAGATCTGTCGTGTCGATCGTCACCGCGCCGGACTGCTGGGTCAGCAGCGATCGCGGCACGTGCACGTTCTGCAGCTCGACCTTCAGGTCCTCGCCGGGCACTCCCGAGAACGTCGGCTTCTCCATCGTCAGCGTGACCTTGGAGAAGTCCTCCTTGGCCAGCTGCGGCAAGAACCCGAACCCGCCGATCTTCACCGACGTGCCGGCCGAGCGTACGTCGTACTGCTTGGCCTCCTTCTCGGCCATCGACGCGAGCTGGTTCTCCGCCACGTACGCGGCGGCGCGATCGACGACGATCGCCAAGACCGCCAGCACCACCAGCGTGACGACGAGCCGGCGGAACCACCGGCTTGGTCTCCTGGAACTCATCACTGCCCTTCTCCGGTCGACGCGCACAGCCTAGGCCCTGTCTGGTGAGACTCCGGCCGGCGTCACCCGGTTGGCGCCGGCGCCGCTCCGGAAAAAACGATTGCCTCGAGGGGCACGGCTCGCGTTGGCTGGACGGCATGGCTGAACTGCGTACCGATCGCCTCGTCCTGCGCCGATGGCGAGACTCCGACCTCGAACCATGGGCGGCGATGAATGCCGATCCCGAGGTCCGTGAGCACCTGGGCGACCTCCTGACCCGCGAACAGAGCGATGCCTCGGTGGCAGCGTTCCAGGCCGAGTTCGACCAGCGAGGCTACGGCTGGTGGGCCGTCGAGGTGCAGGCCACGAGCGAGTTCATCGGTTTCGCGGGCCTGGACCGGGTGGACGACGACATGCCGTTCACCGGAGTGGAGATCGGCTGGCGGCTCGCCCGATCGGCCTGGGGCCACGGCTACGCCACCGAGGCCGCGCTGGCGGTGCTGACGTACGGCTTCGACGCTCTCGAACTCCCCGAGATCCTTGCCGTGACGACGGCTCTCAACCAGCGTTCCCAGGCGGTGATGCGCCGGATCGGCATGACCCGTGACCCTGCCGACGACTTCGACAACCCCACCGCACCCGAAGGTCCGCTGCGTCCGAACGTGCTGTACCGCATCGAGCGTGGTGCGACCGGACGCTGACGTTCTCCGCCGTACTAGCGCCGCAGTTCCTCGACGGATTCGCGGAGTGCGTCGTCGACCGGCGTCGGTTTGATGCCGAAGGCAACAGTCGCGGCGGTCGAGTCGAGGACGAACGGGCGCCGCCACTGGTACTGCGTCTCGACCAGTGCGCGCGCTGCCGGGTTGAACAGTCCGGCCAGACGCAACGCGGTCACCGGCATCGCGGCGATCCGCGCGGGCGGTGCGCCGGCCAGGTCGGCCGCGCGGGCCGCGAGGGCCCGGACCGACACCGGCTCCGCGCTCGGCACGTGCCACGCGCGACCCCACGCGCGCTCGTCGTCGCCGACCGCGATCAACGTGCGCGCGACGTCTCCGACGTACGTCCAGGTGTGCGGCGCGTCCAGATCGGCCGGTACGGACGCCCGCTTGCCGGCGACCACCTTGGGCAGCACCATCACGCTGAACGTCGTGAGCGCACCGGCGCCCAGATAGTCCGAGCCCCGCACCTCCGCGGTCCGGATCCGCCCGGAGCGATGCGCCTCGAGGGCGTCGGTCCACAGTTTGGCCCGCACCTGTCCCTTGATCGAGTTCGGACGCAGCGGCATGTCCTCGGTCATCGGCCGGTCCACGGCGCCGTACCCATAGAGGTTTCCGGTCGTGACGAGGACGGCCCCGCTCGCTTCGGCCGCCTTGACCAGCGCCGCTCCGAGCGGGGGCCAGTCGGTCGGCCAGCGGTGGTACGGCGGGCCGGCGCACGAGTAGATCGTCGACGCGCCCTCGGCGTACCGGGCCAGCACATCGGCATCCGTCGCGTCCGCCGCGATCCGCTCGACGCCCTCCGGGCCGCTGCCGGAGCGGGTGATGACGCGGACCTGGTCGCCCCGCTCGGCGAGCAGGCGTGCCGTGGCCGTGCCGACCGGTCCGGCGCCGACGACGATCTGCAGAGACATGAGACCCCTCCGGGTGGAGAACACTGTTCTCGGAACAGTTCACTGCACTGCGACGGTCTTGTCAAGAACAGTGTTCTCGTTACGCATCAGCGTTCTCGATCTGTGCCAGACTGGGGCCATGTCAGCACCGTCGCTCCGCGCCCGCGTCCGATCGGAGATGAGTCAGGAGATCAAGGCGGTCGCCCGTCGGCACCTTGCGACCGACGGCGCCAACCTGTCGCTGCGCGCGGTGGCCCGCGACCTCGACATCGTCGCCTCGGCGCTCTACCGGTACTTCCCGAGCCGCGATGCGCTCCTCACTGCGCTGATCATCGACGCCTACGACGACCTCGCCGATGCCGCGGGCGCCGCCGAGTCCGCCGTACCGCGCGACGACCTCCGCGGGCGGTGGCTCGCCGTGTGCCGCGGCGTCCGTGACTGGGCACTCGCGCATCCGGCCGAGTACGGCCTGATCTACGGCAGCCCTGTGCCCGGGTACGCGGCGCCACCGGACACCGTCGAGCCGGCGACCAAGGTGATCCTGGTGCTGGCGGCGATCGTCGCCGACGCCGATCCGCCGTCGGCCGGCCTGCCCTCGGCGCTCCACGACGATCTGCATCGCCTCATCGCGGGCCGCGGCGGCACCATGCCCGAGGATCAGCTCGACCGCGTGCTGGTCGCCTGGACGCACTTGTACGGCGTCCTCAACTTCGAGGTGTTCGGCCGCCTCGACGGCATGATCGAAGCCCGCTCCGGCTACTTCGACCACCACATGCGCCTGATGGCCGATCTGGCCGGTCTCCCCGAATGACAGCGGGGCGGGACCATGTCCCGCCCCGCTGCCTGGGTTGACGTCAGGAGGTGGCCGCCAGGGCGTTCACCATTCCGGCGCCGTAGAAGGTCGTGCTGGACGGTCCGCCGGTGCACTGGCGGACGTCATCGGCCGGCCAGTTGGCCGGGCAGGCGGTCGGTGTCGCAGTGCGGCGGATCTGCGCCGCCACGGCACCTGGGCTCCAGTTCGGGTGCAGCTCACGGATCAGCGCCGCCACACCGGCTACGTGCGGCGAGGCCATCGACGTACCGCTGATCCAGACCCAGCGATTTCCGCTGGCGTCCTCGACTCCGCGTCCCGCGGCGGCCAGGGCCTCCCACTGACCGGTTCCGTCGGTGCTCGACCAGCCGGCGAGGATCCGGCCGTACGTCGTACCCGGGGTCTGGGCCGCGTCGCCACCTGGTGCGGTGACGTCGACGGTCGGACCGCCGGTGTTGGAGTAGCTGGCAAGCGTGCTCACGCCGGACGCCGATACCGCAACCACGCCGGGGAGTTCAGCCGGCGCGACACGGCAGTTGTTGTGCACGATGCGCTCGACTGCCGCGTCCGGCGGCCAGTCCGGGCTGATGACGTCGGTCGTCGGGTGCCCGAGGTCCTGCGCCTCGTTGCCGGCCGCTGCCACGATCACGACACCGCGCTGCTGTGCGTACCGCGACGCGCTCTGCAGGTCCTGCAGGAGCGCCCGCTGCTCGGCGTCGTTGCCGCAGAAGTACAGCCACGGGTCGGCGAACAGGCTCAGGTTGACGACGTCGAGACGCTGGTCACCGGCGTACCGGAGCGCGGCCGCGACCGAGTCGGCGAAGCAGTAGCCCGCGATCGTGCAGGCCTTGATCGCGACGATCGTCGCGTTGGGGGCCACCCCGGCGATGCCGACACCGTTGAGGCGTCCGGCGATGGTAGTGGCCACGTGCGTGCCGTGGCCCTGCAGATCCTGTACGGCGGCCTTGTTGGCGCAGTTACCGTTCGCGATCTCCTGCGGGTCGGCCGTCGGCGTGGTCGAGAAGATGAACGAGCAGGACCGAGCGACGTCCAGATGCCCGGTCAGGTCGGGGTGAGTCAGATCGACGCCACCGTCGATCACCCCGACGTTGACGCCGGCGCCGGTCGCGTTGGCGTACGACGCCGAACCGACCCCGATCCGCCGCATGTCCCACTGACAGGCAGACAACGGCTCGGGACCCTGCGCGACACCGAAGAACGCAGCGCAGTTGGCTGACGCCTGTGCCGGCGTCAGAGCGCCCGGGGTGGCGGCCGCGGCTGGAGTGATCAACCCCACCATCAGCGCGAGCACAGCCCCCACGAGCAGCACGAACTTTCTCATTCCGAATCCCCTTCCCCCAAGGCGGTGCGGTGGCACCGCCCGATCGATGCCTCATAATCGGTCGGCACCTGTGGTCGCGCAACGACTCGGCGATGATGGGCAACAGGTACCGCCGTTGCTAGGGGGGCTCGCCACTATGTTTCTGCTTCAGATGTCAGGCGTTCCGGGCTCCGGGAAATCCACCGTCGCCGCGCACGTCGTCGCCACCCACGGCGCGGTCGCCGTCGACTACGACGTCCTCAAGAGCGCCGTCCTCGACGCGGGCTTCGACCTCACCAGCAGCACCAAGGCCGCGTACGAAACCATGTACGGGCTGGCGCGGCATCTGCTCGCCCAGGGGCACAACGTCGTCATGGACAGTCCTTGCTTCTGGCCCCGAATCCTCGACGAGGGCATGGCCATGGCGGCTTCGCAGGGCGCGGTTTACAAGTACATCGAGTGCCGGATCACCGATCTGCAACTGATCGACCAACGCCTCCGCCAACGCCCCCGCCTGAGAAGCCACCGCCCGGCTGTGAACGACGCACCCGCGGACGTCGGCACTGAGGCGTCGGACGGCGAGACCCTCTTCCGGCAATGGCTGGATCGCGCCGAACGTCCCGCAACCAGCTACCTCCAACTGGACATGCACCGCCCATTGCGGGAAGTCCTGCCCGAGGTCGACGCCTACCTGAAGACCTAGCTCCTCCCGCAGGCCGCACCGCGGAGCGCATCGCGTGACCCCGGCATGGTTTCGCCTCGGCCGCTCAGCTGTTGGTCGTCAGCTGGTGCTGGGTGTGGAGTTTGGTGAGCCAGGCGGCGAAGGCGCGAAGGTCTTCGACATTCGTCTGGGGGATGTGGAGTTTGCGGCCGCGCGTGGAAATGATGGTCAGGTAAGGCGCGGCGAGGCCGCTGTTGGGTGTGACGAGGGTGGTGCCCTCGAACTCGGCCCACGGGATCTGCCGCCACCAGGCGGACCGGATGCCGGTGGCGCTGACGGTCACTCGCGGGTGCCCGAGGAGGAACAGGACGGCGAGCGCGATACAGGCGGCGAAGAGTACGGCGAGGAGCGCCACCCGGACCGTGAACCACGTGCCGCGGCTGTCGAGGTCCCGGACGACCGAAAGGATCGGGATGCCGGCCAGCGTCAGCACGACGACCAGCCCGCCGAACGCCAGCGCCCGCCGAACCGCAAAGACCACCCGGCCGGAACGATGCCACTCGGCGTCCCAGGCGTCGATGTCCTGATTCCCCATCACCATGTGCCGATCCCCTCCGCGCGCAACTGTACTGACAGGCGTCCGCGACCCTGGCAGCCGGATGAACGACCAGGCTGGTGCTAGGCGCTCTTGACCGATGGGGATGGTGCGGGCGGGGATGCGGGGGCAGGTGCTCTGCCGTGGCGCCAGGAGAGGATGACCCAGAGGATTCCGACGGCTCCGACGATGGCCAGGGAACCGTCGTACACCCCTTGGAAGACCCACATCTCTCCTTGTGTCGGGAGCCCCTCCCAGTAGGTTCCGTCCGGCCAGTCCGCGATCCATCCGTGCCCGGTGAGTCCTTGAGACAGCCAGATGGACCAGCCGTTCGATGCGTCCCAGGTTCCGTGGAGTGCCGCCACGCCCAGCAGCGTCCACAGGACCCGCGGGGTGATGCGGAACCCGCCCTTGGGCGGAGCGGCAGCGGCGAACAGAGCACCGCCGAGCAGCGCGGACCACGTCAGGTGGCCGAACGGGGCGAGCATGGCTCGCGACACCTCGGTTTGCAGAATGCTCAGCTCGGGGTGGGCGTCCGTGTGCTGGACGTACGCGTAGAAGGCGTAGCCCGTACTTTCGAAGGCGGCGAAGCCTGCGCCCACCGTGGCGCCCAGGACCATACCCCCGTGCACCGTGCGTTCGCGGACCCGCCAGGCGACCGCCACGAGCACAGCACCCTTGGAGACTTCCTCGATCAAGCCGACGCCGAAGAACCCGAGCGCGTTACCCACCGGCCCTGCACCGGTCGGCAGCAGATAGATCTCCGTCACGGCCGACACGACCACTCCGACCGTCCCCGCGGCGAGAAACCCCAGCAGGATCACGTTGCTGGTCAGGTGACAGTCGTCCAGACGAGCCAGCGCGAACACCACGACCGTGACCGGCACCAGGAAGCTCCCGATCAGGAACAGTGTCGGAACCAGGATGTCGTCCTGGGTGATCGCCGTGACACCGGCTGCCAGTATCCAGACCAGCACGCCGGCCAGCAGAACCACGAGCCATGCATGCTTTCGCGCGGCAACAGGGAACCCGACAGATCGATCGGACACAAACCAACCCTGCCACTCGACCGGCCGCACAGCCTCCCCCAGCGAGGGTGAATGTCGCCCGAGTCGCCATGAGTTCGGCTGTCGGTTCGGGTAGCGGCTCCGCCTGCATTCGGCCCGCCGCAATCATCCGGTCGGGATGAGTGCACCGCCCTCCGCCATCGGCACGATGGTGACGATCGACGCGGGAGGGATGTGCCGTGGCATGAGCGAGCAGGCCAGCGCACGTGGATGGCGCTGGTCGAGCGTTTGTGCGGTGATCGCGCTGGCTGCGCTGGTGACCTCGTGTACGTCGTCTCCGAAGGCCAAGCAGACGTCGGACAACGGCTCGCCGAACCCGGCGGTGCATCTGGTCGCGGCCGCGCCGGGAGTGGTGACGTTCTATCTGGCCTTGCCGTACAACGCGAACTCGTTGACCGATGCCGCAACCAAGGCCGCCAGCCCTGGCCCCGAGTACCGCCACTTCGTCCCACTCGCGCGGGCCGGTGGCCAGTACGGCGCCACCGACAAGGACATCTCCACGGTCGGCGATGCGGTGACCGGCCTGGGCCTCGGCTTCGCCGTTGACCCGACACGGCTGTTCGCCCGGGTGTTCGGTACGCCGGCACAGTGGCAGAAGGCGCTCGGGTCGCCGCTCGGGCAGCAGGCCGGATCAGCGAGCAACCCGTTCGTCACCTACTCCCTGCCGGATGAGGTCCCGGACCAGTTGCAGTCGAGCGGAACGACTCTCTTGGTCGGCGATGCCGATGTCTACGACGCTGCGAGCGATGGATCTCGTCCCTCCTCGATCAACAGCCCGGACGCTACGAAGCCGGGCGCAGAGGCCTGGCCGGTAGACACCGGCAGCCCACTCACTGCGTCGTGCCAGAACCCGCTGCTGACGGCGAAACAGGTCTACACACCCGCCCAGATCCTTGACGCCTACGGGATCGACCAGTTGACCGCACGAGCGAAGGGAACTCCCGTGGTGACCGTGATCGACCTGGGCGGAGGCTGGTCCGACCAGGATTTGGCCCTCGCCGGCCAGTGCTGGGGATACGCACCGCCGGCAGTCGCGCAGTCGCAAGGCGACGGCGTACCGACCCGGATCACCAATGTCGACGACGAGACGTCCTTGGACTTACAGACCGTCGCGGCCGTCGTACCGGGAGGTCAGCTGCGACTTGTCCAGACGACGAACGGCGACGCCGCCTTCCTGGACGGCTTCAGCCGGGCGATCGCCGACCCGAAAGGGCAACCCGACGTCCTCACGGTCTCGTACGGCGGGTGCGCGATCGCCGAGCAGGACGCCGATCCCGGCTACGTCAAGGTCGTCGACTCCGTCCTCGCGATGGCCGCGCTCACCGGCGTGGCGACCCTGATCGCAGCAGGTGACTCCGGTTCGACCACCTGTGGCGCCGCGGTGGCGGGGACCACCATGTCGTACCCGGCCGTCTCGCCGTTCGTCACCGCGGTCGGCGGCACGCGACTGGTGCTCGGGCAGGGCAATGAGCGCACCGGCGAAGTGGTCTGGAACGACAGCGTGTACGGCGGCCAGGGGGCCGGCGGTGGTGGTACGAGCCGCACCCAGTCCAAACCGTGGTACCAGAGCAAAGTCAACCCCGGACCGATGCGCACCGTCCCCGACGGCGCGGCGCTGGCGGACATGAGCCCGGGCTGGCCCGTGGTACTCGACGGCGCCCTGCAAACCGTAGGCGGAACCAGCGGAGCCACTCCGTTCACCGCCGCCGCACTCGCTCTGGTCAGCGCCAACGAGCGCGCCGCCGGACGACCACCCATCGGATTGGCCAACGGCTGGTTCTACTCGGTCGAAGGTCAGTCCGGAACGTTCTACGACGTCACCGAAGGCAACAATGACCTGGAGTCGGTCGGCTGCTGCCAGGCCGCCCCCGGCTACGACCGGGCAAGCGGCCTCGGAGTACCTCACTGGGCGACGCTGCCTGCCACGGTGCCAGCGGTCGGCTGAGCGATCCGGCGCCGAATGCAGGAATCCGTAGACAGAGTGGTAGGCGGCGATGAGAGCCCGTGGAGGAAGATGATCCCAGCTATCGTGCCCGCCAGCGGCCAGGTGACCCCGAAAGCGCCCGTCGGCTCGACGGCGGCGAACAGGGCGCCGCCGAAGATCGCCGTCCAGTTGCCGGCGCCGGGTTCCGCGAAGGAACCTCTGTTCAGAGGCGCAGGAGTGAGTCGCCCACAACTTGCGTCGCCAGCAGTTCGCACCATGGATGGCCGTACTTGAACGCAAGCGCCGGAGGCTGACTCCCGGCACGAAGCGTCTGACCTGCACGTTTCTATGGTGCCCCGGCAGGATTAGGAAACCGACGCACCCGACCGACACGCGTCCCTGCCCGTGCCGCAGTGGACTGAACTGGGCTTGTGGTCGAGGCTGCAGCCAGCAGCCCGGTCCGGCCAGATGCAGGCCCAGTATTAGTTGGGCACCGGACCTGCAGATCACAGCTGGGTGGGTCGGCCGGGTTCGAGCCACGTGACGAGGTGCCGGACGCCGGCGGCGCGGTCGAGCGTGGTGCGGACATGGTTCGTCGGTTCGCTGAAGTGTGACCAGCCGTCGTAGTGGACCGGTACCGCCAACCGTGGTCCGAGGAGGGCTAGGAGCGACGCCGCGTCGCGGCTGTTCATGGAGTAGCGGAGCGGACCGGTGATGGGAAATCGGACGTTGCCCAGGTGCATGAGGACTATGTCGACGTCGAGTTGGCGGGCGAGTCGGCGGATCGGTCGATGCAGGACTGTGTCGCCTGTCATCCATACCGACACGGTGGAGGCGTGTCCGAGGGTCAGGGCGAATCCGATGACTGGACCTGTCACGGGTCTGCTCAGAGCTGGGCCGTGGCGGCAGGGCGTGGCTTGGATGGAGAGGTGTTCCTTCCCGGCCGCGTCCAGCGAGGTGGTCTCGCCGGTGCCCAGGCCGCGGACGTTGGAGGCGGCGAGCCGCCGAGCGCCTGGCCTGGTGGTGAGCACAGTGCCTGCAGCGGTGAGCAGGTCGCGGCCGCGGTCGTCGAGGTTGTCGGCATGGTGGTCGTGGCTCAGCAGGACGACGTCGACGGGCCCGATCTCGTCTGGCTGGAGTGCAGGGCCTGCGGTCTTGATGGAGGATGTGCCCCAGCCGAACTTGTACTTGCGTCCTGGTGGGTCGAATGTGGGGTCGGTGAGTATCCGCCATCCGCCGAGCTCGAGGAGGACGGTAGGCCCGCCCAGGTGCGTCATCTGAACCATGGACGGGCCGTCCGATCTATTGTTGGTTGTCGGTCAGGAGGTGGCGGTGCGGCCGGACACGACTTGCGCGTGCTCGAGTGCCCAGGTGAGCGCGTGGTCGGCCACGGCCTCCCAGCCCGGGCCGCCGCAGGTCCAGTGGTCGCGGCCCTTGAACTCGTGGTACTCGGTGAGGGCAGGGGACTTCTTGTAGTGGTTGGCGTTCGACTTGTTCACCGACGGCGGCATGATGTGGTCGTTCTCGCCGGCGATGAACAGCAGCGGAGCGCGGTCGGCGGAGTAGTCGAGCCAGGTGTCTTGGTGGCCCGGTTTGAAGTTGGCCAACAGGCCGAACTCCCATACCCAGTTGCCCGGCGCGGGGATGTGGTAGCGGTCCCAGACCGCCTTGGACTCCTCCTCGCTGAGGGTGTTGGTGAAGGCATAGTGGAACTCCTCGGGGGTGAAGCCCACGGCCTTGTGTCGGTTGGCCGGGTTCTTCAGCGCGGGGAACAGGGACTTGGCCTGGGACAGCGGGCTCACGCGTACGCCCTCGGTCGGGGCGGAGTCGACGACGACGCCAGCGGAGCCGAGGCCGCGGGCCAGCAGCAACTGGGTGAGGGTTCCGCCGAAGGAGTGGCCGATGATGATCGGCGGAGTCTCGATCTTCTCGATCACGGTGGCGAGGTGGTCGAGGGTCTCGGGCACGGTCAGGTTCGCGATGATGTCGGGGCTGGTGCGCAGGCCTTCCACTTCGATGTCGAAGCCGGGGTATCCGGGTGTCAGGACGGTGAAGCCCTTGGCCTGGTAGTGCTGGACCCAGTTTTCCCAGCTGCGGGGCGTCATCCACAGGCCGTGCACGAGGACGACGGTGTCGGGACGGCGGTTGTCGCTCATGATGTTTCCCTTCCGGTCAGACGTCGATGAACTCGAGCAGATCGGCGTGCAGCCGGTCGCGGTCGGTGTCGGGCAGTGCGTGGCCGCTGCCTCCGTAGACCTTGAGTACGGCGCCGTCGATCATCTCGGCGGATCGCTTGCCGCCGACCTCGAACGGCACGATCTGATCGTCGTCGCCGTGGATGACCAGGGTCGGTACGTCGACTTTCTCCAGATCGGGGCGGAAGTCGGTGGCCGAGAATGCGGCGATGCACTCGTAGGCGCCCCGGTGGCCACAGGCCATGCTTTGCAGCCAGAACGCGTCCCGGAAGCCCTGGTCGACGTCCTGCTTGCGGTTGTGCCCGAAGAACGGGCCGTCGGCAAGGTTGCGGTACAGCTGTGACCGGTCGGCGGCCTCCCCGGCCCGGATCTCGTCGAACACCTCGATGGGGAGTCCTTCGGGATTGTCGTCGGTGCGCAGCATGAGTGGCGGCACGGCGGACACGAGGACGAGCCGGGAGACGCGGCTGCTGCCGTGGCGGCCGAGGTAGTGGACGATCTCGCCGCCGCCGGTGGAGTGCCCGACAAGGGTGAGGCCGTGCAGGTCCAGGGTGTCGATGAGGCAGGCCAGGTCGTCGGCGTAGGTGTCCATCTCGTTGCCGTTCCAGGTCTGGCTCGAGCGCCCGTGGCCGCGGCGGTCGTGGGCGATGACGCGGTGCCCGTGTTCGGCGAGGAAGCGGGCTCCGGCTTCCCAAGCGTCGGAGTTCAACGGCCAGCCGTGGCTGAGGATCACCGGGGAGCCACCGGCTCCCCAGTCCTTGTAGAAGATCTCGGCGCCGTCATCGGCGGTGATGTAAGGCATGGGTCCTCCTTGACCGAGGTTTTCCCCGAGCCTGCACCGGTACGGGTAGGCGCGGACCACGTGAAGCACGTAGTCCTGACGATGTGCCGGCCGTCAGGATGGCGGGTGGATCCGGTCGGCGAGCTGCCGACGGGAGGAGACTCCGAGCTTTTGGAAGACCTTGCGCAGGTGGTAGTCGACGGTGTTGACGCTGAGGAACATGGTGGCGCCGATCTCGGCGTTGGTGTTGCCGGCCGCGGCGAGCCGCGCGACTGTCAGCTGCTGGGCGGTGAGGTCGAACGGACCGGGTTCTCCGGCCGCGGGCGCGTGCTCTCCGATGGCCTCCAGTTCGTTGCGAGCGCGTTGCGCGAACCCGGGCGCCTCGACGCGCTCGAAGATCTCCACGGCTAGACGCAGCTGTTCCCGCGCGTCACGGCGGCGCCGCGTACGGCGCAGCCATTCGCCGTACAGAAGATGGGTCCGGGCCAGCTCTATCTCGATGCCGGTCGGGGCGAGCGTGGCGACAGCCGCTTGGTAGTGAGGTTCGGCCCCGTGGTCGTCGACGAGCGCGCGCGACCGCTGCGCGAGACCAGCTGTCCATGGCGACCCGTTGGCCCGCGCCAACCCTTCCAGGTGCTGTACCAGGCCGGCTGCCTCCTCGAGATGTCCGCTGCGGACCGCGGCCTCGACGAGATCGGGGATCTCCAGCGGCGTGACCTGCAGGAAGGGGTCGTCCACGAGCGGTTTCAGGCGGTCGTACGCGTCGCCGTAGCAGCCTTCGGCAAGGTCTCGGACGGCGAGGGCTGCGACCCCGGAGGCGTGCACGCCGCCAAAACCCATCGCGCTCGCGCCCTCGGCGATCATTTCGATTTGGGGTCGGGGCGCCCCGGTCCAAGCCAGCAAGGCGACGTTGACCACGTGTTCGGCGTCGTAGCCGATGGCGCGGCGCAGCTCACGAACCTGCTCGATGTACTGGCCTGCTCGTTGCGGAGTTCCACCCTTCAGCTCGGCCAGGGACATGATCCAGAGCGCGGTGTCGAGCAGTTGCAGCGAGCCGGCGTCGCGAGCGGCCACGGCCGTGCGCTCGAGGCAGTCGCGTCGCGCAGCTGCGTCCCACAGGGCCGTGGTAAGGGCGACGCTGATCGAGCCATACTGCAACAGGGACTCTGGGCCCAGCTGGGCGATGGCGTCCACGGCAGTCCGCATGATCGGGACCGCCTCGTCGTAGGGCAGCAGGATGTGAGCGCTGAGGGCGCGCAGGATGGTCGCGGCAATGCCATCGCGGAGCTCGGCGCCCTTCCGCATGCGGGCGCCGAGCTCGGTGAGAGTCGCGCCTTGAGCGAGGCGTTCGGCCGGCAACGTGTACTCGAACGCCTTGATGAGGGCGTTTTGCTCCAGTGTGGCGTCGTGGCCACGGAACAACTCGGCAGCGGCCAGCATATTCGCGCCCGCGTTCATCAGCGCCGGGTCCGCGGTGAAGATGGCGATGCTGGCACGGGCTGAGATCAGTCGGCCCCGCGAGACCGCGTCCAAGGCATCATCGTCCACCTCGTCGAGCAGGCTCTTGGCCAACTGTGCCGCGCCCGCGGCCAGGGCCGCCTCGGCGGCGGCAACCAGCCGCGCGTACTTGCGACCTCCCTGTGGCGTCAGCGCGGAGGCCTGGGCCAGCACGCTGGCGCGGGACGAGAAGCCACCGCGCCGCCCCGCCAGGTCGGCGACGCGTTCCAGCCGATCCGCCACGGCAGGGTCGGTGCCCAGCGTGGCCTTGGCGGCGTGCCAGGCTTCCAGCTCGACCAGGCCTAGCCGACCGGCTGCCACCGAGAGCGCACCGTGGACGCGCCGCCGCTGTCCTCCCTGGGCGGCGTTGTATGCCGCCGACCGCACCAGCGGGTGCCGGAACCGCGTTGACGGCGAGAGCTCCACCAGACCGGCGGCCTCGGCCGCCTCACCAGCGCTGTCCGGCACGTCGAGTTCCTGACCAGCTGCGCGGATCAGGTCGACGTTCCCGGTGGAGTCGGCTGCTGCGATCAGTAACCACTGCTGCAGATCAGGAGCGAGGTGGCGGATGCGGCGCACATAGAACGCTTCGAGGTGGCGTCCGACCGGAAACGGCTCGTCGGCGAAACTGGATTCGGTCAGCTGTTTGATGCTGAGCTCGTTGGCCAGGTCGATCAGCGCGAGCGGGTTACCACCCGACGCCGCAGCGATCTGTGCTGCCGCCGCCGGATCGATGACTTCGGGCAGGGAGGACATCAGCAGCCTGATCGCCGATTCGGGAGCGAGTCCAGCGAGGCTGAGGGTGGGGATCCCGGCCATCTGCGCCACGCGATCGGCATCGTCGCGGCCGGCGAAAATGATTGCGGCCGACTCCGCCTCGAGTCGTCTGGCAACGAATGCCAGCACGTCCAGCGACTCGGAATCCAGCAGGTGCGCGTCGTCAATCGCGCACACGACCGGCTCTACCTCGCCCGCGGCTGCCAGCATCCCCAGCACGCCCAACCCGACCAGGAACCGGTCCGGTGGCGGGCCGTCGGCTACCCCTGCCGCCACCTGCAGCGCCTGTTGGTGGCGGCCCGGAAGCACGGGCAAGTACGCACGCAGCGGGATCATCAAGCGTTGCAGGGCGGCGAACGGGATTGTGGACTCCGCTTCGTAGCCATCAACCCGCAGCTGCCGCATACCGGTCGCACCCGCCAGAGCGGCTTGCAGCAGCGAGGTCTTTCCTATCCCTGGCTCGCCGGACACAAGCAGCGCACCACCGCGCCCATTTCGCGCGTGCCCAAGCAGAATACGGACCTGTCGCTGCTCAGCATCCCGCCCGAGCAGACCCCCCTCTACTCCCATGACTGCTGACCCTAAACCGGCCGCGTCAGACCCACCAGCGATAACTACTACGCGTCTCACGTGGTCCGGGCCAACCGGAGGTCGATCCAGGATGCGTTCACTGGTACCGACCCAAGGAGAGCATCATGAAGCTCCGAGCACCACGCCGTCTGCATGTGCTGGCTACAGCGCTGGCCGCAGGTCTCGTCGGGATCCTTCTGCTGACCGGGTCCCTTCTCAACGCCACCGCCTCCCCGAGCACGCAGCAGGCCAAGTCCCCGCAGGCGCGCGCCGCAGCCCTACACTCCGTGGCAAAGCCCACCATCGTCTTCGTACATGGCGCATTCGCCGACTCCAGCGGCTGGAACGCAGTTGCCGGCCGCCTGCTCGAGGCTGGTTACCCGGTCCTCGCGTTCTCGAACCCACTGCGCGGACCTCTCGCCGACGGCGCGTATCTCCGCGACTTCCTGGCCACCATCGAGGGGCCGGTCGTGCTGGTTGGCCACTCCTACGGAGGCGCCGTCATCACGAACGCGGCCACCGGCAACCCGAACGTCAAGTCCCTCGTGTATGTCGCCGCCTACGCCCCAGACGAGGGAGAGAGCGTCGCCGCCGCCAACACGTTGGGGGGCGGGCACACCGAGGTCACCGACCACCTCGTGCTCCGACCCTTCCCTGGAGCCGCTGAAGGAGACGCCGACGCCTACATCGACCCGGCCCATTTTCACCGGCTCTTCGCCCAAGACCTGTCACAGGAAGCTACCCGAGTCATGGCCGCAACTCAGCGTCCCGGCGCACTGGCCGCGCTCGTGACGCCCTCCGGGCCACCGGCCTGGAAGACCATCCCCAGCTGGTACCTCGTAGCCAATCAAGACCGCATCATCCCGCCCGAGGCGGAGCGAGCGATGGCGGCCCGGGCCGGCTCGACCGTCGTACAGATCAACAGCTCACATGTCGCGATGATGAGCCACCCCGGCGACGTGGTGAGGCTCATACGGGCCGCCGCCAGAGGCTGACCAGCGACCCTGCACGGGCCGACGCCCAGCCGCCCCGCACACGCGGGGCGCCTGGGGTGTCGATCACACGGTCGGCTACTTGGCGCACGGTCTGCCCCGCTCGATCGATCCCGACAGCGGTGTCACACTGTGAGTTCCGGCATGGTAGGCGATGCCAAAGTGAAATCCGCGCACAAGCACTGGTGCCCCCGGCAGTGTTGTGGTTCAACACATACCGGACGGGTGTCTCACGACATACCGGACTGATGTCTCAAGACATCGGAGACAGATCGTGCACGCTCGGGCATGTCGAAGGCCCGGTTGGTGATCACCGCGATCACGGTGGAGAAGCGTGCGGTGGCGGAGGTGGTCGCGGAGTACGGTGTGGCGCGGTCGTGGGTGTATGAGTTGCTGGCGCGGTGGCGGGCCGAGGGTGAGGCGGCGTTCGAGCCCCGGTCGCGGCGTCCGAAGACCTCGCCGCGGGCGACTCCGGCCGCGACGGTGGAGCTCGTGCTGGCGCTGCGCAAGCAGCTGGCCGAGCAGGGTTTGGACGCGGGCGCGGACACGGTCGGGTGGCACCTGCAGCACCACCACGAGACCACGTTGTCGCGGGCGACGATCCACCGGATCCTGACCCGGGCCGGCGCCGTCGTTCCCGATCCCGGGAAGCGGCCCAGGTCGTCGTACCTGCGATTCGCCGCCGAGCAGCCCAACGAGTGCTGGCAGTCCGACTTCACCCACTACCAGCTGGCCGGCGCCGGCAATTCAGCTGGCCGCGGCGTGGAGATCATCAGCTGGCTGGACGACCACTCCCGCTACGCCCTCAGCGTCACCGCCCACCCGCGGATCACCGGCCCGATCGTGGTCGCGTCGTTCCGGGAGACCGTTGTGCAATATGGGATCCCGGCCTCCACGCTCACCGACAACGGGATGGTCTACACGACGAGATTGTCCGGCGGGAAAGGCGGCCGCAACGGCCTCGAGACCGAACTGCGCCGCCTGAACATCATCCAGAAGAACTCCCGCCCCAACCACCCCACCACCTGCGGCAAGGTCGAGCGGTTCCAGCAGACGATGAAGAAGTGGCTGCGCGCCCAGCCGGTCCAGCCAGCCACAGTCGCTGAGCTGCAGGCGCTGCTCGACGTCTTCGTCGACGAGTACAACCAGCGCCGCCCGCACCGGTCGCTGCCGCACCGAGCCACTCCCGCGGCCGCCTACACCGCCCGGCCGAAAGCCAGCCCCAGCGGCGACCGGACCGGCGAGGTCCACCACCGGGTCCGCACCGACCGGATCGACCACACCGGCGTGGTCACCCTCAGGGTCAACGGCCGGCTCCACCACATCGGCATCGGACGAACCCACGCCCGAACCCACGTCTTGATCCTCGTCCACGACCTCCAGATCCGCGTCGTCGACGCCGCCACCGGCGAACTCCTCCGCGAACTGGTCCTCGACCCAGACCGCGACTACCAGCCCACCGGCAGACCACCCGGACCCATCCCCAAAAGAACCAGGTGAACCCACGAATCGTGGGTTCACCTGTCCGGTATGTCTTGAGACATCACATGGTGCCCCCGGCAGGATTCGAACCTGCGACGCACGGTTTAGGAAACCGACGCTCTATCCCCTGAGCTACGGGGGCGCACGCGGGGACAGCTTAGCGGAGTTGGGGGGTGGGTCAGCCGGTCAGGGCGGTGACGCCGAGGTGGCCGGTGATGGACTTGTAGCGTTCGGCGTAGAGGGTGGTGCAGCGGGAGGCGGCGCAGCCGGCGCCGGCGAAGGTGATGCCGCGGACGGTGGCGGAGCTGGTGCCGCGGCGTGAGTAGACCGGGCCGCCGGAGTCGCCGCCGATGATCGCCACCAGCCCGCCGCGGGTGGCGCGGATGACGTACGTCGTACAGCCGTCGGCGTCGCAGTACTTCGCGGACGTCGAGCGGACCGTGAGGTTGCACAGCGACGTACTGAAGCTGCCGGACTGGCAGATCACCGTGCCGACGCCCGGGTCGCCGCCGCCGGTGACGGTGCGGGTGTTGACGCTGTCGCCGGGGCCGTCTGTCCAGATCTTCGCGCCGTACGCGCTGCCGGTGACCAGGGCCTGGTCGTAGTCCGGGTAGTTCGTGCGGACCGTGGTGGTGCCGTAGTAGTTGGGGCCCGACTTCCAGACCGTGCCGGGCGCGCCGCAGTGGCCTGCGGTGACCGACCCGCGCTGACCGTTGGAGCGCCGTACGACGGAGAAGCCGGCGCTGCAGTTCTTCAGCGACGAGGTGATGCGGGCGCCACCCCAGTGGCCGCCCTTCGGGGTGTCGCTCAGCCGCGACGTCCGGGCGAGCGACCCCGCCACCAGCTGTACGCCGGACAGCTCGTGAAGCCCGGCCAGCGACGCGGGGGAGGTGGTCGCCTGGTCGTACTCGACGACGACATTCTCACTGACCGGGTCGAGGTCTGCGGAGTACGTCGTCCGCGACGCGTCGTTGGACCACGCGCGGTCGCCGACCGCGTTCCAGGCGTCGGCGATCGACTGCGCCGAGCGGCAGCTGGCTTCGACCTTGACCAGCGGTTTGCCCGCGGCCGGCAGCTTGCGCGCCATCGCGGACTGGTACTTCTTCGCGTCGAGCTTCGCGGAGTCGACGACGACCTTGTAGCCGCTCGTCGCCGAGCCGACCACGCCGATCACGCCCTGGCTCAGCCCGTACGGCAGGCCGGACGTCGGGCGGCCGCTCGCATCCAGCGGCTCGAGCGACTGGACCGCCGCGGAGATGCCGTCACCGAGGGACTCGCCGAGCGGTCGCGCGTCGGAGGCGGACGTCGGCTGCGCGAGCCGTTTCGCCTCGGTCGAGCTCGTGCTCGGTTGGGCGTGGGAGCACGCCGCGGCCCCCGTCACCGCACCCGAGGAGGGCGGGGCGAGAGCGACTGCAAAGAGTGAAGCGGAGCCGAGTGTGACGAGCGGGACGGTGACAGAGAGTCGCACAAAGCTCCCCAGATCGGTGGACCAAACCACTAGATGGTCCGGTCAGGGACTCCGTTCCGTCAAGCCCTGATCACCGTCCGCGAACAGATTCGACTACCGTGCGCGAGCGTAACTGGCAAGTTGACGCCCGTCGGCGCCGAAGAGCTGCAGCGTGTCGCCGCTGACCGCGATCCGCTTCGCGGCGTGCAGTATGCCGGTGTGCGGCACGTTCTCGCAGCCGACGAGGTGCTGCGGGCCGACCGTCGCGGTGAACGCGCCACGCTGACCGATGGTGTACGTCCCCTGCAGCCCGTTGCAGCCGTCGGAGCCCGTCCAGGTCCCGTCCGGCTTGAACACCAGCACCGGATCCTCGGGCCGCGCTTCCCTCAGCGCCCGCGTGCCGACCATCTGCACGGCCCGCCACTTGCCGGCCACGGCCTGGCTGGACAACACCTGTGGTGTCGCGCCCACAGCAGCGGTTGCCTCGCCGGTGGCGACCGGCGTTTGCGTCGGCTTGTCCTGCGAGCCGGCCAGCCCGAACCCGGCGACGGCGATCGCCGCCACGGCGGCAGCGGCGCTGCCGGAAATGATCCAGGTACGCCGCTGGGCGCGGCGGGCGCCGACGGTGGCGCGCTCGGCCAGCCCGTCGGCCTCCGGCACCGAGGCCGCGGCGCGTTCGAAGGTCCCTCGCAGGTCATCCTCGAGATCGGTGTTGCTCACGACAACCTCTCATCAACACGGTTGGAGTCTCTGGTGGAGTCCCTGGCTTTGCGGAGCGAGGCGAGCGCCCGGCTGGCGGTCGCGCGCACCGAGGACGGTTTGATGCCGAGCACGTCGGCGATCGTCCGGTCGTCCAGGTCCTGGTAGTAGCGCAGGACGAGCACGACCCGTTCCCGGGCGGACAAGGTCGCCAGCGCGCGCCACAGGTCGTCGGAGTTGACGACGTGTGTCGCGTGGTCCGGCACGGTGCGGCGCGGTTCGAGGTCGGCCGTCGGCGCCTCGCTGAACGAGCGCCGCCGCGTCATCGAGAGGTACTCGTTCACGAGGATCCGCCGGACGTAGTGGTGCGGGTCGTGCGCGGTACGCACCTTCCGCCAGGAACGGAACGCCTGCATCAGCGCGATCTGCGCCAGATCCTCCGCCCGCTGGTAGTCGCCGGAGACTGTGAACCCGAGCCGCACCAGTTCCTGTCCACGGGCGGACACGTACTCCTCGAACTCCACTCGCCACTCCCTGGCTGGGCGTGCAACTCCTCACGTCTATTAGACGCATCGAGTCGCCCAGCTGATGCAACCGTTCGTACACAGTTCGATCTCTAGTGCAGTAGGAACTCCCGGACCTCCTCCTGCCCGCGCGGATCGCGCTGCACGCTGTGGCCGCTTCCCGGTACAACCACCAGCTTCGCGTCGCGCGCGTGCGCCTCCTCCCATCTGGCCCAGTCCAGTGGGCAGAACAGGTCGTTGCTCCCGTGCAGGATCAGTGTGCGCGGCAGGAGCTCCTGCCCCGGCGGGTACGTCGACACGCGGGCGGCCGGCCAGCGCAGACAGCCCTGGATCATCAGTTGGCTGCGTGCGGTCGCCACGTCGTACGGGTACAGCTGTTTCGGGTCCAGGCGGTGTATCGCGTCGTCGAGGGCGGCCTTGCGGTCGGGCTTGCCGGACCAGGGGAACCGGAGGTCCGAGCAGAGGGTTGCCATGTGGAGGCCTGCGGACAGCGTGTCGTAGGTCAGGCCCTTGCTGGTGGTTTTGTAGAACAGCTGCTTCAGGCCGGCGTCGTCGCCGTTGCGGGCGGCGTGCAGGATCGCTGGGATGCCTTTGAGGGACGGGTTGACCGAATTGAGGCTGGCGACCGACAGCGTCTCCATCAGGTCGGTGCCGCTCACACCGTTCCGCACGAGCCAGGCCAGGTCTTCGACCGGATCAGTCGTGCACGCGACGTCCTGCCGGCAGGTTGCCTTGAGGATCTCGGCGGATGCTGCCATGAGGTCCACGCCCAGCGGGTCGAAGCCCTTGTGCGGTACGACGGAGTCCAGCACGAGCGCCTGCACGTGGTCGGGGTACTTGAGTCCGTACTGCGCTGCGGTGAAGCTGCCGTACGACGTGCCGTCCAGCGTCAGCCGGTCGACCTTCAGGGACTGGCGCAGCTGCTCGATGTCCTCGACGGTGTCCGGTGTGCCGTAGTACCCGAGGCCGGGTCCGATGCGCTGAGCGCACTCGTCGACCGCCGTGGCAGGTGGGGTGAGGAAGTCCGAACCGCCCACAGTCTCTTGCAGCGCAGGGCAGTTGATGCCGTTGGATCCCGTGCCGCGCTGATCGAACATGACGAGCCGGTACTCGCGCAGCACGTCAGGGTGCACGTTGCGGCGCAGGTTACGAACCAGCGGTACGCCGGGTTGGCCGGGACCGCCGGTGAGGAGCAGGAGAACGCCCCGGGGTGCGTCGACGTTGTCGGCGGCGATGACGGAGAGGTCGAGCGACGGGCCGTCAGAGCGTTGCCGGTCGAGCGGCACGTGCAGCGTCGTACAGGTGAAGCCCTGGATGCAGGGGCTGCTCTCTGTTTCCGAAGTCGAGCAGGCCGTGCAGGCGAGGACGAGCGCGCACAGCAGCCGGATCGTTCGCATTCGCCCCTCCCTCACGCCGAGGGTGCGGTACAGCGGCGACCGCCGCAACCTGCCTCGCGGGTCGACCTCGAGAGGGACCCGCAAGGCAGGCGCGGGTTGACCCCACGTCGGACGGCTTCGGGGTGCGCGTCCGCGCGCGAGGTCAGCGCAGGCCGAGTGACTTGGTCAGCTCGGCGGTCACCTGGCGCGGTGCCGGCAGGGCGCCAGGCTTGCCCTGGCCTTCCAGGGAGGTCGCCACGAGGCGGCGGCAGCCGAACGCCTCGGCGGTGAACGACAGCACGCCGCGGTCGTTGTCGGTGAACCGCAGGACGTACGTGGGGCCGAGCTCCTTGGTGCAGACGGCCGGCTTCTTCGCGACGGGTTTCGCCGCGTCGATCAGGGCGAGCAGTTCCGTGGCCTGCTTACCCATCCGCTTGGTGGTGACCGTCGCGTAGTCCTGCCCGGTCGCCTGTGGTTCGTACTGGCAGATCGCCACGCTGACGGGGTTGAACTTGGAGGTCGCCGCACCCTGGCCCCACACCGCTTTGTCGGTGGCGGCCCGGACGGCCGCGACGGTGTCCGGGCAGTCCATGCTCGGCGTACCGCTCGGGCTTGCTGTCGGGCTGGCGGAGGGGGTGGCCGACGGGGTCGGCGATTGGGTGGGCTGGGCGGCGGGCGGGGACGAGGCGTCCTCGGTGCCGCAGGCGGCGGCAACTCCGAGTACAGCCACGACGAGCGTCGCACCGATCAGGCCCCGTGTCCGTTGTGCACTCACGACTCGGTCCTTCCGGGTTGGCAAGGTCCACCATCATGGTGGAACGGGGTCACGTCGCGCGTGCCGGAACATCACGGCGGCGCGTCTATCCGGTCACGTCGCCGGATCGATCCCCAACCGAGGCGCAGCTGTAACGTCCGGGCACTGGCCGCAACCGCCGCTCCGTGCGGCCGCCGACGTTCCGCCCGCAGAGGTGATGAGGGCGGAACTCGATCCCGGACCGTCGCGCCGACTCGGTAATCTGGAGGCATGACGAGCCCGTACGAAGACGACGAGCCGCTGCTGCCGGACCAGACGCGCGACGACGACCCGCGGACCTGGGGTGACAACGACTTCGGCAGTGACGACGACGATCGCATCCTGAACGAGGTCCCCCCGCACCACGGATGACGGCGGCGGTGCTCCTCGTCCACGGCGGCCTCTGGGAAGCCATGGACGCAGAAGCGTTCTGGGGTACGACGGGCATCACCGATGGACTGCGCGCCGCCCTGGACACCGAAGTACTTGCCCCCGACCGGCCGCGATGCGCGAGCCGATGGGACGCCGAGGTCGAGGCCCTCGGTGAACAACTGGCGAAACGTTCCGGTCCGGTAAGAATCGTTGGAGCCTCCAATGGGTGTACCGTCGCGGTCCTGCTGGCGCTGAGGTTTCCCGGGCTGGTCGATCGCCTCCTTCTGGCCTGGCCCGCGACGGGTGACGACGCCGCCGCGAACGAGCGTGCCCGGGCCGGGATGGTGGGTCGTGGCTGCCCGTCGGCGGCCGCGGACGGGCTGCTCGCGGGCGGCATCCTGCGGGGCGTGGCGGACGACGAAGTGGCGTCGCTGGAGCGAATTCGGGTGGCGGTCCTGCCGTCGGTGCCGGAGAATCCGTCGCATCAGCGAAAGACGGTCGACGCGTTGCTGCGGTCGATCCGGGGGAGTCGTGAGCTGGCCGGGTGTCCGGAACCGCCGACGCCCGCGTTCCGTGACCGGAACGGCCCGCCGTACCTGGATCAGCTGGTGCGAACGATCGTGGAGTTCGTCAACTGAGGGGATGAGCGTGGAGCTTCGGGGGTTCGACGACGGGTACGGCGTCCAGGTCGCCGGCTGGGCGCTGGACGAGAAGGAAGTGGCGTTGCTGTCCGGGCGGGTGGTCTACCCGTTCCCCGACGAGCTGCTGGCGAGTTGGCGGACGGTCGACTCCGACATCCACTCCTATCTGCTGTTCGACGGCGAGCGGCCGGTCGGGTACGGCGAGGTCTGGCTGGACGACGAGGAGGACGAGGTCGAACTCGCCCGGATCATCGTCGATCCGGAGGTCCGGGGTCGTGGGGTCGGCGGTGAACTCGTGCGGGCGTTGCTCGGGCCGGCGCTGGATGCCGGCTACTCGGAGGTGTTCCTGCGGGTCCGCCCGGAGAACGCCGCGGCGATCCGGGCTTACCACGGCAGCGGCTTCGTCGACGTCCCCGCCGCGTTGATGGAGGAGTGGAACGACGGCCAGCCGGTCCCGTACCGCTGGATGCGTTATGCCGGTGAGCAGGTGGACGTCGGCGAGCTCAGGGGCTGAGGGTTTGCGTCCACCTGCCGCGGCGGATGTTACCGACGGGCGCTCAGCAGGTCCCGGATCTCGGTGAGCAGTTCCTGGTCGGTGGTCAGCGGGGCGGGCTCGGGCTCCTCGCCGCGCTGGCGACGCTCGGCCAGCTTGTTCAGCGGCATCACGATGAAGAAGTAGACGGCCGCCGCGACGAACAGGAAGTTCAGCGCCGCGTCCAGGATCAGGCCGATCGAGAACTCCGCGCCGTTGATCTTGAAGTTCCAGACGCCGGTCAGATCGGTCTCGCCGAAGATCGCCGCGATCAGCGGGTTGATGAAGCCGGCCACGACCGCATTGATGATCTTGGTGAACGCTGCGCCGATGACGACGGCGACCGCGAGGTCGACGACGTTGCCGCGCATGATGAATTCCTTGAAGCCCTTGAGCATGTGGGTGCCTCCACGAAGCGGGTGGTTGTCCCCGGACAAGTTAGGGCTGCAGGTTCGGCAGAGCGAGCGACCGCGCCGCATCGTGACACATCGTGCCGTGACAAATCCGACGAGTGATCAACTCGTGTCCGGCGTCAGCGCGACAGTGATGCGTGCGTTGGCCCCGGCCTGAGCTAGCCGGGCGGCCGCCTCCGGCGCGGCGGCGACCACGATCAGCGCTCCCGAGGTGATCGATCGAGGGGCCGGCAGAGCGACCACGGGAACGGCGCGGGCCAGCACGGTCGCGGCGTCCGCGGTGGTGCTCGCCGCGGCGTACAGAGTGATGCGGTCGCCGACGCGGAGGAGGGCGGTGACGTCGGCGTCGTCGACGCGGAACGGGTAGGCGACCGAGCCGGACGGCACGGCCGGCGGCGCCAGGAATCTGGCGTCGGTGAGCGGTTCGCCGGCCCTGACCGGTCCGCTGAGCACGCGATTCGTCAGCTCGCTGCCCGGTCTGAGCGCACCGGTCGGCACCGCACCCGCTGGTAGATCGACGGTCCGCAGATCGTCGCGCGCCGGTGTGACGCCGCCGGTCAGGTCATGCGCGGCAGCCAGCACTGCGACGGTCGGTGGCGGCGCCGGGGACAGGGCGAGAAGCCCGAAGTACACGGCGGCCGCGGCGGCGACTCCGGCGAGCAGCCGGCGGTGCCACCGGGCGGCCCGGAGCAGGTCACGAGGGGAGGGGATTTTCATGCCGGAGAAGGTACGAGTTTCTCCGGCAACCGCCCTTCAGTTATCCACAGGCGACGGTCAGGCCGCGCTGGAGCCCGAGGACGACGACGAGCTGCTCGAGGACGAGGAAGATCCCGAGGACCCGGTGGACGACGACCCCGAGGATGTCGACGAAGAAGACGAGGACGAGCCGGACGACGAGGACGACGACTCGGCCTTCGCCGGCGCCGAGCCCTTGCCGGACGACCGGCTGTCGGTCCGGTAGAAGCCGGAGCCCTTGAACACGACGCCCACCGCGTTGAAGACCTTGCGCAGGTTGCCCTCGCAGTTCGGGCACACGGTCAGAGCGTCGTCCGTGAAGCTCTGGCGCACCTCGAGCGCTTCGCCACAGTCGGTGCACTGGTACTGGTACGTCGGCACGGTCGGTTCCCTTCAGGCCGCTGGCACTCCTACTACCCGACTGCTAATAATGCGTCAGCCGCCCGAAGTATTCCAAACCCGTGTCCACTTACCTCAACTCTGCGTCCATGTCCAGCCGACGCAGAGCAACGCAAAGTTGTGAGGGACCCCATTTGGGGAGGGCGGGGGGATTCTCTACGGTTGGGTCCGTGCGTCGCCTGCTTCGAGTTGTCATCATCAGCGGAATCGCCCTCGCCACGGTCCTCCTGGTGATCGCGGGAACCGTCGTCTTCGTCGTCCGCCACTCGTTCCCGACGTACGACGGAACGATCGAGCTGGACGGCCTGGACGGCGATGTCAGCGTGGTCCGGGACGCCAACGGCATCCCGCAGATCTACGCCGACACCCCGGCCGACCTGTTCGCCGCGCAGGGCTACGTGCACGCGCAGGACCGGTTCTTCGAGATGGACTTCCGCCGGCACGTCACGTCCGGCCGGCTGAGTGAGCTGTTCGGCAAGACAGCGCTCGAGACGGACAAGTTCATCCGGACCCTCGGCTGGCGGCGGGTCGCCGAGAAGGAACTGCCGCTGCTCAGCCCGACCACCCGGCAGTACCTCGACGACTACGCGCGCGGCGTCAACGCCTACCTGACCACCCACAGCGGCTCCGGTCTGAGCCTGGAGTACGGCGTCCTGTCCCTCCAGCCCGGCGGGCCGAAGAACTACCGCCCTGAGCCCTGGACCGCCGCGGACTCGCTGGCATGGCTGAAGGCGATGGCGTGGGACCTCGGCGGCAACCTGGACGAGGAGGTCACCCGGACGAAGCTGCTGTCGGCGTTCCCGGCGCGCAACGTCGAGAGCCTCTACCCGCAGTACCCGTACGACCGGAACCAGCCGATCCTGTCCGGCGGCTCGATCGGCAAGGACGGCAAGTTCACCACCGCGCCAGTCAGTCCGGAGCTCCGCCGCGGGATGCTCACCCAGGACCTCCTGAAGTCGCTGGACTCGGTGCAGAAGGTCGCGAAGGGCCTGCCCCAGCTGCTCGGCCAGGGCGACGGCGTCGGCTCGAACTCCTGGGTGGTCTCCGGTGACCACACGACCACCGGCAAACCGCTGCTGGCCAACGACCCGCACCTGGGCGCGACCATGCCGGGCATCTGGACGCAGGTCGGCCTGCACTGCAACAACGTCGGCAAGAGCTGTCCGTTCGACGTCTCCGGCTTCAGCTTCTCCGGTCTGCCCGGCGTGGTGATCGGCCACAACAACGCGATCTCCTGGGGCTTCACCAACCTCGACCCCGACGTCCAGGACTTGTACCTGGAGCGGATCGACGGCAACAACGTCCTCTACAACAACAAGTGGCGCGCCATGGCCACCCGTGAGGAGACCTTCAAGGTGGCCGGCGAGGACGAGCCGGTGAAGATCACCGTCCGCGAGACCCGGCACGGTCCGCTCATCTCGGACGTCGGCGAGGACGAGCGCAAGGTGGGTGAGTCGGCCGCCACGCAGGCGAAGTACCCGACGGCGTACGGCGTGGCGCTGCAGTGGACCGCGCTGAATCCGGGCCGGACCGCCGACGCGCTGTTCGCGATCAACACCGCGCAGAACTGGACCGAGTTCCGGGCCGCCGCGCAGCAGTTCGAGGTGCCCTCGCAGAACCTGGTGTACGCCGACACCGACGGCCACATCGGCTACCAGGCGCCCGGGCTCGTGCCGATCCGCACCACCGGCCGCGGCGACTGGCCGGTCCCGGGCTGGGACCCGAAGTACGCCTGGAAGGGCTATGTCCCGTTCGACGCGCTGCCGACCGAGTTCGACCCGCCGGACGGCATCATCGTCACCGCCAACCAGGCCGTGGTGCCGAACGCGTACAGCTACTACCTGACGAACTCCTGGGACTACGGCTACCGGTCGCAGCAGATCCTCGACCGGATCAAGGCCGCCGGGAAGCTGGACGCGAACGCGATGGCGTCGATCCAGTTGGACACCAAGAACAAGATCGCCGAGATGCTTGTCCCGTACCTGCTCCGGATCAGCATCGACGACGCGTTCGACAGGCAGGGCCAGGACACCCTCCGGAACTGGGACTTCACCCAGCCGCCGGACTCTGCGGCCGCGGCCTACTTCAACGTGGTCTGGCGCAACCTGCTCGCGCTGACGTTCCACGACCAGATGCCCGAGGGCACCTGGCCGGACGGCGGCTCGAGGTGGTTCGAGGTGATCCACACGCTGATCGCGCAGCAGAACAGCGCCTGGTGGGACAACATCGGGACGCCGCAGCGGGAGAGCCGCGACGACATCCTGCGCGAGGCACTGATCAACGCGCGGACCGAGATCACCCAGAAGATGGCGCGGGAGCCGTCCAACTGGCAGTGGGGCCGGCTGCACAAGCTCACGCTGACCAACCAGACGCTGGGGACGTCGGACATCAGCCTGGTCCGGAAGATCTTCAACCGCGGCCCGTACGAGCTGGGCGGCGGGGCGTCGATCGTCGACGCCACCGGCTGGGACGCCGCCGAGGGGTACGCCGTGACCGCGACCCCGTCGATGCGGATGGTCGTCGACCTGTCGGACTTCGACAAGTCCCGCTGGGTCAACCTGACTGGTGTCTCGGGCCACGCGTTCTCCTCGAACTACACCGACCAGACCGACCTGTGGGTCAAGGGCGAGACCCTGCAGTGGGCCTACACCAAGGGCGCCGTGGAAGCGACCCGCAAGCACTCCCTGACGTTCACCAAGCCGGACCGGTAGTCACCAGGCGGGCGCGACGGCCTCGGCGAACAACTCCTCCGGCCAGGTCCAGAGCGCCCGCTGGGTCAGCAGGATCGAGATGGTCCCGTCGACCGGGCTGTTCGACCACAGCGTTCCCAGACCGCCTGCCCAGCCGTACCGGTCGGCGCTAACGGACACCCCGTAGCCCCAGCCGGTCTCCGGCCCGAGGAAGTCAGCAGCCGCGGCACGCTGTTTCGGGGTGAGTTGATCGGTCGTCATCTCGGCGGCCGCTGCCGGCGACAACACGCCGGCGCCGCCGGTGAGCAGCATCCGCGCGAAGGCGTGGAAGTCGTCGACCGTCGAGATGAGTCCACCGCTCGCATCAGGGAACGGCGGCGGCGTCAACCACTGGCTCCCCGCAGCCGGGTCCAGCAGGTCCTCACCGATGTACGCCGTGGTCAGCCGCCCCGGATCCACCGCCGTGAACCCGGTGTCGCGCATCCCCAGCGGCTCGAAGATTCGCTCGCGCAGGAAGTCCTCCAGGGGCTGACCAGTGACCCGCGCGATGAGTACGCCGAGCACATGCGAGCCCGTCGAGTACAGCCAGCGCTCACCCGGCTGGTACTGCAACGGCAGTGTTCCGAGCCGCCGCATCCACTCGCCCGGCTCGAGCGGAGTCCGCGGCACAGGTGGACCGAAGGTGTGGAGCTCCAGTTCCTCCTCTCGCTGCCTTAGCGAAGCGTTGTCCGATTCGCCCAGCCCGAGCCGGAAAGTGAGCAGGTCCCTGACCGTGATCGGCCGCGCCGCCGGCACTGTGTCGTCGAGCGGTCCGTCCGGATCCCGCAGTACGACGGGGTGCGCCAGCTCCGGCAGTACGTCGTCAACTGGCGCGTCCAGGGACAGCCGAAGCTCGTCGACCAGAACCATGGTCGCGGCCGCGACGATCGGCTTCGTGAACGAGGCGATGCGAAACAGGCTGTCCCGCTGCAGCTCCGGGCCGTCGTACGCCGTCCTCCCGAGCACCTCGACGCGTGTCTCGTCGCCTCGGCTCAACAGGCTGATCAGACCGGGCACTACACCGCTGTCGACGTATCTCTGCAGCATCAGCTCAGTCCAGCAGCGAACGGCATCTCCCGCCACTGCGCGGCGAACATGCGGATGCCGTCGGCCAGTCCGGGGAACTGTGGGACCAGTGGGGTGCACACCAGGACCTGGAGTGCACGGGCCAGGTCCATCACCTGCTGGACGCGGGAGTCCAGCGTCGGGAGCCCGCGGGCGCGTGCGCCCTCGTCGTACGCGTGGCACAGGTCCGGGCCGAAGCCGGCGAGGTCCCACTCGAGTGGGCCGACGGACACGTCCTCGAAGTCCGCCCACAGCGGCCCGTCGACGGTGGTGATGAGGTTCCACGACGGGGCGTCGCCGTGCAGCGGCTGGACGGTCGCGGACGGGAAGACCGCCTCGAAACCGGACCTGCTGGTCAGGATCGGCTCCAGGACCTTCCACTCGGCTCTCGCCCGGTCCAGGTCGTCCTGCTCGAACAGACCCGGCACTGCCTCGGCGGTCGCCAGACCGGATCCGATCAGCCGCAGCGGACTCATCCAGGACAGCTCGCCCGGGTAGCTCGCGAGCCGAGCGTGCAGCTCCGGTACTCGCGCCGTCGCCGCGATGTAGTCCGGTTCAGCGGCCTTGTCGACCTCGACGTACGTCCAGAAGGTCATGGTCAGCCCGTCCTGCTCCGCCGGTTTCAGCGGTACCAGAGGGCTCGGCGGCACCACGGGCACACCCTGGTCCACCAGCCAGGTCACCACGTCGAGCTCGCGTTGCTGGCGCCCTGGTTCCTGTTGCAGGTCGCCTGGCAGGTTCATAGGCACCCGTGCGACGACAGGGGACGGCTGCAGGTGCACGACTGTCGAGAACGCCTCGTAGAGGACAGTCGGGTCGGCGACCGTGAGGCCGAGGGAACGTGCGGCTGTGGCTGCGGCTTGAACCGCGGTCTCAGTCATCTCCTGATCTTCGCAGCGGGATCAACCGATTTGGCGTCAGTGCGGCGTCGACCGGCTGGTCGTGCGTGTCGCAGGGGAGGGCGTCGACGATCTCCGTGTCGTAGACGGCTGCCCACACCGGCGTACCGGGACGGACGCGGGCCAGCGCACGGTCGTACGAGCCGCCGCCGCGACCGAGGCGTACGCCGTCACGGGCGACTGCCACGGCCGGGCAGATGACCAGGTCGGCGGTGGCGATCGCGTCGGAGCCCAGGTCGATCGGCGGCTCGGACAGTCCGAGCCGACCGGGTACCAGGTCCGCTGCGCCGGGTGCGACGCCCCAGCCCAGGTCGTTGTCTGCGTACAGGATCGGCAGCAGCACCTCGCGGTGCGTCGCGAGCAGCCAGTCGATCAGCGCCCCGGTCTGGGGCTCCGGCACCCTGGACACGTAGAGCGCGACTCGGTACACCTCGGGCAGCACCTGTTGGGCGCTCGCCAGCAGTCCCTCGGCGCGGGGCCGCTGCCCCCGCGCCGCCAGGAAATGCTGCCGCGCCACGGCCTTCGTCTGGAACACAGTCCGATCGTATGAGCGTGACGAGCGCAACACTGGGATTACCGTGCGTCCCCTAGGGTTGGTGCATGGGTGAGGTGGGTCTCAGACAAGCGCAGGAGAAGATGCGCGCGGCCGGCGCTGCCGATGTCGCGATCCGCGTCTTCACGCACTACTACCAGTTGCTCGAGTCCGGTCAGCAGGGAAAGATCCGCGAGGCCGACATCGAGCCGGTGGGCGAGCTGCCACACCTGGACCACCTGGACACCGATCCGGAAGCGCTCCGCTCCGCGCTGGCCGAGACGGTGGTCATCAAGCTCAACGGCGGCCTCGGTACGTCGATGGGCGTCACCGGCCCGAAGTCCGCGCTGCCGGTGAAGAACGGGCTGAGCTTCCTGGACATCATCGCCCGCCAGATCCTGAGCACCCGGCGGGCGTACGACGTACCGCTGCCGCTGGTGCTGATGAACTCGTTCCGCACCAGGACCGAGTCGCTGCAGATCCTGAGCGAGTACGACGGGCTCGCGGTCGACGGCCTGCCGCTCGACTTCCTGCAGAACATGGAGCCGAAGCTGCTCGCCGACGACCTGACGCCGGCCGAGTGGGAGGCGGATCCGGAGCTCGCCTGGTGCCCGCCCGGGCACGGTGACCTGTTTACCGCTCTGGTCGCCTCCGGCACCCTGGACGCGCTGCGGGAACGCGGTTTCCGGCATGCGTTCATCTCGAACGCCGACAACCTCGGCGCGACCCCGGACGCGCGGATCGCGGCCTGGATGGCCGAGCACGACGTGCCGTTCGGGATGGAGGTCTGCCGGCGGACCCGGTCCGACCGCAAGGGCGGTCACGTCGCGGTCCGCACCTCCGACGGCCGGCTGATCCTGCGCGACAGCGCGCAGGTCGCGGACGAGGACTCGCAGTACTTCCAGGACATCACCCGGCACAAGATGTTCAACACCAACAACCTCTGGATCGACCTCGACCGGTTCGCCGAGCTGATGGCGGGGCACGACGGGATCCTCGGGCTGCCGATCATCGTGAACCGCAAGACCGTCGACCCGGCCGACCCGTCCTCGCCGAAGGTGATCCAGTTGGAGACCGGGATGGGGACCGCGATCGAGACCTTCGAGGGATCGCAGGCCGTGGTCGTCGACCGCAGCAGGTTCAAGCCGGTCAAGACCACCAACGACCTGCTCGTGCTGCGCTCGGACGTGTACGAGCTCGACGAGGCCGGCGACCTGACCACGACGCACGAGGGCGACGAGCCGTACGTCGACCTGGACCCGGAGTACTTCAAGATCCTCGCCGACTTCGACGCCCGGTTCGCGGCCGGCGTACCGTCGCTGGTCCGCGCCGACCGGCTGGAGGTCCGCGGCGATGTTGCCTTTGGCAAGGACGTGGTGGTGGTCGGGGACGTCGAGGTGGCCGCGCCCGACGGCGAGCGCCGGGTGATCCCGGACGGAACCGAGCTGCGTTGATCGACGACCTCCTGGTGCGTCCGCTGGAGCCGTCCGACACGGGCGAGGCGGCCGCGCTGTGGTGGCGGTCCCGCCACGCCGACGGGGCTCAGCTGCCGCCGGCGATCCATACCGCGGAGCAGGTCGCCACCTGGTTCGCCGACGTACTGCTGCCGGACGGGCAGACGTGGCTCGCGCTTGACGACGGCCGGATCGTCGCGGTCCTGACGCTCGACGGCGACGACCTCGACCAGCTGTACGTCGCCCCGGAGGCGGCCGGCCAGGGCATCGGCTCGGCCCTCGTTGATCTGGCCAAGGACCTCCGGCCCGGCGGTCTGGCGTTGTGGACGTTCCAGAGCAATACGCGCGCGCAGGCCTTCTATTCGCGGCACGGCTTCCAGGAGGTTCGCCGGACCGACGGCGCGGCCAACGAGGAACGGGCCCCGGACGTCCGCATGGTGTGGGGTCGCCACCCGGAGGCGGACCTCACCTAGAACCCGGCCGGACTTCTTGGCGCACCCTCCCGGAACTATCGCCTGGAACGGCGGATCCGTGGATTAGGGTCGAGCTCGTGAGACGAAGTGTGGATGAGCATCTAGAGGTCGTACTCGGTCGGGTCGCGGCCCTGCCGGCGTTCGACCAGCCGTTGATGGACGCGGTCGGGCTGGTGCTCTGCGAGGACATCGTCTCGGGGGTGAGCCTGCCGGGCTTCGACAACTCCGCAATGGACGGATACGCCGTTCAGGCGGCCGACCTGGCCGGCGCCTCGGACGAAAACCCGATCAGCCTGCCGGTGGTCGGGGAGTTCCGGGCCGGGCACAGCGAGCCGATCGTGGTCACCCCCGGGACCTGTGTGCGGATCATGACCGGCGCGCCGATGCCGCGCGGCGCGGACAGTGTGGTGCCGGTCGAGTGGACCGACGGCGGGACGGTCAGCGTGCGGATCACGCAGCAGCCGCCGCTCGGCGGGTCGGTGCGGCGTGCGGGCGAGGACGTGACGGCCGGGGCGCAGGTGCTGGACGGCGACACGGTCCTCGGCCCGCGGCAGATCGCCGTGCTCGCCGCGGTCGGCCGGGCGCGGGTGAAAGCGAGACCGCGGCCGCGGGTCGTGGTGATCTCGACCGGGGCCGAGCTGCGCGAGCCGGGCAGCCGGTTGGGCGACGGACAGATCTACGACTCGAACAGCTACACCCTGGCCGCGTGCGCGCGGGACGCCGGGGCAGTGGTGTATCGCGTCGGCATCGTGGACGACGACCCCAAACGGATCATGGACACGCTGTCCGACCAGTTGGTCCGCGCCGACCTGGTCATCACCACCGGCGGCGTCAGCATGGGCGCGTACGACATCGTGAAGGAGGAGCTCTCCAAACTCGGCACGGTCGACTTTCCGCAGGTCGCGATGCAGCCGGGGAAGCCGCAGGGGTTCGGGGTGATCGGGGAGGACGAGATCCCGATCTTCACGCTGCCCGGCAACCCGGTCTCGGCGTACATCTCGTTCGAGGTGTTCGTGCGGCCCGCGCTGCGCAAGATGATGGGCCAGATGCCGTACCGGCGGGCGCTGGTCCCGGGCGTGACGCTGGACGGGTTCAGCTCGCCCGCGGGGCGGCGGCAGTTCGTTCGCGCGGCGGCCACATCCGGCGACGAGGGCTGGATGGCCAGTACAGTCGGCGGGCACGGCTCACACCTGCTGGGCGGGTTGAGCCGGGCGAATGCGCTGATCGTGGTGCCCGAGGACGTGACCTCGGTCCGCGCCGGCGATCAGGTCGAGCTGATGCTGTTAGGGGATGTCTGATGACCGAGCCGCCCACGGGCCTGACCCATGTCGACGAAACCGGGGCCGCGCGGATGGTCGACGTCTCGGCGAAGGAGACCGGCGCCCGGCGAGCTGTTGCCAGCGGCAAGGTTCTGGTCTCGGCCGAGGTGGTGGCGGCGCTGCGCGGCGACGGCGTGCCGAAAGGCGACGCGTTAGGGGTCGCGCGGATCGCCGGCATCATGGGTGCGAAGCGGACCCCCGATCTGGTCCCGTTGTGCCATCCGATCGCGATCACCGGTGCCAAGGTCGACCTGGAGGTCGCCGACGACGCTGTGCTGATCCAGGCTCAGGTGAAGACCACCGACCGGACCGGCGTCGAGATGGAGGCGTTGACCGCGGTCGCCGTCGCCGGGCTGGCTGTCATCGACATGGTGAAGGCGCTGGATCCGGCCGCGGTGCTGACCGACGTGCGGGTCGAGCTGAAAGAAGGCGGTAAGACCGGGCATTGGGAGCGGCCGTGAGGGCCCTCGTCGTCAGCGTCTCCAACAGGGCGGCCGCTGGGGTCTACACCGACACCACTGGTCCGCTGATCGCGTCGCGGCTGGCGTCGTGGGGTTTCGACGTGTCAGGACCTGAGGTCGTGCCCGATGGTGCGCCGGTCGGTGATGCGCTCCGCGCGGCGGTCGACGCGTCGTACGACGTGGTGCTGACGACTGGCGGCACTGGGATCTCCCCGACGGACGAGACACCCGAGCAGACAGCCGCAGTGCTGACGAAGATCGTGCCGGGCATCGCCGAAGCCATCCGGGCGTACGGCGTGGCCAACGGCGTACCAACGGCGTCGCTGTCCCGCGGGCTGGCTGGAGTCGCCGGTCGCACGGTCATCGTCAACCTGCCTGGTTCACGGGGTGGTGTGAAGGACGGTCTCGCCGTGCTGGAGCCGTTGCTGCGCCACGCGGTCGAGCAGGTGCACGGCGGCGACCATGTCCGGACGGACGGCGACTGATGGCAGTTGTCCAGTGGCCGGTCGAGCTGAAGCACGGCCAGGTCGGGCTGCGACCACTGCGAGCCGCCGACGGGAGCGAGTGGGCCGCCGCACGCCAGCGAAACGTCAGCTGGCTGCGGCCGTGGGACGCGACGCAGCCACCGGGTGCGGACGACGGTGCGCGCACGTTCCGCGCGATGGCACGCGACTGGAACCGGCAGGCGCGGTATGGGCGGATGCTGCCGTTCGTCATCACGTACGGCGGTGCCGCGGGCGCCGGCGCGCGGGCGAAATGGCCGCTGGTCGGGCAGCTCACGGTGTCCGGAATCACGTACGGCTCGGCGCGCTGGGCGAACCTCGGCTACTGGGTCGACGAGCAGTACGCCGGGCGCGGGATCGTGCCGACCGCCGTCGCGATGGCCGCGGACCACTGCTGGTTCACCCTCGGCCTGCACAGGATCGAAGTGGCCATCCGGCCGGAGAACAAGGCCAGCCTGCGCGTCGTGGAGAAGCTCGGCTTCCGGTTCGAAGGCGAGCGGCCGAGGTTCCTGCACATCGACGGCGACTGGCGCGATCACCGCATCTTCGCGCTCAACGTCGAAGAGGTCGGCCCCGGTCTCGTAGCGCGACTGGTTTGACTACCCTGCGTGCTATTCACATCAGTCACACGAGTCTTCTTGCGACACACCGACTCACGTACCTCATCTGGCCCCCGCCGCGCCTTAGCGTCGTCGCATGGGGACGACAGGGCTGATCTATGTGGCGATCGTCGCCGCGTGGGCCGCCTACCTCGTCCCGATGTGGCTGAAGCGGGGGGACGAAGCGCGGCGCCGCCCGATGGTGCCGTCGTCCGCCGAAGCGCGCGTCCTGTCCCGTGACCCGTCGCGGCCGCGGTACGTCGTACGCCCGGCCGGTCCGACCGCCACCGACGACCCGTCGCCACCCAAGCGGTACGTTCCCAACCGAGCCCGCCGGGTGGCCGCGATGCGCCGTCGGCGGGTGCTGTCGATCCTGACCCTTTCGCTGCTGTCCGTCGTGGCTCTCGCCGGACTGGCGATGCTGCCGTGGTGGTCGGTGGCGATCCCGGGCGCGTCGATCGCCGCCTTCGTCGTCCTCACCCGGGTGCAGCTGCGCCGCCAGGACCGCGCCCGCGCGGAAGCCGCCGCGGAACGCCGCGCCCGCGCCCAGGCACGCCACGACCGCGGCCCCGCCGGCAAGCCCGCGCCGTCGGCCGACGAGGAGATGACCATCGAGGTCAAGCTCCCCGCCGAGCCCGCTCCGGAGCCCGAGGTCAAGCAGCCGTCGGAGGGCCTGTGGGACCCGGTGCCGGTCACGCTGCCGACGTACGTGCTCAAGGAGAAGGCCCCCGACCGCACCGTCCGGACGATCTCGCTGACCGACGACGAGGTCTTCTCCAGCGCCCGCACGACGGACCCCGCCGACAAGCCCGCGATCGCCGAAACCGTCGCCCCCAAGCCCGAAGAACTGCCCGAGGTGAAGCGCGCGGTCGGCGACTGATATCCGGTTTTAGTCTGCGGGCCTCTACGTGTTAGAGTTTCGCGGTCGCCAGGGAAACCAGGTGACCAGTTCGGGGCTGTGGCGCAGTTGGTAGCGCGCTTCGTTCGCAACGAAGAGGCCAGGGGTTCGAATCCCCTCAGCTCCACGAAGACGATAGGCGAGGTGTGCCGCGCAGTTGCTGCGCTGGCCGCCTCGCCTTCGTCGTGTTGTGCGGCTGCGCTTCGCTTGCCGCGGGGCGGGGGCTCCGCCACCCGCACCCCCTGCGCCTTCGCTTCGCTCGGCTCCTGGGCTGGGTTGGGCAGTCGGCGCGGAGCTTGGCTCGGGCCTGGTGGTTCGCGTTGGCTCTGGAGTGGTCAGCTCGGGGCGTAGGGCTGGAAGGCCGATCTCCGTCACGTCCAGCGTCGCGGATGCGACGGCTGTGTGTTGCTCTCGGCGCAGTTCGTCGAGGATCTCGTAGGTCTTCATGACATCAGCCTGGCTATGCCGCCAGGGGCTGAAGACCGGCTCGGCGCGGGGGCTCAGGTCAGTGAGGTGGTGGCGGTGCGGAGGTCTTTCAAGGCGGCTAGGACGTGGGGGGCCAGGTCGGTGTTGGCGTGGGACGGGTCGGTCCAGGTCGTGTAGCCGCGTTTGAAGGCCAGGACTCCTAGCTCGGCGGCCAGGTGGGCTAGTGGGTCCGGGACGCCGCGGGCGAGGAGGGCCTCGGTCATGGCGGTGGCTAGGCCTACGCGTTTCAGGGTGTCGCGTTCTTGGAGTTCGGTGCTGGCGGCGATGGCGGCTTTGAGGCGCGGGCCCAGTTCGCGGTTCATCGGGCCCATGGCGTTCGAGGCGCGTTCGAGGCCTACGGCCACTGCCTCGAGAGGAGTGGCTGTTTCGGGTGCTTCGGTGATGCCCTCGACGAGCAGGCGGCACAACGTTTCCTGGCCGGCTACCAGGAGCTCCCGCTTGTCGGGGAAGTGGCGGAAGAACGTGCTCTTGGTGACGCCGGCGCGTTCGGCGATCTGGGCGACCGTCGTCGCGTCGTAGCCCTGGTCGGCGAACAGGTCCACCGCGGCCAGGACCAGCCGATCGCGCGCGCCGGGTTCCCATCGAGCCATGTGGCCATTCTAGGTGATGGGACCTTTGTCCCGTCAGGTGCTACGGTGATGGGACAAAGGTCTCATCACTCCCAAGGAGCATCTCCATGCAGGTCTTCATCACCGGCGGTACCGGGCTGATCGGGTCCGCCGTCGTCCGCGAGCTGCTCGACAACGGCCACACGGTCCTGGGGCTCGCGCGTTCCGGCGCGTCCGAAGCGACGCTGAAAGCCGCCGGCGCGGACGCCGTTCGTGGCGGGCTCGCCGACCTGGATGTTCTGCGCGCCGGTGCGGCCAAGTCCGACGGTGTGATTCATCTTGCCTTCAGCAACGACTTCAGCAGCCCGGAGGCGCTCGCGGCGGGAATCGCCGAGGAGAGTGCCGCGCTCGCGGCCATGGGAGAGGAGTTGGTGGGCAGCAATCGTCCGCTCGTGACCGTGTCGGGTACGCCGTGGATTCCGGGCCGCGCCTCGACCGAGGCTGATCCGCTGCCGACCGAGGGGCCTGTCGGTGGGCGGGGTCGGTCCGTCATGGCAGCCCTCGCGCTGGCCGAGCGCGGTGTGCGAAGCGCCGCCGTACGGATGCCGCGCACGGTTCACAACCAAGGCGACGGAGGATTCGCCGGCCTGCTGACGCAAATCGCGCGCCAGACAGGTGTCTCCGGCTATCCGGGTGACGGCATGCAGCGCTGGCCCGCCGTACACGCGCTCGACGCCGCCGTACTCTTCCGGCTGGTCCTCGAGAATGCGCCGGCCGGGACCGCGTGGCACGCCGTCGACGACGAAGGCGACGCCGTACGAGACATCGCAGCCGTCATCGGTCGCCGCCTCGGCCTCCCGGTGCAGTCGGTCCCGGAGGAGACGTACGGCCCACTCGGCCCGATCTTCGCCGCCGACCAGCCGTCATCCAGTGCCCACACCCGCCAGGCCCTCAACTGGCAACCGCGCCACCCGAGCCTGCTCGAGGACCTCGAGAACGTCCAGCCAGGTTTAGGCCCTGTCTGGTGATCCATCGCCTACTGCGGGGCACTCGGCACGGCACCTCGCCGCACGGGTGCAAAGGCCACGATGCTCCGCATCGAGACCTTCGCCCCCGCACGCCGATGCACCGCACCGAGCACCTCCTCGCTACGGCGCTGGATCACCAGACAGGACCTAGGAAACGCGGAAGCTAATCTTGACTCATTCCAGAAAACGCGGAAGACTGCGGGGCGTGCCGACAGTGGATGAGCTCCAGGGGTTGTTGCGTGGAGCGTCGTTGCGGGTGACTCGGCCGCGGCTGGCTGTGCTGGCCGCGGTGTACGGGCATCCACATGCGGACACCGACTCGATTATCGGTGCCGTGCGCAACGAATTGCCCCAGGCGTCGCACCAGGCGGTGTACGACTCGCTGCACACGTTGACCGCGGCGGGACTGGTGCGGCGGATCCAGCCGCTGGGGTCGGTGGCGCGGTACGAATCGCGTGTGGGGGACAACCATCACCATGTCGTCTGCCGCTCGTGCGGCGCCATCGCCGATGTCGATTGCGCGGTCGGGCATGCGCCCTGCCTGACCGCGTCGGACGACCACGGGTTCGTCATCGACGAGGCCGAGGTCATCTATTGGGGCCTGTGCGCGGACTGCGCACGACGTACCTGACTTCCTTTGAAAACGTCCAGTCCTGGAAGGAATCCGATGTCCGAGAACCATGAGCCCCTGCCCGGCGAAGCCTCCGCGGAGAGCCGCGGCGCCGAGACCGGCGGCTGCCCGGTGAACCACGGTCAGGGCGTGCACCCGACCAGCGGGAACGCCAACCGCGGATGGTGGCCGAACCAGCTGAACCTGAAGATCCTGGCCAAGAACCAGCCGGTGTCGAACCCGCTCGGGGAGGAGTTCGACTACGCCGCCGAGTTCGCGACGCTGGACCTGGCCGCGGTCAAGGCGGACATCGCCGAGGTGCTCACCACGTCGCAGGACTGGTGGCCGGCCGACTTCGGGAACTACGGCCCGCTGATGATCCGGATGGCCTGGCACAGCGCCGGCACGTACCGGATCCACGACGGCCGCGGCGGCGCCGGCGCCGGTCAGCAGCGGTTCGCGCCGCTGAACAGTTGGCCGGACAACGGCAACCTGGACAAGGCCCGCCGGCTGCTGTGGCCGGTCAAGAAGAAGTACGGCCAGAAGATCTCCTGGGCCGACCTGATGATCCTCACCGGCAACGTCGCGCTGGAGACGATGGGCTTCAAGACCTTCGGGTTCGCCGGCGGCCGCGAGGACGTGTGGGAGCCGGAGACCGACGTGTACTGGGGCCCGGAGACCAGCTGGCTCGCCGACGAGCGGTACTCCGGTGAGCGCGACCTCGAGCGTCCGCTCGGCGCGGTCCAGATGGGCCTCATCTACGTGAACCCGGAAGGCCCGAACGGCAACCCGGACCCGGTCGCGGCGGCCCGCGACATCCGCGAGACGTTCGGCCGGATGGCGATGAACGACGAGGAGACCGTCGCGCTGATCGCGGGCGGCCACACGTTCGGCAAGACCCACGGCGCCGGCCCGGCCGAGAACGTCGGCGCGGAGCCGGAGGGCGCGCCGATCGAGGCGCTGGGCCTGGGCTGGAAGAGCACGTACAACAGCGGCAAGGGCAAGGACTCGATCACCAGCGGTCTCGAGGTCACCTGGACCACGAAGCCGACCCAGTGGACGAACGACTTCTTCGAGATCCTGTTCGGCCACGAGTGGGAGCTCAGCAAGAGCCCGGCCGGCGCGAACCAGTGGGTCGCCAAGAACGCCGAGGCGATCATCCCGGACGCGTACGACGGCCCGAAGAAGCTGCCGACGATGCTGACCACCGACCTGTCGCTGCGCTTCGACCCGATCTACGAGCCGATCTCGCGACGGTTCAAGGACAACCCCGACGAGTTCGCGGACGCGTTCGCGCGGGCCTGGTACAAGCTGACCCACCGCGACATGGGCCCGATCGTGCGGTACCTCGGCTCCGAGGTCCCGAGCGAGGTGCTGATCTGGCAGGACCCGCTCCCGGCCGTCGACCACGAGCTGATCACCGACGCCGACGTGACCGCGCTGAAGGCTGCGATCGCTGCGTCCGGCCTGTCGGTGTCGCAGCTGGTTTCGACCGCGTGGGCGTCCGCGTCGACGTTCCGCGGCAGCGACAAGCGCGGTGGCGCCAACGGTGCGCGGATCCGCCTGCAGCCGCAGAGCGGATGGGAGGTCAACAACCCCGACGAGCTCGCGCAGGTACTGCGGACGCTCGAGGGCATCCAGCAGTCGTTCGCGAAGCCGGTCTCGCTCGCGGACGTGATCGTCCTGGCCGGCGGTGTCGGTGTCGAGATCGCCGCGAAGAACGCCGGGTACGACGTCGTTGTACCGTTCACGCCCGGCCGGGTCGACGCCTCGGCGGAGCAGACCGACGCGGACTCGTTCGCCGCGCTCGAGCCGGTCGCGGACGGGTTCCGCAACTACTACGGCAAGAGCAACCGGCTGCCGGCCGAGTACCTGCTGCTCGACCGTGCGAACCTGCTCACCCTGAGCGCGCCGGAGCTGACCGTGCTGGTCGGCGGCCTGCGTGTCCTGGGCGCCAACTACGACGGCTCGAAGCACGGCGTACTGACCGAGAACCCGGGCACGCTCACGAACGACTTCTTCGTGAACCTGCTCGACCTCGGCACCGAGTGGCACGCCACCGACGAGAGCGAGGAGACGTTCGAGGCCACCGTCGACGGGGCGGTCAAGTGGACCGGCACCCGCGCCGACCTGGTCTTCGGCTCCAACTCCGAACTCCGCGCCGTCGCCGAGGTCTACGCGAGCGACGACGCCAAGGAGCGGTTCGCCGCCGACTTCGTCGCCGCCTGGCACAAGGTCATGGAGCTCGACCGCTTCGACCTGCACCGCTGACGAAACCGAACAGGCTCCCCCGCGACGGGGGAGCCTGTTCGCGTGTTCAGCGGGTGTGACCCTGCTTGGCTTCCTTGCCGCGGATGACAGCGGCGAGGGTCTTGTCGTCGACGCCGGCGTCCTTCAGTTGCTGGTAGTTCTCGTGCGGGCTCCCGGGCGGCGCCTGAAAGCCGGATCCGGTGAACTTGGCAACCAGCCCCGCGGCCTCGCGGGGATCCCGCGCGTCACCCAGCCGGGCCCGGGTCTCTTCTTCGCTGATCTCGTCGGCCATTCAGCACTCCTCGGATATTCGCAGCGTGTTGACCCGAGATCTTTCCGCAGGACGGGTTCAGGTTAGTTGCCGCAGGTACGCGGCGGGGCCGACGGCTGCTCCGAGCCGCCGTCGGGGTCCACGAGGACCGGGCGGAGGTCGGTGACCCGAAGGGGGACCGAGCGGCTGAAGTCGAGGGGGATGTCGCCTTGCATACCGCCGCCGGTCCAGTGGACGGTCCAGTACGCCGTCGCTGTGACGTTGTAGGCGCCGGACTTCTCACAGCGCGAGGACTTGGCGTATCTGAACCCGCAGGTCGGTGAAGCAGGCATGTCTTTCAAGGACTTGCCGGCTGCCATCTGGCGGGTGAACGGCGTACCGGCGCCTTTGCAGGACACGGTCTCGCCCGCGCCCATAGACCATTCGATCCGGTCGACGGTGCCGGTCGCGGTAATGGAAACGCCGCCGAGCGCGGCAGTCTTCGTCTGCGGCCCGGTCGTCGTCGGTCCGGGATCGGTCACCCACATCCAGACCGGCACGTTGACGATGCCCACGCGGTCAGCACTCTGCACATACGGCGAGACCCCAAGCTGCGGCGCCACGAAGCTCATCGTCTCCACCACCTGCCGAGCCGCCACCCGCGGATCAATCGTCCGCGTCTCACCTGGCTCCCGGATCACCGGCTCGAACTTCTCAATACCTTCCGGCTTTCCGTCCACAACATCGAGAATCACCCAGCATCTGTAGTACTTGGTGCCCGGTGGCCGCTCGCCGCCCTGAGTCATCGTAGGCAGCCACGTGTCCGCCAGCGTCAGGTAACAGCCCGACGCCGCATCAAAGAACCCATTCTCCGTCCGACACGGCACCACCTGCCCCTCGAAGACGCAGGCAGATCCACCGGGTTTCTTGCTCCCCGGGGTGTTCTTGACGGACGTCGTCGGCGGATGTCCGTCGTCGCCGATCCGCAGTAGGCATTTGCCGGTCACTGGATCCCTGTCGCAGGCAGGCGCGGGAGGGGTCTGGGGAGAGAGCGGAACTCCGAAAAGCAGGCTGACCGCTACGAGGGAGGAGATCAGCACGATGCCCCCTGGTTCTTGCCCTTGACGACCTTCCAGACACCGCCGATAAGTTGCAGATCGCGGTTGTCGAGCCAGCGAGTGGGTGTCCCCGGAACGCGGATGGTCTTACCGGTCGAATCGACCGCTCGGGCCTTGGACGTGTCGTAGCAGGCCTTGACAGAGGCTGTCGTGATGTCGGCGCCTGGGGGACCCATCTTCACCGCCTTGACCCAACGGATCTCGATTCCGCCGATTGTCTTGATCTTCTCGCCCCGATACCGCTCGGCTTGAATCTGCGATTTCGCGAGTTCGACGCCAGAGGCAACCTTTGGCAAGTCCTGCACCGCAGTACCGCCGCTTGACGTCATCGTGTTGATCACGGCGATGTATCGACGGTAGGCGGCAACGGCTGCGTCGCCGGCTGCCTTCGACTTATCTACGGGTGTGCTGGTTGTACTGGGGGTCTCGGAGGGTGGCGTGGTGTTCGGTTGGCCGGCATCTGGGGAGCCCTGGCAGGCGGTTAGCGTCAGGAGGGCGCTGAGGGCTGCGGCGGTGGGTCCGAGGGCCGGGTGGCGCGGCATGGGGGCTCCGTTCTGGATGCTGGGGGTGTAAGCGTCGCATACGGAGGGTGTTCGTCGGGTTGGTTATCCACAGGGCTGCGGGGGTTACCAGTTGGTGAAAGAGCCGTCGGGGCGATGGAGGGTGGGGAGGGGGCGGGGTGGGGTGGAGTGGGCTCGGGCTAGGTCTCGGTCGATGTCTATGCCTAGGCCGGGGGTGGTTGACGGGAGTACTCGGCCGGGGGTGATGGTGGGGCGGTGGGTGAAGAAGCGGGCCAGAGTGTCGTCGGGGTCCGACTGGTGTTCCTGGATGGCGGCTACGGGGGTCGTGAGGTTGAGGTGCAGGGATGAGGCGGCGGTGACGGGGCCCAGGGGGTTGTGGGTGGCTAGTTTGATGTAGTGGGTTTCGCAGGCGGCGGCGATCTTGCGGGCCTCGGTCAGGCCGGCGGCGATGGCGATGTCGACGCGGGCGTAGTCGATGAGCTCGTTCTCGATCAGTGGCGCGAACTCCCACTTGGACGCGAACTGTTCGCCGGCCGCCAGCGGTACGCCGGTTCGCGCGCGCAGCATCCGGTACGAGTCGGGGTGTTCGGCGCGGAGCGCGTCCTCGACGAAGTACGGGCGGGCGGATTCGATCTCGCGGCACAGCGTGACCGCTTCGGGTGGGTCGAGCCGGGTGTGGACGTCGAGGATCAGCTCGACGGAGTCACCGACCGTGTCGCGGACCTCGTGGAACAACGCGATCCCGTCCCGCAGCGTCCGGCGCTCGTCGAGGACGTCGCCGTCGTGCGGCACCGAGAATCGTAGGTGGGTCCAACCGTCGGCGACGAGCGTGCGGCACCGTTCGAGGAAACGCGGGCGGTCCGCCATCCCGTCGCCCAGGTGGACGTAGCACGGCACGTAGTCCCGCACCTGCCCGCCGAGCAGTTCGTGCACGGGGACGCCGTACGCCTTGCCGCGGATGTCCCACAACGCGACGTCGATCGCCGCGATCGCGGACGCGATCACCCGGTCGGCGGGGTAGAACCCGGACCGGAACATCAGCTGCCACAGCTGCTCGGTGCGCAGCGGGTCCTCGCCGAGCACCAGCCCGCCCAGATGGGACAGCGCGCCGGCCACGGCCTGTTGCCGGGACCGCAGGCCGACCTCGCCGATGCCGTGGATGCCCTCGTCGGTGTCGACCACGACGAGCATCATCGCGTCGCCCCGGTCGGGGAGGGTGAGCACTTCCCAGCCCGTGATCTTCATCTGACCTCTGCTCTGTTTCAGGAACGTTGTCATCGCACCGTATCTCACGATTTCAGGCGTACGCCAGAGCTTCTGTGAGAAAACAGAAACGAGCTGTTGACACAACCAGGAACGATTGCAAACATGTTTCAACGCTGAGCCCCGAGATGCGAGAGCAAGGAGATCCGGATGGCCGCCACGGTCAGGGAAGTCGCGCAACTGGCGGGTGTGTCCCCGTCGACGGTGTCCCGGGTCTTCACCGCGCCCGACCAGGTGCAGGAGGCGACCCGGCAGCGGGTCACCGACGCCGCGCGGCAGCTCGGGTACCGGCCCGACCCCGCGGCCCGGACGCTGCGCAGCGGCCGCACCGAGTCGCTGGGGCTGGTCGTCCCGGACATCGCGAACCCGTTCTTCCCGCCGATCGTGAAGGCGATGCAGGCGCGGGCCCGCAACCACGGCTACACGCTCCTGGTCGCGGACTGCGACGAGCGCGAGTCCGACGAGCTGGAGACCATCGACGCGATCGTGAAGAAGGTCGACGGTCTGGTGCTGTGGGCCTCGACCCTGTCCGACGGCCGGCTGCAGGAGCTGGCCCGGGAAATCCCGCTGGTCCTGGTGAACCGGCAGGTCAAAGGCATCCCCGAGCTGCACATCTCGCTGACGTCCGGCATCAGCCAGGCCGCGGAACATCTGCGCGCGCTCGGTCACACCAGTTGTGTCTTCGTCAACTGCTCGCGCCCGGAGCACCTGCGGGGCAAGTCGATAAGAGAAACCTTCGACGCCCAGGGGCTGTCGGTCGTCGAGCTCGGTCCGTACGAGCCGCGTTTCGAGACCGGTCTGCACGCCGCGACCCTGGCCGTGGCGAACGGCGCCACCGCGATCCTCGCGCACAACGACCTGGTCGCGATCGGCATCCTGCACCAACTCGCCCACTCCGGGGTGGACGTGCCCGGTCAGGTCAGCGTGATCGGCATCGACGACACGCTGCTGGCCGCGATGTCGATCCCGGCCCTCACCACCATCCGGATCTCGCCGCAGACCGTGGCCACCCACGCCACCGACCTGATCGTCGAGACCATCAACGGCGCGGAGCCGCAGTCCGTCGAGGTCGGCTCGCGGCTGATTCCCCGCGCTTCCACAGGTCCCGCGCCACACCGCGCCTGACCCGAGCAGGTCCCACCACAGTACGGCGCGCCGCCCCGCCGTACCGATCCCTCCTGGAGACATTCAATGGCTACACCCATGCGTGTTCGTGCTGCCCTGGTGGCGGCCGCGACCGGGCTGGCACTGACCGGCTGTGCGGGACTCACCCCTGCCAAGGACGATGCCGGCACCGACGTCGTACTGCGGGTGCAGGGCATGCCGGCGCCGACCGACAGTGCCGCGCTGGCCCAGTTCAACCGGCTGGTGCAGGACTTCCAGGCGAAGAACCCCGGCATCACGATCGAAGGCAGCGAGAACCGCTGGGATCCGCTGACGTTCTCGGCCAAGCTGGCCGGCAAGACGATCGAGGACGTCATCCAGGTCCCGCTGACCGAGCCGCAGGGCCTGATCGCCCGCAAACACGTCCAGCCGATCACCGAGCAGCTGAAGCAGTGGACGCACTACCAGGAGTTCAACCCGCAGGTCTTGCAGCCGCTGAGTGACGGCGCCAAACAGGTGTACGGCGTTCCGCAGGCGCCGTTCGCGCAGGGCCTCGTCTACAACCGGAAGCTGTTCACGCAGGCCGGTCTGGACCCGGACAAGCCGCCGGCGACCTGGGACGAGGTCCGCGCGGCCGCCAAGCAGATCAGCGCGAAGACCGGGAAGGCGGGGTTCGTCCACGAGTCCAAGGGCAACACGGGTGGCTGGCAGTTGACCATGCTGACCTACACCCACGGCGGCTCGATGGAGACCGAGCAGGACGGCAAGGTGGTTGCTGCCGTCAACGACCCGGCGACGAAGCGGTCGCTGGAGCTGCTCAAGGCGATGCGCTGGGCCGACAACTCGATGGGCCAGAACCAGCTGATGGACCAGGACGACGTGGTCAAGCAGTTCGCCGCCGGTCAGATCGGCATGTTCATGGGGACGCCGGGCACGTACAAGCTGGCCAAGACGAAGTTCGGCATGAAGAGCACGGCTGACTACGGCGTCACGTCATTGCCGCAGGCCGGCGGGAACGCGACCCTTGGCGGCGCCGAGGTGTTCATGGTCCCGGCGTCGGTGCCGAAGGAGAAGGTCGACGCGGCCGTGAAGTGGCTGCTGTTCGCCCAGGCCGAGGCGCAGTACGAGCCGGCGGTCGCGGCCGAGCGCGCGAAGGAGCTGGCCAAGGATCCGAAGGCCGCGGTCGGCGTACCGACACTGCCGATGTTCAGCACCGCGCAGCAGCAGAAGATCGACGCGGCGATCAAGCCGTACGTGAACGTGGAGCTCGAGCATTTCCGGCCCTGGCTGGAGGGTACGCCGAAGCTCACGCTGAAGCCCGAGCCGCCGCTCGCGGCGCAGAAGCTCTACACGATCCTCGACACCGTGGTGCAGTCCGTGCTCACCAAGAAGGACGCGAACGTGGACGCCCTGCTCACCAAGGCGCAGGCGGACGCCGACAAGATGCTCGCCGCGGAGCAGAAGTGACAACACTGCTGGAGCGCCCGGAGGTCACCAAAGCCGAACCTGCGGCGGTGGCCTCCCGGCGGCGGGCGGGACTGCGCCGGGAACTCCTCGGCCTGCTCTTCCTGGCGCCTGCTCTGCTGGTGTTCGGGCTGTTCTCGTGGTGGCCGATCGTGCGCGGTCTGCTGATCTCGTTCCAGGAGACCAATCTCGTCGACCCGGCGGTGTGGGTCGGCCTGGAGAACTTCCAGGCGGTGCTGACCGATCCACTGGTCGGCAAGGCGATGACGAACACCCTGCTGTTCGTCGGCCTCGGGCTGGTCATCGGCTTCCCCGCGCCGATCGTGCTGGCGGCCGTGATGTCGACGGTACGGCGGTTCGCCGGTGTGTACCGCGTCGTCGTCTACCTGCCCGTCGTCGTACCGCCGGTGGTCGCGATCCTGCTCTGGAAGTGGTTCTACGACCCCGGCTCCGGTCTGTTCAACCAGCTGCTCGGCCTGATCGGACTCGGCCCGTACCCGTGGCTGCAGTCGCCGCACACCGCGATGCTGAGCCTGGTGCTCGAGGCGACGTGGGCCGGGATGGGCGGGGCCGCACTGATCTACCTGGCGGCAATGACCGGCGTACCCGCGGAGCTCTACGAAGCGGCCGAGAGTGATGGAGCTGGGATCTGGCGGCGGATCTGGCACGTGCTGCTGCCGCAGCTGCGTCCGGTGATCGGGTTGCTGCTGCTGTTGCAGCTGATCGGCACGATCCAGGTCTTCACCGAGCCGTACATCTTCACGCAGGGCGGTCCGGACGACGCCACGCTGACAGTCCTGCTGCTGATCTTCCGGTATGCGTTCCAGGACGGCCGCTACGGGCAGGCCGCCGCGTTGTCCGTCCTGCTCGCGCTCGTTCTCGCTGTGCTGTCCGCGGTCTACCTCCGCCTGACCAGAAGCTGGAGCACCAAGTGAGCGAACCGATGACGACGTTCACCTCGAGCAACGACCTGCGCAGACCGGCGACGGCGTTCGCGCTCCGGGCGGTCCAGGTACTGACGCTGCTGGTCCTGGTGGCGATCGGGATCGGGCCGCTGTACTGGACCGTCAAGGGCGCGGTGTCGTCGCCGACCGAGATGGTCACGAACCCGCTGCGGCTGTGGCCCGCCGAGGCCGAGCTGGGCAACTTCGCCCGGGCCTTCACCGAGCTCCACGTCGGGCGCTACCTGGCCAACACGGTGACGGTGGTGATCGGTTCCTGGGCGGTGCAGTTGCTGGTGGCGATGACGGCGGGGTTCGCGTTCGCGGTGATCCGCCCGCGGATCGGCCGGTACGTGTACGGCGCGATCCTCGCCACCATGTTCGTGCCGTACACCGTCTCGCTCGTCAGCCTGTTCCTGACCGTACTGGACGTGAATCTGCTCGACACCTACTGGGCGATCTGGCTGCCCGCGGGAGCGAACGCGTTCAACGTGCTGCTCGCGACGCGGTTCTTCGAGGCGTTGCCGCAGGAGCTGTACGACGCCGCGAAGGTCGACGGCGCCAGTACCTGGCAGCTGCTCACGAGGATCGTGCTGCCGATGAGCCGGCCGGTGATCGCGGTGATCAGCCTGCTCGCGATCATGCACTCCTGGAAGGAGTTCATCTGGCCGCTCGTGGTGATCTCCGACCCGCGGCTGCAACCGATCAGCGTCGCGCTGGCGAACCTGGTCGACTCGGCGCCGCTCGACGAGCTGATCGCGGCGATGGCGATGGCACTGGCGCCACCCGTGCTGGTCTTCCTCGTGTTGCAGCGCTACGTGGTCGCCGGGCTCGGATTCACCGGGGTCAAAGGATGATCAGCCGGCGAGCAGTCCTCGGCGGCGCCGTGGCCGCAGCGGCCGCCGGGAGCGCCACGAGTCCGGCGTATGCGGCCGATGTGCAGATCACCGACACCGGGAACACGATCACGCTGATCGGGGCACCTGACACTGGTGAGGTCAGGGTGCTCGACGGCGGCGGGATCCAGCGCTTCGCCCTGACGACGTTCGAATACGCGTACGGGACCGGCACGAGCAAGGTCGTCGTCCGGACCACCGGGATCACGAAGATCGAGGCGAACGGCGGGCAGCAGTTCACGGTCACGTACGGCGCGCCCGTCGGCCAGGTGGTCGGGACGTTCACGCTCGGTCTGCGGAAAGCACGGATCCGCTGGGACGTGACCGGCGTGACGGATCTGCGGACCGACAGTTTCCGCGTCGCGCGGGTCGTGTCGGGGACGGCGACCGAGCACTTCGACCCGGTCGTGTTGTGGAACCGGGACCGGGATCCGGGCACCGGCGCGCTGCGCGGCGGCGTGCCGTACGAGACGACCAACGGTGTCTGCTACTCCTACACCTGGGCCGACAACCGTGCCGTCATCCGTTTTCCGCAGAGCACGGTTGCCTTCAGCAACAACGGCTACCTGCACGCGGTCGGCGACGACAGCGGTTTCCTGGAGAGCACGATCGTGCTCGGCGCGATGCGGCCGCACTCGGCCGGCGTCATCGCGCGCGACGGCGATCTCGGCATCGACCTGTGGACCGCCCAGCCCTTCGGCCTCTGGAACACCGGCGGCGCCAGGACTGTCAGCTTCGAGGTGGTCAATGCGGCGCTGAGCACCCGGACCGTGCGCGTCGACTGGGTCGCGCGGGACTGGAACGGCGGCTCGACCAGCGGTACGGCGAGTGCATCGGTCGGGCCGCGCGCGGTCTGGAACGGGAACTTCTCCGTCACCCTCGGCGCCCGCGACATCCGCTTCGTCGAGGCGGTAGTGTACGAGGGCTCGACAGAGGGGGCGTTCGCCCGAACAACGCTTTCCGTGCTGTCCGCCTACACGTACGGCGACTCCGAGCAGAGCATGTTCGGCATGGGTAACTTCGCCTACCTGTCGGAGCCGTCGAGCACGGATGTCCTCGGGCTCATGAAGCTCCTCGGCATGCAGTGGATCCGGACGGCGTATCGCCAGTACAACGCGCTGCCGGCCTCGCCCGGCCCGACCGTGGACGCACTCGACCAGGCCGGTTTCCTGCACAACATGCAGCTCGCCGGCACGCTGCCGTGGGGCGTGGACGGAGCGGCCTGGGCCGACGACATGGTCGGCCGGGCGACGTACTCCGGCGCCCGGTACTACGAATGCGCCAACGAGCTGAACCTCACCGCGTCGGACAAGACACCGGCCCAGTACGTGAACGACGTCCTCGAACCGTTGCGCGCGGCAATGACCGCCAAGGGCGCGACGTTCAAGGTGATGACCTGCGGTCTTGCCGGATACCCCGAGCAGTGGGTGCAGGACCTCGGCGCGGCCGGCGGCTGGGACCACGTCGACGTCCTGGCGTACCACCCGGGCCGCGGAAACTACACCGCCGACTACGAGCCCGTGGAACCGTGGACGAACGAGACCCGCTGGAACTTCCTCGGCACCCTGAAGAAGGCAACCACGGCGAAGGGCACCAAAGAGCTCTGGCTGACGGAGGCGTACGCCGGAACGCAGCCGAACCGCTGGTGGACCGACACCTACCGGAACGCCCCGGAAAACGTTCTACTCCAACTCGCGCTGGCCAAGGCGTACGGCGTCCGCTGCGTGACCTGGTACACGCTCAACGACTCGATCCAGCAGCAGCCGATGGAAGCCGATCCGGACAGCGTCGAGTACCACCACGGACTGCTGCACCGCGACCTCGGCGCGAAACCCTCGCTGCTGGCCTTCGCAACCGCCGCACGCTGGCTCGACCAGTCCACGTTCGCCGGCTGGGCGGACCTGGGCGATCCGGACCTGTTCGGGCTCGTGTTCAACACCCCGACGGGCAAGGTCAATCTGCTCTGGTCCCGCAAGGACGGCTACATCCTCAACAACGACCCGGCCCGCCGCAGTCAGGCGAGCCCTGCCTACTACCGCAGTCCCGAGCCCTGGGAAGACCTCTGGCCGACCAAGACGAACGTCACCGTCCCGACGCCGGCCGCGACCACGTCGGTCCGTGAACTGAACTGCCTCGGCATGGACGTCGGCACGCACCAGGCAAGCAACTCCCAGGTGACCGTCACCCTCGACGGCGCACCGCGGATCTTCATCGGTCTCTCCCTGCCTCTCCAGACCACCGGAGGATTGTCATGAAACCCACCAGGCGGACGTTCGTCGCCGGATCGCTCGCAGCCGCGGGGGTGGCCGGCGGCCTGCTCCCCGCGGGCGTCGCCCGCGCCGCGACGGCGTACACGATCACCGCGGACGGCATCACCGTGTCCGCCGAGACCGACGGCACGATCGTCGTCGGCGACGGCACCGAGCGGATCCGGATCGCGCACTTCCAGGTCAAGGACACCGTGCTCGGCGGGCAGCGCACGTTCGGCGGCAAGCCGTCGCTGGTCACGCTCCCGGACGGCCGCCAGGCGATCCGCGTCGACTATGTGATGGGCGCCGCCGCGAAGACGATCACGGTCACCGGCACCTTCGACGTCACCGCCCGGCGCCTGCACATGCGCTGGGACGCGACCAGCTCCAACCAGATGTACCTGAACTCGCAGTTCACTCGCACCGTCGTCAGCCCGACCGCCGCGGAGTACTCGACCGCGGTCACGCGCTGGAACCGCGACGCCGGCGGCGGCGTGCCGTACGAGACCAACGACGGCATCCTCTACACCGAGACCTGGGCCGACACGAAGGCGTACTTCCGGCTTCAGTCGAGCCGCCCCGACTGGACGACGGCCTCCTGGATGCACATCGTCGGCACGTACGACGCGCTCGGCGTCCTGCGGCACGAGGCGGATCTCGTGTTCGGAAACCTCCGCGAAGTTTCCGCCAACGCGGCCGCCGTCGGCCGCCCGGTCGGCCTCGACGTGTGGACCGATCAGCCGTTCAACCTCTGGTACGAGAGCGGCCACGCGATGCCGGTCAACGTCCAGGTCGTGGCCGGCAGCACCGTCACCGCGCCGGTGACGCTGAGCTGGTTCGCCCGCGACTTCGACGGTACGACGCTGACGAGCGGATCGACCGTGCTCACGCTGGCGCCCGGCCAGAGCGCCGACCACAAGATCGTCGTACCGGCGCTGCAGCAGCAGGGCGTCGCCTTCCTGGAGGTGCAGGCGGGCGAGGCGTTCGCGCGGACCACGCTTTCCGTGCTCCCGTCGTACGACTACCAGGGCGGCGGCATGTTCGGGATCGCGAACTATCCCTGGCTGCTCAAGCCCAGCAAGGCGGACGTGGCGACGCTGCTGCAGAAGATCGGCGTCGCGTCGGTCCGGATCGCCTACAACGGGGCGCCCGGGATCCCGCCGGCCGAGCTGGAGGCGCTGGGCATCACGCCGAACATCCAGCACGGCGACGTGGTGTTCGACGCGACCCCGGAGCAGGCGAAGACCTGGGCCGCCGAGCTGGTCGACGTGGTCGTGGACGCCCGTGCCCGGTACTTCGAGGTCGACAACGAACGCAACCAGCCGTGGATGTCCGGCCTGTACGCCGACAAGTACATCCGCGACGGCCTGCGCCCGGTGGTCGAGCGGCTCGCCGAGGTCGGGTCCGACGTGAAGGTGATGAACAACGGCCTCGGCGGCATGGACGTGAACTGGGTCGACAGCTTCCACGCGCACGGCGGCTGGGACCTGATCGACGCGTTCGCGTTCCACCCGGGCCGCGGCAACTTCACGCCGGACTACGCGCCGACCCCGGACGAGTGGGTCACCGGGTCCAACGGCAGCTACTGGAACTTCCTCGGCGGCGTCCGCGAGGCCAAGCGGCGGATCCGCGAGTACGGCGGCGGCAAGGAGCTGTGGCTGACCGAGGCGTACGCGTGCACCCGGCCGAACCAGTGGTGGAACGACACCATGCGCCAGGCGGCCGAGAACGTGCTGCTCACGATGGCGCTGGCAAAGGCCGAGGGCGTCGACGGCGTGAACTGGTACCAGCTGTACGACAGCACGATCCACCATCCGCAGGAGGCCGATCCGGCGAACCCGGAGTACCACCACGGGCTGATGAACCGGGACCTGTCGGCGAAGCCGTCGCTGCTGGCGTTCGCGACCGGCACCCGAGTGCTCGAGGAAGCCGAGTTCGTGCGCTGGCTGGACCTCTCGAAGATCGAGCGGCATCTGCAGGGCCTGCTGTTCATGACGCCGGACGGGCCGCTGTCGGTGCTGTGGAGCCGCAAGGACGGGTACCTGCTGAACGTCGATCACACCGAGGGGCAGGCGTACTACCCGCACCCGGAGGTGTGGGAGGACGACTGGCCGACCAAGACACACCTCACCGTCCGTGGCGGCGAACTGGTCGAGATCGACTGCATCGGTCGCCGCCGGACGCTCAGCGGATCGCGGATCAAGCTCACCCTCGACGGTGCGCCGAAGCTGTACCGCGGGTTGTCCGCGCAGCCCGAGCAGCAGCTCCGGCTCGCGTGAACCGGGTCCTCGTCACCGGAGCCGGCGGCCGCATCGGGCGAGCCGTGGTGGACGCCTTGCAGGTACGCCGCGTCGCGGTCACCGCCCTGGTCCTGCCGGGGACGCCGTGCCAGGCGGATCGAGTGGTCGAGGGGTCCGTGTGCGACCTGGCCGCGGTGCGGGCCGCGATGGCCGGGGTGGACGGTGTCGTCCACCTCGCCGCGCGGCCGGCGCCGCACCGCGGGACGCCGTACGAGGTGTTCGGCGAGAACACGCTCGGCACGTTCACGGTGCTGGAGGAGGCCGGGCGCGCCGGGGTCCGGAACGCGGTGGTCGCGAGCAGCCTGGCCGCGAACGGGCTGCCGTTCGCGGCCGGGTCGCTCAGCCCGGCGTACGTTCCGCTCGACGCGGCGGTGCCGAGCCAGGCCGAGGACCCGTATGCGTTGTCGAAACTCGCCGACGAGCAGACCGCCGCGATGATGGCGCGCCGGCACGGGACGACCGTGGTCGCGCTGCGGTACCCGTTCGTCGGCGGTTTCGCCGAACGCCTCGAGGAGCACGCCCGCAAGGTCGCCGCCGACCCGGCGCTCGGCGCCGCCGACCTGTGGTCGTACCTGGAGACCCGCGACGCCGCCCGCGCCGCCGTGCTGGCCTTGCAGGTCCAGGGCGGTTCGCACGTCTTCCACGTCGCGGCCCCGGACACGCTGGCGCCGTACCCGACCCTGGACCTGCTCCGCCGCTACCACCCGAGCACCGCGATCCGCGCCGACCTGCCCGGCCGCACCACCCCGCTCGACCTCGGCCCCGCGCGCGAGCTGCTCGGGTTCACCGCCGAACACACGGTGTAACGGCGCTACGCTGGTCGCGTTCGGACACGGGCGGAAGGGGTCTGACATGCGGTTTCACCATGATCGGGAGCCGGCGGGAGACCTCACTTTCAGTGACGTGTTCCTGGTGCCGAATCGGTCCGGCGTGGCGTCGCGACTGGACGTGGATCTCTCGACCAGCGACGGTACGGGAGCCTCGATTCCGGTCGTGGCGGCGAACATGACCGCGGTGTCGGGGCGGCGGATGGCCGAGACGATCGCACGCTGCGGCGGCCTCGCGGTGATCCCGCAGGACATCCCGGTCGACGTGGTGTCCGAGGTCGTTGCCTGGATCAAGGAGCGGGACCCGGTCCACGACACCGCGCTGACGCTGCCGCCGACCGGGACCGTCGGCGAGGCGCTGAACCTGCTGCCCAAGCGCAACCACGGGGCAGTGATCGTGGTGGACCAGGGCCGGCCGGTCGGCGTGGTGACCGAGGCCGACTGCTCCGGGGCCGACCGGTTCACCCAGCTCGACGCGGTCATGTCGCGCGAGTTGCTGACGGTGCCCCAGGGGATCGATCCCGAGGCCGCGTTCGAGCTGCTGCACGACGGCCGCCACCGGCTCGCCCCGGTGGTCGATGCCGGCAACCGGATCGTCGGGATCCTCACCCGCCAGCGCGCGCTCCGGGCGACCCTGTACGACCCGGCGCTGGACGGCAACGGCAAGCTCCGGGTAGCCGCCGCGATCGGGATCAACGGCGACGCGGAACAGAAGGCGAAGGCGCTGCTCGAGGTCGGGATCGACGTCCTGGTCGTCGACACCGCCCACGGCCACCAGGAACGGATGCTCGAGGTGGTCGAACAGGTCCGTGCCCTCGGCCCGCGGGTGCCGATCGTGGCCGGCAACGTCGTCACCGCCGAAGGCGTCACCGACCTGGTGAACGCCGGCGCGGACATCGTGAAGGTCGGCGTCGGGCCCGGGGCGATGTGCACGACGCGGATGCAGACCGCGGTCGGCCGGCCGCAGTTCTCCGCGGTCCTGGAATGCGCGACCCGCGCGCGGGAGCTCGGCAAGCACGTCTGGGCGGATGGCGGCGTCCGGCATCCGCGCGACGTCGCGCTGGCGCTGGCCGCGGGCGCGTCGAGTGTGATGATCGGGTCCTGGTTCGCCGGCACCTACGAGTCGCCCGGCGACCCGCACCGCGACAGCCAGGGCCGGATCTACAAGGAGAGCTTCGGGATGGCGTCCGCCCGCGCCGTCCGCTCCCGGACCGCCGAGGACTCCGCGTTCCAGCGGGCCCGCAAGGCCATCTTCGAGGAAGGCATCTCGACCGCGCGGATGTACCTGGACCCGGAGCACCCGAGCGTCGAGGACCTGCTGGACTCGATCGTGTCCGGCATCCGCAGTTCGTGCACGTACGTCGGCGCTGCCACCCTGCCCGAGTTCCACGAACGCGCGGTGGTCGGCCTGCAGACGGCCGCCGGGTACGCCGAGGGCAAGCCGCTCGACACCAGCTGGCTGTGATCGTGGACAACGCCCTCATCCCCAGGATGAGATCGCGGGTCCGCCGGAATCATGCCCCGGGCGATGGTGACGGTCGGCCATCGGTGGCACCTTGTAGGCAACAGGGGGAGGAAGGGCACCGGAACCATCCGTCGGGGGGTCGGGGATCTCGCTGGGGGCAGCGGGTCCGATCGACGCGGGGGCTCAACAGTCACCGGTGTCCTGCTCGTGGTCGCGGGTGGTGGCAGAGGGTTCGGCCGAGGCTTGGGAGGGCGACTCGGGGACCTGCATCCCACCGCCCGCGACTGCTGTGCGGTGGACGGCCCTTGATCACGTGCGGGTGACGGCGCATAGTCGAGTGATCGATACCGCACTGGTTGTGGGGAGTCGCCGTCGTGGAAGGAGAAAGGGCCGTCCCGCTGCGGGTTGACGCGGAGACGGCGATCATCCTGCGCGAGGCGTATCACAAGATCGAGGCGCTGTTCAGATCCGACCACTACGGTCTGTACGACTACGTCCGGGTGGTGGCCGGGAAGATTGCGCATGTCGACGCGTTCTTCGTCGGCTTCCTGCAGGGCAGCAACCGGGTGCGGTACCCGTACGGGTACGACGACGGCGACTACGTGACCCCCGACACCCACATCTTCGGCCCGGACGGGCAGACGGCCTGGCTGCTCAAGCACCGGCACACCTACCGCTTCGCCTACGACGACGGTGCCGTGCTGCACGCCGGCATACCGGTCGGCGACCCGGCCCGACGGTCCCGGGACGCGGTCACGGTGCCGATCTTCCGGCCGGCCAAGGACGGGCCCGACCAGTTGTTCGGGCTGCTCTCGATGCAGAGCTACATCCCGAAGTCGTACGACGACAACGCGGTGCGGGCGTTCGAGTGGCTGTGCGAGGTGGTGGAGCGGGTGCTGAGCCGGGAGGGCGAGGACCGGGAGGCGCTGCGCCGTCTGCCCGCGGGCGATGTCGGCCCGAACCTGCTGACGTCCGACCATGTGATGGAGTACCTGACGCACCGGGTCGCGTCGATCCGGGAGATCGCGACCGAGGCGCTGGACGAGTCGGACCTGGGGGCGCCGGTCCGCACCCATCTGGAGCGGATCGTGGACACCGCCGAGCACATCCAGTCCGAGCTGATCGAGATGCTGATGGAGACCGACGAGGCGCCGGAACGCCGGTTCACCAGCCTCACGAAGGCGCAGCAGGGGGTCGCGCTGCTGCTGGCCGACGGGCTCGACAACGACCAGCTGGCCGCCGAGCTCGGTGTCAGTCTCAACACCGTCAAGACCCACCTCAGCGCGATCCTCCGCAAGTACGGCTTCCGCAGCCGGTCCCAGGTGGCCGACGACGTCCGCAAGTACCTCGCCCGCTAGGCCCTGTCTGGTTATCCATCGCCTACTGCGGGGCACTCGGCACGGCACCTCGCCGCACGGGTGCAAAGGCCACGATGCTCCGCATCGAGACCTTCGTCCCCGCACGCCGATGCACCGCACCGAGCACCTCCTCGCTACGGCGCTGGATAACCAGACAGGACCTAATACGAGCGGGCCACGTACGCGACCACACCGGGCTCGTCGTCGCTCAACGGCAGCGCGCCGTCGGCACGCTGCAGGCAACGGACCGTGACGCCGGACTCGGCCAGTCGGTCCTCGCCCTCCTCGCCGACCGCGTCGTACGGCAGGGTCGCCCAGCCGGACGCGGCCGCCTCGATCGCCTCGTCCACCGTCGACACGGCCGTGACGCGAGCAGCCCGGCGAGCGGTTGCCGCGGCCAGCAGGTGCGCCTGATCAGCCTCGAGCGCCGACACCACCGCCATCGCGAGCCCGGACAGCTCGACCGCGGTCTTGGCCGAGTCGCGCAAGCGCCGTACGACGGTTGCGGTGCCCGCGGCGAGATCGCGCGGGCCGAGCTCGATACGGACCGGGACGCCCTTCAGCTCCCAGTTCACCGCGCGTCGCCCGAACGGCTGGTCGGCGCGATCGTCCACGCCGACCCGCAGACCCGCCGCGCTCAGCTCGTCGGCGATCCGCCGGGCGGCGGCGGTCGACTCGTCCTTCACCGCGAGGACGACGACCTGCACCGGAGCGACCGCGGGCGGCACCCGGAGGCCGGCGTCGTCGCCGTGCACCATGATCAGTCCGCCGACCATGCGCGTCGTACTGCCCCAGGAGGTCGTCCAGGCGAGCTCGCGCCGGCCTTCGCCCGACAGGTACCCGATGTCGAAGGCGCGCGCGAAGTTCTGCCCGAGCTCGTGCGAGGTCGCCATCTGCAGCGCCTTGCCGTCGCCGGTCATCGCCTCGAGCGTCATCGTGTTGATCGCGCCCGCGAACCGCTCCCGCCGGGTCTTCCGGCCGGCGACGACCGGGATCGCCAGCACGTTGACCATGACGTCGCGATAGACGTCGGACAGGATCCTGGTCGCGAAGGCGCGCGCGTCCTCGGCGGAGACATGGGCGGTGTGGCCTTCCTGCCACAGGAACTCCGTCGTCCGCAGGAACAGCCGCGGGCGCAGCTCCCAGCGGACCGCGTTGGCCCACTGGTTCAGCAGCAGGGGCAGGTCGCGGTAGCTCTGCACCCACTTCGCCATGTACTCGCCGATCACGGTTTCCGACGTCGGCCGGATCACCGCGGGCTCCTCGAGTTGCTTGCCGCCGGCGTGCGTCACGACCGCGAGCTCGGGGCTGAAGCCCTCGACGTGCTCGGCCTCGCGCTGCAGGTAGCTCTGCGGGATCAGCAGCGGGAAGTACGCGTTCTGCGCGCCGGTCGCCCTGATCCGGCGATTCATTGCCTCCTGCAACAGTTCCCAGATCCCGTACCCGTACGGTCGCACGACCATGGTCCCCCGGACCGGCCCGTTGTCGGCGAGCTCGGCCTTGGCGATCACGTCCTGGAACCATCGGGGGTAGTCCGTCTCCTGCGACGCGAGAACGGAACGGGAAGCTGTCATGCCGGCCAGTGTAGGAACCCGATCGTGGGCCCGGCCACGCATTTGTGCCGGCCGCTCAGCCGAAACTCAGTCGGTGGAATTCACATCGCGGTCCACGGTCGTTCATCGGCGGGCCGAAAAGTTGGCTCGTGTTCCCCGTGGACTTGGAGGAGTTGTGAGAGTACGTCGTACGCCTGTGATCTCCGTCTGCCTGGCGCTGATCGGGCTCGCGGTCGGCGGTCCCGCCGCCGCCGCGGACAGCGGTCCGCAGACCTACACCTTCGCCGTGATCGGCGACATCCCGTACGGCCCGGCGCAGATCGCCCGCTTCCCGGCGGTCGTCGACCAGATCAACGCGGACAAGCCGGTGCAGCTGGTGACCCACCTCGGTGACATCAAGGACGGCTCCTCGGTCTGCAGCGACGAGTACTTCGCGCAGGTGAAGACCCAGTTCGACCGCTTCGCGGATCCGCTCGTCTACACCGTCGGCGACAACGAGTGGACCGACTGCCACCGCGTCAACAACGGCGGTTACAACCCGTTGGAGCGCCTGGCCAGGATTCGCAGGGTGTTCTTCCCCGAGCCGGGCCGCACGCTCGGGCGGCACTCGGTGAAGGTCGAGAGCCAGGTCGCGCAGGGCATTCCGGAAGACGTCCGTTTCACCCGGGGCGACGTGGCGTTCGCCGCCCTGCACATCGTTGGCAGCAACAACAGTATGGCGCCGTGGACCGGCCGGACGGCGCCGACGCCGGAGCAGACCGCCGAGGTGCTGAACCGGACGGCGGCGGTCATGCAGAGCATCCGCGACACGTTCGCCCAGGCGCGCGACGAGCACAACAAAGCCGTCGTACTGCTCACCCAGGCCGACATGTTCGACCCGACGGTGACGTCGCCGTCGTTCGCGGACTACTACGCGTTCCAGCCGATCGTGCAGGAGATCGCCCGGGAGGCGGCGAACTTCCGCGGCCCGGTGTACCTGTTCAACGGTGACAGCCACGTCTACAACAGCGACAAGCCGCTCGCGGCCACGTCGGCGTGGACGAAGCTCTACGGTGTGACCGCGCCGGTGGACAACCTGTCCCGGATCACCGTTGACGGCTCGACCGGCGACAACGACTACCTCCGCGTCACGATCGACTCCCGTAACCCCGCGGTCCTGAGCTGGACCCGCGTCCCGTTCACCTCCTGAACAAGGCAAAGACGCCCGGCGAGCAGGTCGCCGGGCGTCTTCGCGTACTACGTCACAGCGAAGCGAGCGCGTCGTTCCAGGTCTTGGAGGGGCGCATGACGGCGGCGGCCTTCGCCGGGTCGGGCTGGTAGTAGCCGCCGAGGTCGACGGGGGTGCCCTGGACCGCGAGGAGCTCGTCGACGATGGTCTGCTCGTTCGCCGCGAGCGTCTCGGCGAGCGGGGCGAACGCCTTGGCCAGGTCGGCGTCGTCGGTCTGCTGCGCCAGCTCCTGCGCCCAGTACAGCGACAGGTAGAAGTGGCTGCCGCGGTTGTCGATCCCGCCGACGCGACGGGTCGGGGACTTGTCCTCGTTCAGGAACGTGGCGGTCGCCCGGTCGAGCGTGTCGGCCAGGATCTGCGCCCGGGCGTTGCCGGTCGCCTGCGCCAGGTGCTCGAAGCTCGCGGCCAGCGCGAAGAACTCGCCCAGGCTGTCCCAGCGCAGGTAGTTCTCCTTGACCAGCTGCTGCACGTGCTTCGGGGCCGAGCCGCCCGCGCCGGTCTCGAACAGACCGCCACCGGCCATCAGCGGAACGACGGACAGCATCTTCGCGCTGGTGCCGAGCTCGAGGATCGGGAACAGGTCGGTCAGGTAGTCACGCAGCACGTTGCCGGTCACCGAGATGGTGTTCTCGCCGCGGCGGATCCGCTCCAGCGAGAACGTGGTCGCGTCCACCGGCGCCAGGATGCGGATGTCCAGGCCCTCGGTGTCGTGGTCGAACAGGTACTTCTGCACCTTGGTGATCAGGTTGGCGTCGTGCGCGCGGGTCTCGTCCAGCCAGAACACCGCCGGGTCGCCGGTCGCCCGGGCCCGGTTGACGGCCAGCTTCACCCAGTCCTGGATCGGGGCGTCCTTGGTCTGGCAGGCGCGGAAGATGTCGCCCGCGGAGACGGCCTGCTCCAGGACGACGGCGCCCGTGGTGTCGACGAGGCGGACGCTGCCGGTGGTCTGGATCTCGAAGGTCTTGTCGTGCGAGCCGTACTCCTCGGCCTTCTGCGCCATCAGGCCGACGTTCGGCACCGAGCCCATGGTGGCCGGGTCGAAGGCGCCGTTGGCGCGGCAGTCGTCGAGGACCGCCTGGTAGATGCCCGAGTAGCTGTGGTCCGGCAGGACCGCGAGGGTGTCGTGCTCGGCGCCGTCCGGGCCCCACATGTGGCCCGACGTCCGGATCATCGCCGGCATCGACGCGTCCACGATCACGTCCGACGGGACGTGCAGGTTGGTGATGCCCTTGTCGGAGTCGACCATCGCCAGCTTCGGGCCGGCTGCGAGCTCGGCGTCGAAGGAGGCCTTGATCGCCGGCCCCTCGGGCAGCGCCGCGATGCCGTGCAGGATGCCGCCGAGGCCGTCGTTCGGCGTCAGGCCGGCCTTGGCGAGCACATCGCCGTACTGCGCGAACGTCTCCGGGAAGAACGCCCGGACCACGTGGCCGAAGACGATCGGGTCGGACACCTTCATCATGGTGGCCTTGAGGTGGATCGAGAACAGCACGTCCTCGGCCTTCGCCCGGGCGACCTGCGCGGTGAGGAACTCGCGCAGCGCGGCCACGTGCAGGACGGACGCGTCGACGACCTCACCGGCGAGCACCGGGACGGACTCGCGCAGAATCGTCGTGGTGCCGTCGTCGCCGACCAGCTCGATCCGCAGCGATCCGTCGGCCTCGATCACCGCGGACTTCTCGGTGGCCCGGAAGTCGTCGGTGTCCATCGTCGCGACGTTGGTCTTCGACTCGGCGCTCCACGCGCCCATCCGGTGCGGGTGGGTCTTGGCGTAGTTCTTCACCGAGGCGGGCGCGCGGCGGTCGGAGTTGCCCTCGCGCAGCACCGGGTTCACCGCGGAGCCCTTGACCTTGTCGTAGCGGGCCTGGATCTCCCGCTCCTCGTCGGTCTTCGGCTCGTCCGGGTACTCCGGCAGCGCGTAGCCCTGGGACTGCAGCTCGGCGATCGCGGCCTTCAGCTGCGGGATCGAGGCCGAGACGTTCGGCAGCTTGATGATGTTCGCGGCCGGCGTCTTGGCCAGCTCGCCGAGCTCGCCGAGCGCGTCCGCGATCCGCTGGTCGTCCTGGAGGTACTCCGGGAACACCGCCAGGATCCGGCCGGCCAGTGAGATGTCCCGGGTCTCCACGCCGACACCGGCCTGGCCGGCGTACGCCTGGACGACAGGGAGGAACGAGTACGTGGCGAGCGCCGGAGCCTCGTCGGTGTGGGTGTAGATGATCGTCGAGTCAGTCACGGGCCCACCTTATCCGGCGGACGTCGGACTCCTACGTGGGCCGGATCACGCTCAGGACAGGTCGTCCGGGTGCGCCAACGTGATCCCGGCGGCGACGGTCACGGCGCTCGTGAAGGCCAGCGTGTCGATCGGGGACGCCGCCGCCACGGTCGCCCCGGCCAGCGAGGCGAGGCCCTTGGCGCCGTCCCAGGTGCAGTCGACGAACACCGCTTTGGCCGCCTTGACCTGGGAGAACTCCACACCGGACAGGTCACAGCCCCGGAACACGGCGCCGGTCAGGTCGGCGGACACGAAGTCGGCGCTCTGCAGCCGGCAGTCGGTGAGCTCGACCTTGACGAACTTCGCGAACCGGAACGACGCGAAGTCCAGCACGGTGTCGCGGATCGTCACGTGCTGCAGCACCGCGCCCGGACCGGCGAACCCGATCATCCGGGCGCCGGCGATCGCGACCCGGGTCAGCGCCGCGTCGGACCAGCGGGAGTTCGCCAGGTCGCACTGGGTGAGCTCGGTGTCGACCAGGATCAGCTTCTCCAGATCCGAACCGGCCAACTTGCTCCGGGTGAAGCGGCAGCCGCTGATCTCGACGTGCTCGGCCTCCAGATCGCTGAGGTCCGCATCCTCCAGCCCGAGATCGAGCAGTCGCTCCTCGTCCTCGATCTCGTTGGGCAGGCCGGACTCAAGCCGGGCACGGAGGCGGGGCGCGGCGATCTTCACGGTCCCGACCGTAGCGGGGGTTACCGACAGGTGGCGGACCTGCGTCACTCAGCAAGCGCCGGGCACGCGGCCTGGCTCACGCTCAGGCGGCGTCGTGGAGAGGCCGCTGGTCAAGGTTGGTGAGTGGCGCAGGTCCGCCTCAGGAGCGGAGGTAGTGGGCGGCGGCGCCGATCAGGGCGGAATGTTCGGTGTCCTTGGTCGCCGAGGCCGGGAAGTCGAGAGTCGATGTCACCAGGTCGAAGGCGCCCGAGATCGAGCCGCCCAGGACTGTGTGAGTGACCCCGAAACGCTCCAGCCAGGGCCTCAGCGCGTCCACGAGGTCGGTGAACGCGGCGCGCAGGACGGCGAGAGCGGCGGAGTCGCCGGCGCGGGCCTGGTCGGCGATTTCCTTGACGCCGGGGGCCTCGCGGCCGGTGCTCTCGGCGTAGCGGCGCAGGATCGCGCGGGCGGAGATCGAGTCCTCCAGCGGTTTCCCGGCGTACGACGTCTTGTACAGCTCACCGCCGGGCGGGACCGTGCCGCCCTCGCGGACCACCTGGCCGTCGGCGAGGAACGCCGTACCGATACCGGTGCCGATCGTGACGCCGACGCAGCGTGCGGCGCCGCGGACCTCGCCCGCGGTCCACTCGCCGACCGCGAACGCCTCCGCGTCGTTCATGAACAGCAGCCGGTCGATCCCCAGCTCCTCGCTCAGGGCGGCGCCGAGGTTGAACCCGTACAGCCGGTCGAACTTGCCCTGCCCGCGGTACCACGCGACGCCGGTGGCGAAGTCGAACGGACCGGGCAGCGCGATCGCCAGACCGTTTGCCAGCGGCAACTTCCGGGCCGTGTCCGCGAGCTGCGCGACCACTGCCTCGGCGGCCGCCCGGGACTCGAGCTCGGCCCGGTCCACCTCGGTCACGTCCCACGTTCCGGGCGCCACCACGGCCGCCGTGACGTGGCTTCCCCCGATCTCCAGCACAGCTACGTCCATCCGCACATCATCGCAGCAGGTCAGTACTCCGCCCGGAACACCCGCTTCCCGGCGCCGTCGTACATGCTGACGTAGATCGGGTCGGCGTTGCCGTTCCTGATGTCGGCGGTGTACACGCGGTGCACCCAGTACCCGTCCTTCATCGCGGCGTCCGCGTGCTGTCCGAGGCCGGCGAACGCGATCCGGGTGACTCCCTCCGGCACCCGGCCCGCGTAGCTGTAGACGACGCCCATGCAGGACGCGAAAGCGGGCCGCTCGACCTTCGCCGGACCGCACGCCTGACTCCAGTACCGCTGGATCTGGTAGGCGCGGGTGATGATGCCGGTGTTGAGCAGGGTCGCCCCGAAGCCGCCCAACTGGTGGCCGCGGATCGGTACGCCGGCCACGCAGTAGGCGTATTGCGATCCGTCGGGCGACCGGCGGACCGTGATCGTGCCGTCGGCATCGCTGGCCTCCACGACCTTGTCGGTCCACCCGCTGCTGACCTGCCGGCGCCAGGCGTCGTCGTTCGCGGTCCGGAAGAAGTCGTCGGACTTCGCGCACAGATCGGTGACGGCGGCGGGAGCGGGCTCGCTGGGCGTCGGCGCCGGTTGCGGCTGCGCGGTGATCCGGCCGACCAGTACCGCGGCGACCACGGCGGTCGCCGCGGTGACGGCCGTGGCAGCGGTCAGCGTCGCGCGACGGACCCGGGTCCGGTGCCGGCCGGCGGCGACCAGTTCGGTGACGTCCGGCGCGAACGACGTACCGCGTTCGGTGGCCCGGTCCAGCAGGGTCTTCAGGTCGTTCGTCATCTCGTCCCCACAACCTCGAAGAGCTCGGCCAAGGACGGGTGCTCGCGCAGTTTGTCCAGAGCGCGCAGCGTTTGGCTCTTCACGGTTCCGGGGCGGCAGTCGAGCGCGATGGCGGTCTCCTCGACGGACAGCTCGTCGAAGTACCGCAGGACGACGCAGGCGCGCTGGCGGGGCGGCAGTTCGGCGAGGGCCTTGGTGATCACCAGCCGGTTCTCGACGACGCCCAGCGCGTCGGCGTCGGCCTCGTTGGCGAAGTACTCGTCGCCGCCGACGACCTCCTGGCTGGACTTGCGGCGGAGCCCGTCGAGAGTGGTGGAGACGACCACCTTCCGCGCGTACGCACCGATTGCGCCCTTGCGCTGGATGCGGCCCCAGATCCGGTACAGCCGGATCAGTGCCTCCTGGGTCGCGTCCTCGGCCCGGCGCCAGTCCCCGCACAGAAGGTAAGCGGTCCGGCACAGAGAGTTGGCGTGATGGGTCACGAACTCGACATAGTCCTGCTCCGTCTCCGGTCTCACCCGCGACCCTCCCCAGTCATGCCGGGTCAAACGTGGTGGGGTACACGTTCGGTTGCACGACGACGGCACTCTCTTTCAGTGCTCGAGCACTGAGGGAACGCCCGCGTGCTCCCGACCGTACAGTGACTGCGAGGGGATGAGATGCCGACCGAGAGCAGGACGACGTCCGTGGTCGCGGCGCTGAGCGTCGCGGTGGCGGTGGTCGGTCATGCCCTGGTCGGGGGCGGCGGCGTGCCGCTGGGCATCGTGCCTCCGTTGGCCGCGCTGGCCGGTGTCTGCTGGCTGCTGGGTGAGTATCTGGCAGGCGAGCGGTTGCTGACCGGCCTCGTGCTCGCCGGTGTGCAGCTGTTCGTCCACGTCACGCTGGACTCGGTGACCATGCACCACGGCATGTCTCTCGCGACCAGCGTGCTGATGACCGCGGCGCATCTCGCCGCGCTGCTGGCGGGCGTTCTCGCGATCGGCCGGGCGCACAGCTGGCTCCATCGGGTACGGCGGGTCTTCGCGCGCCTGCTGCCCGAACTGCCGGTGCTCCGTCCGGTACGGCGGATCGCGGCGGAACACGTTTTCTTCGCGGCCTGGACACCGAGCGGGTCCCCGCTCGGCACGAGTCTGTCCGGGCGCGGGCCTCCCGGCGTACGAGGAATCGCAGCTGCCTGAACCGGCCGACCGTGCCGGACTACTCGTATGCCCCGAAAGGTTCTCTCATGCCCAGGAGATTCGCCCTGCGTGCCGCCGCGATCGGCGCGGCGTCCGCACTCGTCGTGATCGGCGCCGCGAGCTCGGCGTCGGCCCACGTCTCGGTGTCGTCGCCGGACGCCAAGCCCGGCGGGTACGCCAAGCTCGTGTTCCGCGTGCCGACCGAGTCCGACGACACCAGCACCACGAAACTCGTCGTCTCGCTGCCCACGGACCATCCGTTCGCGCACGTCGGTGCGCAGGTGAAGGACGGGTGGAAGGTGGAGAAGAAGGAGACGAAACTGCCCGCCGCGGTGAAGGTCGGGGACGTCACACTGACCAAGGCGATCACCACGGTCACCTGGACCGCGACCGCGGGCGGGATCCCGGCGAACGACTTCGACGAGTTCGCGTTGTCGGTCGGCAAGCTGCCCGAAGGGGTGGACTCGCTGAGCTTCCCGGCGGAGCAGACGTACAGCGACGGCGAGGTGGTGAAGTGGGCCGACGTCGCGAAGGACGGCGCTGACGAGCCGGAGCACCCGGCGCCGGCGCTGCAGCTGACCGCGGCGGTCACGCCGGTCGCGGCGACGACGTCGACCGACTCCTCCGACACCGTCGCGCGCTGGCTGGGCGTCGGCGGACTGGTGGTCGGACTGCTCGGTCTCGCCTTCGGGCTCCGGTCCCGCCGGCCCGTGGCGGTCGCAGGGGAGAAGCAGTAGCCGTGCGCCGACTGATCGCAGTACTCGTCGCGTCGCTGGTCGCGCTGGTGGTCTCCGCCGGCGTGGCGGCGGCGCACGCGAAGCTCGAGTCGATGACGCCGGCCGACGGTTCGTCGATGGCCGCGCCGCCGACGAAGGTGGTGCTGACCTTCAGTGAACCGGTCGGCGCCACCGGGACGCAGGTCCAGGTGAAGTCGCCCGGCGGCACGAACGTCGCGACCGGCGACGTCCAGGTGGTCGACAACACCGTCACCCAACCGGTGGGCGCGATGATCGAGGCCGGTAAGTACACGGTCGAGGCGCGTGTGGTCTCGGCCGACGGTCACCCGATCACGGTCGCCGGGTCCTTCACGGTCACGCACGCCGGTCACCCGGCGACCCAGCCGGCCGGGGCCCCGCCCCAGGCCGAGGGGAACTCCAGTGTCGTGACGATCGTCGCCATGTGCCTGGTGATGCTCGTCGTCGTGGCGCTGGCCGTCGTCATCGTCCGCCGCCGCCCGGCCGCCTGATGGAGGTCAGGCGTCCCCGGCTGCTCGTCCTGGCGATGATTGCCGCAGGCATCGGTGTGATGCTGGTCGCGCTGCTCGCCGCCGGCGGTGCCCCGGGGAAGCCGGCCGACGGGCTGCTCGGCGCCTCGCTCGGTGTGTCCTGGGCGGTTCCGGTCCTGCGGTTCCTCGCCGACGCGGCCGCGGTGGCGACCGGCGGGGCCGTGGTGGCGGTGATCCTCTTCCTGCCGGCGAAGGACGGGCAGCTCGGCGCCAAGGCGATCCGCGCCTGTCAGGACGCCGCGCTGGCCGCCGGGATCTGGGCGGTCGCGAGCATCGGCGGCCTGGTCGCGACCGCGACGGTGATTCTCGGTATCCCGCTGTCCCACCTCGCCGAGCACGCCGAACCGGCCGGCCAGCTGAGCCAGGTCCGCGCGCTCGCGGTCGCCGTCGTGCTCACCGCCGTACTCGCCGTCGTTCTCAGCGGCACCAAGACGCTCCGCACCGCGCGGCTGGCCGCCGTACTCACGATCGCGGCTCTGACCGGCCCCTTGCTCACCGGCCACGGCGCGCTCGACCGCACCGACCTGTGGTCCGTCCTCGCGACAACCTCGCTCGTCGTCCACGTCGTCGCCGCGACCGCGTGGATCGGCGGTCTGGCTGCGGTGCTGCGCTACACCCGCTCGCGCGAGGCCGTCGAGATCTTCAGCACGCTCGCCCTCGTGTGCGCGGTGACGATGGGGGTCACCGGGCTCCTCACCGCCGAGATCCACCTCGACGGGCGGCAGAGCGGCTGGGGCCTGGTCACGCAGTGGGTGACGACCGGGTACGGCGCGCTGGTGTTCTCGAAGGCCGTCGCGTTCGCGATCCTGGTGACGATCGGCTGGTGGCACCGCCGTACGACGCTGCCCGAGCTCACCGCCGGCAACCCCGCCGCGTTCCGCCGGCTGGCCGCGGTCGAGCTCCTCGTCATGGCCGGCACGGTCGGCCTGGCCGTTGCCCTGTCGCGCACTCCCTAGCGCGAGTCGATGACATGTCAACTTTTGTCCGTACAATGGGCAGATGGTGGAACCGCGGTGGCTCGGCGAGCAGGAGGCCGCACTCTGGCAGTCGTACCGCGACACGCATCGTGAACTGATGCGTGCCCTCGAGGCGCGGATGATCACGAACTCGGGACTGTCCGGCGCCGACTACGCCCTGCTGCACCCGCTGTCCGAGGCCGAGGACGGCGTGCTGCGCACCCGCGACCTGGGCCGGTCCGTCGGCTGGGAACGCAGCCGCCTGTCGCACCAGGTCAGCCGGATGGAGAAGCGCGGCCTGGTCTGCCGTGAGGAGTGCACCTCCGACGCCCGCGGGTCGATGGTCCGCCTGACCCCGCTCGGCCGCAAGGCGATCGAGTCCGCGGCCCCCGACCACGTCGCCGCCGTTCGCACGTACTTCTTCGACCACCTCACCGCTGAGGAACAGACCCAGCTCGCCACCCTCCTGGACCGCGTCGCCGCCGGCATCCCCAGGACCTGCGTCACCCCGGACTGCGACGAGTAGGCGGGACCGAAGGGCAGGACGTAGTGCCCTTTGCCGGCCGTCTGGCTCGGCGGCTGAGCGCGCGCGTGCACCGGTCGGGCGGACACCTCCTGTCCGTCGGGACCGGTGACACGCCGTTACGGCGGGCGGGTTCCGGCATGCCCCCGACAGAATGATCGCGTCGGGTTCGGATGCGCGCTGGATTTGACAATCGTTTTCACTAAGGTGAGGATGTGGCGCGTGTCCGAGGCTTTGGGTAGGCGTGGGTTCCTGGGGATGGCCGGGGGTGCCGGGCTGGCGGCGATCGCCGGCTGCGGGGCGGACGGGGGTGCGGCGGCGCAGCCCAAGCAGGGCGGGCTGCTACGCGCTGTGTACGCCGGGGGCGGGGCGAAGGAGGTGCTCGACCCGCACGTGCAGAGCCTGTTCGTGGACATCGCGCGGCACAAGGCGATCTACGAGAAGCTCGTCGAGCTCGGGCCCGATCTGCGGCCGGTGGGCCGGCTGGCGTCGACGTGGGAGCACGACGCCACGGCGACCACCTGGCGATTCACGCTGCGGGACGCGACGTTCCACGACGGCGCGAAGCTGGTCGCGGACGACGTGCTGTACAGCTTGAGCCGGATCGTGGATCCCGCCGTGCCGGAGCGGGTCGCGCAGTCCTCGCTCGCGACGCTGGATCTCAAGCGCAGCAAGGCGATCGGCCCTTCCACGGTCGAGCTGGTGCTGACGCAGCCGAACGCGGAGTTCCCCGCGTTGCTGGCCGGCATCGGCACTCAGATCGTGCGGGACGGCTTCAAGGATCCGGCCAAGCCGATCGGCACGGGTGCTTTCCGGCACGTGTCGTTCGAGGCCGGGCGCTCGCTGGTGGCCTCGCGGTACGACGGGTACTGGGACGAGCCCGCGCGGATCGAGGAGTTGCACATCCTGTCCGCGGACTCCGAGGCGCGGGCGACCGCCGTCCAGGGCGGGCAGGCGGAGTACGCCAACGACATGACCGCGACGTTCGCGCGCACCGCGGAGGCCGGGAAGACGGTCCGCATCGTGGCGTCGAAGGCCAGCACGATGCAGGCGTTCGTGATGAAGGTCGACCGGCCGCCGTTCGACAACCCCGACGTACGGCTGGCGTTCAAGCTGGTGGCGGACCGGCAGCGGCTGGTCGACGTGGTGCTCGCCGGGCGCGGCGAGGTGGGGAACGACCTGTTCGGCAAGGGATATCAGTACTACCCGGCCGATCTGCCGCAGCTCGAGCGGGACGTCGACCGCGCGAAGTCGCTGCTCGCGAAGGCCGGGTTGGCGGGCAAGGAGATCGAGATCTTCACCGCGGACGCGTCGGCCGGGTTCGTCGAGGCGGCGACGCTGTTCGCGGAGCAGGTCGCGGAGGCCGGCGTCCGGCTCAAGGTGACCACCGGGAGTCCGCAGACCTACGCCAAGGACCTGCTCACGAAGGGTGCCATCGGCAACCACCGGTCCGGCGCGATGCCGATCCCGCAGTACGTCACGGACCGGCTGCTGTCGCACTCACCGTTCAACGTGACGCACTGGCGGCGGCCCGCGTTCGATGCGGCGTTCGCGGCGGCGCGGGCGGTCACGTCCGAGGCCGAGCGGTCGGCGAAGTACGGCGCACTGCAGAAGACGGTGCGCGGCGAGGGCGGGATCCTCGCGTGGGGCCTGCCGGACTACCTGATCGCGGTGTCGGCCAAGGTCCAGGGCGTGCAGGCGGTGCCGCCGAACACGCTGGACCAGGGCCGGTTCGACAAGGTGTGGCTGGCCTGAATGCGGTCCTACGCCGTCCAGCGGGCAGGGCTCGCGGTCGTGCAGCTGGCCGTGCTGTCCGTGCTGGTGTTCGTGCTGACTTCGTTGCTGCCGGGGGACGCGGCGGAGATGCGGTTCACCGAGACGCTGACGCCGTCGCAGGTCGCTGCGCTCCGGGCCGAGCTCGGTCTCGACCAGCCTCCGGCCGAGCGGTTCGTGCACTGGCTGGGGAACGTGCTGACGGGTGATCTCGGGACGTCGCTGATCAGCGGGGGACCGGTGGCCGACATCGTGCGGGACTCGATCGGGGCGACGCTCGTGCTCACGCTGACGACGCTCGCGGTCGTCGTACCGCTGGCCGTTGCCCTCGGCATCGTGATGGGCACGCGCGAGAACGGGCGCCTGGACCGGGCGATCACGTCCGTCACGCTGGCGTTGTCGGCGATCCCGGACTTCGTGATCGCGGTCGTCCTGGTCGCGGTGTTCGCGCTGAAACTCGGCTGGTTGCCCGCGACCTGGGTCGGCGGGGATCTCCTGGCTTCGCCGGCTCTGCTGATCCTGCCGGTCGGGGTGCTCCTCGGCCGGACGGTCTGCCTGTTGTCGCGTCAGGTCCGGGCGGGGACGGTCGCGGCGCTGAACGCGGAGTACGTGACCCAGGCCCGGCGGCTGGGCGTTCCGCGCCGTCAGCTGCTGCTTCGCCACGTCCTGCCCAACGCGGCGGTTCCCGGCGTACAGGAGCTGGCGCGGACCGGTGACACGCTGCTCGGCGGAGTGCTGGTGGTCGAGGCGATCTTCGCGATCCCGGGCTTCGCGACGGCGCTCGTGGACGGTGTGGAGACGCGGGACGTCCCGACGGTGCAGGGCCTGACGCTTGTGCTGGCCGTCGCCGCGCTGCTCATCAACCTCGGTGCCGACCTCGTCTGCAACCGTCTCGTACCCCGGACGGAGGCGCTCCGATGAGCGTGCTGCGCGGGGCCGCGGGGTGGGTGGCGGTCGCGCTGTGTGCGGTGCCGTTGGCGGTGGCTGTGCTGGGGCCGTTCCTGCCGTACGAAGCACGCGCTGGGCTGCCCTACTCGTCCGAGGGTCTGCTGGGGACGGACGGGCTGGGGCGCGACGTGCTGGGGTTGTTGCTGGTCGGTGGGCGGACGGCGTTGGGGATGGCGTTCGGCGCGGTGGTGCTGGCGTACCTCGTGGGCGGCCTGATCGGCCTGACGGCCGCGTCGACCCGGCACCGCTGGTTGGACGAGGGGATGATGCGGCCCCTCGACGTCCTGCTGCCGCTTCCGTCGTTGCTGGTGATCAGCGTGGTCGCCGTCGGCTGGCAGGCGTCCGCGCCGGCGATCACGGTGGCCGTCGCCATGGTGAACGTGCCGACCGTCGCGCGGCTGGTCCGGGCAGCGGCCTTGGACGCAGCCAGCGGACCGGTGGTCGAGGCGCTCCGGATGCAGCGGGAGTCGTGGTTCACGATCCAGCTCGGGTACGTCGGACGCTCGGTGCTCGGGCCGGTCGCGGCGGATCTCGGTACGCGGATCACGCTCGCGGTGTTCCTCGTCGCCTCGGTCAACTTCCTCGGCCTCGGTCTGAGCCCGACCGCGCCCGACTGGGCGGTCAGCGTGTCCCGCAACCGCGAGGGCCTGCTCCTCCAGCCCTGGTCCGTGCTCGCCCCTGCCCTCCTCCTCGTCTCCTTCACGCTCGGCTTCAACCTCCTCGCCGACCGCCTCGTCCACCGCTCCCGTCGTCTTGTCGGGAGCCCCGCATGAGCCGCGACCCGCAGACGACCGAGCCGCGGGTGGGTGAGCCCGACGCGGGCGAGCCTCACGCGGTCGAGCCTCGCGCGGCCGAGCCGGAGGGGGAGTCGGCGGTCGGCGAAGCGTTGGTGCGGGTGGTTGGGCTTTCTGCGGTTGCTGGGGTGGAGGTGTTGGTGGACGGGGTGTCGTTCGAGGTTGTGGCGGGGGAGGTGACGGCGCTGGTCGGGGCGTCCGGGTCGGGGAAGACGACCTCGGCGCTGGCGTTGCTCGGGGAGCATGGCGACGGGGTTCGGCTGGGCGGGCGGGTCGAGGTCGGCGGGCGCGTGGTTGTCGATGGCAACGGCGTGACTGCCGCCGCGGCGGCGGTGCGCGGCCGAGTCGTGGCTTACATGCCGCAGCACCCGGGGAGTGCGCTCAATCCGGCGCGGAGGATCGGTACGACGCTCCGGGAGCTGGCGAAGCTGCACGGCGGCGATCCCGAGGAGGCTGTCCGCCAGGCGCAGCTGCCCGGCGATGACGCCGTCCTCAAACGTTTTCCGCATCAGTTCTCCGGCGGTCAGCGGCAACGCGTGGCGCTCGCGCAGACGCTCACCTGCCGCCCTGAGGTGCTTGTGCTCGACGAGCCGAGCACCGGCCTCGACTCGGTCACCCGGCTGCAGCTCGTCCACGAGCTGAGGGAGCTCACGGCCACCGGTCTCGGCATCTTGCTGCTCAGTCACGATCTCGACCTGGTCCGTGCGCTCGCCACCCGCGTGGTCGTCCTCGACGCCGGTCAGGTGATCGCCGCCGGCACCACCGACGTAGTCCCGCGAACGCCGGACCTGGACGCCCCGGGAACCTCCACGGCGGGCAAACCGTTGCTAACGGCAATGAACCTGAAAGCCTCGCTGCGTCCGCGCGGCCGTGAAGTCGTCCTGCACGAGGCCGATCTGTCCGTCCGCGCCGGCGCCTGCCTCGGCATCGTCGGGCGTTCCGGCAGCGGTAAGACCACGTTGGCGCGCTGCCTGGCCGGACTGCACGAGCGCTACACCGGCAGCATCCTGCTGGACGACCTGCCGCTGCCGGTCCTGCGCAGGCGCACCCGCGACCAGCACCGCCGCGTCCAGTACGTCTGGCAGGAGGTCCGCGGCTCCTTCGACGAACGCCGTCCCGTCGACCAGCAGGTCGCTCGTACGGCGCAACGCCTGCGTGGACTCGCGCCGGACCGGGCCTACGCCGAGGCCGTCGCCATGCTCGCCCGGCTCGGCGTCGCCGCGATCACCGCCGCCCGTCCGCCGAGCCGTCTGTCCGGGGGCGAGCTGCAACGGGCCGCCCTCGCGCGTGCAGTGCTCGCGCACCCTGACGTCCTGATCTGCGACGAGATCACCACCGCCCTCGACGACCGCGGTACGGAGCTGGTCCTCGACCTCCTGACCGAGCTCAAGCAGCGCGGTACGGCGCTGATCTGGATCGGTCACGACCTGCGGCTGGTCGCGGCCGTCGCCGACCGGGTGATGGTCCTCGACGCCGGCCGCGTGGTCGAGCAGGGCCCGCCCGAAACCCTCACCACCGAACCGCGCCACGCCCTGACCCGCCAACTGGTCGCGGCTGCCCGGATCGGCCACCCCTCATCTCCGCCCGTGCCATCCATCGACACAAGGAGCGAACCGCGCCGATGACGCGACTGCACGACCACCTGGCGGAGGCCATCAAGGATCCCGATCCAATCCGGGTCGGTTCCGCCGCGGGCGACGACCTGATCTGCCTGCGGTTCGAGACCATGAAGGTGTACTCCGCGCTCGGCGCCGTACGCCATCTGCTGGACACCGGGCAGGTCCGGCCCGGCGACACGCTGATCGACAGTTCGAGCGGGATCTACGCGCACGCACTCGCACTCGCCTGCCACCGGTACGGGATGAAGTGCCACATCGTCGGCTCGACCACGGTCGACCGGACGCTGAGGATCCAGCTCGAGATCCTCGGCGCGACCGTCGAGCAGGTGCCGTCGTCGAACAACCTGCAGCTCGACCAGAACCTCCGGGTCCGGCGGATCGGCGAGATCCTCCGCGACAACCCGTCGTATCACTGGATGCGGCAGTACCACGACGACATCCACTATCTCGGCTACGCGGCGGTCGCGGACCTCGTGGCGCGGCTGGTGCCGGCGGGTCCGCTGTGCCTGGTCGGCGGCGTCGGGACCGGAGCGTCGACCGGCGCGATCGCGGCGTACCTGCGCGAGCGCGGGCGGGACGTGAACCTGGTCGGCGTGCAGCCGTTCGGCAGCGTCACGTTCGGGGCCGGGCACACGCAGGACCCGGAAATGATCATCGCCGGGATCGGCAGCTCGATCGAGTTCCGGAACGTGCGCCACGAGCTGTACGACCGGCTGCACTGGGTCTCGTTCGACTACGCGATGTCGGCGGCGGTCGACCTGCTCCGCACGTCCGGCGTTTTCGCGGGACTTTCCGCCGGTGCGGCGTACCTGTCGGCGTTGTGGGAGCACAACTGCGACCGCGGCCGGAAACACGTTTTCCTGGCCGCGGACACCGGAACGCGGTACGTCGAGTCCGCGTTCGCGCGGCACGCCGAGGCGCGGCCGCTGGCGTCGATGCGGCCGCGCGAGATCGACTCGCTGGACGAGCTCGCGGTGCCCTGGTCGGCGATGTCCTGGGACCGCCGGGAGTCCGCGCAGGCCCGGCGCGAGGAATTCCCATCTGCGACTCCGTCGCATTAATGTGGTCCTGCTGGTTGCACTACAACCCCGAAAGGCCGGCCGATCTCCCATGACCGCTCACGTGGCTGATCTCATCGCTTCTGTTCTGGACGGATCGCGCGGTCCTGCACCGGCAGAGTTCGACGTCACCAGTGCGTTCTGGCTGCACCACACCACCCGGCTGACCGGCGCCGACGTCACCTACCGGAACTACTACGTGCTGCTGCGAGTGGGCGAGGTCTTCGGTGCCTGCTCCTTCGAGGCCGGCGAGCTCGACCCGGCGTACTGCGCCGACACCTCCGGCCGCACGCTCGCCGACGTACTCTCGTCCGACGATCCGCTCCCGGTCCGCATCGCGGCGCTGGACGCGTACCTGGCCGCGGTCGAGCCGCACCACACCTCGCCGTATGCCGAGGAGATCGTCCTCCCCGCCGGTACGCCGGATGTCCGCGCCCGCGCCCGCGACGCCGCCGTCGCGGGACTGCTCGACGTTGCCGAAGGCACCAAGGTTGCGCTGATCGGCGTCGTCAACCCGCTCGTCGACGCGATCACCGAGCGCGGCGGCAGCTGTCTGCCGTGCGACTTCAACCTGCGGGAAACCGCGTCCGGCCTGCCCGTTTCCCGTGACATGACCGAGGTGGTCGACGCCGCCGACGCGGTCGTCGCCACCGGGATGACGCTGTCCAACGGCAGCTTCGACCTTCTCCTGACTCGTTGCCGTGAGCAATCGAAGCCGCTCGCGATCTACGCTCAGACCGGCAGCGCCGTGGCCCGCGCGTTCCTCGGGGCGGGCGTCACCGCGCTGTCGGCGGAGCCGTTCCCCTTCTCCCAGTTCAGCTCCCGCCCGAGCAGCCTCTATCGCTACAGGACGGATACATGACACAGACCCAGCCGGTCACCACCGAGGTGCCGGGCGACCTCCGGATGGCCAAGAGGCTGTGGCCGTTCCTGCTGGCCTCGACGGTGAGCCTGATCCCGTTCACGGTGTTCGGGATGTTCCTGGTGCCGATCGCGGACGCCGCCGGCGGGAGCGTGGCGGAGATCGGCGGCCTGCGCGGGCTCGGCGGGCTGGCGGCATTGGCGGTCGGGGTCCTGCTCGCGCCGCTGATGGATCGGGCGCCGCGCGAGCTGGTCGCGGCCGGCGGCCTGGCCTTGCTCGGTATCTCCGCGGCATTGGGGGCTGTGGGCAACGTCTTCGCGCTGGCCGCGTTCTGTCTGCTGATCGGCGCCTCGACCTCGATCCTCGCGCCGTCGATCGGGGCCGCCGCGGCCGACCGTTTCAGGTCGCCGGCTGCGGCCGGTCGCGCGGCGACGCTGGTGTCCGCGACGACCTCGGCGATGGCGATGCTGGCGGCCCCGGTGCTGGCCGGGCCCGGGCTGATCTGGGGCTGGCGGGGCAACCTGCTGGCGGCCTCGGCGATCTCGCTCACCCTGTCGGCGCCCTTCTGCTGGCGCGGGCGCGGCCGGAAGGCGCCGATCACCGGCAAGGAGCGGGTGAGCTATCTGGCGACGTACCGCGAGCTCGCCCGAATCCCGGGTGCCCTGCCGCTGCTGGCCGTGGCGATGCTGAGGACGGCCGCCTTCATGGGCTACCTCGCGTACCTGGCCGCGTTCTACGACGAGAAGTTCGACCTCGCGCCCGGCTGGTTCGCGCTGGTCTGGTCGCTGAGCGGCGCGTCGTTCTTCCTCGGCAACCTGCTCGCCGGCCGGTACCTGGCGACCTCACGTCCGTGGATCGCGCCCGAGCAGCTGCTCCTCGCGGGGATCATCGTCGCGCTGATCGCGGTGTCGGCGTTCTACTTCTCACCGACGCTGCCGCTCACCTTGCTGCTGACCGCGGTGATGGGCGCCAGTCACGCGACGGTGGCGGCCTGCGTCACGACCTTGCTGGTGCACCGCAGCGGTGCGCTGCGCGGTTCCGCCCTCAGCGTCAACGCCGCCGGGATGAGTCTCGGCACGTTCCTCGGCGCCGCGATCGGCGGCCTCGGCCTGGGCCTCGGCGGCTACCCCGGTACGGCGATCACGTTCGCCGCGATCACATTCGTCGCGGTGGGATGCGCACTGCGGGTGCAGCGCCGGAGGATCGCCGGGTAGGGGCTGGCTCCGGGATGAATCGGGGTCCTCACCGAGCCGCTGACGATATATCGTTCGGTCTTATGGAGAACCTGCCCGACCGCCCGCACCCGCACGCGCATCTGCGGGCGTCCGACACCGATCGTGACCAGGTCGTCGACGTACTGCGGGAGGCCCTGATGTCGGGCCGGTTGACGCAGGACGAGCACGCCGACCGGCTCGAGCAGACGCTGGGGGCGAAGACCCTCGGCGAGCTGGAGCCGATCACCCGCGACCTCGTCGTCCCCGGTCAGCCGCTGCCCGCGGCGCAGCCGGTGCGGGCCGCGTCGACCAGCCTGGTCCCGATCGAGGAGCCGGCCGACCCGTCGCAGAGCTTCGACACCATGGTCGCGGTCTTCGGCGGCGGTGAGCGGAAGGGCCGCTGGCGGGTGAAGCGCCGGACGAACGCGTTCGCGGTCTTCGGCGGGCACGACCTGGACATGACCAACGCGGTCTTCGAGGGCCGCGAGGTGACGATCTACGCGTTCGCGGTGTTCGGCGGGATCGACATCACCGTGCCCGAGGGCGTGACGGTGCGCAACGAGGGCGTCGGCATCTTCGGCGGCTTCGGCGCCCGCGGCAGCGACGACCCGGACCCGAACGCTCCCGTCGTGGTGGTCAAGGGCCTGGCGTTGTTCGGCGGCGTCGGCGGCCAGTCCTCGGTCAAACGCCACGGCAAGAAGAACAAGGGCAAGGGCCACCACGAGCTGCACTGAGCAATTCAGGTGCGACCCGGCGGCGGCGCGACCTAACCTTCGGCCATGGACTTCGTGCCGGCCGATTTCGACGTGCCCACCGAACTGATCACGCCGCGGTTCCGCCTCGAACCACTCGGTCCCGAGCACAACGTCTCCGACCACGCCGCGTGGACCGGCAGCATCGACCACGTCCGCGCGACCGCGGGGTTCCAGGGCAGCTGGCCGCCGGCCGACGGCATGTCACTCGAGCGGAACCTCGCCGACCTGCAGCGTCACGCGGACGACTTCGCCGGGCGCCGGGGCTTCACGTTCACGGTGCTCGAGCCCGGGACCGGCGAGGTGATCGGGTGCGTGTACATCTATCCGTCCCGCCAGGACGAGCGGATCACCGACGTCCGTTCGTGGGTGCGCGGCGACCGCGCCGCGTTGGACAAGCCGTTGTACGACACCGTGCACAACTGGCTGACAACCGACTGGCCGTTCGAGACGATCGACTACGCGCCTAGATCCACGACTTGAACCACATGCGGCTGAGCCAGTCGGGGTGCGGGAGCACCTTGTCGGTCAGGATCGGCCAGATGTAGGCGAAGTTCAGGACGACCAGGACGACGAAGGCGCCGACGACCGCGCTGCCGATCAGGCGGCGGGGCGTGGCGGTGCTCATCGCGGCGCGGGCCGGGCCGAGGACCTTGCCGAGGACCAGCGCCAGCGCCATCACCGTGAACGGGATCATCGTGACGGCGTAGAAGAAGAAGATCGGTCTGTCGTCGAACGCGAACCACGGCACCCAGCACGTCACGAACCCGACGATCGGCACGCCGAACCGCCAGTCGCGCGCGCCGATCCACAGCACCAGCGCGGCGATCAGTGCGAGCGCACCGCCCCACCACAGCAGCGGCGTGCCGAGGGCAGAGATCACCTGCAGACAGTTGGTGCCGGCGGGCGCGTCACACCCCGGCGTACCGGGCTTGATGTCGTTGACCGCGTCGAAGCCGATCGGGCGGGCGATGATCGGCCAGCCGGCCGGGTTCGAGGCGTAGGGGTGGGTGGCGTGCTTGATGTAGTCGCCGGTGTGGAAGGCGAGTACTTCCTTGTGGTAGTAGGCCAGCGACCGGAAGTCGTCCGGCACGACCTTCATCACGCCGTGCGCCGGGTTGCTCGCGGCCCAGTTGTGGTCGTAGGCGTTGTCGTGCAGCAGCCAGCCGGTCCAGGTGGCGACGTACGTGACGCAGGCGACCAGCACCAGGCTGACGAACGCCGGGATGCCGTCGACCAGCGCCGACTTCACGAACGCGAACCGGACGCCGAGGGCGCGGCGGGCGCCGAGGTCCCAGGCGAACGTCATCACGCCGAACGCGGCGAGCACCCAGATCGCCGACCACTTGGTGCCGAGCGCCAGGCCGAAGCAGACACCGGCGGCGAGCCGCCACGGCCGGATCAGCAGCCAGCGGCCGACACCTCGACGCTCGCCGTCCGGGGTCGGCTTGTCGAGGGTCTCGGCGTGCCGGCGGCGGGTCCAGTCCCGGTCGGCGACCAGGCAGGAGATCGCGGCGACCAGCCAGAACGCGAGGAAGATGTCGAGCAGCGCGACCCGGGACATCACGAAGTGCAGGCCGTCGACCGCGAGCAGCAGGCCGGCGATGCAGCCGATCAGGGTCGACCGCGTCATCCGGCGGACGGTCCGGATCAGCAGCAGCACGGTCAGCGTGCCGAACAGGGCCGGCATGAACCGCCAGCCGAACGGGGTCATCCCGAACAGCTGCTCACCGGCCGCGATCATCCACTTGCCGACCTCGGGGTGCACGGTCAGGCTCGGGGTGTCCTTGAAGACGTCCAGGTTGCCGGCCAGGATCGCCTTGTCGGCGGCGCCCTCGGGCTGGTCGATGAACTGCCGTGCGTAGCCGAACTTGAGCAGGCTGTACGCGTCCTTGGCGTAGTACGTCTCGTCGAAGACGAACTTCACCGGGTTGCTCAGGTGCCAGAACCGCAGCACGCCGGCCAGCAGAGTGATCGCCAGCGTGGCGATCCAGCCCCCGTCGAAGTCCCGCGGCATCGCCGGGTACAACCGCTCCTTGAGCGGCGGCAGCCGTCGTCCGAGCACGTCCCGCCCGAGCGTCTCCCGCTCCGCGCCGGCGTCACTGCGCCGCGCCGTACCGTCCTCGATCACAGCAGCCACGCCCGCCATCGTACGGACGCGGCGGTACCACCGCCTCCTCCGACCTGTGGAAAACCGGAACCTACGGCGCCCGACCTCCTAGAATCACCCGTATGAGCACGCCCCGCGAGGAACTGCACGCGCTGATCGACGAGCTGCCCGACGAAGCCGCCGCGGAGCTCGTTCCCGACATGCGAGAGATCCTCAAGCACCGCCTGGAGGTGCGCCGGCGCCGCGCGGCCGAACCGCGGCCGTGGCCACCGTCCTGGTTCGGCGCCGGCACCGGCAGCCGGCCTGACATCGCGCGGCGGAGTGAGGAGATCCTGCGGGACGAGTTCGGCCGGCCCGAGTGATCGTCGTACCCGAGGTCTGCTACCTCATTCAGCGTGAGGTCGGTGCGAAGGTGGAAGCCGATTTCGTGGAATCGCTCGCTGCGGGCGACTTCACGATCGCCGAGTGCGACACCGAGCTGGATCGGATCGCGGATCTGATGCACAAGTACGCCGACCTGCCGCTCGGACTGGCCGATGCCTCCGTGGTGGCTGTTGCAGAAGCGCTCGGCGCACGGGAGATCGCCACGCTGGATCGGCGGCATTTCAGTGTGGTCCGGCCTCGGCACCTCGACGCGTTCACCCTTCTGCCATGAGCGGGCGACTGGTGCTGGCAGGGACCCCTATCGGGGACGTCGGGGACGCGTCGGCGCGGTTGGGGCGGGTGCTGGCGGAGGCTGATGTGGTGGCCGCGGAGGATACGCGGCGGCTGAAGCGGTTGACCTCCGAGTTGGGGATTCAGGTCGGTGGGCGGGTGGTCAGCTACTTCGAGGGGAACGAGCGGGAGCGGACGCCGGAGTTGCTCGAGGCGCTCCAGCAGGGGCAGACGGTCGTCGTGGTGACGGACGCGGGGATGCCGAGCGTGTCCGACCCCGGGTACCGGCTGGTGGCGGCTGCGATCGAGGCCGACGTGGACGTGACGGCCGTACCGGGCCCGTCGGCGGTGCTGACGGCGCTCGCGCTCAGCGGGCTGCCGGTCGACCGGTTCACCTTCGAGGGGTTCCTGCCGCGCAAACCCGGCGAGCGCGGGCGACGGCTCGGCGAGCTGAAGGACGAGCAGCGGACGATGGTGTTCTTCGAGGCGCCGCACCGGCTCACGCAGTCGCTGGAGGCGATGGCCGAGGCGTTCGGGGGCGACCGGCGGACGGCGGTGTGCCGGGAGCTCACCAAGACGTACGAAGAGGTCAAGCGCGGCCCTCTCGACGATCTCGTCCTGTGGTCGAAGGAGGGCGTCCGGGGTGAGATCACCGTGGTCGTGTCCGGCGCCGACCCGCACCGGGTCATGACGCCGGAGGACCTGGCGCGGGAGGTGGCCGTGGACGAGGAGGCAGGGACGCCGCGCAAGCAGGCGATCGCCGACGTCGCGAAGCGCTTCAATGTGCCGAAACGGACGGTGTACGACGCCGTACTCGCTGCCCGGGACCCCGGTAAATAGCACTGGCGCGCGCCACTACCCTTGTTGACATGTCCGAGAAGGTCTATTACGTCACCACCCCGATCTACTACGTCACGGCCGCGCCGCACATCGGCAGCGCGTACACGACGGTGGCCGGGGACGTCCTGAGCCGCTGGCACGCCCAGCGCGGCGAGCGCAAGTGGTACCTGACGGGTACCGACGAGCATGGCGAAAAGGTGATGCGCAGCGCGCAGGCCCAGGGCATGACCCCGAAGGAGTGGACCGACAAGCTCGTCGAGGAGGCCTGGAAGCCGGCCTGGGTGGACGTCGACATCGCGTACGACGACTTCATCCGGACCACCGAGCAGCGGCACACCGAGCGGGTCCGCGAGTTCTGGCAGACGCTCTACGACAAGGGCGACGTCTACAAGGGCGAGTACGAGGGCCTGTACTGCGTGGGCTGCGAGGAGTTCAAGCTCCCGGCGGACATCCGCACCGACTCCGACGGCACCCAGCGGTGCATGATCCACGGCACCGAGCTGGAGACGGTCTCGGAGACGAACTACTTCTTCCGGCTCTCGGCGTACGCCGACAAGCTGCTCGAGCTGTACGAATCGCAGCCGGACTTCGTCGCGCCGTCGAGCGCCCGCAACGAGGTGATCGCGTTCGTCAAGCAGGGTCTGCAGGACCTGTCGATCACCCGCTCGACGTTCGACTGGGGCATCCCGGTCCCGTGGGACGAGGACCACGTCCTCTACGTGTGGATCGACGCGCTGCTCAACTACGTGACGGCCGCCGGCTACGGCACCGACCCGGAGCGGTTCGAGGAGCTCTGGCCGGCGAACGTGCACCTGGTCGGCAAGGACATCCTCCGGTTCCACGCGGTGATCTGGCCGGCCATGCTGATGGCTGCCGAGGTCGCCGTACCGAAGCAGGTCTTCGCGCACGGCTGGCTGCTCGTCGGCGGCGAGAAGATGAGTAAGTCCAAGCTGACCGCGATCGCGCCGCACGAGATCACCGACCACTTCGGCTCCGACGCCTTCCGGTACTACTTCCTGCGCACGATCCAGTTCGGGTCCGACGGCTCGTTCTCGTGGGAGCACCTGAGCGCGGTCTACACCTCCGAGCTCGCGAACGGCCTGGGCAACCTGGCCAGCCGGATCGCGGCCATGGTCGGCAAGTACTTCGACGGCGCGCTGCCGGAGCCGACCGACCACGGCCCGGCCGAGCAGGCGCTTGCGGACAAGCTCGCGCAGACCGTGGCCACCGCGGACAAGGCTCTGGACTCGCTCGCGTTCCAGGACGCGCTGGCGGCGATCAACGAGCTCGTCGGCGCCGTGAACGGGTACGTCACCGAGCAGGAGCCGTGGAAGGTCGCGAAGGACGACTCGCAGCGGGCCCGGCTGGCGACGATCCTCTACAGCGCCGCCGAGGTGCTGCGCGGGGTCGCCGTGCTGCACAACCCGACGATGCCGAAGACGTCCGCGAAGCTGTGGACGCTGCTCGGCGCGGAGGAGAAGCTCGGCGCGCTCAAGGACCAGCGTGTCCAGGACGCCGGCACCTGGGGCCAGCTCCCGGCCGGCGCCACCCTGACCAAGGGCGAGCCGTTGTTCCCGCGCCTCGAAGAGGCCTGAGAAAAAGTTCGGCCGGGCTGTCGAAGCCGCGGTGGTGGCTCCGATAACGGGGTGAAAGTGACCCTGATGATCGGAGCGAACGATGAGTGAGCGCGTACTTCCTGGAGTGGTCCGGCCCGCCGCGCGGGTTCGAACCGTAGTGCGGACAATGGCCGTCTGGGCCGTGCGGGTGGCTCTGGCCGTGCAGTTCGGAGTCGGCGGGGCCGGCAAACTCGCCGGCTCCGACCAGATGGTGCGGATGTTCGACGACATCGGGGCCGGGCACTGGCTCCGCGTGCTCGTCGGAGTTCTCGAGGTCGCCGGTGCGGTCGGGCTGTTGGTCCCGCGGCTGGCAGGGCCGGCGGCGGCGGGCCTGGTCGGCCTGATGATCGGCGCGGTGGTCACGAACGTGGGGATCCTCGGCAGTTCGCCGATCGCCCCGCTGGCGTTCGGCGTCCTCGCCGCGGTGGTGGCGTACGCGCGGCGGCAGCAGCTGGTCGTACTCGGCCGTTCCGTCCGTCGCTGACCCTCGAGGAGACCATCATGTCCGAGCAGTCACCCGCCGACGCCCTGCGCACTCTCGCGCCGCTGATCGGCACCTGGAAGGTCGAGGGACCGGGCCACCACGGCACCGTCAGCTACGAATGGTTCGAGGACGGCGCGTTCGTCGTCCAGCGGGTCGAGCTGGTGAGCGACGGCGAGACCAGTCGCGGTGTCGAGTACATCGGCGTGGACGCCGATACCGGTATGCTCCGGTCCCACTACTTCTCCAACACCGGCAAGATCCTCGAGTACACCTACCAACTGGCCGGCCGCACGTTGACGATCTGGTTCGGCGGTACCGACTCGCCGGCCAAGTTCGTCGGGGAGTTCGACGCCGGCCACACAGTCAACACCGGTGCCTGGCAGTGGCCGGGCGGCGGGTACGAGTCGACCATGACGCGCGTGGGGTGATCGGCAGTGAAGTACATGGTCATGACGTTCGGGGACGAGTCGGCCTGGGACACCCTCGGGCTCGGCGGCCGGGAATCGACCTGGTCGCGGGAGCAGGTGGACGCGCATTACCAGGCGATGGGCGAGTTCTACGGCGAGCTCGCGGCCAACGGTGAACTCGTCACCGGTTTCGGGCTGGCCGACCCGTCGCACACGCTGACGATCGAGGTCGTGGACGGCCGTCCGGTCGCCTCCGACGGTCCGTACGCCGAGGCGAAGGAGGTGCTGGCCGGCTTCGGCATCATCGAGGTCGACTCGCACGACCGGGCTGTCGAGCTGGCCGCGCGATTCTCGGCGCTGGTCGAGACCAGGGTCGAGCTGCGGCCGGTGCTGGAGCAGGGCGGCCAGGAGATGTGACAGGGCCGGCCGAGGAGGTCCCGGCGGAGGCCCGGATCGAGGACCTGCTGCGCGAACTCGCGCCGCGGGTCCTCGCCGCTGTCACGCGGCGGTTCGGCCGGTTCGATCTCGCCGAGGACGCGGTCCAGGAGGCGCTGCTGGCGGCGGCGAGCGGCTGGTCCGAAGACGGCATACCGCCCAGCCCCGCCGCCTGGCTGACGACCGTCGCCGTCCGCCGGATGACCGACATGCTGCGCAGCGAGCAGGCCCGGCGCCGGCGGGAGCAACTGGACGCGACCCGCCGGCTGCCCGAGAGCCTGCTCGGCGACGACAGCATCACGACCGCCGACCAGGACGACACCCTGGTGATCCTCTTCCTGTGCTGCCACCCCGACGTCCAGCCGGCCAGTCAGCTGACTCTCACGCTGCGGGCGGTGGGCGGTCTGACGACAGCCGAGATCGCCCGGGCGCTACTGGTACCCGAGGCGACCGTCGGGCAGCGGATCAGCCGCGCGAAGCAGCGGATCAGCCAGTCCGGCGCACGGTTCCGGCTGCCGGCGCCGGAGGAGCGCCGGCAGCGGCTCGACGTCGTGATGCAGGTGCTGTACCTGATCTTCAACGAGGGCTACACCGCCTCCTCGGGGACGACGTTGCAGCGGGTCGAGCTCGCCGCCGAGGCGATCCGGCTGACCCGGATGCTGCGCGAGAAGCTCCCGTCCGAGCCCGAGGTCGGCGGCCTGCTGGCGCTGATGCTGCTGACCCATGCGCGCCGGCGGGCCCGCACCGGTCCCACCGGTGACCTGATCCCGTTGGCGGAACAGGACCGGAGCCGGTGGGACCGCGAGTTGATCTCCGAAGGTGTCGCCCTGCTCGAGGACGTGCTGCCGCGACGCCGGCCCGGGCCGTACCAACTGCAGGCCGCGATCGCCGCCGTTCATGCCGAGGCCGAGCGTTTCGAAGACACCGACTGGGCGCAGATCGTCGCGTTGTACGACGTGTTGGTCCGGATGTCCGCGGATCCGGTGGTCCGGCTGAACTCCGCGGTCGCTGTCGCCATGCACCGGGGACCGGCCGCGGGCCTGGAGTTGCTCGACAGCCTCGCGACCGACCCGAAGCTGGCCGGTCACCACCGGCTGGCCGCCGTCCGGGCGCACCTGCTGGAACAGTCCGGTTCGCCGGACACGGCCCGCCAGGCCTACCTCGCCGCCGCCAAACTCACCACCAGCGCACCCGAGCAGCGCTACCTCCGTGCCCGCGCCGCCCGCCTGGTCTAGGCCCTGTCTGGTCTAAACCGCGAGGTAGAGCGCGGCGGCCTGGGTTCGCGTGGTCACGTCCAGTTTGGTCAGGATGTTGGCGACGTGGAACTTCACGGTCGACTCGCTGATGTGCAGGTCGTCGGCGATCGAGCGATTGCGTTGCCCCTGGGCCAGTCGCTCGAGCACCTCCAGCTCGCGGGCGCCGAGCGCGGCCAGCGGGTCGGACGTGACGGTGAGCGGCGCCGGTGCCGTGCGGAGGGTGATCCGGGCCGTCAGGCCCCACCCGGGGACGGCGTCCAGGTCCAGGTCGCCCTCGTGCAGACGCAGTCGCTCGGACAACTGCCCGAGGTCGAGGACGTTCTCGATCCGGCCGGGGCCGTCGTCGCGCACGGTCGCCTGCAACTCGGTGCCGCTCCAGCGCCAGCCGACGCGGATCCGGGTCAGCCGGTCCTGCGTGAGCATCGCGAGCACCACCGCCCGGACCGCCACCCGGCCGGCATGCGCGACCCCGCCCGGGATCAACCGGTCGTTGCCGGGGGCATCCAGCTCGAGCTCGACCGGGCCGTGCCGGAGCAGCGCCCGCAGCGAGTCCGCGAGCCGGTCGAAGGCCTTGCCGACCGGCTCCTCGCCGCTGCAGACGCGGTCGCGCTGGGTGTCGTTGCGAAGTTCACCGAGCCCGTTCAGCGCCAGCTCGACCGCCATCGTGCGAGCGGTCGCGTCGTCGATCCGCTGATTCCGCAGTACGCCGAGAAGCGTCGCGAGCGTCGCCGCCTGAGCTTCACCCAGCTCGGCCGCCACATCGTTGCGGGCCTCGGCGACGGCGCGGTTCTGGGCGATCGCGCCTGGTTCGCGTTCGAGAGTCAGCCGGTACATGTGGGCGGTGACGACGTCCCACAACGCCTGCAGCGCGTCGGCGGCGATCGGTTCGTCGGCCGCGCGGAGGAAGACGACGACCGAGCCACGCGGCGCACGATCGCTCGCGACGGCGAGGACCGGGTGTGTGGATCCGGCGATGTTCACGAGGCCCTGCCAGGGATGTCCGGCAGTGACGGTTCCCAGGAGCGCGGCTAGGTCGGCACCGGTGATCGCCGCGGCGAGCGCGGGATCGCCGTGCGCGGTGACGGGGGTGGACGCGCACTGCGAGGCCAGTTGGGCGACGGCGCGGTGCGGGATCAGGTCGGCGGTGGCGGCCGAGAGCCGGGAGAGCAGTTCCTCGGCCGGCCCGTCGATGACCTGCGCGGCCGCCGCCAGCACCTGTGCGTCGGCGGTCGGCACGAGCGGTTTCGCATCCGGGACCTGCGCGTCCGCAAGCACGTCCGTTTCTCCCATGCCCCTCAGCGTACGTCGGTTGACGCGTCCACCCGGGCCCGTCTTTCGGACGGGGAAGAACTGTCCGATCGGCCAGTCGGGAATAGCCGCGGATCCGCGAACATTTTATTAAAGCGACAACCAAATTGTGGAGGCAGTGCGATGCGAGCGGTGGTGTTCGAGGAGTTCGGCGGGCCGGAGGTACTCGAGGTCCAGGAGGTGCCGGGGCCGCAGGCGGGGCCGGGGCAGGTGCGGATCAAGGTCCGCGCGGCCGGCGTGAACCCGATCGACTTCAAGGTGCGCCGCGGCTGGACGAAGGGTTTCATCGACCCGGTGCTCCCGGCCGTGCCGGGGCTCGAGGTGGCCGGTGTGGTCGACCAGGTCGGTGAGGGCGCCGAGTTCGCGGTCGGCGACGAGGTCGTCGGCTGGTCGGACGGCGGTGCGTACGCCGAGTACGCGATCGCGGGGAACGTGGCGCGCAAGCCCGCGGGCGTGAGCTGGGAGCAGGCTGCCGGCGTACCCGTGGCCGGTGAGACCGCACAGCGCGTGCTTGACCTGCTCGGCGTGAAGTCCGGCGAGACGATCCTGATTCACGGCGCCGCGGGCGCGGTCGGCTCGGTCGCCGTACAGCTCGCGAAGGCTGCGGGTCTGACAGTCGTCGGTACGGCGTCGACCGCGAACCACGACTATCTGCGGTCGCTCGGCGCGGTGCCGGTCGAGTACGGCGAAGGTCTGCTCGAGCGGGTGCGCGCGGCGGCTCCGGACGGTGTGGACGCAGTGTTCGACACCGCGGGCCAGGGCGGTCTGCAGGAGTCGATCGAGCTGCGCGGTGGCACCGACCGGATCGTCACGATCGCCGACTTCGCAGCGGCCGAGCTCGGCGTCACCGCTTCCATGGCCGGGACGGCGACGCCCGCCGAGGTCCGGGCCACCCTCGGTGCCCAGCTGCAGGCGGTCGCCGACGGCACGCTGACGATCCGGATCGCCGAGACCTTCGACCTCGCGGACGCGGCCAAGGCTCAGGAGCTGAGCGAGTCCGGCCACGCCCGCGGCAAGATCGTCCTTGCTCTGTAGGCGGACCTCCAGCACTCATCAACCTCCGCCGGCGGCGGATCGGCCGGGCAGTTCACGCGGGCGCTCGGTCGGCTGTGGCCGGTTGATGAGTGGTGCAGGTCCGGCGCTCAGGCGTACGCGAACCGGGACCGCGGTGTCGGTACCTCGTCGACGCGTGGGTCCCAGCGATCTACGAAGTGCACCCCGGCGGGGACCTCGATGCAGTCTGTCGAGGTCCAGCCGCGGGTGAGGGTGGGGAAGTCCGGCACGTCCGGGTGATAGTGCGGCTTCCCGGTGCCGAGCAGGTCGACGGCCATGGGTGCGCTTGCCGCCTGGTACCGGAAGTCGGCCGACAGCCGCAGGCGTTTCGTCCGGTTCGGCATCGCGCCGTGCACGGTCAGGCTGCCGAACAGCAGCACGTCGCCCGGCCGGTACGACGTCGTCCGCCACTCCGGATGGTTCTCGTCGGCCTCGGCGCGCATCATCCCCGGCCCGTCCGATGCCTTCACGGGCAGCACGCCGAGCCGCGGCGACCCGGCCAGCACCCGCAACCCACCGATCTCGGGCGGCGCCGCACTCAACGGCAGCCAGGTGGTGAGCGTGTCCACACACCCCTGGATGAACCGGTAGTCCTGATGGATCGGCGTCGGATTCGCACCCGGCGACGGCGGAGCGATCCGGCAGATGTGCGCCGGATGCGCGAACGTCTCCTCACCCAGCAACCGCGCGGTCAACGACAACAGCTCCGACCGCACAGCCAACCGGTGAAACGCCTCCGTGCTCTGGATCGCCGTATAGGCCCCGAAGAACCCGGCCGACCCTTCCTCGACGGCCCTCCCGGACGCCACCAACTCCCGCGGATCGGCATCCCGCGCCAACCAGTCGCTGTCGTACAGAATCCGTGCGAGCTGCTCGTGCACATCCCCTACGACATCGGCAGGCAACAGCCCCCTGAAGAACAGGTATCCGTCGCTCGCCAGCCGTTCCCGCAGTACGTCGGCATCCAGTACCTCGCCGGACGAATCCGTCAGTTCTTTCACTTGTTGTTTCCGATCTTGTCCATGGCGGCGGCGATGTCGGCGACGCCAACCTTGTTCAGGTACAGGTCGTTGACGGTCTTGTTGATCTCGGGGGACTTCGCGGTCCAGCCTTCGGCGATCGGGAGGTTGACGGTGCTGCCGGCGGCCGATTCGAGGAAGGGCTGGACGTCGACGTTCTTCTTCTTCCAGAACGCCTGGTACCCGGCGCCGGCGTCGTTGAGCGCCGGGATGATGTAGCCGGCGTCGCCCATCAGCCGCTGGGCCTTCTCCGAGCCGAGGAAGGCGACCAGCTTTCCGGCCTCGTCGGGGTGCTTCGTCTTCGCGAACATCGCCTCGGCGAGCCCGTTGATCACCACGGTCCGGCCGGCCGGTCCGGCCGGCATCGCCGCGACCCCGATCGGGAACTTCACCTCGGGCAGCGCGAACGGCAGCAGGGCGTTGTTCGCCGGGAACATCGCGACTTCGCCGCGGTAGAACATCTCGGTCGCCTGGCCGGTCGGCGGGTTGGTCCGGGTGCCGTCCGGCGACACCTTCCACTTGAACACCAGGTCGCGCGCGAACTGCAGCGCCTCGACCGACTTGTCCCCGGCGAAGTCGAAGCTGCCGTACGGCTTGTCCATCGCGTGGCCGCCGTTCGACGCGATCCAGTTCAGCCACTGGGTCTGGCTGTGGTTCCAGGAGCAGAAGCCCCACTGTTTGCCGACGGTCAGCTTGCGGGCGACCTCGAGGAAGCTGCCGGAGCCGTCCGGTGCCCAGGTCAGCTCGGTCGGCATCGTGACGCCGGCCTTCGCGAACAGGTCCTTGTTGTAGAGCAGGCCGACGATGCCCATGTCCTTCGGCATCCCCAGCTGCTTGTCCTCGAACTTGTACGACTGCACGACGTTCGGGTGGTACGAGTCGAGTTTCAGGCCGGCCTTGGAGATCAGGTCGTCGAGCGGCGTCAGGACGCCCTTGCTCGCGAAGTCGGGGAAGTAGTCGACGGTCAGCCAGAACACGTCCGGTGCCTTGCCGCTGGCCAACTCGGTGGTCAGCTTGGTCCAGTACTGGTCCCACGGCAGCACTTCCATCCGGACCGTGATGTCCGGGTTCTCCTTGGTGAACTCGGCGAAGACGGTCTTGTAGCCCACCTCCTGCTGCTCGTCCCACAGCCGGTAGACGAGCTCGACCTTGCCGCCGCCGGCGGCCTTGTCGTCGGACGAGCCGCAGCCGGCGAGCGCGAGCACACTGCCGGCGCCGATCAGAAATGTCCTCCTGGACAACGACATGAGAGTCTCCGACCTACTTGAGCCCGGTAACGGCGACCGAGCGGACGATGAAGCGCTGGAAGACGACGAACAGGACCAGCAGCGGCGCCAGCGCGATCAGGCTGCCGGCCATCACGGCGTTGTAGTCGACGCCGATCTCCCCCTTGAACAAGGCGATCCCGACCGACAGCAGCCGCTTGTCCTCGCTGCTGGTGACGATCAGCGGCCAGAGGAAGCTGTTCCAGTTCGCCACCACGGCGAGCGTGGTGACCGTGACCAGGATCGGTTTCGACAACGGCAGCACGATCGACACCAGCGTCCGGACCCGCCCGGCGCCGTCGATCCGGGCCGCGTCCTCGAGATCCGCGGGGATGCCGCGGAAGAACTGGCGGAGCAGGAAGATCGCGTACGGCGTCCCGAGCATCGTCGGCAGCATCAGGCCGGCCCAGGTGTCCACCAGTCCGAGCTTCTGCATCATCAGGTACAGCGGGATCATCGTGACCACCGGCGGGACCATCAGTGTCGACAAATACACCCAGAACAGGGCGTCCCGGCCCGGGAACGACAGCCGCGCGAACGCGTACGCCGCGAGGATCGCGAACACCACCTGGCCGAGCGTGATGCCGGCCGTGACGAGTGCGGTGTTGACGAGGTAGCCGCCGAAGCCGGAGCCGAACAGCCGCTCGAACGCCGCCGTACTCGGTGGCAGTCCGGGCTCCCACGGCATCGTCTCGGACAGTTGCCCGGGGCCCTTGAACGCGGTGAGCACGGTCAGGAAGTACGGGAAGATCGAGAACACGCACCCGATCACCAGCACGGCGTAGGTGAAGACGCGCAGTCTCATCCGGACACCTCATAGGTCGTACGGCGTTCGAAGTACGCGAACTGGCTGATCGTCGCGACCAGCACCACCGCGAACAGCAGCACCGAGATCGTCGACGCGTACCCGAAGTCGAACTTGCGGAACGCCTCGTCGTAGATCAGGTACGTCGCGACCTCGGTGCTGTCACCGGGACCGCCCTCGGTCATCACGAAGACCGTGTCGAAGGCCTGGAACGAGCCGATCACGTTGGTGATCAGCACGAACAGCATCGTCGGCCGCAGCAGCGGGAGCGTGATCGTGAAGAAATGCGCGACCGGTGACGCGCCGTCCAGCGACGACGCCTCGCGCAACGACCGCGGGATGTTCTGCAGCCCGGCCAGGAAGAACAGCATGTTGTACCCGGCGAACTGCCAGATGTGGACGGCGGCCACGCTCGGCATCGCGAGCACCGGCGACGACAGCCACGCCGGGCCGTCGATCCCGAACAGTCCGAGGAACTGGTTCAGCGCGCCGCGGCCGGGGTCGAAGATCCAGCTCCACACCAGGCCGAGAGCGACCGGTGTTGCCATCCACGGGATGACCAGCAGCGCCCGGAAGTACTTCATGCCGCGCAGCTTGCGGTCGACCAGCAGCGCCAGGAGCAGCGACAGGATCGTCGTGCCGGGGACGCAGATCACCACGTAGTACAAGGTGACCAGCAGCGAGTGCCAGACGTCCGAGTCCGCGAAGAGCTTCTGATAGTTGGCGAAGCCGATGAACTCCGGCGTCGACAGCAGCTTCCAGTCGAACAGGCTGACCACCAGCACGATGACGACCGGCGCGAGCAGGAACCCGAGTACGCCGACCAGGCTCGGCGCGAGCAGGGCGTAGGCCGCGGCGGTCTGCCGGGCCTGGCCGATCCGGCGGGTACGCCGGGGTGCCGGCCTAAGCATCGGGATCCTTCAGCGGATGCGGGCGCGGCGAACTCGGGACGAGCAGCTCACGGGTGCGGTCGATGCCCCACCGGTCGAGCGCGCCGATCGGGTCGCTGGACATCCGCAGGCCGGGGCCCTGCTCGATGTGCTGCGCCCACAGCTCGCGCTCCTGGACGTCGGGCCGGACGATCAGGCAGTCGGAGTCGTTCGCCCACCACCGGCCGTGCAGGAACTCGCGCGCCACCGAGGTGGACCGGGCGCCGCGCTGGCCGGGCTGGCTGATGTCGCCGGACGGCGGCTCGACCAGCGGATCGGTGTCGGGCGAGATCCGCATGCAGTCGACGAGTCCGAGGCTCGGGAGGATCGGGGCGCCGCAGCCGTGCAGGATCCGGTTCGATCCGACAGCTTGGCGCAGCAGCCGCAGTCCGAGCCGGTACGCCGCGATGCCGTCGACCTGCTCGTGCCGCGGTCCCTCGATCGCGCCGGCGTACAGGAAGTCGAGCTTGAAGTGGTCGTACCCCTGGCGGCACAGCTCGGTGAACACGTCCTGGATGTGCCGCACGGCGCCCGGATGCGTCACGTCGAGGACCAGTTGCTCCTGGCCCCAGTTCGTGCCCGCGGAAATGCCCGGAACGAGCCATTCCGGGTGTTTCCGGGCCGTCTCGCTGCCGCTCGCGACCAGGAACGGCGCGACCCAGATGCCGGCCCGGCGACCGCTCGAACGGATGTCGGCGGCGAGCGTCACGGTCGAACCGAAGTCGTCGCGCGGCGTCAGCCAGTCACCGATCGCGGCTTGGTAGCCCTCGTCGAGCAGCACCAGGTCGACGCTCAGGTCGTGCTGGTCGAACTGGCGTACGTCGGTCATCACGTCGCGCTCGGTGACCTTGCCCCAGTACGCGTACCAGCTGCACCACGACGGCCCGAACACGCGCACCGGCGGCGCGCCGGCCGCGAACGCGTCGGCCCAGTCGGCGAGCGCCTGGTTGGGGTTGGCGTGCGTGCTGGTCCTGACGTCGACCTCGCCGTCGGCCTCGATCACCAGCTTGTCGCCGCGCACCTCGGCGCAGATCGACGGGACCGCGTCGGGGGTGGTGGCGGCGACGGTGGTGACCTCGCCGCCGGTCGCGACCGCGAGCAGGCCCTCGCCCTGGAAGCGGCCGGCCTCGACCCCCGGGCGGTACGCCATCACGTGATGATTCGGCGCAGTCGGGCGGGGCGGGCGGGCGTCCAGCCGGTACCACCCACTCGGGCTCCAGGACTGCCACCCGTGCTCGAAGACCAGCGTGCCGGTGTCGTGGTCGAGCTCGGCGACGGGGCGGAAGGGCACGGGATCCTCGATTCGGTCGGGTGCAGGATCTTGCTGTGGTTCCGCTAATCTTGGAGCGCCGACGAGGGGATCCACCATGACGGAGCCTGCTGACTTCGAGCACGATCTTGCTACCCAGGTCCTCATCGAGCTGTACAGCGAGATCCCGCCGCCGAGCAAGCTGGTCACCGGCCACTTCCACAGCGGCGGCGACTACCGGGTCGTGCGGCCGGACGGTGTGGGTAGTTGGTACCTGCTCTACACGGCGTCCGGCACGGGCCGGTACCTGATCGGCCAGAACAAGCTGATGCTGCGCCACGGGGACGTCGTACTGGTCAGCCCGGGCACCCCGCACGACTACGGGACCGTCGGCACGTACTGGGAGTCCTGGTGGGCGCATTTCCAGCCGCGCCGCGAATGGCACTCGTGGTTGTCGTTGCCCCAGGCAATGCCGGGACTGTCGTACGTGCGGCTGACCCGGTCGTCGGAGACCGATCGCGTGGTGTCGGCGTTCGACCGCCTGCATCGCGACGCGCAGCGCGCCGGGCTGTCCCCGACCGGCGACACCGAGCTGCATCTGCTGGAGAAGAGCGTCGCGACCGAGCTGACGATGAACGGTATCGAGGAAGTGCTGCTGACCGCCGTCGCCAGCCTGCGCCGGGAGACGCAGCACCTGGACGCGCGCGTGCACCTGGTGCTCGAGGCCATCACCGCGGACCCGGCCCGCCCGCACACGTTGACCTCACTGGCCGGGCTGGCGCAGGTGTCCGTGTCCCGGCTCGCGCACCTGTTCAAGGAGCAGGTCGGCGACTCGATCATGAACGTCGTGCTCGCGCTCCGGCTGCAGCGCGCCGCCGAGTTGCTCGGCGCCACCGACATGTCGGTGGCGCAGATCGCGGCCGCGGTCGGGTTCGACTCGCCGCACTACCTGAGCCGGCAGTTCGGCCGCCGGTACGGGATGTCCCCGACGGCCCATCGCAACGCGGTCAGGAAGCCGGAGCTAGAGCTATATTGAGCTCGGTCGCCGCCGCGTAGTCCGCACCGCCGGCCAGTCCGACGAGCCGCACGTAGCGTGCCGTCGTCCCTGCCGGGAAGCGGGCGATCTTCGCGTCGACCGTGCCGTCCCAGGATCCCTGCACCGCCGAGGTGAACGTGACGCCGTCGGTGCTCGTCCGGACGTCGTACGACGAGATGCGGCCGTTCGGTACGTCGGCGTCCTGGCGCGGCGTGTAGACGAGCGCTTCGATCGCCCGGGGTGTCTTGAGGTCGAGGGTGATGTGCTGCGGGAGCGGGGCGTGCGGGCTCCAGTTCGAGTGCCACATCGTCGTACAGCTGCCGTCGATCGCGGCCGACGCGCTGTACGCGGCCGAGCCCTGGCTCGTGGCCGTGGCCGTCATCTCGCTCTGCGGCAGCAGCGTCAGCGGACCGAACGGGCCGTCGGCCGGCGGCGGCGTACCGGGGATCGCGGTCACCCGGCCCAGACTGGGTGCCTTGAGCAACGGGTGGGTGCGCAGGTAGGTGAGGAACACTTCCTGGCCCATCCGCGGCGCTCTGGTGAGATCCGTGTACTGCTGGAAGCCCGGATAGCCGTACTGCGCGCCGTGCAAGGGCATCGCGGCGCTCGTCGTCACGCGATACGTCTTTCCGAGTTGCAATGGTTTGCCGTCGATCAGCACTTTGGCCGGATCGACCCGGTCGCCGACCGGCCGGCCGAGATCGTAGGTGTAGCGGAAGTTCGCCGAGGTCGCGAGCGATGACAGCCGGCTGCAGCCGTACGCCGGTGGGATCCACTGCTGTTCCAGGACGGCCTCGACCGTGGAGCCCTTCATCGACAACGTGGTGATCGGCGAGATCCCGGCGACCGGCCACGCCTCGCCGTACGTCACCGTCCCGGCCTGCAGCCCGGCGGCGATCACGTCGACGCCCAGGTCGGCCGGTACCAGCGCGAAGTCGCCGTCCGCCTCCGACTTGTAGAGGTCCGCGACCAGGTTGCCCGTCCGGCTCTCGGCGGTACGTGCGAAGTCGAGGTCGCGATCGAGCTTCGTGAGCGGCTCCTGCTGACGTGCCGCCCACTTGTCGGTCCAGTACTTCACGATCTTCTGGACACCGGCGTCCGGCGTGATGTCCTTGGTGACCGCGTGGTTGGTGGCGGTGGTCGCGTCCCGGATCACCTCACCGGTGGATGGGTCGAGCGAGAGGTTCACCTCGCCCAGCACGCGCCCGTGGTTGCTCGCCTCCAGGACCGGACGCGGTACGCCGTTCGGGTCCGGAATCATGCACTTGAACGCCGTGTGCCAATGGCCGCCGAGGATCACGTCGATGTCCGGCGACATCGTCCGGGCCGCGTCGAAGATTGGTCCGGTCGGGTTCTTGCACTCGTCGTACAGGCCGCCCTGCTGCCCGCCTTCGTGCATGCTGACGACGATCGCGTTCACGCCCTGGGCCTTCAGCTCGGCCGCGGCCCGGTTCGCTGCCTCGACGACGCCCTGGAACTCGAATCCGGAGCCTTCGATCGACAGCGTCTCGGTCGGCGTGCCCGGAAAGCCCAGCCCGATGAACCCGATCCGCTGCGATCCCGCCCGGGCGATCCAGTACGGCGGCAGCACCGGGCGCTCGGTCCGCGGGTCGACGATGTTCGCCGCGTGGTACGCGTAGTCGGTGCCGTGGAAGTTGCGGCCGGTGGAGTCCTTGAAGCAGCTGTCGAAGCCGGGCTTGCCGTAGCAGGCTCCGGTCGTCATCCGCCGCAGGAACGGGAACTCGCGGTCGAACTCGTGGTTGCCGGCCGCGTCGAAGTCCATCCCGAGCGCGTTCAGCACCTCGATGGTCGGCTCGTTCGCGAACGCCTGCGTGTAGTCAGGCCAGCCGCTGAACTGATCGCCCGAGCCGATCAGGAAGCTGTTCGGCTTCCGGAGCCGGTCCAGGTGCGCCTTCAAGTACCCGGCACCGCCGACCTGCTGGGTGCCCGACGGGCCGGCGATGGTCAGGTTCTCGGTCTCGGTCAGATACCCGTGCAGATCGGTCAGGCTGAAGACCTGCACGGGAATCGGCGCGGGCGTTTCGGCCGGCAGCGCGGTCGACCCCGTCACCAGGCCGAGAAGGGCAAGAACTGAGCTGATCCGGGACATCGACTGCTCCTGTCGATCGGGGCGGAACCTCGCTGCAAGTTACTGGCCGCCGCCCGGCGCGGAACATGGCCCCGAATGCTGACTTCCTGCACGATCCGGCTGTCGATCAGAGGTACGTGATCTGTCCCGGCGGTCCGGACTGCCAATGCGCCGGCAGGAACATCCGGGACTGACTCCGGCACGGCCCTTGGCACACCGGGCAGCCGGCGGCGCTGCAGGTGAAGACCGCCCAGACGCCGTACGGCTCCGGCAGTTCGCGGTACTTCTCGGCCATCCGTCCCTTGCAGTGCAGGCACCGCGGGGCGTCCTGCACCACCCGCGCCGGCGGTGCGAGGTCGGGCCCGCCGAAGAGGTGACGTACGCCGCGCGTGATCGCGCGGAGGACGCGCACCGGCAGCGGCCCGACAACCAACCGGATCGGCGGTCCGACCGGTCGGTCCACGGCCGGCCGGACCACTGCCCGGGCGTGGTAGGCGGCCGGATACCGACGAGGCCGGCGGGGGCTGGTGGACGGTTCGGGTAGGCGTGGCTGGATCGCGTTCATTGGATTCCCCCTCGAGGACCGCCGCGGGTTCGCCGTGCGGCCCGAAATCCGGGTTTCGAACTGGTCTAGCTCCCACGGTCGGGCCACGGCGGTGCTCGGTGCGGGCACGCGCAGATCTCCGTACAAGGACGTACACGGCGGCGTACAGCGCCGGCGCTCGTCGTCCTGTAGCGTCGTGACTACTCGCTGTGGGAGTTGGGGCTTTGAGGGGGGCGCCATGGACGAGCCATTGGTCGAGCCGCGGACAGCTTCACCGGATCATGTCCAGACCCGGATGCAGTTCGCCGACGAGCTGACCGTGCTGCGAACCCGGGCGGGCCTGACCGTCCGGAACATCTCCACCATGGTCGGTGGCGCCCAGCCGCACAGCACGATCGGCGAGTGGTTCGCCGGCCGTAGCGTGCCGTCGGACGCGTCGAAGGCCTTGTTCGTGGAGGTTCTGCGGATCTGCGGGATCACCGACGAAGACGAGATCGAGCGCTGGCTTGAAGCGCGCCGACGCGTCCGGCAGTTGCCCGGGCCGAAGGGCGGAAGTCCGCCGTACCGCGGGTTGCGAAGCTTCCAGCCGGCCGATGCCGAGTGGTTCTTCGGTCGCGAGGTACTGACCGAGCAGATCGTCGACCAGGTCATCTCACGGCACGCCGCGGGTGGCGGAATGCAAACGATTGTCGGTGCGTCGGGCTCAGGAAAGTCTTCGCTGGTGCGGGCGGGCGTGATCCCAGCGCTCACCGACCGGGCTGCTCCCGGCCGGCCGGCGTGGCCAGTCGTGTTGATGGCGCCGGGCGCGGAACCCCTGCGCCAGTTGGCGTCCGGGCTGACGGCCGGTACGCGGGTCGGGTCCGAGGTGTTCGCCGAGCAGTTGGCGAGTGATCCCGCCGCGGTCGTCGAGCAGGCGGCGGCGTACGTGCAGGCGGCGCGGACCAATGCGCCGGAAGGGGCCGCTGTCCCGGCGCTCGATCGCTTGATCATCGTCGTCGACCAGTTCGAGGAACTGTTCACGATGTGTCCGGACGAGAAGGAACGCGGTGCCTTCGTCGCGGCGTTGGACGCTGTCACGCGGGCGCCTGTTCCACGGGAGTCGACGGAGCTGCGATCGGGGGTGGCCACCGTCGTCGTACTGGCTTTGCGGGCTGACTTCTACCCGCAGGCATTGCAGTACCCCGAGATCGCGGCCGCCCTGCAGGGCGCGCAGTTCGTGGTCGGTCCGCTGACCGAGGACGAGCTGCGCAGGGCGATCGTCGAGCCGGCCGCCAAGGCCGCCGTGCAACTCGACGAAGGGCTTGTCGAGTTGCTGATCCGGGACGCGTCACCGGCGCTGGCGCCGGCCGACGCCGCGCCCTCGACGGCCGGGTCGCTGCCGTTGCTCTCGCACGCGCTGCTCGCGACTTGGCAGCGGGCCGAGCGGGGGCGCATGACCACCCACGGGTACCTGCTGACCGGCAGCATCAAGGGCGCCGTCGCGGCGACCGGCGAGGCCGTCTACAACGACTTGAACCCGGCCCAACAGGCCATCGCCCGGCGGCTGTTCCTCCGGCTGGTGAATCTCGGCGACGACTTCGCGATCAGCCGGCGCAAGGTCGTGCGCAGCGAACTCGAAGGCAACGGCGCCGATCTCGGCGAAGTGGTCGAACACTTCGTCGGAGCCCGGCTGCTGACCATGGACGCGGACAGTGTCGAGATCAGCCACGAGGCGCTCATCACCGCGTGGCCCCGGCTGCGACGATGGATCGACAACGACCGCGAAGGGCTGCGGCGGCATCGGCAGCTCGCGGACGCCGCCCGGCAGTGGCGTGATCTGCAGCGGGATCCCGGCTCGCTCTACCGGGGCGGCAACCTGCAGGGTGTCCGCGACTGGACGATGGCCGACCGCGACCTGAACACGCTCGAGACCGAGTTTCTCGAGGCCAGTCTGCGGGCAGAGGAGGCCGAGCACGCGGCGGCCAGGCGTGGGACCCGCAGGCTGCAGCAGTTCGTGGCGGCGCTGACCGCCTTGTCGCTGGTGGCTGTCGGGCTGACCGTGTATGCCTTCTGGAAACGCCGGCTCGCTGACCGGGAACGCGATTTGGCGATGTCCCGCCAGGTCGCGATCACCGCCGACAGGTTGCGGACGACCGACCCGGGACTGGCGGCCCAGTTGTCGCTCGCGGCCTACCGGATCGCCCCGACGGTCGAGGCCCGGTCGAGTCTGCTCGACGCGACCGGTTCGCCTTCGGTGACACGGATCGTGCGTCCGTCCAAGGGAGCACAGAGCGTCGTGCTCAGCCCGGACGGCCGCATCCTGTACGCCGCCGGTACCGGACCCAGCGACACCGCGATCCTGATCTGGGACATCGGTGACCGACGCCGGCCACGCAGCATCGGCGGACCGTTGACCGGGCACACACTGTCGGTGTTCGGGCTCGCCGTCAGCCCGGACGGTCGCCTGCTCGCCACCGGCGGTCGGGACAAGACGATCCGGCTGTGGGACGTCACCGAGCCCGAACACCCGATGTCCCTGGGGGTTCTGCCCGGTAGTCCGAACGGCACGGTCTACTCGCTGGCGTTCTCTCCGGACGGCAGGACGCTCGTGGCGGGGAGCTCGGACAAATCGGTGCGTCTGTGGGCTGTCGACGATCCACGCCGGCCCGTGCAGTTGACGACGATCCCGGCGCTGAGCGGATTCGTGCAGACGGTGACCTTCAGCGAATCCGGCAACGTTCTCGCAGCCGGTGATGCGACCGGTGCCTTGTACCTGTGGGATGTCGCGGATCGTCGTACGCCGCGGTTGGTCAGCCGGACACAGGCCGGGTCCACCCAGATCAACGTCGTACGGTTCGTTCCACGGCACGACGAGGTGCTGATCGGCGGATCGAAAGGTCTGTTCCAGCGGTGGAACGTGGCCAAGCCGGAGGCACCGGCCAAGATGGCGATGCAGATCCAGGTGCCGGAGAACTGGGTGAACGCGGTCGATCTCACCGCGGACGGCCGGCTGATGGCGCTGGGCAGCTCGGACAACGTCGCCCAGGTCTGGGATCTGGCGAGCGGCCGGCTGGTCGCCGAGCTGCCACACCCGGAGCCGGTGTCGTCGGTGGCGTTCGCCGACGGCGACCGGACTCTGGTGACGGCGGGTTCCGACGGCGTGGCGCGGTTGTGGACGATCCCCGGGCCGGTGATCACCGGACCGACCGCGGCCGTCGCCTCCACCGCGTTCACTCCGGACGGACGGTCGTTGGTGACGTTCGGCGGCGGAGCCTTTCTGCTGAACGTCTCCCGGCCTCGAGCTCCTGCGGTGCTGGCGCCACCGCTGCTGTCGCCGCTCGCCGATCAGCCGATCAGCGGCGCCGGTGCGCTGAGCCCGGACGGCAAGACCGCGGCCGGCGGTACGACGGTGAACTCGGTCGTCCTGTGGGACGTCGGAGATCCGGCCCGACCGAAGGTCTTGGCGCCACCACTCACGGGGCCGGCTGCGGTGGTCGAATCGCTCGCGTTCAGCCCGGACCGCCGTACGTTGGCAGCCGGCTCGGACGACGGCAGGGTCTACCTGTGGGACGTCCACGATCCGCAGCACGTCACGCCGCTGCCGACCGCTCCTGGTCCGGACGGCAACTACGTCTACATGGTTGCCATCAGCCCCGACAGCCGAACACTGGCCGGGGTCACAGCTGACGGCATGATCCGGTTGTGGGACATGAGCGACCCGCGCCGGTTGCGCGCCTTTCCCTCGGTCAAAGGCTCCGCCGACCTGCTGTTCTCGGCTGCCTTCAGCGGCGACGGCAAGATCCTCGCGACCGGCAGCGCGGACGGGACGGTGCAACTGTGGGACGCCTCGGACCCGGCGCGGCTGTCTCCGGTCGGAGACGTCCTCCGAGGACCGGACGGCACCGTGACCAGCGTCGCCTTCGGCCCCGACGGGCACACGCTCGCCGCGAGTACTCGGAGCGGGCAGGTCTGGTTCTGGAACGTCGGCAGGCCGACGGTGCCGGCCACCGTCGCGATCCTCTCCGCTTCTCAGGCCGCGGTGTGGGCTGTCGGGTTCAGCCCGGACGGCCACACGGTCGTTACCGGCGGGTCGGACCGGACAGTCCGGTTGTGGGAGATGGAGCCGGGCCGGGCCGTCGACCTGATCTGTGCCGCCGGTGGGGATTCGGTGTCGGGCGACGAGTGGGCGAAGTACCTGCCCGGTGTGCCGTACGAACCGGTGTGCTGACGCTTTTCTCCAAGCGCATGCGGGCAGGGAACCGTACGGTCAGGGGAGAAAGGAGTTCACGATGACTGGGTATCTGGCCGTGGCCGAGATCGATATCGACGCGCCGGCGGCGCGGGTGTGGGACGTGCTGACGAGTCCCGAGCAGCTGAAGAAGCTGTGGTTCGGCGCCGAGGTGGAGACGGACTGGGAGGTGGGCAGCCCGATCACCTGGAGCGGCAACTGGGAGGGCAAGCCCTATCAGGACAAGGGAAAGATCCTCGAGGTGCAGCCCGAACGCCTGCTGAAGCTCACCCACTTCAGTCCGCTCACCGGGCAGGACGACGTCCCGGAGAACTACCACACCCTCACCTACACCCTGACTGGCAACACCCACCTGAAACTTGAGCAGGACAACAACGCAACCGAGGAGGAGGCCGACCACTCCCAGGACATGTGGGAGATGCTGGTGGCCAAGGTCAAGGAGGCCGCGGAGACTCAGTAACCTGGCTCGCATGGGTGATGGTGTGGAGGTGGGTCGGCCGACTCGGGAGCGGGCGGCGGTGGGGGAGGACGGGCGGTCGCGGGACCGGAGCCGGCCGGCGGTGCCGGATCCGTTGCCGATGAGCGTGGTCGACGCGCACTGCCATCTCGACATCGCCGACGGGGAGGACGGGGACTGGCTGAGCCCGGCGGAGGCGATCCGGCTGGCGTCGTCGGTCGGCGTCACCCGGATCGTCCAGGTGGGGTGTGACCTGCCGGGCGCGGCGTGGGCGGTCGAGGCCGCCACGCAGTACCCGAACCTCGTCGCCGGTGTCGCCCTGCACCCGAACGAGGCGCCGAAGCTGAAGGCGGCCGGCGAGCTGGACAGCGCGCTCGCCGAGATCGAACGGCTCGCCGCGAGCTCGGACAAGGTCCGGGTGATCGGCGAGACCGGCCTCGACTACTTCCGCACCGGGGCTGACGGGCGGGCCGCGCAGCACGAGTCGTTCGCCGCGCACATCGAGTTGGCGAAGCGGCTCGGCAAGACACTGATGATCCACGACCGGGACGCGCACGACGACATCCTGCGCATTCTGGACCGCGACGGCGTGCCGGACCGGCTGGTGATGCACTGCTTCTCCGGCGACACCGAATTCGCCCGCGCCTGCGTCAACCGCGGCGCGTACCTGAGCTTCGCCGGCGTCGTCACGTTCAAGAACGCCCAGTCCCTGCGCGACGCCCTGGCCGTCACCCCGCTCGACCGCATCCTGGTCGAGACCGACGCCCCGTACCTGACCCCGTCGCCGTACCGCGGCAAGCCGAACGCGTCGTACCTGATCCCGCACACGGTCCGCAAGATGGCCGACGTCCTCAACATCTCGGTCGCCGAACTCTGCGGAGCCCTCAACGACAACGCGAACCGCGCCTTCGGGGGTCCCTGGTAATGGTCCGGTACGACGACGTGGACGCGCAGGTGCTGTCGCAGGCCGATGCGCTGCGCGGGGCCGACGAGGCCACCGTGGCCGCCGAGGTCGACCGCCTGAAGGCCCTGGCGGAGCAGATCGACGACGAGCGCGATCGCCGGCTGGCACTGATCAGGGCCGCGAAGCTGCCCGAGCTGATCAACGGGGCACCGGCGCCCACCAGCCCGGAGTTCGCGCGGGCGTCCATGCTGCTGGCGCAGGTGCTCGGCAACAAGGGCTCGGCAGCGGACCAGATCGCCCACGCCGAACGCGTGAAGACCGAGATCGCCGAACTGTCCCGGCAGGCGCCGCCGCGCGAATCCCGCACGATCCTGCGGCTGAACTCGACCCTGAAGCGGCTGATCGAGCGCCGCCGGCGCGAGGCCGCGGACGACGGATCGTGACCGACGACGCCGTCGAGATCTCCTCGCTGTCCTGGGAGTACCGGCTGGTGGCCGCGGTCGTGTACGCCGTCGAGCAGCGCGCCGGCGGCGCCGCGGCCGGCGCACGCACGCGGTGGAACGGCCGACTGGTCGAGGAGCAGGATCCGGACTTCGTAGGCGCGGCGGAAGAGGACGGCAGCCTGTCGGTGTCCGTCGCTCAGGTCCTGGAGCCGTTGCGCAGGGCCCGCGATCTCGATCGTCCGCTGACCGACGACGAGGCGTGGGAACTCCGTGATGCCTTCGCGACGCTGACGCACGAGGCCGCGCACCTGCTGGCCCGGTTCGGTGACCCGGACGCACCTGACGCGCACCCGTTCGACGATGCCTCGGAGGCCGACAACGAGGGACGCACCGAGCACTGGACTCATCGCAACCTCGACGCCGTCGTGCTCGCCGTCTTCCCGGACGCCGGGCTGGAGCACGCTCAGGAGGCGGTGCTGTCACAGGTCAACGACGATGCCTACGCGGCGTACACGACGGCTGCCCGGCAACTCGATCAGGCCCTCGCTGAACGCAGCGGGCTGACCAGCGCCGAGGTGACGCAGAAGCTGATGTGCGCCGACGACGTGCAGCGATGGAACGTCGCGGTCGACCTGGTGATCGACGAGCGTCTCGTCAAACCAGGCCTGATGCCCGAGGCACATCGAGCCGAGGTGCGCGAAGCCCTGATCGCTCCGTTGCGCGCTTCCCTCGCCGACCTGGTCGCCGTCGAGGCCGACGAGTCGCTGAGCGACGACGAGAAGTCCGCCGAGTCCGAGCAGGCGGCGCAGAACGCGATCGCCGGACTGGATCACGAACTCGATCGCATCGAACGCAGGTACCGCGTCGAGAAGGCGCAGCGAGCACAGCAGCAAGCCGGGCGGCCGGGCACGCGGCGCACGCAGGCCGTTCGGCAGGCGCAGGACCGGCTGTCGCCGGATCTCGAGCGGCTGCGGGCGGTGACGAGTGGGCAGGCGCCGGCGGCCGGCGCCACCAGTCGGTCGGCGGAGGCCGTCGACCACGCACAGCAGGGACCGAACGACGGCTCGCGTGGGCGGCAGGCCCCTGGCCGGCCGTCAGGGCCGCGGGCGCCGGGGATCGGCTGAGGGGCCTGATAGACAGGGCTCATGGAGTTCAGTGAGGTCGTGCGGCGGCGGCGGATGGTGCGGAACTACGACCCTGAGCGGCCGGTGGCCGCGGAGGTGCGGGAGCGGATTCTGGAGAACGGGCTGCGCGCGCCGTCGGGCGGGTTCAGTCAGGGGTGGGCGTTCCTGACGCTGGAGGGGGACGACCGGGAGCGGTACTGGCGGATCGCGGCCGAGGATCCGGACGAGAAGTATGTGGATTGGATCACAGGGCTGCGCCGGGCGCCGCTGCTGATCCTGGCCTTCGCGCACAAGGACGCGTACCTCGATCGGTACACCGAACCCGACAAGGGCTGGACCGATCGCGACGAGGGCCGCTGGACCGCGCCGTACTGGTACGTCGACACCGGGATGGCGGTGCTGCTGATGCTGCAGACGGTCGTCGACGAAGGCCTGGGAGCCTGCTTTTTCGGGCCTCCTGCGGACAAAGCGGGCCGGTTGCTCAAGGAGTTCGGGGTGCCGGACGGGTTCGATCTGGTCGGGGTGCTGTCGGTCGGTCACCGGGCCCCGGACAAGCGCTCGCCGTCGCTGAAACGAGGGCGCCGGACGACCGCCGAAGTGGTCCATCGGGGGCAGTGGGGCCATCACACGGCGTAAGGGTCCCGTTACACCTTTTTGCGACTCGCCGACCAGGGGATTGGCACTTCCGCGACTTCTTCGTTATGGTCCCGTGATGTTGGCCGGGATCGGGGAAGATTCCGGATGGCACAACCCCTCGGCGGGATCAGGGGCTCCGGGCAGCCAGTCCGGCGTTCGTGATCGGCCTGTGCCGTCCCACCCCGTGCCCGGGTAGCCCTACCTGGGAGCGTTAGTGCGTAAGTCCATCATCGTGGCCGTCAGTGCGACGGCCGCGTTTGCTGTCGCGGGTGGCTCCGCGGCGTATGCCGCGAAGAGCAAGACCGTCAGCCTCTCCGTCGACGGCCAGGTGCGGAAGGTGCACACCTTCGGATCCACCGTGGCAGACGCCCTGAAGGCCGAGAAAGTTCAGATCGGTGCGCACGACCTCGTCGCGCCCGGTGTGGACTCGAAGCTGAAGGACGGTCAGGAGATCGCCGTGCAGTACGGGCGGCAGTTGACCGTCAACGCCGATGGCACCAAGAAGGCCTACTGGACCACGGCCGACAGCGTCAACGAGGCGTTCGCCGACCTGGGTCTGCGGTACGACGGGGCTCAGCTGTCCACCAGCCGGAGCGCGCCACTGGGCCGCCAGGGGCTGGAGTTGACCGTCACCACGCCGAAGACCGTGCAGATCGTGCACCTGGGCAAGACCGTGACGATCAAGTCGCTGGCCGGCACCGTCGGTCAGGCGCTGACCGAGGCGAAGCTGCGCTGGGACGCCGACGACCGGATCACTCCGGCCGCCGCGACCCCGCTGAAGGCCGGCGTGAACAAGGTCGGTTTCGTGCAGGTCCTGCAGAAGACCGTCACCAAGACCGAGGCGGTCGCGCACGGCACCGACGAGACGAAGTCGGCGACGTTGCTCGAGGGCACCAAGAAGACCACGGTGAAGGGCACGAACGGCGCCAAGGCCGTCACGTACCTGTACACCTACCTCGACGGCAAGCTGTCGACCACCAAGGTGGTCGGGTCGAAGCTGGTGACCGAGGCGGTCGACGAGCAGATCCTGGTCGGCACCAAGCCCAAGCCGGAGGAGCCCACCGTCACCACCCAGACCGACACCCCGGCGACCGGTGACACGAGCGCCTGGGACCGGATCGCCGAGTGCGAGTCCGGCGGCAACTGGGCGATCGACAGCGGCAACGGGTATTACGGCGGTCTGCAGTTCGACCACGGCACCTGGGCGGCCTACGGCGGTACGGCGTACGCCAACAACGCCAACGGCGCGTCGAAGGCGCAGCAGATCGCGATCGCGGAGAAGGTCAAGGCCGACCGCGGTGGCTACGGCGCGTGGCCTGTCTGTGGCAAGCGGGCGTAGTGAAACACTGACGAGGTGACCTCGTCTGATTCATCCACATCAGCCGGACCGAGACTGCTCGGTCCGGCTGATGTGCGTTCACTGGCCGCCTCGCTCGGGGTCCGCCCGACCAAGCAGCGCGGCCAGAATTTCGTCATCGACCCGAACACGGTGCGCCGGATTGTGCGCGCCGCCGAGCTGTCCGACGGCGAGACCGTGCTGGAGATCGGGCCCGGCCTCGGCTCGCTGACGCTGGCGCTGCTCGCGGACGGTCACCGGGTCACCGCGGTCGAGATCGACCCGCTGCTCGCGCGGGCGCTGCCGTCGACCGTCGCGACGTACGCGCCCCAGCAGGCGGAGAGCCTGACCGTGGTCGAGGCGGACGCGATGGACGTGGGGCCGGCCGAGATCGGTACGCCGACCGCCTGCGTGGCGAACCTGCCGTACAACGTCGCCGTACCGGTGCTGCTGCATCTGCTCGAGGTCTCGGACTCGCTGCGGCACGGTCTGGTGATGGTGCAGTCCGAGGTCGCGGACCGGCTGGCCGCCGGGCCGGGCTCGCGGACGTACGGCATCCCGTCGGCGAAGGCCGCGTGGTACGCCGACGTGCGGCGCGCCGGGCCGATCGGGCGGAACGTGTTCTGGCCGGCACCGAACGTGGACTCCGGGCTGGTCGCGTTCGAGCGCCGAGACCCGCCGGCGACGGCGGCGAGCCGCGCGGAGGTGTTCGCGGTGATCGAGGCGGCGTTCTCGCAGCGCCGCAAGACGATCCGGTCCGCGCTGGCCCGCTGGATGCCGGACCGTTCCCGGCTCGACGAGGTGCTCGAGGCAGCCGGGATCGACCCGCGGGTGCGCGGCGAGATGCTCGGGATCACAGAGTTCGCCGCCCTCGCCGGTGCAGCTAGGACTGGGTAAGGCACTAGCCTGTCCGACGTGCCACCTTCTGCTGAGGTCACGGTGCGGGCGCCGGCCAAGATCAATCTGGGTCTGTCGGTCGGTCCGCCGCGGCCGGACGGGTTCCACCCGGTCGCCACGGTGTACCAGGCCGTTGCCCTGTACGACGACGTGACCGCGGTCCTGCGGGACGAGGACGGCGAGATCTCGGTCGAGATCGCCGGGGACTTCGCGGACGACGTACCGACCGACGAGACCAATCTCGCGGTCCGGGCAGCGCAGTTGCTGCAGGCGGAGTACGACGTCGACGAGGGCGTCGACCTGACGATCCGCAAGACGATCCCGGTGGCCGGCGGGATGGCCGGCGGCTCGACCGACGCTGCGGCGACCCTGGTGGCGTGCAATCGGCTGTGGGGCCTGCAGCTGACCCAGACCGAGCTGCAGCACCACGCGGCCGAGCTCGGCAGCGACGTCCCGTTCTGCCTGGTCGGGCACACGGCGCTCGGCCAGGGGCGTGGCGAGCAGGTCACCGAGGTGATGTCCCGCGGGACGTTCCACTGGGTGTTCGCGATCGCCGACGGCGGGCTGTCCACGCCGGAGGTGTACCGCGAGCTGGACCGGATGCGCCCGTTGCGGCGCGTCGAGCCGCCGCAGGTCCGCCCGGAGCTGATGTCGGCGCTGCTGTCCGGTCAGCCCGGCGCGCTCGCCGTTGCGCTCAGCAACGACCTCCAGGCGGCCGCGCTGTCGCTGCGGCCGGAGCTCGGCGACACGCTCCAGTTCGGCCTCGACCAGGGCGCGCTGGCCGCGCAGATCTCCGGCTCCGGCCCCACCTGCCTCTTCCTCGCCGCCGACAGCCGCAGCGCCGTCGACCTGGCCGTCGAACTCGCCGAGTCCGGCCGCTGCCGCATGGTCCGCCAGGCCGAAGGCCCCGTCCCGGGCGCAAGGATCCTGCCCGCGATCGTCAGCCGGTAGTACACTTAGCTAAGTGGACTAGGAGGACCGATGGCGCTGACGCAGTACAACATGCACGATGCGAAGACGCAGCTGTCCCGGATCGTTGAGCGGGTGGAGCACGGTGAGACCATCCTCATCAGCCGGGCGGGGAAGCCGGTCGCCAAGGTCGTCCCGTTGACGGACGTGCGGCGGCGCACCGGTAGGGGCTCGCTGGCGGGCCGGATCCGGCTGTCCCCCGACTGGGACTCGGCCGAGGTGAACGAGCAGATCGCGGACGACTTCGGTCTGCCGTCATGAGCTCGGCGCCGGGCACTGCCCGGCTACTGCTGGACACACATGTCCTGCTCTGGTGGGCGCAGGACGCGGACGAGCTCTCGGACGAGCTGAAGGAGCGGATCGACACCGAGTTGGAGGTCTACGTCAGCGCCGCCACCCTGTGGGAGCTGTCGATCAAGGCCGCGGCCGGGAAGATCGACCTGCCGGACGATCTGTCCGACTGGGTCGAGCGCAGCGGGTTGCGTGCGCTGCCGATCGATATGGCCCACGCGGCGGTGGCCGGCCTCCTCCCGATGATCCATCGGGACCCGTTCGACCGGATGCTGGTGGCGCAGGCGGTCGCGGAGCGCCTGACGCTGGTGACGCGGGATCGGTTCATCCAGAAGTACGACGTACCGGTCCTCGCAGCCTGAAAATTCGTTCGTCACCGGTGATGGCCGGTGCTAGCGTCCCCGGGGACACATCTCTCATCGACAGACAGGAGACCGGGATGCGCCGCGGATCGATCGACCTCAGGGTTACTGATCGCTTCGACGCATTCGCGAGGACTCTTGAACTCTCTGACGATGGGTATTGTGGCGCATGTCGACGCCGGTAAGACCAGCCTGACCGAGCGGCTGCTGTATGCCGCCGGCGTGATCGACCGGGTCGGTCGCGTCGACGACGGGAACACGCAGACCGACTCGATGGACCTCGAGCGGAAACGCGGCATCACGATCCGCTCGGCGGTGGTGTCGTTCGCGCTCGGCGACCTGCCGGTGAACCTGATCGACACGCCCGGGCACTCGGACTTCATCGCCGAGGTCGAGCGCGCCCTGTCCGTGCTGGACGGCGCGGTGCTGGTGCTGTCCGCGGTCGAGGGCGTACAGCCGCAGACGCGCCTGCTGATGCGCACGCTGCGCCGGCTGCGGATCCCGACGCTGCTGTTCGTGAACAAGATCGACCGGGTCGGCGCGCGGTACGACGAGTTGCTCGCCGACATCCGGCGGCTGCTGACGCCGTCCGCCGTACCGATGGAAACCGTCATGGACCTGGGGACCCGCCCGGCCGCGGTGGAACCGCTGGCGGTGCAGCGTTCGGAGCTGACGGAGATTCTTGCTGAGCGCAACGATTCCTTCCTGGAGTCGTACCTCGAGGGCGCCGCGGTGGATCAGGCGGCCGAGCTGCGCCGGCAGGTCGCGACCGCGGAGGTGCATCCGGTGTACTTCGGGTCGGCGATGACCGGGACCGGCGTACCGGAGCTGATCGACGGCATCCGTACGTGGTTGCCGCGGGCAACTGGAGCGCCGGGCGACGAGCTGCGCGCGCGGGTGTTCAAGGTCGAGCGTGGCGCGGCCGGGCAGAAGATCGCGTCGGCGCGCGTGGTCAGCGGGACGCTGGCGGCACGGACGCCGGTCGTGGTGCATCCCGTGGACGGACCGGAGTACCAGGTACGACCGAGCGGCGTCGAGGTGTTCGCGAACGGCGCGCGGCAGCCGATCGAGCGGGTCGAGGCCGGCCAGATCGTCGCGCTGCGTGGGCTGAAGAGCATCCGGATCGGCGACCAGCTCGGCGTACCGACGACGCAGGTCGGGCGGTTGTTCGCGCCGCCGACGCTGGAGACCGTGGTCAGTGCACGGGACCGGGTGAAGCTGTTCCAGGCGTTGACGCAGCTCGCCGAGCAGGACCCGCTGATCCGGGTCCGGAAGGCCGGCGAGCTGACCGTGAGCCTGTACGGCGAGGTGCAGAAGGAGGTGATCGCGTCGCTGCTGGAGTCGGAGTACGGCGTCCAGGTCAGCTTCAGCGAGACGACGCCGATCCACGTCGAACGACTGAACGGCGTCGGTGCGGCGATGCGTGACATCACCGAGGGACCGTGGGCGGCCGGTGTCGGTTTCCGGGTCTCACCGGGCCGCGACGGGCTCGAGTACGAGCTGGAGGTGGAGCTCGGCGGGCTGCCGCGGGCGTTCCACACCGCGATCGAGGAGACGGTCCGGCAGACGCTGCACCAGGGGCTGTTCGGCTGGGAGATCCCGGACATCCGGGTCGCTCTGACGCACACGGCGTACGACAGCGCGGGAACCGTGGCGGCCGACTTCCGTCGGTTGGTGCCGTTGATCCTGCTGCAGGCGATCGCGGAGGCCGGGACGACGGTTCTCGAGCCGGTGAACCACTTCGAGCTCGACGTGCCGCCGGACACCATCTCGCGCATCCTGGCGCACGTCGCCGAACACCGCGGCGTCGTCACGCAGGCGACCGACACCCACCTGGAGGGCACGATCCCCGCCGCGACCACGCACCCCTTCGAGTCCCAGCTCCCCACCCTCACCCACGGCGAAGGCCTCCTCACCACGACCTTCCACTCCTACATCCCCGTCGCCACCGAACCTCCGATCAGACCCCGCACCGACGGCAACCCGCTCAACGAGAAGCAGTACGTCCTCCACCTGAACCAGTCGTGAGCGGACGTGTGCCACCCATCAACGGCCGGTCGGCGCCGCGGTTCACGCTCAGCAGTGCGCCGCCGACGGCCGCGGACGGCGGTTGGTGAGTGGCACAGATCCGCCCTCGTCAGTCGAACTGTTCGAGGATCGTGTGGATCTCTTGGACTGTTTCGGCGCGGTCGGGCCAGTGGGCGGTGATGCAGAGGAGTTCCCGCAGGTGCAGGAGCGGGAGGCGGGCACGCCAGCCGGGCGCCGGCGGGTGGACTTCTTCGTAGGCGTCGAAGAAGGTCTCGGACAGCTGGCCGTAGATGAAGAGCGTGGCGAGGTCGGCTTCCGGCCAGCCGTAGTGGACGGCGGGGTCGATCATCGCCGGCCCGCCGTTCGCGGCGGGGAGGAGGTTGCCGTGCCACAGGTCGCCGTGCAGCAGCGACGGCGGCTGGACCGGGACGAGGTTGACCAGGTTGCCCGCGATGCGCTCCAGCCGGCGGCGGTCGTCCGCGGGGAGCTGGTTGTGGCAGTTCGGCTCCTCCAGGTAGCGCAGGAGCCGGTGCTCGGCGAAGAACGTGTGCCCGTCGCCGGTCCACGGGTTCCGCTGCGGGAGCGTGCCGAGGTGGTTGTCGACGTGGTACCCGAACTTGTCCGCGGTCTGCTGGTGCTGCAGCGCCAGCGCCCGCCCCGCGTCCTCCCAGTACGTCGGCGACGGTTCCGACGTACCGAGGTCCGACAGCACGATGTACGACGGCGTCACCCGGAGCACCTCGGGGACGGCGAACCCGCCGGGTGCGCGCAGCGCGTCGAGCCCGTCCGCTTCCAGCGCGTACAGGTTCTCCGGCAGGTTGTCCTGCGTCTTGACGACCACCGATCCGCCCAGGGACGTCCGCACGCGGAACGTTCTGCTGGCGTACCCGCCTTCCAGCGGATCGGCGGCGATCGGGTCGCCGAGGGACAGGCCGTCGAGCCAGGCGGAGGTCAGCACCTGGACGATCCTGGCACGCCTCCCGCGGTCAGCTACCCTTGGGCGCGTTATGGCGGCACCTAACTTGGTCAATCTGGAAGCTGTTTCGAAGGGCTTCGGGACCCGCACACTGCTCGACTCGGTCAGTCTCGGCGTAGGCCGTGGTGAGCGGATCGGCGTGGTCGGGCGCAACGGCGACGGCAAGTCGACGCTCCTGCAGGTCCTGGCCCGGCGTGAGGAGCCCGACGGCGGCCGGATCACCCACAACCGCGACCTCAGGCTCGGGTATCTCGGCCAGAGCGACGACCTCGACCCCGACCAGACCGTGCTGCACGCGGTGCTCGGCGACGTCGAGACCTACACCTGGGCGGCCGACCCGCGGGCACGCTCGGTGATGGAGCACCTGCTCGGCGAGGTCGACCACCAGGCGCGGGTCGGCAGCCTGAGCGGTGGTGAGCGCCGGCGGGCGTCGCTCGCCAGGCTGCTGCTCACCGAGGTCGACCTGCTGATCCTCGACGAGCCGACCAACCACCTCGACATCGAGGCGGTCAGCTGGCTCGCCGAGCACGTCGTCGACCGGGCCGGCGCGCTGATCGTGGTCACCCACGACCGCTGGTTCCTGGACGCGGTCTGCACCGACACCTGGGAGGTGCAGGGCGGCCGCGTCACGTCGTACGACGGCGGGTACGCGGCGTACGTACTCGCCAAGGCCGAGCGGGCCCGGACCGCGCAGGTCACCGAGGCCAAGCGGCAGAACCTCCTGCAGAAGGAGCTCGCCTGGCTGCGCCGGGGCGCGCCGGCCCGGACCAGCAAGCCCAAGTTCCGGATCGAGGCCGCGAACGCGCTGATCGCCGACGAGCCGCCGCCGCGGGACAAGCTCGCGCTGTCGCAGCTGGCGACCGCCCGGCTCGGCAAGGACGTCTTCGACGTCGAGGACGTGAGCCTGAGTTTCGGCGCGCGGACGATGCTCGACCACGTCACGTTCCGGCTCGGGCCGGCCGACCGGATCGGGCTGCTCGGGCCGAACGGCGCCGGCAAGACCACGTTCCTCAAGGTCCTCACCGGGCAGCTCGCGCCGGACCGCGGCCGGGTGAAGCAGGGCAAGACGGTCCGGATCGCGAACCTGTCGCAGACCCTGGAGGAGGTCGACGGCACGGTCACCGTCCTCGACCACATCACCGCGATCCGGCGTACGGCGGCACTGGCCGGCCGGGGCGGTGAGCTGACGTCGTCGCAGCTGCTCGAGCGGTTCGGGTTCACCGGCGACAAGCTGACGACGAGGATCTCGGACCTGTCCGGCGGTGAGCGGCGCCGGCTGCAACTGCTGCGGATCCTGCTCGACGAACCGAACGTGCTGATCCTGGACGAGCCGACCAACGACCTGGACGTCGAGACGCTGACCGTGCTCGAGGATTTCCTCGACAGCTGGCCGGGTGTCGTCGTCACCGTCACCCACGACCGGTACTTCCTGGAGCGGGTCAGTGACATGGTTTACGCGATCATGGGCGACGGCCGGGTCCGGCATCTGCCGCGCGGTGTCGAGCAGTATCTCGAGGAACTCGCGGCCGGAATTCCGCGGCGGCCGGCGTCAAATGCGCTGACACCGGCGGCGGAGATGTCCAGTGATTTGGCGGCCACCGGAAATGGTCAGGTGGTTGAGCGTCCGACGGCTGACGCGGCAGTGGCCCGGGCGGCGAAGAAGGAGCTGAACCGGATCGAGCGGCAGCTCACGAAGCTCACCGAGGCGGAGGCGAAGCTGCACGACCAGCTGGCCGCCAGCGCGAGCGATTACGAGCGCCTCGCCGAGCTGGACGCCGAGCTGCGCAAGCTCGCCGACGAACGCGGCGAGCTCGAGACTGCCTGGTTCGAAGCGGCCGAACGCGCCGAATAGCAGGGCTTCCGAGCCGCGGCGCCCCCTCCGATCCCCTGTGATTCGGAGGGGTGCGCCGAGCTTCTGGGTGAGCGGGCCCCGTGCCGGCCGGCGTTGTTCGGGCCCCGAGCCCCGGACACCACGCGACCGCTTTCGGCGGACCACCTCTTGCCGCCGAAGTCACCGTGTTCTGACATTTTGTAGTCGTTCAGCCACCGACGGTGACGACCCTAGTAGTGGGCCCGACCGGTGTCGATAGTCGACGGCTACAGCAATCTCACGATCTCATTGCAACTAGCAACGATCGGGACGGGGCGGAAGTGACGGGTCGTCTTTTCGGATAATTCCGGCGTTATTTCGGCCGTGCTTTGTCCGCACGAACAGACGGCTTTGTCGGTAGTTACCGGCCGGTTTTCTTTCAGTGCTTTTCGAGGTCGAACGGCCGGACGAGTTCGCGCAGTACGCGGGCGATCTTCTGCTGGTCGCGGTCGCTGAGGCCGCCGAGCAGGGTGCGCTCATGGGTGAGCAGGTCGGCCATCGCGGCGTCGACCTTGTCCCGGCCGGCAGGCGTCAGTTGTACGAGCACCCCGCGGCGGTCGTGCGGGTCCGGGAGGCGCTCGACCAGGCCGCGCGCGGCCAGCCGGTCGACCCGGTTCGTCATCGTGCCGGACGTGACCAGGGTTTCCTTGAGCAGCCGGCCGGGGGACAGTTGGTACGGCGTGCCCGCTCGGCGGAGTGCTGCGAGGACGTCGAACTCCCACGACTCCAGGCCGTGCGTGTCGAAGGCCTGACTGCGGGCCCGGTCGAGGTGCCGCGCCAGCCGGCTGACCCGGGACAGCACCTCCATCGGCGCCACGTCGAGGTCGGGGCGCTCACGCCGCCAGGCCTCGATCAGCCGATCGACCTCGTCCTCCATGGGTTCGAGAGTACTCATCAAGACTCTTGACATCAAGACAAGTCGCGAGGTTAGAGTATCTCGACATCAAGATAAATCCCATCAAGAGGTTCGAGCAGAGAGGTGCAGCCGATGCGCACGTCACCGGTGTGGAGTCCAGTGCAGTACGGCACGTACGCCGACGAGCGCGCCCGGCCGTTCCGGGACCTGGTCGAGCGGGTCCGGGCGACCGGCGTACGGTCCGTGGTCGACCTCGGCTGCGGTCCGGGCGCCCTGACCGCGACGCTGCGGCAGGTCTGGCCGGACGCCGACATCCGCGGGGTCGACAGCTCGCCGCAGATGCTCGAGGCCGCCGCGCAGTACGCCGACGACCGCCTGAGCTTCGAGCTCGGCGACGTCCGCGAGTGGAGCGGCGCCGATCTCGACGTGATCGTCACCAACGCGACCCTGCAGTGGGTGCCCGACCAGCTCGACCTGCTGCCGGGGTTCGTGCGGGCCCTGCGCCCCGGCGGGTGGCTGGCGATCCAGATCCCGGGTAACGGGGACGCGCCGTCGCACGCGATCCTGCGTGAGCTCGCCAACACACCGCCGTACGCCGAGTACGCGAAGGACGCGTCGCTGCGCCCGGATGTCCCCGGCGCGGCGGAGTACGTCGACGCGCTCAGCGCGGAAGGGTGCGTGGTCGACGCGTGGGAGACGACGTACTTCCACCTGCTGTCCGGCGACAACGCCGTCCTGGAGTGGGTGAAGGGGACGGGCGCGCGGCCGGTGCTGCAGTCGCTGCCGGATGATCTGCGGGTGCGGTTCGAGGCGGAGTACGGCGCCCGGCTCGCGGAGGCGTATCCGCAGAAGGACTACGGGACGCTGCTGCCGTTCCGCCGGATCTTCGCGGTCGCGCAGAAGAAGGGCTGACGATGCGACTCGATCATGTGCAGGTCTCGTGCCCGCCGGGAGGTGAGGACGTGGCGCGGGCGTTCTACCGCGACGCGCTCGGGATGACCGAGGTGGAGAAGCCGGAGCTGCTCAAGCCGCGCGGCGGGTGCTGGTTCCGGGCCGGGGCCGCGGAGATCCACATCGGCGTGGAGGAGGGGTTCGCGCCGGCGAAGAAGGCGCATCCGGCGCTGGCCGTCGACGACCTGGACGCCTTGGCGGCCCGTTTGGCAGACCTGGGCTATCCCGTGACCTGGGACAACGAGACGATCCCGGGCCGCCGGCGATTCCACACCGCCGACGGCCATGGGAACCGCGTGGAGATCGTCTGACGGGGACCGTGCGACAGGAGGTGTCCCCGTCCGGGCGGCGCACCTGCGCTCAGCCGAGCGCTTAGCGGCGTGCGAACGGGCGACACCTCCTGTCCTTCAGTACCTAAGCGGCTCGCCCGGCCCCCTCAAGCCAGGCGAGCCGCCGGCTCATTCGGACGCCAGTGCGCCGGCGGGGGCGACCTTGGCGGCGCGGCGGGCGGGGAGCACCGAGGCGAGCAGGCCCGCGACGGCGGCGACGGCGGCGATCGCGATCAGCAGCGTCCCGGGTACGGCGTACTCCACGCTGCCGTCGACCGTCTGGCCGCCCATCAGCGCGCTCGTCCCTGTCCAGCCGTAGATCAGGCCGAGCACGATCCCGAGACCTGCGGCGACCAGTGCCATCAGCAACGACTCGACCGCGAGCATCCGGCGCAGCTGGCGGCGGGACAGGCCCATTGCCCGCAGCAGCGCGTTCTCCCGGGTCCGCTCCAGCACCGACAGGCTCAGCGTGTTGCCGACGCCGACCAGGGCGATCAGCACCGAGACCCCGAGCAGGCCGATCCCGACGATCAGCAGGACGTCGAAGATCTTCGTGTAGCTGGTCCGCTCCGCGAGTCCGCCGCCGACCGACAGCTCCTTGACGGTCGGGACCGACTGCTGCACGGCGTCGAGAACGTCCGAGCCGTCCGCCTTCGGGTCCGAGGCCAGCCAGAAGCCGGTCACCGCCGCGTTGGGCGCCAGCTTCGCGAGATCCGTCGACGCGACCGTGATCGGGTCCAGCCCGTGCGACCGCTGGACCTTCACGGTCAGCTTGTGCGGCCCGGACACGATCGTCAGCGGGCTGCCGTCCTCGACGTCCAGCATCGCCATCGTCTGGCGGTCGACCAGCGCCGTACCGGGCTCGAGCCGGGCCGCCAGCGCCGGGTTGTGGATCACCGAACCGGCCGCGGCCGCGTCGATCCCGGTGACCTCGACCTCCTGGCTGCCGGACTTCACCAGCACCTTGCTGACCGGGACGACCTGGGTGATGCCCTTGATGTCGCGGAGCTGCTGCTCGGCGCCGGGCGGCATCTTCTCCTGGTACGTCGTGACCATCAGGTCGACCGGGTACTGCCCGTCCATCGACACGTCGAACGTCTTGCGCACCGAGGCGATCCCGACACAGGTCAGGCTGATCAGCGTCACGCCGATGAGCAGGGCGGACGTGGTGGCCGCCGTACGCTTCGGGTTGCGGATCGCGTTCGCGACGGCGAGCCGGGCGGGTACGCCGCCACCGCGGGCGGGGAGCGCGCCGATCAGGCGGATCAACGCCGGCACCAGCAGCGACCCGATCGCGAGCACGCCGAGGAACGAGAGCGCTCCACCGGCGACACCGATCAGTACATCTTGCAGCACCGCGCCGCCCGCCAGCAGCGCACCGCCACCGGCAAGGAGCAGGAAGCCCAGGATCAAGCGCAGCAGACCGGCCTTGCTCGCGGCCGCAGGCGCCACCTCGGGCCGGAGCGCGGCCAGCGGCGCCACCTTGGTCGCCCGTCGGGCCGGTACGACGGCTGCCAGCAGCGTGACCGCGATGCCCAGCAGCAGCGGCAGGAACACCGACAGCAGGTCGAGATGCAGCGGGAGCGGCGGGATGCCCCAGTCGAACTCGCGGGACAGCGCCAGACCCAGCGCGGACAGCGCGACACCGAACACGACGCCGATCGTGGACGCGACCGCACCGACCACGGCGGCCTCCGCGAGCACCGACGTGAACACCTGCCGCCGGGACGCGCCGACGCAGCGCAGCAGCGCCATCTCGCGGGTGCGCTGGGCGATCACGATCGTGAACGTGTTGCCGATCACCAGGCAAGCGACGAACAGCGCGATCACCGCGAACATGCCGAACACGCCGCCGAGGACGTCGATACCGTGCGTCCAGCTCTTCACCTCGTGGTCGATGAACGCCTCACCGGTGAGGGTCTGTACGCCGCCGGTCACCGCGGCCCGGGTGGCGTCGGCGAGCTGTTGCTGGGTGACGCCGGGCTTCGCGGCGAGCGCGATCGCCCGGGTGTACGCGCCCGGGTCGAAGATCTTCACCGCGGCCGGGGTCGCCACCGCGGCGGCGGTTCCGACGTACTTCGAGTCGTCCACCAGCCCGACGACGGTGACGGTCCAGGACTTGTCGTCGTACGAGCTGATCCGCAGCGTCTGGCCGACGGTGACCTTGTGCTTCGCGGCGGTCCTGGCCGGCAAGGCGATCTCGTTCGTTGCGGTTGGCAACCGCCCGGACGAGGTGCCGGGGCCGGCGATCCTGGAGCTGTCGTACAGCGCGTCGATCGGGATCGTGGTCGGGCGGACCAGGTCGGCGAACGCGACCTCCAGGTAGGCAGTGGTCAGCGTGACGACCGACGCGGCCTCGGGGACCTTCTGCGCCTTCGCGACGTCGCCGGGGGAGATGGTCGACGAGTCCGGGGCGACGACGGCGTCGACACCCTTGTACTGCGCGCCGATCGTCTCGTCGACGCCGTGCGACGCGGACGAGTGCACGATCATCGCCAAGGAACCGAAACCGACCCCGAGCACGATCGCCAGGCAAGCCGCGATCAGGCGGCCCAGGTGGGCGCGCAACGAGGAGAGGAGCGAGCGTCGCACGTCAGGCCCCCAGCTGGCGCAGTGCGTCGAGAACGCTCTCCGGGGTCGGCTGCAGCAGCTCGCCGGCCAGCTTGCCGTCGGCAAGCATCACGACGCGGTCGGCGTACGACGCCGCGAGCGGGTCGTGCGTCACCATCACCACGGTCTGGCCGAACTCGCGGACCGAACGCCGCAGGAAGCCGAGCACCTCGGCGCCGGACCGGGAGTCCAGGTTGCCGGTCGGCTCGTCGGCGAACACGACCTCCGGCCGGCCGGCCAGGGCCCGCGCCACCGCGACCCGCTGCTGCTGGCCGCCGGACAACTCCGACGGACGGTGCGTGAGCCGGTCCTGGAGGCCGAGTACGTCGATCAGCGTGGTCAGCCACTGCTCGTCGGGCTTGCGGTTGCCGAGTTCGAGCGGGAGCAGGATGTTGTCGCTCGCGGACAGCATCGGCAGCAGGTTGAAGGACTGGAACACGAACCCGACGCGGTCCCGGCGGATCTTGGTCAGCTCGGCGTCCGGCAGCCGGGTCAGCTCGGTCTCGCCGAGCAGAACCTGGCCGCTGGTCGGGGTGTCGAGTCCCGCCAGGCAGTGCATCAACGTCGACTTGCCGGAGCCCGACGGCCCCATGATCGCGGTGAACCGGCCGACCCCGAAGTCGACCGAGACCCCGTCGAGCGCGGCGACCGCGGTGTCGCCCTGTCCGTACACCTTGCGCAGCTCGTGCGCCCGGATCGCGGTCCGCGGCTCCCCGTCCTGCGGCAGCCGCCCCGCCGCAAGCTCCCCGGTCTGCAAGCTCATGTCACTCCTTGGTTTCGTTGTTGGCCAAGAAGTTAGTGATCTCGCCGGCGAATCTCGTCGGACCGCAGACTGGAGTCCGCGTACTACCTGGGTATTACTTGCTGGGCCGGACCAGCCCGGTCTCGTACCCGAGGACGACCAGGGCGACCCGGTCCCGGAGGCCGGTCTTGGCCAGGATGCGGCCGATATGCGTCTTGACCGTTGCCTCGGACAACGTGAACAGCTTGGCGATCTCGGTGTTCGACAGGCCGCGGGCGACCTCGATCAGCACCTCGCGCTCGCGGGCGGTCAGGTCGGCCAGGTCCGGCTGCTCGGTCTGCTCGTCGGGCAGGGCGCCGGCGAAGTGCTCCAGCAGGCGTTTCGTCGTACTGGGGGAGACCACGGCGTCACCGGAGTGCACCTGCCGGATCGCGTTCAGCAGGTCGGCCGGCGGGGTGTTCTTGAGCAGGAAGCCGGCCGCGCCGGCCTTGATCGCGGCGAACGCGTACTCGTCCAGGTCGAAGGTGGTCAGCACGATCACTTTCGGTGCTTCGGGCAACGACTGGAGCCGGCGGGTGGCCTCGACGCCGTCCAGCCGCGGCATCCGGACGTCCATCAGGACCACGTCGGACGCGGTCACCTGGATCTTCTCGATCGCCTCGCCGCCGTCACCGGCCTGCCCGACCACCCGCATGTCGGCCTGGGAGTCCACCAGCATCGTGAATCCGGCCCGGACGAGTTCCTGATCGTCGACAAGGAACACCCGGATCACGTCGTCTTCCATTACTCTCCAGTCGGCAGGTTGTACGGCAGCCTGGCGATCACCTCGTAACCGCCGCCGGCCTTCGGTCCGGCGCTCACCGTACCGCCCGAGACCGACGCGCGCTGCCGCATCCCGACCAGACCGTGACCCGGGTCCGCGCTCGGCGCGACACCGGCGCCGCGGCCGTCGTCGGTGACCACCACGGTCAGCATCTCGCGCCCGAAGTCCAAGGTGACGGAGGTCCGCGCTCCCGGCCCGGCGTGTTTCAGCGTGTTGGTCAGCCCCTCCTGCACGATCCGGTACGCCGTCAGGCCCAGCAGCGCCGGCAGATCGCGAGGCTCGCCGGTGACGTCGTACGTGACGTTGAGGCCGGCCTCCCGGACGTTGTCGATCAGCTCGGGGAGGCTGGAGACGCCGGGCTGCGGGCGGGGCTGGTTCGGGTCGAGGTCGTGCTGCTCGTCCTGTTTGAGCAGACCGAGCATCTTGCGCATCTCGGTCAGACTCGCGCGGCCGGTGTCGCCGATCGTGGCGAGTGCCTTCTTCGCCGCGTCGGGGGACTGGTCGGCGGCGTACAGGCCGCCGTCGGCCTGGACGATCATGATCGACAGCCCGTGAGCGACCACGTCGTGGATCTCGCGGGCGATCCGGGTCCGCTCGTTGCCGACGGCCAGTTTCGCCTCGCGGTCGCGGTCCCGCTCGAGCTGGGCGGCCCGCTCCTCGAGCTGCGCGACGTACAGCCCGCGGGTCCGGCGGCGCTCGCCGAACGCCCAGACGCCGAAGACCAGCGCGCCGAGCGCGACCATCATCGTGACCTGCTGCTTCCAGTCCGAGTTGGCCCAGTACCGCGAGGTCGCCATCAGGACGCCGAGGCCGCCGATCCCCAGCGCGATCCGGCTCAGCCGCACGTCGCCGTACACGGAGATCGCGTAGAGGGCGACGAGCAGGCCGACGTTGCCCGGCATCAGCTGGACGCCGCCGAGCCATTGCAGCACCGCGACCGCGCAGACGCCGAAGAAAACCAGCTCGGGGTGGGTGCGGCGCCAGATCAGCGGGGCCAGCATGCCGAACGCGAGGATGCCGCTCAGGTGCGCCTGGGCCAGCGACAGGAAGCCGAAGATCATGCAGAGGCTGCCGGCCAGCAGCAGATCGAACGCCCTGCTCCGGGCAGGCACCGGCCGCGCGGTCAGGATCCCCGTCATGCTGGCCAGGGTACGGGCTGGCTCTTCGGCGGGGGTCATGCCGCGGGCTGATGTCGCCGTACGACCGGGGTATGCGGACGCCCACCACTCACCAAGGCGGCGCAATCGGCCGTCGGACGGCCGTTCCACGCTCAGCCGGCCCGGCGGGGGTGTGGTTGATGAGTGCTGGCGGTCCGCTACTTGTGGGGCCGGGTGGAGAGCGTGGGCTTGGCTTCGAGGCCGGAGAGGCCGTTCCAGGCGAGGTTGACCAGGTGGGCGGCGACGTCCGGCTTCTTCGGTTTGCGGGCGTCCAGCCACCACTGGCCGGTGAGCGCGACCATGCCGACCAGCATCTGGGCGTACATCGGGGCGTTCTTCGGGTCCAGGCCGCGGCGCTTGAAGTTCTCGGCCAGGATGTGCTCGACCCGGGTCGCGACGTCGCTCAGGATCGAGATGAACGACCCGGTCGACGACCCGACAGGCGAGTCGCGGACCAGGATCCGGAACCCGTCGGAGTTGTTCTCGATGTAGTCGAGCAGCGCGAGCGCGGCCTGCTCGACCAGTTCGTGCGCCCGGCCGGCCGTCAGCGACTGCGTGACACCGTCGAGCAGCGCCCGGACCTCACGGTCCACGACGACGGCGTACAGCCCCTCCTTGCCGCCGAAGTGCTCGTACACGACCGGCTTGGAGACCTCGGCCCGGGCCGCGATCTCCTCCACCGACGTGGCCTCGTACCCCTTCTGGGCGAACAGGCCGCGGGCGATGGTGATGAGTTGCTCGCGACGTTCGGCACTGGTCATCCGGATCCGGCCGGACCGCCGCGGTTTGGGTTCCGTCACGTCGTGATCACGTCAGCATCATGCCGTACTTCGGGTGTTGCTTGCGGAGGTTTAACGGTCAGGCCGCTTTGAGAGTGCGCTGCGAGTTGTCGGTACGGCGCGCCTCGAGCCGCTCCTTGACCGGCCAGCGGACGTCGGAGACCCAGCCGCGCTTCTCGAAGAACCAGATGCAGCGCGCGGACGTGTCGATCTGGCCCTTCAGTACGCCATGCCGTGCGCAGGTCGGGTCGGAGTGGTGCAGGTTGTGCCACGACTCGCCCTGGCTCAGGATTGCCAGCCACCACACGTTGCCGGACTTGTCACGGCTCTTGAACGGCCGGTCGCCGATCGTGTGGCAGATCGAGTTGATCGACCAGGTCACGTGGTGCAGCAGCGCGATCCGGACCAGGCTGGCCCAGAAGAACGCGGTCAGCGCACCGGTCCACGACCACGACCAGAGGCCGCCGATGACGGCCGGCGCCAGCAGGCTCACGGCGACCAGCAGCGGGAACATCCGGGACACCTTGACGATGTCCTTGTCCCTCAGCAGGTCGGGCGCGTACTGGCGCTGCGGGGTCTGCTCGGTGTCGAACAGCCAGCCGACGTGCGCGTGGAAGAACCCCTTCGTGAGCGCGCCCAGCGTGTTGCCGTACTTCCACGGGCTGTGCGGGTCGCCGTCACGGTCGGAGAACTTGTGGTGCTTGCGGTGGTCGGCCACCCAGCGGATCACCGGACCCTCGATCGCGAGCGAACCGGCGATCGCGAGCGCGTACTTCAGCGGGCGGTTCGGCTTGAACGACTTGTGCGTGAACAGCCGGTGGAACCCGATCGAGATCCCGTGGCCGGCGATCGTGTAGAAGACCACCGCGAGCACGACGTCCCGCCAGCCCAGGAACCCGCCCCACGCGATCGGCACCGCCGCCAGCACCGCCAGGAACGGGATCCCGATGAACAGCGCCAGGGCGACCTGCTCCCAGACCTTCTTCTGCTCACCACCGAGCGTCCCGGTGTGCACCTCCTCGTCGACCGGCACGGTACGGGTGGGCGCGTCCGGAGTGGCTACGGCGGGTGGAGTCATAGCTGTTCATCCCTCGAGTCAGGGGTTCCTTACCTACGCCACCGTAACCTACGGACCCGTAGGTAAGGAACCCCTGAGCGTGCATCCACCCCACTCATGGCAAACTGTCCCGGCAACCACGATCCCCCGTGGGGTAATCGGCAGCCCGCGAGACTTTGAATCTCGAAGACCAGGATCGAAACCTGGCGGGGGAGCTAGTACGTCGCACGTTTCCCCACGCGGCACCACGCGCGGCTCCTCTTTCGCCGTGCCGTCGGGCGCCCCATGGACCCGCCACACCGGTTACCCGACCGACGGACGCTCGTAAGTTCGGGCCCATCGCACACCTTCCGGTCGTCAGTGTTCGTCCGGGGCTGAGTGGCGGGCGGGTGGTTGGGGGCGGCGGTGGGCTTGGACTACGGCTGTGATCCAGGTCAGGAGGGCTAGGGTGAGGCCGGTTGCGGCGCCGGGGACGGGGGCGTGGAGGAGGCTGCCGAGGAGCGCGCCGAGGGTGCCCAGGGTGAGGAAGGCGGCGAAGAGGATTGAGAAGGCGTCGCCGCCGGTGCTCAGGTCGCGCAGTCGTTTGGCGAGTGGGCGGTCGCGTTCCATCAGCAGCAGGAGCTGTGCGCTGAGGACCAGCGCGATCAGCAGGCCGAGTGCGTACGGAAGGATGCCCACAGGTTCAGTGTGAGGGGTGGGGCGTTGAGGCGGTTGGGGCTTGCGTTGTGGTTGGTGGTTGCGTTGGGCGGGTGTGGCGCCAGTGGGGGAGGGGCAGCGGTGGACGAAGCGCCTGCGCGGTTCCGGATCGTGCCGGACGACTATCACGTGCCGTACGCCGGGACGGCCGGTGACGGGCGGCGGTTCTTTCTCAGTGACGAGCTGTTCGATCCGTCGAGCGGCGCGGCGTACGTCGGGTTGTTCCTGTGGAACGCGGACGGGACGTTCGACGAGGTGAAGGTCGACGAGGCGGTCCGGGCGGAGTGGGTTCCGTCGGGGCAGGCGGCGTCCGCCGGGGCGGATCAGGTCGTCGCGTCGCGGCTCGCCGAGCTCGGGAAGTACGTGCTCGAGCCGATCGACGTCGCGCCGTTCGCGGTGGAGGTCGACGGCGTGACGTTCGGCTGGGTGGGCGAGGACTTCGAAGGTACGTACTCGCTGCACATCGAACCGGGCAACTTCATCGCGTACTACGAGCCCTGGGACGGCCTCGGCTACGACACCTGATGATTCGGCGGCCTGGGTGGACGGTGGGCACCCAGTACGCGCCGGCGGGTGTGGGGACCGGCGAGGCGTTCCTCGGGCACACGCCGCGCGCGTACTTCGGGGACCCGGCCGCGCCGACGGCGGCCGACACGGCGATCGAGGCCGCTGGACTCGCCGCGTGGGCGGAGCTGGCCGGCACGTCGCCAGCCCCGGACGAGATCGAACGCTTCCTGGCGAGCGACGACAAGCAGCCCGACGACAGGCAGGACGACGTACCTGACGAGGATGTCTTCGTGGAGCTGAAGACGGCCAGGTTCCTGCAGACCCTCGGGCTTCCGCCGCTGCCGCGTTGAGTCAGGACAAGGTCTTCTTGTAGAAGACCGCGGAATCGTCGTACCCGAGTGCCAGATAGAACGGTCCGGCCCGGCGACTGGCCAGTGCGAGGTAGGCGGCGCCTGTGGCGTGAGCCCAATGTTCGGCGTGCTCCATCAACTGGCGGCCGATTCCGTGCTGCCGCAGGTTCTCGTCGACCATGAGCTCCTCGACCCACGCGACACGACCGTTGGCGAGGAACGTGAGATGGGTGTTGCCGAGGAGGTAGCCGGCGATTCTTCCGTCAGCCGTCTCTGCAACAAGCAGCAGCGTGTCAGGTACGTCGACCAACTGCGGCCATGTCGCGTCGAACGCGGTCTTCTCGGGACTGAACGAGGTGGCGAACGCCTGTGCGAGTGGCCAGACGTGCTCGCCGTCGTCGACGCGGGCCGGACGGATGACGATCGGTTTCATAGCTCGTCCTCGAGGCGTAGTGGGGTGCGGCGGAAGTGTTCCTGGTGGGCTTGTGGTTGTGGGGTTCGCAGCAGATGAGGCCCAGGTCGGCGGTGCTGGATTCGATGCGGCGGCAGGCGGTTGCGACGAGGCGGCCGGCCCAGCTTTCGGTGCGGAAGGACGGGAACGTCAGGACGCTGGTCAGGGCGGCGACCTTGTACGTCGTGCCTTCGTGGTGCAGGTCCAGGTGGACGATCTCCAGGTGGCTGACGACGAGGTCGCCGGCGACGTACAGCAGGTGGTGCGGTTCGTACGCCGGGTTGGTGATCCAGTCGCGATACCTGAGCTCGCCGGTGAAGCCGTCCGGCCAGACGATCCGCAGGAACGACAGCACCTGAGCCTTGAGTACCGCGGGCAGCAGTCCCGGCCCGTACTCGGCGTACCGCACTTCCTGACCTTCCATTGCCCGAGTCTCAGTTCGACCCGGCACCCTGAGCAATCCAATATCTGTGGCTGGCCGTTCGGGTGGTGAGTGGGCGCCTGGGGTCACGTTCTAGGGGCGAGCTCGGTTAGTAGGTGGCCGAGTTGGGGTGGGAAGACAGTCTCTGTTGTCTCGAGCAGGTCCTGTGCCGTCCACCAGGCGAAGCCGAGGATGGTGGTTGTTTCGTACGGCGAGAGTTCGGTGGGTGTGGGGGTGAAGTGGGTGACTCGGTGCAGGAGCCATTCCTCGTGGACGTCGATGGATTCCCCGTTGAACTCGTACGTGTGGTCGCGGGTCCAGACATGGCGGCCCGGCGGTAGATCGCGCAGGCCCGTTTCCTCGTACGCCTCGCGGGCTGCGGCTGACTGCAGCGTTTCGCCGGGGTCGCCGCCGCCGCCGACCGGGTACCAGCATTCGGCATGGGTCTTCGGGTCCCGGGCGTGGATGAGCAGCACGCGGTCGTCCTCGTCGAGGAGCAGGAGCTTGACCGCGAGCCTCGCCATCAGAGGCCGACCCAGCGCCGGTACTTGTCCTGGTCCACGTTGCTGCCGCACACGATCGTGACCACCTGCCGGCCGGCGAAGCGGTCGCGGTCCTCGAGGATCGCGGCGATGCCGAGCGCGGCGGACGGTTCGACGACGAGGCCGGCGTGGTCGAGGAGCAGGCGCAGGCCGGCGACGATCGAGGATTCCTGGACGAGGACGGCGTCGTCGGCGACCACGAGCAGGTCGTCGAGGACCTCCGGGATCGGGATCCGCCCGGCGACGCCGTCCGCGATCGTATCGGCAGTTTCGGTGGTGACAACGCGCCGCTCGTGCCAGGAGCGCGTCAACGCCGGCGCGCCGAGCGGTTGGACGCAGATCACCTCGACGGCGGGTGCGAGGGTCTTCAGGACGTACCCGACACCGGTCGCCAGTGCGCCACCGCCGAGCGCGATCAGTACGGCGGGGTCGGTCCCGTGCAGCGCGTCGACGAGTTCGAGGCCGATCGTCGCGGCGCCCTCGCAGGTCTCGAGGTCCAGGCTGTCCTCGAGCAGCCGGATCCCGTCGTACCGCGCGATCTCGGCGGCCCGGACGCGGGCGAGCTCGTGGTCGCCGTCGACGAGCTCGAGTTTGGCGCCCAGTGCCCGGATGCGGTCGAGCTTCGCCGTGGTCGCGAACCGTGATGCGACGACCGTGACGTCCAGTCCGCGGTCGCGACCGGACCACGCGAGCGCCTGCCCGAGGTTGCCCGCGCTGGCACAGACGACCGCGCGCGAGTCGCTGGTCGCGAGCTGACTCGCGACGACCTCTGTACCGCGGCCTTTGAAGCTGCGCACCGGGTTCGCCGTCTCGAGTTTGATGTCGACCGCGCAGCCGAGCTCGAGCGCTTCGCAGCGATACAGGGGACTGTCCAGGAAGATCGGGGCAATGACCTGCCGGGCCGCGCGAATCCGGTCCATGTCGAGCCGTGTCCCCTGCACGACACCGCAGCCTACGGCACACTCGGGGAATGGCAGCGGCGGTCGTCTCGTGGCGTGACCGGGTCGAGATCGCCGTCCTGGTCCTGGGCGCGGCGGTTCCATTGCTGTTGCCGCTGGTGGTGTTCCAACAGCAGTTCGCGCAGGTCGATCCGAGCCAGGACAGCGCAGGTATCACCAGGGACGGGCATCCGCTGAGATGGGGGATGTTGGTGGCAGTGCTGTGCCCGACGCGTGCGCTGGTGGATCCGGGCAACGGTGCCGGTGGCAGTCCTGCTGGCGGCACTCGGCGCCCAGTACGCCGTGTGGGACACATACCTGCTCCCGCTCTTCCAAGCCCCGCCTCCTTAACCGTCCAGGAACTCGCGGATGTGGGACGACCAGGTCTCGGGCTGTTCGAAGTGGCACATGTGGGCGGTGTCGGGGATGACGATCAGGTGGCTGGGGACGGCCTCGTGGAGGCGGTGGGCGAGTTGGACGGGGAAGCCCATGTCCTTGTCGCCGTGCAGGATGAGGATGGGCTTGGCGAACGAGCGGAGGATCTGCTCGGGATCGCCGGGGCACCACGGGTGCATGAGGCCCTGGAGCGCGCGTTCCTCGGACCAGTCGCCTAGGTCGGTGCCCAGGGATTCGAGCAACCGCAGGTACGCCGGGGCGCGGTCGAGGTCCCACACGAAGACCGTGGAGTTGCGCAGGGTGCCGTTGGCCTCGTCCTCGACGCGTTGGCGGCGCTGATACTCGTCCCAGCCCGCCAGATAACCGGCCGCGTCCGCCGACGAGTACGCCGAGGTCGACGCGAGCACCAAGCGCCGTACCTGCTCCGGATGCTTGTCCACGAACTGCATCGCGGCCCGCCCGCCCGTCGAGAACCCGACCAGATCGACCGCGCCGAGCCCGAGCCGGTCGATCAACCGATGCGTGTCCTGCACGACGTACTCCGGCTGCAGATCGTCGTCCGGCAACCCGCGGCTGCTCCGCCCGCACCCACGGAAGTCGAACAGCACCACGTGATGATCGCGGGCCAACGGCTCGAACCCGGGCACCAGGTATCCGTGCCCGACGTCCGGCCCGCCGTGCATCACCACCACAGAAGGCCCGTCGCCCCGCTGCCCGAGCTCCCGCACGAACAGCGTGACGCCGCCGACGTCGACCAGCGAATCACCCATGCCCGCAAGGGTTTCAGGCCCCACCGACAAAATCGGACGACAGCGCCGCGGCGCGCGACTAGGGTCTTGCGGCATGCCGCTGTCCGACGCTTTCCTGCAGGAACAGCTCCGCATCCTCGGGTACGGCGGTCCCGAGCAGATCGCGATCGGGATGCAGGGCGCGGTCTTCCGGCTCGGCGGCGGGAAGGTCGCGAAGATCTGGTTCCACGCGGGCGAGACCGAGCTCCGGACGCTGAGTGAGCTGTACGAGGCGCTCGACGGCCAACTGCCGTACCGGACCCCGCGCGTTCTCGAGCTGCATCACCCCGGCCCGTACTGGGTGACGATCGAGGAAGAACTGCCGGGCGTCCCGCTGCACGAGGTGGCGCCGGAGTTCGGTACGCCGGGCTGGAAACGCGTGCGGGACTGTGTCGTCGAGGTGGTCGACGCGCTGGCGCAGGTGGCGGCGCCGGAGGTGCTCCGCCGTACGTCGGTGCTCGACGAAACCGGCCCGTTCCGCCCGGGCGGCGTGTCGTGGCGCGAGGCCCTGACGGGTCTCGTCCAGCGCCGGGCCGCTCGCTTCGACACGCGGATGGTGGACGACTTCGACGCCAAGCTCGAGGCGCTGCTGCGGCTGCTGGCCGACCTCAAGGAGCCCGAGCCCCGGCTCGTCCACGGCGACGTCACTGCCGGCAACGTCCTCGTCGACGACGACCTGCGCCCGGTGACGCTGCTCGACTTCGGTCTGCTGACGATGGCCGGCGATCCGGTGTTCGAGGCCGCGGCCACCGCGAGCGTCATCGACCTCTGGTCGCCGCGGGCCCGCGAGGTCGAGGCCACGTACGACGCGGCGTTCGCCGACGGCCTCGGGTACGACGCCGATCAACTCCTGCTCTACCGCTGCGCGTACTCGCTGATCATCGCCAACGCCCACGACGACGACCCCTACGACCGCGACAGTCACGCGCCCCTGACGGCGAAGTTCTTCAACAGCCCGCAGATCGTCGCACTGCTCAGTCGATGACGCAGAAGACAGTTCCGTCCGGCGCCTTGAGGACCGTGAAGTCGGCGTCCGGCGGGTAGATCCAGTCCTCGACCCGCTCGGCGCCGAGGCCGATCAGCCGCTCCACTTCGGCTTCCGGTGTCGAGGAACCGTCCACCCACAGGTCGAAATGCGTGCGGTCGGTGCTGTCGAGGTGGACCCTGGTCGGCCGGGTGCCCGGCGGTGGAACGAGGAAGTCCGGGTTCTCGGCGGGGGTGAGGCCGAGGGCCGCGCGCCAGAACTCCGCGGCCGGGCCGGTCGACGGCACGTTCAGGACGATTGCTCCGAGTGTGAGGGCCATGTCTTCCAGGGTTGCAGAAAGCCGCATGTAACGCAGCGAAGGAGTCGCAGCGTCGAGAGGGATGTAGACGACGCCGTACTCGGAGGGGAATCGTTGTGAGACTGAAGACATGCATCCTGGTCGCGCTGACCGGGTCCGTGCTGACAGCAGTGCCCGCGGCCGCCCAGCAGGCCGGGGAACAGGACGGATCGTTGCGCTGGGCAACGACTGCGACGAACCGGCAGCCGGCCACGTTCAACGACGTGGCCACCGGAGCGGGCGGCACCTGGGCGGTCGGTGGCGACAGGAACGGCACCAAGTGGCAGGTCGTCAAGCCTCCTGCCGTACCCGCGGGATCCTTCGACGACGTCGTGATCGCGCCGGACGCTTCGGTCTGGGTCACCGGCTGGGCGGACGTCGGCGGCAAGGAACGCGCCGTCGTCTACCGCTACGCCGGCGGAAAGTGGCGAGCACTCAACGCCGGTCTGGAAGGTTCCGTCAACGGCAACGTCCTGGCCGTGCTGTCCGCAAAGAACGCCTGGCTGGGCCTCAACGCCGGTCTTGCGCACTTCGACGGAAAACGCTGGACGCTGGTCACGGACCTGCCCACCGACGGTTCCCAGATCCCGACCGCTATGGCGGCCGCCGGACCGAAGAACATCTGGCTCGTCGGCGTCCAGTACACGTCGGGCATCGCCCCGCTGGCCCTGCACTACAACGGGACGAAGTGGACCAAGGTCGCGGTCCCGGCCGGCATGGCCCAGCTGTACGACGTTGCGCTGCGTGACAATCGCCCTGTCGTGGTCGGTGAACAGTTCAAGGACAACCAGACCGCGACGCCGTACGTCCTCCAACTGAGCGGCTCGAAGCTCGTCGCCGCTCCCGCACCGAACGCCGCGACCGGCACGCTCACCGGCATCGAGACCGCGAAGGACCGGGTCTGGACGGTCGGCATGTCGGCCGCGTCCACGCAGTCCCCGTTCACCGCTTTGGCCGCGTTCACCCGCTGACCTGCGTCGGCTCGACAGCAGCCGCCCGATCGCGGTGACCGGCGGCTGCTGGAACGCGGTGAAGTGGATCACGAGAACCACGGAGAGTAATCAACGCTCTACGCGCGGTGCGGGGGAGGGTGAGATCGGTCTCGCCGTCCCCGTGCGAGGGGCCGTGCGAACAGCAAGTAGGCTTGCGCGGGCGCTGTTTCGGGTGCCCATGCTGATACTTGTTGAAAGAAACTCGCAGGGAACTCGAGGAGAAGACCGCGTGACTTCCCATCGCCCCACGGCGGTCGTCATCATGGCCGCCGGTCTGGGCACCCGGATGAAATCGGCGACCCCGAAGGTGTTGCACGAGATCGGCGGGCGCAGTCTCGTCGGGCACGCCGTGCACACCGCCCGGGCGCTCAGCCCCGAACACCTCGTCGTCGTGGTCGGCAACGGCCGCGAACTGGTCGAGGAACACCTGAAGGCGGTCGACCCCGAGGCCCGCACGGCCGTCCAGGAGCAGCAGCTGGGCACCGGCGACGCGGTCCGCGCCGGCCTGAGCGCCGTACCGGCCGACTTCGACGGCTCGGTCGTCGTCACGTCGGGTGACGTCCCGCTGCTCGAGGCGGAGACGCTGCACGACCTGATCGCCGACCACGACAAGCAGGGCAACGCGGTCACCGTGCTGACCGCGCGGGTCCCCGACCCGACCGGGTACGGCCGGATCGTGCAGGGGCCGGACGGCACCGTCGCGGCGATCGTCGAGCACAAGGACGCCACCGCCGAGCAGCGCGCGATCGACGAGATCAACGCGGGCATCTACGTGTTCGACGCGGCCACCCTGCGGGACGGCCTGAGCCGGCTGACCACCGACAACGCCCAGGGCGAGCTCTACCTGACCGACGTGATCGGCATCGCCCGGAACGACGGCAAGCGGGTCGGGTCGCACGTCACCGGCGACGCGATGCAGACCGAGGGCGTCAACGACCGCGTCCAGCTCGCAACGCTCCGCGCCGAGCTGAACCGGCGTACGCTCACCCGCCTGATGCGTGCGGGCGTGACGGTCGTCGACCCGAACACCACCTGGGTCGACCAGACCGTCCAGGTCGCCCGCGACGTCACCCTGCTGCCGAACACCCAGCTGCACGGGGCGACCACGGTCGACGAGGGCGCCACCATCGGCCCGGACACCACACTCACCGACATCACCGTCGGGGCCGGCGCGACGATCATCCGCACGCACGGCTCCGGCGCCGAGATCGGCCCGCAGGCCAGCGTCGGCCCGTTCGCGTACCTGCGCCCGGGCACCAAGCTCGGCGTGAAGGGCAAGATCGGCACGTTCGTGGAGACCAAGAACTCCACCATCGGCGACGGCGCCAAGGTCCCGCACCTGACGTACGCCGGCGACGCGACGATCGGCGAGGGCGCGAACATCGGCGCCGGCACGATCTTCGCGAACTACGACGGTGTCGCGAAGCACCCGACGCACGTCGGCAAGCACTCGTTCATCGGCAGCAACTCGGTGCTGGTGGCGCCGCGGACGATCGCGGACGGCGCCTACCTCGCGGCCGGCACGGCGCTCACCGAGGACGTCGGCCCGGGCGAGATCGCGGTCGCCCGCGGCCGGCAGCGCAACATCAAGGGCTGGGTCGCGCGCAAGCGGGCCGGCACCAAGACCGCCGCGGCGGCCGAGGCGGCGCTCTCCGAGCAGCCGGCGGACCAGCCGGACGAGCAGGCCTGAGCGGTACGAGGACAACGGGAGGCGCGGGCGATGAGCGGGATGAAACGAACCACCGAGAAGAACCTGATGGTTTTCTCCGGCCGGGCGCATCCCGGTCTCGCCGAGGAGGTGTCCGAGGAGCTCGGGTCCGGCCTGGTGCCGACCCAGGCGTACGACTTCGCCAACGGCGAGATCTACGTCCGGTTCGAGGAGTCGGTCCGGGGCAGCGACGCGTTCGTGATCCAGAGCCACACCTCGCCGATCAACGAGTGGATCATGGAGCAGCTGATCATGGTCGACGCGCTGAAGCGGGCGTCGGCCAAGCGGATCACCGTGGTGCTCCCGTTCTACGGGTACGCCCGGCAGGACAAGAAGCACCGCGGCCGGGAACCGATCTCGGCCCGGCTGATGGCCGACCTGTTCAAGACCGCGGGCGCGAACCGGCTGATCTGCGTGGACCTGCACACCTCGCAGATCCAGGGCTTCTTCGACGGCCCGGTGGACCACCTGATGGCGCTGCCGATCCTCAGCTCGTACGTCGCCGAGAAGTACGGCGACCAGCAACTGGCTGTGGTGTCGCCGGACGCCGGCCGGATCAAGGTCGCCGAGCAGTGGTCGGCGCGGCTGAACAACGCGCCGCTGGCGTTCATCCACAAGACCCGCGACATCGACCGTCCGAACGAGACCGTTGCGAACCGGGTCGTCGGTGAGGTCAAGGGCCGGGTCTGCATCCTGGTCGACGACATGATCGACACCGCCGGCACGATCACCAAGGCCGCCGACGCGCTGTACGCCGAGGGCGCTGCCGGCGTGGTGATCGCGGCCACGCACGCGATCCTGTCCGGCCCGGCGGTGGACCGGCTGAAGAACTGCCAGGCCAGCGAGGTGATCGTCACCAACACGCTGCCGATCGCCGAGGAGCGCCGCTTCGACAAGCTCACCGAGCTGTCGATCGCGCCGCTGATCAGCCGGGCCATCCGCGAGGTCTTCGAGGACGGCTCGGTCACCAGCCTGTTCGACGGCCGCGCCTGACCGCGACCTCCCGACGCGGCGGCGTCCAGTCGCGCCGCCGCGTCCCAGCAGTGCCGGCGCCTGTCAGGCGGTGATCCGGCGTCCGCTCAGCTTTCCGGTGCCGGAGTCCACGACCTGGCTGAGGCTGCCCGGTGCGAACACGGTGAAGCGGTACTTCGCCGTGATCGTGCCGTGGGACACCGAGCCCCAGGCCTGCACGCGGATCGTCGGCCCGACCGATTCCGGCCCCTGTTCACCGGCGGTCCCGGTCCACATCGTCAGCCGGAAAGACTTCCCGTGCGATGCCCAGGTCCCGGTGAAGGGCGGCCCCGCCGGGCTGATGTCGTGCGACACGATCACCCCGCCGCCCGCGAAGCTCAGCACCAGGCGGACCTTGTCGGGCGTTCCGTCGTCCTGCCGCGTGCAGATCCAGCTGCCCAGCAACCCGCCGCCGCTGTCCGCCATCGCCGGTGTGGTCGCCGCCAGACCGGCGACGGCGACACCTCCTGCTGCCATTCCCGCACCCCTCAGCGCCTGCCGGCGCCCGATCGCGTTCTCGCTCATGAAACCCTCCCCCTGAGGACCGCTGTTCCTGTCCACGCTGCACCCGGGCACGGCGATGTGACAACGGTTCGCCGGGAACGGTGACTGACATAGGTTGGGCGGTAACTGACCGAATCGAGGATCGGACGCCGCATGCGGATCACCGTGTTCCACCCGGGAGCGATGGGCTCGAAACTCGCTGCGCAGCTGGTTGTCGCCGGTCACGAGGTGCACTGGGTGCCGGACGGCCGCAGTGCCGCCAGCCAGGCGCGGGCCGACGAGGCCGGTCTGATCGGTACGCCGTTCGCCGAGGCGGTCGGGGCCGCGGAGGCGATCCTCTGCTCCTGCGCGCCGCAGGGCGCCGTCGACATCGCCCGGCAGGTCGGCGGTGCGGGCTTCAGCGGTCTGTACGTCGAGGCGAACCCGCTGTCCCCGGCGTCGCTGGCGGAGGCGCGCTCCGCCGTACCCGAGGCGAGGTTCGTCGACGCCGGCGTGATCGGGCCGCCGCCGACGGGTGGGGCGAGTCCGACGCATCTGATGTTGTCGGGCGCGGAGGCCGAGACCGCGGCGGGGTTGTGGGCCGGTACGGCGGTCACCCCGATGGTGGTCGGCGCCGAACCGGGCGCGGCGAGCGCGGCCAAGTCGTCGTACGCGCTCTACAACAAGGGCAAGGCGGCGCTGGCGGTGCTCGCGTTCCAGTTGGCGGACAAGCACGGCGTGACCGACGCGCTGATCGCGCAGCAGACCCGGGCGGACGCTGGGTCCCTGAAGGATCCGGGACTGCCCGAGCAGCTCCGCAGCGTCGCGTGGCGCTGGGGCCCCGAGTTCGACGAGCTCGCCGAGACGCTGGACGCCGCCGGCCTCGAAGGCGACGCGGCCCGGGCGCTCCGTCAGGTCTGGACCAGACTCACCTAGACCCGAGCCCTGCAGGACGAACGGCGCGACCTCGGCAACGGACCGAAGATCGGGTGCGGCAACGGGTCACCGGGAACGTCGCCGTCGCCGGAGCAAAGTGCCCCAGGAGGACGGATTTCCCGTCTGGGCAGGCTCGTGGGTAGACTGTTTTGGTTGCCTCGGCGAGGGACGCCCCCCGGAACTGTTGGGCGCGGCTCCGTGATCGACGCGGTGGTTCGTTGCCTGACGCCTTCTCGGGGTCAGCAGGCGCCCGCTGAGGCCGCAGCCGAGTTCCATCCAGTCAACAGATCACCGCAACGCTTTTGAGGAGTGTCATCTCGTGGCCGAGGTCAAGATCCAAGCCGAAGCGCGCAACGAGTTCGGCAAGGGTGCTGCCCGCCGAATCCGCCGGGACAACAAGGTCCCTGCCGTCCTGTACGGCCACGGCACCGACCCGGTGCACATCACGCTGCCTGGTCACGACACCATGCTGGCCCTGAAGACCGCCAACGCCCTGCTGATGATCGAGGTCGAGGGCGGCGAGTCGCACCTGGCGCTGCCGAAGCAGGTCCAGCGCGACCCGCTGAAGGGCTTCATCGAGCACGTCGACCTGGTGATCGTCCGCCGCGGCGAGAAGGTGCAGGTCGAGGTCGCGGTGCACCTCGAGGGCGAGGCCGCGTCCGACGCGCTGGTCGTCACCGAGCACGCCGCGGTCCTGGTCGAGGCCGAGGCGACGCACATCCCGGAGAGCATCGTCGTCTCCATCGAGGGCCTGGAGATCGGCGCCCAGATCCACGCGTCCGACCTGACCCTGCCGTCCGGTTCCACGCTGGCGATCGAGCCCGACACGCTGATCGTCAACGTCACCGCGCAGCCCACCGCCGAGCAGGTCGAGGGCGAGCTGGCCGAGGCCGAGGCCGAGGCGGGCATCGAGCGCGACGAGCCGACGGCGGCCGAGGAGCCGGTGGCCGCCGCGGCCGAGTAACCTCTGCCGCAGCACCAGACATCTTCGGGAGGGCCGGGATCCGTGGCGGACGACGTGTGGTTGGTCGTCGGACTGGGGAATCCCGGCCCTTCGTATGCCCGCACCCGGCACAACATCGGGCATCTGGTCGCCGATGAGCTGGCCGCCCGGTCGGGTGCGAAGTGGAAGCAGAGCAAGCAGGTCAAGGCCGAGGTGATCGAGACCCGGATCAGCGGCCTGCGGGCGGTGCTTGCCAAGCCCCGCTCTTATATGAACGAGTCCGGCGGACCGGTCTCCGGGCTGCTGAAGTTCTTCAAGCTGGATCCGGCCAACCTGCTCGTCGTGCACGACGAGCTGGACATCGACTTCGGTGTCCTGCGGTGCAAGTTCGGCGGCGGCGACAACGGCCACAACGGGCTGAAAGCGCTGCGCAAATCGCTTGGCACCGGTGAGTACTATCGAGTCCGGTTCGGTGTGGGTCGTCCGCCGGGCCGGCAGGCGCCCGCCGACTTCGTCCTCAACGAGTTCTCCGCGGCCGAACGCAAGGACCTTCCGTTCGCCGTCGACCGGACCGCGGACGCGGTCGAGTCGCTGCTCACCGACGGCCTCGAGTCCACCCAAGGGAAGTACAACTCGTGAAGCTCAGCGGTCTGGTCGACACCCTGATCACCGATCCGGTGGTGTCCGAGGCCGTCCGTGACGCCCGCAACGACGGGGTCACGACGCTCGATCTGAGCGCGCCGACGCCGGTGCGCCCGGTCCTGCTGGCCGCGATCGCCGCGGCGCAGAACGGCGCCGGCCGGCCGGTGCTGGCCGTCACCGCCACCTTCCGTGAGGCCGAGGAGCTCACCGAGGCCCTGCAGTGCCTCGTCGAGGAGCCCGGCACCGTCGCGTACTACCCGGCCTGGGAGACCCTCCCGCACGAACGCCTCAGCCCGCGGTCCGACACCGTCGGCCGGCGGCTGGCCGTGCTGCGCCGGCTCGTGCACCCGGATCCGTCCGACGAGACGACCGGCCCGATCAAGATCCTGGTCGCGCCGGTGCGGTCCGTCCTGCAGCCGCAGGTCGCCGGCCTCGCGGACCTGAAGCCGGTCCAGCTGCACGTCGGCGACACGGTCGAGCTCGAGGACGTCGTCGAGCGGCTCGCCGGCGCGGCGTACCACCGGGTCGACCTGGTCGAGCGGCGCGGCGAGTTCGCGGTCCGCGGCGGCATCATCGACGTCTTCCCGCCGACCGAGGAGCATCCGCTGCGGGTGGACTTCTTCGGTGACGACGTCGAGGAGATCCGGTACTTCGCGGTCGCCGACCAGCGCTCGCTCGAGATCGCCGAGCACGGCCTGTGGGCACCGCCCTGCCGCGAGCTGCTGCTCACCGACGAGGTCCGCGCGCGGGCCGCCGTCCTGGCGAAGGAACACCCCGAGCTGGCCGAGCTGTTCGAGAAGCTCGCCGAAGGGCACGCGGTCGAGGGCATGGAGTCGCTGGCTCCGGTGCTCGTCGACAACATGGAGCTGCTTGTCGACCTGATGCCCGCCGGGACGCACGTGGTCGTCAGCGACCCGGAGCGGGTCCGCGCCCGGGCGCACGACCTGGTCGCGACCAGCCAGGAGTTCCTGGAGGCGTCGTGGGCCGCGGCCGCAGGCGGCGGCGAGGCCCCGATCGACCTGGGCGCGGCGGCGTACATATCGCTCGGCGACGTCCGGTCGCACGCACTGGGCAACGGCCTGGCCTGGTGGAGCCTGTCGCCGTTCGCGGCCGCGCCGACCGACCAGCCCGAGCTGCGGGACTCGATGGGCGAGCGGGTCGCGTTCGACATCGACACCGAGGCCGGTGCGGTCACCAGCCGGATCCTGGCCGCCCACGAGGTCGACCCGTACCGCGGTGAGACCGCGGCGGCGACCGAGGACATCCGCGGCTGGCTGCGGGACGGCTGGCGGGTCGTCTGCGTGACCGAGGGCCACGGCCCCGCGCAGCGCCTGGCCGAGGTGTTCTCCGAGGCGGAGCTGCCGGCTCGCGTGGTCGAAGGGATCGAGGAGATCCCCGAGCCCGGGGTCGTGCTGATCTCGCAGGGCCAGCTCGAGCAGGGGTTCGTTGCTGACGGCATCAAGTTCGCGGTGCTCACCGAGAACGACCTGTCCGGCCAGCGCTCGGCGGCCGAACGCCGTTCCCAGCAACGGATGCCGTCGCGCCGCAAGAAGACGATCGACCCGCTGGAGCTGCAGCCCGGCGACCACGTCGTGCACGAGCAGCACGGTGTCGGCCGGTACGTCGAGATGATGCAGCGGACCGTCGGCACCGGGTCGCAGAAGGCCACGCGCGAGTACGTCGTGATCGAGTTCGCGCCGAGCAAGCGCGGCCAGCCCGGCGACCGGTTGTACGTGCCGACCGACCAGCTCGACCAGGTCACCAGGTACGTCGGCGGCGAGCAGCCGAGCCTGGACAAGATGGGCGGCGGCGACTGGGCCAAGCGCAAGGGCCGCGCCCGCAAGGCGGTCCGCCAGATCGCCGGCGAGCTGATCAAGCTGTACGCCGCGCGCCAGGCGACCAAGGGGCACGCGTTCGCCAAGGACACCCCGTGGCAGCGCGAGCTCGAGGACGCGTTCCCGTTCGTGGAGACGCCCGACCAGCTGTCCACCATCGACGACGTGAAGCACGACATGGAACGCGTCATGCCGATGGACCGGATCGTCTGCGGCGACGTCGGGTACGGCAAGACCGAGATCGCGGTCCGGGCGGCCTTCAAGGCGGTGCAGGACGGCAAGCAGGTCGCCGTACTGGTGCCGACGACGCTGCTCGTGCAGCAGCACTACGCGACGTTCGCCGAGCGGTACGCCGCGTTCCCGGTGAACGTGGCGCCGCTGTCGCGGTTCCAGACCGACAAGGAGGCCAAGGCCACCGTCGACGGTCTCGCCGACGGGTCGATCGACGTGGTGATCGGAACCCACCGGCTGTTCAGCGGCGAGGTCGCGTTCAAGGACCTCGGCCTGGTCATCGTCGACGAGGAGCAGCGGTTCGGCGTCGAGCACAAGGAGCAGCTGAAGCGGCTGCGGACCGCGGTCGACGTCCTGACGATGTCCGCGACGCCGATCCCGCGGACGCTGGAGATGTCGATCACCGGGATCCGCGAGATGTCCACGATCGCCACCCCGCCCGAGGAGCGGCACCCGGTGCTGACCTTCGTCGGCGCGTACGACGAGCACCAGGTGACCGCCGCGATCCGGCGCGAGCTGCTCCGCGAGGGCCAGGTCTTCGTCGTCCACAACCGGGTGAACACGATCGAGAAGGCCGCCGCCCGGATCCGCCAGTTGGTGCCGGAGGCCCGGGTCAGCGTCGCGCACGGCCAGATGAACGAGCACACCCTCGAGCAGGTCATCCAGGACTTCTGGGAGAAGCGCTCGGACGTGATCGTGTGTACGACGATCGTCGAGTCCGGGATCGACATCTCGAACGCGAACACGATGATCGTCGAGCGCTCCGACCTGCTCGGCCTGTCCCAGCTGCACCAGCTCCGCGGCCGGGTCGGCCGCGGCCGCGAGCGGGCGTACGCGTACTTCTTCTTCCCGCCGGAGAAGCCGCTCACCGAGACCGCGCACGACCGGCTGGCGACGATCGCGCAGCACGCGGACCTCGGCGGCGGGATGGCGGTCGCGATGAAGGACCTGGAGATCCGCGGCGCCGGCAACCTGCTCGGCGGCGAGCAGTCCGGGCACATCGCGGACGTCGGCTTCGATCTGTACGTCCGGCTGGTCGGCGAGGCGGTCGCGGAGTACCGCGGCGACACCCAGGCCGAGGAGCCCGAGGTCAAGATCGAGCTGCCGATCGACGCGCACCTGCCGCACGACTACATCCCGTCGCAGCGGCTGCGGCTGGAGATGTACCAGCGGCTCGCGGCGGTCCGTGACGACGAGGGCATCGCCGAGCTGGTCGAGGAGCTGCACGACCGGTACGGCGACATCCCGCAGGCGGTGCTGAACCTGATCGAGGTGGCGAAGTTCCGCAACCACGCCCGCCGGGCGGGGCTGCACGACGTCACGCTGCAGGGGAACATGATCCGGTTCGGGCCGGTCGAGCTGCCCGACTCGAAGGTGCTGCGGCTGAACAGGCTGTACCCGAAGAGTCTGGTGAAGCCGCAACTGCATACCATTCTGGTGCCGAGACCTGCGACCAGGCAGATCGGCGGGCAGCCGCTTCGCGACCAGGAGCTGCTGCAGTGGTGCACCCGGTTGATCGACGACGTGATCGCCGAACCTATTGTGGTGCCGGCGTGAATCTGCCCGACCGGGATGGTGGGGCGGGGCAGAAGATGACAGGAACGCGAGGAGATTCGGTGAGCACACGGCTTCGGGCTCTCGGTGTGGTGGCGGCGACGGTGCTGCTGACCGGTGGTTGTGCGGCGGGAACCCACCCGGGCGCGGCCGCCGTGGTCGGCGGGACGGAGATCAGCAGCAGCCACGTCGACGACACCGCCCGCGCGTTCTCGGCGGCGGTCGGCGAGAGCGTGCCGGTTCCGGCGATCGTCAACCAGATGGTCAGCGACGCGCTGACCGCGCAGGTCGGGGAGCAGAAGTCGATCTCGGTCAGCGACGCCGAGGTCGCGGCCGCGATCCCGCTGATGTTCAACGACCAGGTCACCAAGAAGCTCCAGGCCGACCCGCTGAGCAGCGCGTTCCTGAAGGAGATCGCCGCCGGCGCGGTCACCTCGGCGAAGCTCGCCGGCGGCAACGGCCGGCTGGACACCGCCGACGCGCAGCAGCAGCTGCAGGCGGGGTCGGAAGCGGTCAAGGAGGCGGCGAAGGACATCAAGGTCACTGTGTCGCCGCGCTACGGCCAGTGGACCAACGGCAAGCTCGACACCACGATCTCCGGGTCGCTGTCGCAGGAGTCCGACCAGACCGCCGCGAAGCGCAAGGCCGCCGAGTCCGCCCAGCAGCAGGGCCAGGGCTGACGACGCCGCATGGCTGACGAGTCCGCGGGCGGGATCAAGGTCGTCCTCACGAGCCCTCGTGTCGCCCCCGGGCTGCTCACCCGCGCCACCTGGCAGGCCCTCGAGGCCGCCGACGAGATCGGCGCGGCGGGCGGGCCCGACCGTCCCGACGTCCAGGCGGTGATTGGCTCCGGCCTCGTCGTCACCCAGGTCGAGGCCGGGGTCTCCGCGGCGTGGACGTGGCTGTCGTCGGCGGCCGCCGACGGGCGCCAAGTGGTGTGGCTGACCGGTGACGACGGCGAGCCCGGCCTGCTCCGCGTCGTGTCCGACGAGCTCGTCCGCGAGCCGTCGTACGCGGTGGAGATCCTGCACGGCTCGTACGACGTCCCGGGTTCGCGCCTGATCGACCTGGTCCGGGTGATGGACCGGCTGCGGCGCAACTGCCCGTGGGACCAGGAGCAGACCCACGAGAGCCTGGCGAAGTACCTGCTCGAGGAGACGTACGAGACGCTCGAGGCGATCGACACCGGGGACCGTGAGCACCTGCGCGAGGAGCTCGGTGACCTGTTGCTGCAGGTCGTGTTCCACTCCCGGGTCGCGGAGGACGACGAGGAAGGCTTCACGGTCGACGACGTGGCCGGCGGCATCGTCGAGAAGCTGATCCGCCGCCACCCGCACGTGTTCGGCTCGGTCGACGCCGCCGACGCGGCCGCCGTCGAGGCGAACTGGGAAACCATCAAGGCCGCCGAGAAACAACGCTCCTCGGTCCTCGAAGGCATCCCGCTCGCCCTCCCCGCCCTCGCCCTGGCCGACAAGGTCCTGGGCCGCGCCGCGAAGGTCCTCCCGGCCGAGTTCGCCACTCCCGGCGACTCGGACGCCGACCGCATCGGCCACCAACTGCTGGCCGTCGTCCGCGAGGCCCGCACGCTCGGCATCGACGCAGAACAGTCCCTCCGCGTCGCCGTACAACAGTTGGCCACCGAGATCCGCGCCGCCGAATCCTCCTGACCTACTGCGGCTCGTTCGTCCTCGGAAATCGGATGTACGGCGCCGTGCGCGGCTGGCAGGGTGGGGCGGGTGGATGCTGCCGAGGTACTGCGGGAGTACTGGGACCTGAAGCCGTTCCGGGTCGAGGTGCTGACCGGTGGGATGAACTCGGCTGTCTGGCTGGCGCGCGCAGACGAGTGGCGGGTGGTGCTGAAGGCTGTGGATGCGGGCGACTTGGCGTTCGAGCCGGGGCTGCAGCTGGCTGCGCGGCTCGACAATGCCGGGATCCGGACCGGGCGTCCGCGGGCCAGCAAGCACGGCCGGTACGTCGAGTGCGTCGACGGGCGGCAGGTCGCGGTTCTGGAGTACATCGACGGTGTGCCGTTGCCCATGGCGGATCACGCGGCCATCGGGGACCTGCTCGGGCGCGTGCACTCGGCCGCTGCCGTCGAGCGGGGCGAACTCGCCGACTGGTTGGGGTTCCTGCTGCCGTTCGAGGAGTGTCTGGACCTCGAGCCCTGGATCCGTCCGGCGGTGGAGGGTGCGATCGCCGACGCTGTCGCGCTCGGCCCGCTGTCCTGGTCCTGGCTGCACGGCGACCCGGCGGCCGAGGCGTTCGTTCGGCAGCCTGACGGGCAGGTCGCGCTGATCGACTGGGGGAGTGCGATGCGGGGCCCGATCCTGTACGACGTCGCGTCGGCCCGCATGTACAACGACGAGCCCGTCGTACCGGCGTACCTGCAGCGGCGCCCCGACCTGACCGACGAGGTCGAGCGCGGCCTGAACACCTTCCTGCGCGTCCGCTACGCGGTCCAGGCCGGTTACTTCGCGTGGCGCATCACCAACAACCTCCTGACCGGCATCTCCGGCCCCGAAGACAACCACAAGGGCCTGGCCGACGCCCGCCGCTCCTTCGGCCACTAGTACTTTCCTGCCATGAGCCGCGATAGCAGAGCGATCTCCCGCCTGCTCCGTCACACCGCAGGTGAACACGACCTCACGATGAGTGCGGACGGCTGGGCCGCGATCACCGACGTACTGCGGGTTCTCGGGCTCACCCGCGAACGGCTGGACGTCGCGGTGCGGGAGAACGACAAGCAGCGGCTGCAGGTCGGCGGAGAGCGGATCCGGGCGTGTCAGGGGCATTCGCTGGCCGGGATGCCGGTGACACGTGAAGCGCTGGAGAACAGTTGGGAACGGGTTTACCCGGCGGATCTGCTGTGGCACGGCACGAATCGGGCGGTTCTGGCCGCGATTCAGCGCGAAGGGCTGCACGCGGGACGGCGTACGCATGTCCACCTGGCGCCCTCGAAGGACAGCCACGTCGGGCGGCGGACGAGAGTAGAAGTCTTGCTGGGCGTGGATTGCGGCGATCTCGCCGTCTATCGGGCCCCCAACGGAGTGTTACTGACGCGCGAGGTACCTCCGGATGCGATTGTTAGGGTCGACGCGGTCCACTGAGCCCGGTGGTCTGGGGACTAGGCTCAGCAGCGATTCGTCATCGAGAACTTGGGAGTCAATGTGGCCACCATCGAGGCCGTCGGCGCGCGCGAGATCCTCGACTCGCGCGGCAACCCCACTGTCGAGGTCGAGGTTCTGCTCGACGACGACACCATCGCCCGCGCGGCCGTCCCGTCGGGCGCGTCCACCGGCCAGTTCGAGGCCGTCGAGCTGCGCGACGGCGACAAGGACCGCTACGGCGGCAAGGGCGTGCAGAAGGCCGTCACCGCGATCCTCGAGGACATCGACAAGGAGATCGTCGGGTACGACGTCCACGAGCAGCGCCTGATCGACCACGCGCTCCTCGACCTGGACGGTACCCCGAACAAGGCCAAGCTGGGCGCGAACGCCATCCTCGGCGTCAGCCTGGCGGTCGCGAAGGCCGCGGCGGACAGCTCCGGCCTGCCGCTGTTCCGCTACGTCGGCGGCCCGAACGCGCACGTCCTGCCGGTGCCGATGATGAACATCCTCAACGGCGGCGCGCACGCGGACAGCAACGTCGACGTCCAGGAGTTCATGATCGCCCCGATCGGCGCCGCGACGTACGGCGAGGCGCTGATGCAGGGCGCCGGCGTGTACCACGCGCTGAAGGCGGTGCTGAAGGAGCGCGGCCTGTCCACCGGCCTCGGCGACGAGGGCGGCTTCGCGCCGAACCTGGACAGCAACCGGGCCGCCCTGGACCTGATCGCGGTCGCGGTCGAGAAGGCCGGCCTGCAGCTCGGCAAGGACATCGCACTGGCGATGGACGTGGCCGCGAGCGAGTTCTTCACCGACGGCGTGTACGCCTTCGAGGGCGGCAAGAAGTCCGCCGACGAGATGATCGCCTACTACGCCGACCTGGTCGCGTCGTACCCGATCGTCTCGATCGAGGACCCGCTGAACGAGGAGGACTGGGACGGCTGGAAGGCCATCACCGGTGAGCTCGGCAGCAAGATCCAGCTGGTCGGCGACGACCTGTTCGTCACCAACGTCGAGCGCCTGCAGCGCGGCATCACCGAGAAGTCGGCGAACAGCCTGCTGGTCAAGGTGAACCAGATCGGCTCGCTGACCGAGACCCTGGACGCCGTGGACCTGGCCCACCGCAACGGCTTCACCTGCATGATGAGCCACCGCTCCGGCGAGACCGAGGACACCACGATCGCCGACCTCGCGGTCGCGACGAACTGCGGCCAGATCAAGTCCGGCGCGCCGGCCCGGTCCGACCGCACCGCCAAGTACAACCAGCTGCTCCGGATCGAGGAGGAGCTCGACGACGCGGCGACGTACGCCGGTCGCTCGGCCTTCCCGCGCTTCCAGGGCTGATTCTGCGGAGGTTCAGCTATGCCGTCCCGTCGGGATTCCGGTGCACGACCCGGCTCGCGTCCGTCGAGCCGGACCCAGTCGCGCCCACCGGCCCGGCGGGGCGACCAGCCCAAACGCCGTACGGCGGGGACGTCGGCCGAGCCGGCCAGGACCCGCGGGTCGCGCAACCTGACCGGGCGCGCGGCCGTCGTACTGCTGGTGCTGGGCGCGTTGATCGTGTCGTACGCGCAGAGCCTGCGGGTCTGGTTCGACCAGCACCAGCAGGTCAGCGCGCTGCAGCAGGAGATCCGGGACCGGGAGAAGCGGGTCGCCGAGCTGAACGACGAGATCTCCCGCTGGGGCGACGACGCCTACGTGAAGGCACAGGCACGGCAACGACTCGGATGGGTTATGCCCGGCGAGGTCGGGTACCGCGTGATCGGCGCGGACGGTAAGCCGGTCGGTGCCCCACCGGAGCCGTCCGCGCCCTCGGACGGTACGACGGACGCGCAGAAGCCGACCTGGTACACCAAGCTGTGGGGGAGCGTCGAGGGCGCGGGCACGCCGCCGGCGCCCGCCACTCCGGCTCCCGCCAAGCCGACCCCGTCGACGATCCTCACACCGACCCCCGAGGCGACCCGGTGAGCATGTCGGACGAGGAAGCGGTCAGCAAGCAGCTCGGCCGCACCGCCCGCGGGATCCGGTCGATCGCCCACCGCTGCAGTTGCGGCCTGCCCGACGTGGTCGAGACCGAGCCGCGGCTCCCGGACGGTACGCCGTTCCCGACCACGTACTACGTGACGTGCCCGCGGCTCGCGTCCGCGATCGGCACGCTCGAGTCCTCGGGTCTGATGAAGGAGATGACGGACCGGCTGGAGTCCGACGAGGATCTGGCCGCTCGGTACCGCGCGGCCCACGAGTCGTACCGCGCGCACCGCGAGTCGATCGAACACGTCGAGGAGATCGCCGGGATCACCGCCGGCGGCATGCCGAACCGCGTCAAGTGCCTCCACGTCCTGGTAGGCCACTCCCTGGCGGCAGGCCCGGGCGTCAACCCGCTGGGCGACGAGGCCCTCGAAGCCCTGGAGGACTGGGGCCGCCGGGGCCCCTGTGTCTGACGCGGGTGTGCGGGTTGCGGCGGTGGACTGTGGGACCAATTCGATCCGGTTGCTGATCGCCGACCTCATCGACGGTCAGCTGGTCGAGGTCGACCGCCGGATGACGATCGTCCGGCTCGGTCAGGGCGTGGACTCGACGGGCGCTTTCGCGCCGGAAGCCCTGGCCCGGGTCTTCAAGGCCGCCGAAGACTTCGCAGCTGTCATCCAGTCCAAGGCCGTCAGCCGGCTGCGCTTCGTCGCCACCTCCGCCGCCCGCGACGTCAGCAACCGGGACACGTTCGCCGCCGGCATCGAGGAGCGCCTCGGCGTACGACCGGAGATCATCACCGGCACCGAAGAAGCCGAGCTGAGCTTCCGCGGCGCCACCACGTCCCTGGACCTGCCCGCGCCGTACCTGGTGGCCGACATCGGCGGTGGCTCCACCGAGCTCGTCCTCGGCGACGCGACCGGCGTCATCGCCGCCGAGTCCCTCGACATCGGCTCCGTCCGCCTCACCGAACGCCACGTCACCACCGACCCGACCTCCGAGCCCGAGCTGGCCGCGATCACCCAGGACATCGACGCCCTGCTCGCCGGCACCAAGGTCCCGTTGGCCGACGCGCGAGCCCTGATCGCCGTCGCAGGTACGGCGACCACTGTCGCCGCGGTCGCCCTGAACCTCCCGGAGTACGACCGCGACGCCGTACACCACGCCCGCCTCAGCACGACTCAGCTCCGCGACACCACCACGTGGCTGACCACCTCGACCCGAGCGGCCCGGGCGGCCGTCCATTCGATCCACCCCGGCCGGGTCGACGTCATCGGCGCCGGCGCCCTCATCCTGCAACGCCTCGTCGACCGCCTCCCCGTCGACACCCTCACCGTCTCCGAACACGACATCCTCGACGGCGTGGCGCTCTCGCTCGGTTAACGCGCGCGGACGCCGTCCAGGGCGATGGTCAGGACTCGGTCGCGCTGTGCCTGGTCGACGAAGCCGGCGGCGGTCAATCCGCTGACCATGCGGAGAAGGTCGTCGAACGACACGTCCTTACGGGCCTCGCCCGCCTCCTGGGCGCGCTCGAACAGCGGTGCGCCCGCGGCGTACATCGCCTCGCGGGCCGCCTTGAAGCTGTCGGCCTCCCGGTTCAGTGACTCCCAGATCGCGCGTTTCGTCGCGGCGTACCCGACGAAGCGGTGCAGCCAGGTGGTGAGCGCCTCCCACGGCGGGAGGTCGGCGGCCTGCTCCGCCGCGAGGCACAGCTCCTCGATCTCGCCGAAGTAGACCGCGTTCAGCAGGTCCTGACGGGCCGGGAAGTTCCGGTACAGGGTGCCGATCCCGACGCCCGCCTGCCTGGCGATGTCCTCGAGCGACGCGCCGACGCCCTTGCTCGCGAACGCGTCCCGGGCGGCGGCCAGCAGTGCGTCGAAGTTGCGCCGCGCGTCCGCCCGCTGCGGCCGCCGTACGTCGACCTGCAGCACAGGCCTGCTCTGCTCCATTCGATCACCTTAGCCAGTTGATAGCGGAGGCAACCCTCCGTTATAGTGGAGGCATACCTCGACTTTACCAGGCCGGGGAGATCTCGCGCCCTCTGTGTGGCGCACACACCCCTTTCGAAGGACTTCTGCATGCCTGTCATCAGGTCTGGAAACCCCCGCGTGACCTTGGCGGTGCTCGCCACGGTCGTCGCCTCGTTCTCGATGCTGCAGTCGCTGGTGAGCCCGGCGCTGCCCGTCATCCAGCACGACCTGCACACCACCCCCGGCACGGTCACCTGGGTCTTCACCGCGCTCCTGCTCTCGGTCTCGGTCGCCACGCCGCTGCTCGGCCGGATCGGCGACATGGTCGGCAAGGAGCGCACGTTGTTCGTCGCACTGATCGCGCTCGCGGTCGGCTGCCTGATCGCCGCGCTCGCGCCGAACGTCGGCGTCCTGATCGCCGCCCGGGTCTTCCAGGGCGTCGGCGGCGCCGTCTTCCCGCTGTCGTTCGGGATCATCCGGGACGAGTTCCCGGCCGAGCGGGTGCCGTCGGTGGTCGGCGTGGTGTCGGCGATCATCGCGGCCGGCGGCGGACTGGGGATCGTGCTCGCCGGCCCGATCGTGGAGTGGCTCGGCTGGCGCTGGCTGTTCTGGATCCCGATGGCGGTCGTCGCGGTCTCGACGGTGCTGGTCCGGCGGTACGTGCCGGAGTCCCCGAACCGGGTCCCCGGCCGGATCGACTGGCTCGCGGCCGCGTTCCTGTCCGGCTGGCTGATCGCGCTGCTGCTGCCGTTGAGCACCGGCCGGTCGTGGGGCTGGGGCTCGTGGCGTACGACGGGGCTCTTCGGGCTGGCCGTCGTGCTGTTCGCCGGCTGGATCATGGTCGAACTGCGCTCGCGGAACCCGCTGATCGACATGCGGATGATGCGCCGCCCGGCGGTCTGGACGACGAATCTCGTGGCGCTGCTGTTCGGGGCGGCGATGTTCGCGGTGTACGCGTTCGTGCCGCAGTTCCTGCAGATCCCCAAGGCGGCCGGTTTCGGCTTCGGCGCGAGCGTGACGCAGGCCGGCCTGCTGATGCTGCCGATGCTGGTGACGATGGCGATCACCGGGTCGATGAGCGGCCCGCTCGCGGCGCGGTTCAGCGCCAAGGCGCAGGTCGTCTCCGGGTCGGCGCTGAGCCTGGTCGCGGCGCTGATGTTCGCCGAGTTCCACGCGGCGCAATGGCAGGTGGCGGTCTCGACGGCCCTGTTCGGCGTCGGGCTCGGCCTCGCCTACGCGGCGATGACCAGCCTGATCGTGCAGAACGTCCCCCGCGAGCAGACCGGCGCCGCCACCGGCATGAATGCGAACATCCGCACCATCGGCGGCTCGATCGGCACGGCGCTGGCCAGCTCCATCATCACCGGCCACATCCAGCCGTCCGGCCTCCCGGCCGAGTCCGGCTTCACCGACACCTTCCTCCTCCTGTCCGCCTTCGCGGCCGCGGCCGTCGTACTCGCCCTGGCCATCCCGAGCCACCGCCGTACGCCGGTGGTCCCCGTCACCCAGCCGTCCGAGGAGCAGTTGGTCGCTTGACCGTCATGGGCTTGGGGAGGATTTTGTGCCGTCGCGCGCCGCAGATCCTCCCTGAGCTCGCCGTTTAGGCTGAGCGGATGAAGCTTCCGCATCCGTTGACCGGGCAGCTGTTCGACAGTCCGGTGCCGCCGGGGACGGGCTGGCCCGAGGATCCCGCCGTACGGCGTACTCCGGTGGCTGGGGATGCTGCGGAGGTTCGACGGCTCGCGGAGACCGGCGACCTGGCGGAGCTCGAGGCGCGGGTGTCGGTGTGCCGGGCGTGCCCGCGGCTCGTCGAGTGGCGCGAAGACGTTGCGGTCGGCAAGCGGAAGTCGTTCGCGGACCAGCCGTACTGGGGGCGGCCGATCGCGGGCTGGGGTGTCGCCGAGCCGCGGATCCTGATCGTCGGTCTCGCGCCGGCGGCGAACGGCGGGAACCGGACCGGCCGCGTCTTCACCGGCGACCGATCGGGCGACTGGCTGTTCGCCAGCCTGCATCGCGTCGGCCTCGCCAATCAGGCCACGAGCGAACACGCCGGCGACGGGCTGCACCTCATAGGCACGCGCATGATCGCCGCGGTCCGCTGCGCCCCACCCGCCAACAAACCCACGCCGGGCGAGCGCGACACGTGCGCCCCGTGGTACCGGCGCGAGCTCGAGCTCGTCCTTCCGGGCACCAGGTCGATCGTCTGCCTCGGCAAGTTCGCGTACGACGCCCTGCTCGCCGCACTGGTCGCGCTCGGCGCCGACATACCGCGGCCGCGGCCGAAGTTCGGCCACGCGGTCGAGTACCGGATCCCAACCCCACAAGGCGAAGTCAGCATTCTCGGTTGCTTCCACCCCAGCCAGCAGAACACGTTCACCGGCAAGCTCACCGAAGAGATGCTCGACAACGTCCTGATCCGCGCGAAAACCCTGTCAGCTCTCGGCTGACAAGAGTTGACCTGGATACGGGGCGTATTGGAAGCTGCCGACTATGCATGCCGCCCCACGCCGCAGCCCTTATGACGCGTGACAACCTGCCCGAGCACTCTCGGGGACGCCCGGCCGAGCAGAGGCCCGCAGGTGGCGGCGTGGAGCGCGCACCGGCCGCGCCGCGGATGCCGACCGCGCACGAGGCCGCACCGCTGGGGTTCGTGCCGAGCCCGGACCGGTACCACTGGTGGGCGGAGATCCACGACGACGTCAAGGCGTACCTCGAGCGCAAGGTAGGACCTTCGATCGAGTGGTGGGCCGACCTGCACGAGCGTGAACGCGACCGGCCGTACGCCGTCGTGTTCGGGCCTCAGGGTCTGGCCGTGACCACGCCGCGCGTCAACAACCAGGGACAGCGGACGCAGAGTGTGCGGATCGATGCGTTCGTGCCGGGGAGCATCAAGCACGCCGTCGTACAGCAGCAACCGTCGAGGCCGCGCGGCGGTCTGCGTTCGCTCGTGTCCCGCGGCCGCGACGAGCCCTCGCCGCCTGCGCTCGAGCTCACGCAGGACATGCGCGGCACGCTCGGCAACCTGCCGCTGGAAGCGCAGCAACGGCTGCAGACCCCGTTCCTCGGGTCGCAGGCCATCAAGCACTACCGGTATTACTACTACGGCAACGACGAAGACCTCGACCTGTGGGTCTACCTCGCAGGCGACCGGACCGTCACGTTCGCGTCCGGCCACCGCACCCTGCCCACCGGCGCCGACCCGCAGCAAGTGTCCTGGCGACTGACCTGCTACCAGGCGGACGTCGCTAGATGAACTCGCGGCGCGACTTCCGCGACCTCGACGGAGCCGACCCCTGGAAGCTGCTGGGCGTAGCCCGCGACGCCGGCCCCGAAGAGATCAAACGCAGCTACCGCCGCCTGTCCCGCAGCCACCACACCGACGTAGGCGGCAGCGCCACCCAACAGGCCAAGCTGAACCGCGCCTACGAGATCCTCTCCGACCCAAACCGCCGCGCCGACTACGCCGTTCTCCTCAACCCCAAGCCCAAACCACCCGAAACGCCGCACCGCCCCACCCCCGACGAGCCCGCAGACGACCCCTTCGAATGGTCCTCCGGCCCCGCCCCCACACCCCCACGCCGAGACACGTACACACCCCCACGCCATCCCCGGCAGAACCCGCACACCGCCCCGCCGTACCGCGAGTCCTACACCGCCCCGCCGTACAACGACCCCTTCACCGCCCCGACCTACCAACCCCGCCGCCACCCAGGCGTAAGCCGCCAGGCAGTAGCCGCCCTACTCACCGTCCCGTTCTGCTCCCTGGTCTCCATCTACCTGGCAGTCACCGCCCTACGCCAAATCCAATGGAGCGGCCAACGAGGCAAGTCAATCGCCTGGCTGGCCCTCCTACTCAACATCGCCCTGTTCGTCTTCGTCATCATCGGCGGCGTCCTCACCAAACTCTGACCCCTCGCCCGCGCGGCCTCCTCGGTCGCAGCCAGCATGTCGGTAAAGGTCGCCGTCAACATCCGGTCGATCAACGGCCCGGTAAGCCGCCCGAGCGGGCCACCCCTCGGCACGTACCGGTAGTCGAACGTAGCCAACGTCCCCTCGGCCTCAGGGTCGAGCGTCAGCGACGACTCTGCCGCCTTGAACGGCACCGCCCGACTGGGCCGATTCCGAGTATCGATCCGCCGCCCCTCGTCCCAGGCAGTCACGACCTCATCCATACTCCCCACCGGCCGCAACTCCACATGCCGCCGAGCCCCCACCCCCCTGGCCTGCTCCCCAACCCCCACAGTTCCCCGAGGCCCACCCCAGTGCTCGGCAAGATTCGGAAAGTCAGCCAGCACAGGCCAAACCGAACCGGCAGCCGCCGACATGTGCCTGTGCACCACAATGTGACGTTCCTGCACGACAACCACCCCAACTCTCACCCACAAGGAGAGCCGCGCCGTCCCCCCATCGTTCCGAGACGCCCGACAGGTTCCCTCGCCCGGCACGGATGAGATCACCCTCCTCGTGTACGAGACGGTCCCGGGTGGTTCGAGGAGCCGCGCATGGTCACGGCGGTTGCGCATCAGTCAGGCTGATATGTACGGGGATCGAAGTACACCGTGATGGAGTACCAGTCCTCGCCGTCGTCCGTCAGTTCATCGCTGTGGAGCACCAGGTCCATGACCTTGACCGGACCGAGGCCTTCCAGTGTGTCGGCGACCCTGCGCAGCAGTGCTGGGACGTTCCCCTCGCCGGCGCCCCTGGGGTTGCTTTGAGAAAAGTGGCGTATGGTCCAGGACTCTGCCTCGGAGGTATTCACGGCGCAACCATGCAACGTAGGAGAGTTGGGCCCAGCAATCACCGATCGCTGACCACTTCCATGCGATGAGCGCGGGTCGCCTAGGCGGCACGGCGCCTGTTCCTTTATCTACAAGGGGTTGTGGGGTGGGTCGATCCCAAAGTCCTCGCACGGTAGTAGACGGTCTGGTGGCCCACCGACTTTCGCAGTCCGCCGCACGTTTGGTTCGGACCGTGGTCTGGAGGGCGTTTAGCCTGGGGGCCGTGCGAATTCCCGGTATCGGTGTTGACGTTCTGCGGCCTGAGGTCGACGAGTCACGGCTTGCGGAATGGAGCGACGTGATGCGTACGGTGGGTGCGATCGAGCGCGGGGAGTATGCTCCCGCACCTCCTCAGTCCTCACAGCGTCTCCGCGAGCAGCTCACCGACCCGAAGACGACTCGGTGGGCTGGTTATCTGGACGGGACGGTGATCGGTGCCGCCGAGGTCCGTCCCGCCGGTGAGCCGAAGACGGCATTCACGCGGATCTACGTTCTGCCCGAGAGGCGTGGCCGCGGCGTCGGCCGGTCGCTTCTCACTGAAGTAGTCCGTGACCAGCGGGCTGCGGGTATGGAGCTTCTCGCCACGACAGTCCTCGCGGATACACCCGGCGCGAAGTTTGCCCTCGATCTCGGCGCCATGGTCGGTGACGAACTCGTCATCAATGTGCTGGACTTCGCGACCCTCGACCGTGCTGCCCTCGAGCGGAGCGTCGCTACTGACCACGACGGTTACCACTTGGTGCACTGGGCCGGCCGCGCTCCGGACCTCCTGGTCGACTCATATGCCGTGGCAAAGCGCGCGATCGCCGATGCGCCGAACAACCACCTGCCGCCGGGCGCGGTCGTCGTGTGGGACCGCGATCTCGTACGCCGGAGTGAGCGCGAACGCGCCGACCGCGGTGTCCAGCTGTGGGTCACCGCCGCCCTCGTCGCCGGCACGTCCACGGTGGCGGCATTCACCGCGGTGGAGGTCGGCCGCTCAACCGTCGACGTGGGCCAGGAGGACACGGTTGTTGTGGGCGAGCACCGACGACATGGACTAGCGACTTGGGTAAAGGCCGCCATGACCCTCCGGCTCGCGGACGAACTGCCGAACGTACGTCGCCTGTCCAGCACCACCGCTGCCGCCAACACCGGAATGCGAGCCGTCAACGCACGCACAGGCTTCCGCGAACTGACCCGACGACTCCTCGTCACCATCGATATCGCCGATCTGGCAGAGCGACTCCACCTCTGACGGGCCAGACGCTGGGCAACGGGGCGGGCGCCGGGATCACAGCGAATGGCAGCGTTGACCGAAGTGCCACGCCGCGATGCACGAGCTGGTGGCGACTCCACGATCACGTTCGTCAACCACCACGATCTCGCCACCGCCATCACGAACCTGACCGACGCCCAGGTCCTCACCGTCGGCGAGCTACAAACCCCTCTGTCGCAGGTCGATCTGAGTGCTCTCGCTCCCCACGAACACAACCAGATCGACTACTGGAAACCGACTACCGGCGGCGAGCTGCTGTTCAACTTCTGGGACTGAAAACCAATAGCCTGACAGCAGAAACAGTCCAAGATCGTCAAGCCGGACGTATCACGGATGGTCAACCAGGGGATCTGCGACAGCCGAATGCGAGGATCGCGGCTGAGTGCGGTTCGGTGTCAATGTCGTGTGGCCGCGAGCCACCAGTCGAGGGTGGCGGTTCCAGCCTCCAAGCCGTCGAGCTGCTTTCGCGCATGCTCGACGAGATCCGCTGGTAGACGAACGGCGTGGTCGTAGACGTAATGGGCTAAGCCTTCGGGCCACTGATAGGTGCCGTCGGAGAACTCCAGCGCGCCGTTGTGCTTGCCACAGACGCGGCAAGGCGAGAGTCCCATGTAGGAGACGACCATTGTGCCGCTGCAGAGGTAGGACCAGACCAGGTGCCGCTCGTCTGCAGCCCATGACTCATCGACAAGATCCGTCGGGTCCGGGTACTCGGGATGCTTCTCGTTACGCCAGTAGCCGATGAGCCGCCGTTCCTTCACGGGAACAGTCTCGTCCCGCAGTCTGGCGTGCGCCAAGTTGCCGGGCCCCACACGGAACGCACTGAACTCGACATGACCGCGCGGAACGCGGCTGCCATGAGCGGACGTTCGGTGACAGGGTCCGCTGAACCACTACTGTCGAGGCCATGGAGCGTGCTGAGCGTGGGGGTTTGTGCCTGACCCTTGAGGAGGCTGAGATCGTTCGAGCCGCCCTCTTCACCATTGAGCATTACCTGAACAACGTTTGGGATCAGACCGAGGTCCGTGCAGTATCTGGTTTCACGGTCGACCGGTTTGCGAGTGTCCGTCGGGCGATCGACGCGGCCAGCGATGGGCCATCCCGCTGAGCTCGTAGGCCGTGACGGGTGATCACCACTCCGCCTTGATCGCGGCTGCCGGACGTTACTGCTGAACGATGTGGATGAAGACGTCAGGTCGTTCAGCGGCGGGACGGTCGACTAAGAGGTCCACGTATGGCGGCAGCCCATTCGAGTTCGTGTCGCTGACTTGATCGATCGTTCGCGACGTTGTCCACGTGCTCGGCTGCCACTGCATGAACCTGGCGGGCAACTCCTGGTCCCAGCCGGATTCCCTTGGCGGAGCCGGCGATGACGACGAAGGTGAGGGCGGCGTCAGGGCGCTCCAGGTGAGGCGGTAGTCCCCGAGAAGCTTCGCCAATCCGGCGCGATCTGTGGAGAAACGCAGGTAGATCTGGTTGACGTCCCAGTCGCGCAGTTGCACCCACTCGAGGACTTTGACATCCGCTGACAGATCGAGGTCGTAGTACTCGATGTGGTCGCCGAACTCTCGACTCTCGGCAGTCCCACTCGTGATCTCGACATGAGGCTCGAGCCCACAGCCCACGGTGGCGGCGAAGGCGAGCGCAATGGCTGCACCTAAGGTTGCACGACTTCGGCTGCGCACAGCGCCACAGTACGGCAGCCGAAGACACGAAGAGATAGCGATCGGACGGCGCGACTCCGTGTGCTGGTTGGTCCGGTCCTCGGCATGACCGCGCGGAATGCGGCAAATCAGTGAGTTCTAGGTTGCGGCCGGCGGCCCTGGACTCGGCGGCGATCCCGCACAATATGTTGATGGGGACCGTTCCGTTCATACTCGGCTTGGTGGTCGCGCTCATGGTCAGTGGGCAAGTCTTGATGCTGATGGAGCGCCACCGCTCATTCGCTAAGCGGCTTCGTGACCTGGGGTGGGGCGGCGACGCCTTCGGGCTGCTGCTCGTCGGGGTGCTCACGGTGGGCGTGGCAGGTGCCGTCGTAGGAAGCCTGTTCAGCGCACCCGGGGGCGGTGCTGCGGCGGGCCTCGTGATGGCCCTGCTGATGTGGACCGCTGCGGTCATCTGGGCGCATCGACAGCCGCAGTCGGCTGCGCGACATCAACGGTCCGAGCACTAGGCCACAATCGCCGCGGTCACCACGCCTTGGCATGCGCGGATTGCGGCAGAAGCGGACGTTGATCAGGTCGGTCTCGGGTTAAGACCACCTCGGGGAATTAACTGGAGCGACGTGCCGGCCAACTCCTCGATCTTGGCTAGGAGGCCCGGAGCCACTTCCGTGCCCCCGAACGCGAGGACCCGTATCGCCGACGGCGGATCGCCAATGAGACGGACACTCTTCGCGGGCTGGAATTCGCTGAGATGGAACTGGATCTTCGTCCAAGCCACATCCGTGATGCGCAAGGCACCGCCCGCAGAGACCAGGTCGAATTCAAAGAGATCACTCGCAGCCACGGAGCGAGGGTAGCCGTCTCGTGCCGTGAAGTGCCCAATGAATATCCTGAATTCGGCAGTTCCGCGCTTCACCATCAGCGGCATGAGCGAGCGTCGGTGACAGGGGTCCGTAGAACCACTACTGTCGAGGCCATGGAGCGTGCTGAGCGTGGGGGTTTGTGCCTGGCCCTTGAGGAGGCTGAGATCGTTCGAGCCGCCCTTTTCACCATTGAGCATTACATGAACAACGTCTGGGATCAGACCGAGATCCGTGCCGTTTCAGGTTTCACGGTCGACCGGTTTGCGAGCGTCCGTCAGGCGATCGATGCGGCCAGCAATGGGCCATCCCGCTGAGTTCGTAGGTCGCGTCGGGCGATCACCACTCCGCCCTGATCACGGCAGATCCGGACAACTTGCTTCAGTCGCTTCACCAGCTGCCGGCGCACGCTTCGATCCACGCCGCGAGGTCCGGCTCGTCATCGAAGGTGAGCAGTGAGTACGGCGGGCAGCCCGGCAGGGGCGTAACCCCGGTGAATGCGTGGTCCGGCGCGAACAGCAGCAATTGGCCGCCATGACGGTGAGCAAGCGTGAGGTTTCCATTGGCTTCAACCGCCACGGCGTAGTACTCCTCGGGCTCGATAGGGATCGTCAGTCCATCGTTCTCCCAGAGCCATGAGTAGTCGGCAAGCACGTCAGCGACAGGTGTTCGCGCCGCGGCCACGGTGAGGACCTGATTCTGGTTCATCCACTAGGTTTCAGGCTCTCCGAAGCGCTCGATGATTCCGCCGCAGACGACCCAGAAACTCCTGTGAGTGCTGTGGACCTGGCCGGTATCTGGGCGCAGCGGCGGGTAACCGAGCCATCCCCGTCGGTCGCCCGGAGGTCCCCAGGCCAGCAGCTCGTAGTCCGCTCCCGATACAGACACTGGCGTGAGAGTCGCCGACCCCAGCAGAGCTGAGAGCCGGGGTAACCCGTCGACCGCCGCTCGGGTCCATGGCTACTCCTCGCCAACCAGCGCGGTATCTCCGGGTTGGAGGAACCAGGGAGTTTGCCCGAGGAGATGATCCCAGTCGCGCATGATGTGCCAGATCATGACACACGTGCTTTGAACAGCGCGGGCAGCTGTGATTGGCGACGGCGTCCGAACATCGGCTGCTTGTTGTATTGCCTCTAGGACCGATCCTGGCGAGGCTCGGTCCAGGCGCTCGGTCCGTCGCTCTCACATCGGCTGCCCACCGTGCGGTGTGGCTCTCATTTGGCCTGCGCGGGCCGGGCGTCGCCAGGGCCAGGAGAGGCTCAAGAGGGGTTTGCTCGGCTCGAAGCAGCGTTGCCCTCCAGGCTCGACATCCAACAGTGGTTCGAGCATCGGAGAAGTGACCGTGAGCACACGAGCAGCACCGGGTCGGGTCGTCCTAGGGATGGACCCACACAAGCGCTCAGCGACGATTGAGGTGATGACCGCCGACGAGACCGTCGTCGGTAGCGGCCGGTTCAGTACTGATCGCGACGGCTATGCCGCGATGCTGGGCTTCGCCAGGCGGTGGCCCGACCGGGTCTGGGCGATCGAGGGCTGCGCGGGGATCGGCAAGCACATCGCGGTCCGGCTGCTGGCCGGTGGCGAACAGGTCGTCGACGTCCCGCCCAAGCTGTCGGCACGAGCCCGGGTCTTCGCCACTGGGCAGGGCCGCAAGACCGACGCCACCGACGCGCATTCGGTCGCGCTGGTCGGCACACGGATGACCGGGCTGCGGCCAGTGGTCAACGACGAGCAACTCGCGGTGCTGCGGATCCTGGTCGACCGGCGCCGCTCACTGGGTGAGGAGCACACCCGCAAGGTGTCCCAGCTGCACCAGTTGCTGCTCGAGCTCATCCCCGGCGGCGCGAAACGGGACCTGTCCGCGGCCCAGGCCAAGGCACTGCTCGCGACCGTCCGGCCGCGCGACGCGGTCGGCAAGACTCGCCGCCGCGTCGCCGCAGAACTGGTCGCTGACCTGGAGCGGATCTATGCCCGGAAGAAGGCCGCGAACAAGGAACTCGAAGAGCTGGCCAAAGCCACCGGCACGACGCTGCTCGACCTACACGGCATCGGACCCACCGGCGCCGCCCGGCTACTGGTCGAGATCGGCGACATCACCCGATTCCCGAACAAGGCACACTTCGCATCCTGGAACGGCACCGCCCCCATCGACGCCTCGTCGGGCGACCAGACCCGACACCGCCTGTCGCGGGCCGGCAATCGCCAGATCAACCGTGTCTTGCACACCATGGCCCGCGTCCAGCTCCGCAACCCCACCCCAGGCCGGGACTACTACGAACGCAAGAAAGCCGACGGCAAAGCACCCATGGAAGCCATGCGCTGCGTCAAACGCCGACTGTCCGACATCGTCTACCAGACGATGCTCAACGACACCGTCCGCGCAGCCGAGACGGGCCCGGGAGGACAACGGGGACACGACTCTGACTCCAGCGTGACCGGCTCACATCCCCACAACGCCGGCTCTTCGGACAAGTCACTTCCCGGACCCGCCGAACAACAGCCTACGACCCCACTACCGGCCACCTGTTGACACAGAGGGGAGCCTGATCCGTGCGTTCGCCGGGTCCTGTTGGCGGATCAGAGCGCGGAGACTGGCGAGGTTGTTTCCGTGGCGTCCGAGATGTGGCGGTCTCCGGAGTGCGACCATCAACCGCAATCGGGCTGGGCCGCAGAGAGTGCGTGCCATGCGCGAACGGGCCGCGAGGATCGCTGTCCCGTGCGCGTCAGGCGCGGGGCCGCGCGACGCTGCGGTCGTTCGCGCGCGGGAGCGCGCAAGACCCGGGCCGCAGCCCGGAACCCCGCGGGTGCTAGCCCGCAGCAAGCCGGTGTCCGTCGGCAGCGGGAAGATCCGGCGCTGAGCCGGGGGTGGGTGGGAGCGGCCGGAGTGGAGGCGGTGAGGAGCGGAGCGACGAAGTAAGCGCCTGCGTAGGACGCGTGGGTCAGTTCTGTGCCCGGGACGGGATTCGAACCCGTATGCCTGTGAGGGCCGCGAGGTTTAAGTTCGACCTGATCCCCTTCACGACGGTCCGTGGTCGTTCGTGGCCGTCGCGGCCAACTTGGGTGGCACCTCCCCGACTGCTGGCGAACAACTGTGAACTGCAACCGCTGGTGCAACCGCGTCTCCTCGTTGCACGTGGCACGTTAAGTCTGGCGCCATGTCGGCGCGCGTTGTCCCGCATGCTAGACGTGGCCGTAGGGTCTTCTTCAGTTCAGAGGGCCAGGCCCTGGGTGGAGGAGATCAACATGTCGGTTCCGGATTGGATCGCTGCCGGTGCTGCCGTAGGCGCAGCAGTCTTGGTCGGCTGGCAATCGTGGGAGACCCGGAAAAGTGCCCATGCTGCCGCAGATGCGGCGACTACGGCCAACTCCGCAATCGAACTCTCGCGATCCGCGCTTGAAGTTGCGCGGACGGAGGAGGGACACACAAGGCGACTCATCGTTGAGGCGATCAAGACCCGGATTGACGCCAACGCTCATCCGCTGTCGGTGTTCATCAACCACTCGGCCGAGTGGCCACCGCTCGAGCCATCGATCAGTGGTGGTCAAGCTAACCCACTGCCGACAGACAGGATATACCGGCTTCCAAAGGATGGCGGTGAATTAATTCTCGTCCGGTTCGGGTTCCGGATTAACAATCTTGGTGGTCATTCAGTAACAGTAAACATCAACGACGCGTGGATCGGGGATGATGGTACTGGTGGAAATCAGACCGTTGCTGCTGGAGAACAGTGCGTCCTTCCGAATAGCGCTCTGGACGGGTTCTTCGAAATCCAACGAACCGTGTCCGAATGGGTCGAGATCGCTCGTCGTCGCCAGGACGGTCATCCTGGTGAGGAAACGACGTGGACAGTCACGCTTTCCGATGATTCTGAAACCGGTGCTATCGATCGGTTCGAGTTGGTGGCCGGCGGAACGCCTCTGGTCAAGGTCGAGAACGAGGAAGGTGGTTGGCGGCTGAGTCCTGGGCAGTATAAGGATTACGCAAGGTCTTCCCCCGTCATGGCAGCAGTCGAACTCCCGCGGAAACGCGACTACTACCTGTCGAGAAGCAAGGGCCTTCTGCTGGACGAGGCGTTCGCAACCGACCTCAGCACGAATTGACGGTTACGCGTCAAGCACACGGGCAGTCCTCCCGCATCGCCCCGATAGCTGCCGACCTTAGGTTCGGTGCGGTGCGGGTCAAGGGGCGGAGATCCCGGAGGGACGCCGTAGGCGCCCTTGACGCGTGCCGTGCCGGACCGTCCCTTCTATGATTGCTAGCGGGGCGATGCGGGAGCCCATGGCAGGCAGGCGATGGCGGGGCAAGCTGGCCGGAAGCGATGGCCGGCATTCCGGCGCGTGGTGCATCCGCAGGGTGCCGAGCGTTGACGGCGGGTTCTGCTGTCTTCGGCCAGGCACCCTTTGGCACGTGCGCGCCAAGCCAAGGGACGCGTCCAGAGCGCAGCGAAGCGGAGCGGCGGGCAGGCGGCCCGCCCTGTGGTGGCGGCGCGCTTTCGGGCCCTGGAGGGGGCCCGTCTTGAAGACGTAGAGAAATTTGTCAGGTTGACGCTCTACTACTTGAATGCGGTCGCAGCCTTCACCACAATTAGGCCGACAAGTCCGCAACTCTGCTGGCCCATTTGGCCAGCCAACACCTTCGGAGGAAGCATGCCCCAGTACCGCCTGAACTCCCTGGGAGACGGCGAGTTCGAGCGGATGGTGCAGGCATTGCTGAAGGAGGCTATCGGCAGTGGGACGACTACCTTCGGCGCAGGTCGTGATGGCGGCCGAGAGGCCACCTTCTCTGGGACGGCTCCCTATCCGTCGGCCAATGAGCAATGGTCGGGAGAGTGGATCTTCCAAGCTAAGTTTCACAATTTGGATTTGGTCGGGACAGCCAATGCCCGAAAGACGATTCTTCGCGAACTTGACGCGGAGCTAGACAAGATCGTCAATAAATACAAAATGCCGTGCGACAATTACATCTTGATCACGAATGTTCCACTTTCGGCCGTGGCCGGATCCGGCACGCACGACAAGGTTGATAAGATCTTCCTTAAGTACGAAGACTCGATCAAGAACTGTGCGATTTGGGGGGCAGATGATGTCTCTCGGTTACTCGAGAAATATGCCGGAGTCCGCACGGCATATCTGGAGTTCATCGTTCCCGGTGATCTTATTGCCGCATTGCTTGAGACTCACAACAAGCAACTTGATGAGACTGCTACCACCATTCGAGCCTACTTGCAGGTCTTGTACGGCCGTGAGGAAAACGCTCAGCTAGACCAGGCGGGTGACGTATCAGAAGAGCCCGTACGTTTGCAGGAGGTCTTCTTCGAGCTGGACGCACAGCCAATCTCCGCTGGAGCTAGTTTGAAAGGGCAACTCCGAGCAGTAGTGGAAGAGTCCTATGGGCAGGGCCGTAGTGGTGACAGGGTAGCGATGGCTCGCCTGCTCGTTTCTGACAAGGTAACGCGCGCAGTTGTGGTCGGCGGTCCCGGCGAGGGCAAGTCGACAGTCGGTCAGTATGTCGCGCAGTTGCATCGAGCTAACCTTCTGGGGCGGCTCGAAGACATAACCACTGATGAAAGATATTTCCCGGTACTTCCTCGCATTCCATTTCGAATTGTCCTGCGAGACTTTGGGCAGTGGTTGGCTGAGCGGAGTCAGAATCTGCCAGCATCGGACGCGGACACGCTTGATATGTTTATCGCGGAACAAGTCCGCGCGGTCTCTGCACGTGAGATTTCTGTTAGTGAGTTGCACAGAGTTATAAGAGAAAACCCAATCTTGCTAATTTTGGACGGGCTGGATGAAGTAACAGATCCAAATCTTCGGAAGCGCTTGCTCGATCGGCTTGGAGAATTCTCCCTAAAATGTGAGACAGTGTTGAAGGCGGACGTGCAGGTGTTGGCAACCACTCGTCCAACTGGATATTTGGAGCAGTTCGACCCATCGACACACCTTCACTTCAGGCTCGTCACGCTCGAGCCTGATCAGGTTCGCGACTATGTAGAGAAATGGATACGCGCGCGAAACTTGGATGCTGGCAAATCTTCGAGATTACGTGAGAATATAACTGAGTGTCTGGCCGACCCTCAGGTTCAATTGTTGATGAATACTCCGCTCCAGGTAACGATTCTTGTGCTGATTATTTCTGCCGGAGGAACGCCTCCTCGTCAGCGCGAGGCGTTGTTTAACGAGTATCTGGAAGTCATCTACAAGCGTGAAACGGCAAAGGGTCGCAATATTATCCAGTCTGAAAAAGAACTCTTGATTGGGTTGCACAAGTACCTCGGGTACGTCTTGCATGAAGAGGCAACTCGGGCGACGGCCATGAGTGCGGCGTTGGAGCGTCCTGGCTATATCAAACTGGTCGAGACGTTTCTCAAGGCTCATGATCCGTACTCACCCGCCGACGCGCGTCGCCGTGAGCTTCGAGCAATCACGCAAGATGCCGGCGAACGCCTGGTTCTCATCGTTGAATCACCGGCCGATGTTTTTGGATTCGAACTCAGGTCTATTCAAGAGTTCTTTGCTGCGTGTCACCTTGCAGATACATCACTCGATACTGCTCAACGTTACCAACGTTTCGAGGCGATAGCGACCGCGGCCCATTGGCGAAACAGTGCCCTGTTCTTTGCTGGCCGTGTTGGCCGCAATTATCCAGGCGAGGCGTCAAATGTCATTGAGGTTTGCCGATCCATCGACAGGGAGGGTCATGATCGCTTCGTACGTCGAGGAAGCTACCTGGCTTTGGAACTTGCCGCGGATCGGGCGTTCGGACCGAATCGACGGCTGCAGCGTAGCCTGCTCGAAGTAGGATTGGAGGTTCTGCATAGGCCTCTGGCCGCCAGTGGCTTAAAGGCGGTAGCCGATCTGCTACGGCGGCTCCCGTTGGAAGACCTACGCGATCACGTCGTGCCCATCTTCGAAGATGCAGTCACATCGCTCTCGCCAGAACGCCTCGTAAATTTTCTATCTGTTGTGAAAGAGACACGTCCTGACAACGAAGTCGTTCGGATGCTCGTCCGAAGGATTACAGAGTCTCCGAAAGATCGTGTTGAAATGCTGTCCAGGATCGTGGGGAGTAGTATCCCACCAGAAATGATCGGAGATACAGTCCGCGAAGTAGCAGATCAGCTCGACGACGAACAGCTCGGACTGGCATGTCGGTCAAACCTTTGGAATGTAACGCGAACCCGATTGGATTGGCTTTCAAGAGCAGGGGTGACGGAGTCGCGCCTTGCTGGAGTTATGGAAAGTGTTGCTCATACCCGACTGATCGTTCCGATTGGCGAGCGGCATCGTGATGCGGCGATGGAGACGATGGCGTCCTCGTGGCCCGAACGCCCTTTGGATGTTCAGATGCACGCCGCTTCAGTGGTCGCAGGGTTTAATGCGTTCAGTAATCAGATGCGTCGTGGTCGTGTTGCCGGTACCAATGCTGATCAGCGTGTACTGGAAGCCGCAGCGGCCCAATTGCCGCCTCTCGTCAAATCTGGCGATATAGATAGATTCGTTCTCTCGGTCGGGCCGGTTGGGCCCACCGTTGTTGGATTGTTCTGGCTATTGCACTTCCTCCTCGGGGAGGTCAGCCCCCGGTCGATTAAGCAGTTCGGGGACTACTATCAGAAGTTCGACGGTGATTCGCTGCAGGATTTGATGGAGTTTTCTCCGCTGAATGTCTCTCCTGCGCTGGACTATTACCGGGCGGGACACAGTACGGGCGACCCTGACGTGATTGCGAGCGCTGCTGCGATACTGGGTAAGTACGGTGGTTTGCAAGGCGTCCTGGCGTGGGTTAAGGACCGAAACACTGCGTTCCCGCAGTCGATGCGCCGCGAGCACGCTGAGCCTGAGCTGGTTCTTGCTCTGCCTACCGGTCGTCGCGATCTCGAGTCGGCCGTCGGCGCCGCCCTGGTTGACTATGTGCCGTACGGGATCAGCGGTCGCCATGTCTTGCGGTTGGAGCCCGCTGCATTCATGGCAATCGTTGATCATATTCGCGAGAACTCGGTCATGACTAGGCCGAAACGAATGCTAATCCGCCGCCTGCTTGCCTATGGGCGCCGGCGTATTCCGATCGAGGCGCTCGATTCGATTCTCACTTATTTGCTCTCGGTCCAGACCAAGGGTCGAGATCTGGACCTGGTCGCCTGGGTGTTATGCAGGCGTCTTGCGGAACCTACCGAAATTTCCGAAAAGCTGTTGTCCCGTGGTCTGGCGAAGGTTGCAGAGATACCATTCACTCGCGAGGGGTACCTGGGTATTGAAGGAGGTAACCCGGTATTCCGCGCGATATTATCGCGCCTCCTGCCGATAGCGACAGCCGGCAGTTCAAGCACCCGTACTAGGGGTGCACGGTTGATGCTGATCTGGATGGTGTGGACGCGCCTTGCAGAAGCGGAGGAGGGGCCGCTCGTAGAACCGAAGTTCAAAGGCTTTGCTGATCTCCATCGCCAACTATTGCGCTCGAACTCTCCTGACGCGCAAGTTGCTGGTGTAGGACTGTTCTGTCTACGATCTCCATCTTCTGCTGACGACTGGGATCGGCTGCGATCACTGATCCTGACTTGGCCGAGTGCCCAAGGATTCCCGGTCTTGTTGGCGAGCCTTCACGCGGCGACGGATCAGACTCGTCAGCCAGATCAGTGGATAAGCTTTATCTCCTCGTTGCTTGAGCGTGAGACGGAGCTTCCCGGCGAATTGATTGAGCTTCTAGGCCAACGCCTCGATTTTCTTCTCGCTTTTGGCAACCAAAGTCTGGAGGATCACGAAGCAAGCTTGGGATTGCCGCTGCAGTCGAGCGACTAGTGTCGCAATCCCCCGTTACCTCACGTCAATCTGCTGAGACCACCCGTACGACGACGGTCCCCGGGCGCGTTGAATCGAGCCTCGATCCGATCGGCCGGCAACCGCGAAGGACGAGGACTCGCTTTGGGGTCGCCATCGGCTTCCGAGCTGAGGTGTGCTAGAACAGTGCAAGTGGAGCTGCTGCATCGGGGCAAGGTTCGGGATGTGTACAGCGATCGCCCGGGGGAGGTGATCCTGGTTGCGACTGATCGGGTGTCGGTCTATGACGTGGTGCTGCCGACGCCGATCCCTGACAAGGGGAAGTTGCTGACGAGTCTGTCGCTGTGGTGGTTCGAGCAGTTGGCGGACGTGATGCCGAACCATGTCATCTCGGCGACCGATGTGCCGGCTGAGTTCGAGGGTCGTGCGGTTCGGTGCCAGCAAGTGGACATCGTCCAGGTCGAGTGCATCGCCCGCGGCTACTTGGCCGGCCTCGGCTGGGACGCCTATCGGGAGACTGGGAAGATCTCTGGTGTTGAGATCGCCCCTGGACTTCTCGAAGGTGACAGGCTTCCGGAGCCGGTGTTCACGCCGACGACCAAGACGGCTCCTGAGGATGGGCACGACGAGCCGATGACCTTCAATGAGGTCTCGGAGGCGGTAGGGCCGGAGCTCGCGGAAACTCTGAAGGAGAAGACGCTAGAGCTCTTCAAGCGCGCTACGGCGATCACGGAAGGTCGCGGGGTCCACCTCGCGGACACGAAGTTTGAGTTTGGCCTCGCGAAGGACGGAACTCTCGTGCTCGCGGATGAGGTTCTGACCTCGGATTCCTCGAGGTACTGGCGCGACGAGGACTGGAAGCCGGGACAGCGGCAGATCTCGTACGACAAGCAGTTCGTGCGGGACTGGGCTCGGGACCTCGGAACGTGGGACAAGACGCCTCCGGGGCCTGAGATCCCTCCCGCGGTCGTTGAGGAGACACGGGCTCGCTACGTTGCCATGTACGAACGCATCACGGGTCTGAAGTGGGAATGACGATGGCCACCTGGGAAGAGATTTCGGAAGCGCGTCTGCGCGACGCGCTAGAGATCCAGAGGGTGCACAAGCGCCTGATCGCTGCCAAGGCGCAGGGCGTCGAGCCGGATCCGCACGACGCCGAGATCGCCCGTTCTGTCGCCGCGACAGGGTACGGCGGTATTGACCCGATCAACGCGCGGGACGATTACTAGACCGCTGCTAGGTGTTCCATCTATGCTGGCGGTGTTCTAGAACACCGACTAGAGAGTTCGAGGCCTAGCGATGCCCCCGAAGCTGGAGCGTCCCGCTCCGCCGTATCAGCAGATCGCCACCGAGATTCGCACTCGGATCTCCAGTGGTGAGTTGCAGGCCGGCGACTTGGTGCCGTCCGTGCGGTCACTGATGCGGGACTACGGCGTGGCGATCGCTACTGCCCAGCGCGCGCTATCGACCCTGCGCGCCGAGGGGTACATCAAACCTGAGCGCGGCGTCGGAAGCATCGTCACGACCGAGGAAGAGCGCGGTCGAGCCGCCAACGATCGCGTCGACAACTCTCGACGTACCGGCAAGATCTATCCCACCGGTAGCTACGCGAAGATCACTGAAGCTGGCATTGCCGAAGCGTCGGAACAGGTTGCCGACGCATTAGGTCTGAAGCTCGGCGCCCCTGTGATTCGCCGCGTTCGGACGACCTATCGGTCAGACGACAAGCCGACCTCCGCATCGACCTCGTACTACCGCGGGCACCTGGCGGAGAAAGCGCCGCTGTTGCTGAGCAGGGAGCGCATCAAGGAAGGCACGTTCGCCTATATCGCGAACATCCTGAAGCGCGAGGTCGACGCTTGGCAGGACCAGTTCGAGCCAGCAGCCGCTACCGCTGAGCAAGCAGAGAGACTGGGCCTGGACGAGGGTGCCCTCATAATGCTCGGGCGGAACTGGATCTACGACGACACCGGCGAGGTCCTGGAGTACGGCGAAAGCATCACCTTCGGACGTGTGACCTACCGAGGTCGACTCGGGGACTCTCCCACGCGCGTCTCCCGTTGACACTTAAGCGTCAACAGTCGGTCATCAATTAGTTGCAGTCAGTGCTTGTCGATAGCTGGTAGGTGTTCTAGTATCTGAACTAGAACACTCGCTCAACGGGAGCGGGTCGGACGCCTAGAAGGGGCGATTCCTGATGAAGCTGAACATCGACACCACGGGCAAGACGTTCACGGTCACCAAGGGTGTGGAGGAGAAGAAGGACCAGAACGGCCGGCAGAAGGCTGACCGGAACACCAACGAGCTGCTCTGGTCGGTTCAGGTGATGGCGCTCGACGAGACGGGCGGCGAGGTGATCAACGTGACTCTGGCGGGCAATGCCATGCCGAAGGTCAACGTTGGCTCCGTTGTCGTGCCGGTCGAGCTGGAGGCCATGCCGTGGGCCACCAACGGGCGGAACGGTGTCGCGTTCAAGGCCAAGAGCCTCAACGCCGCGTCGGGTTCTGCGAAGTAGTTCTCCACTCGTTCCCGTGATTCGTGCACTGCTCAGCTAGGGGGTAGTCATGTCGCAACCGATGGAAGACCGAACCGTCACAGCGAATCAGGCACGGGCCGAGTACGTGGCCAAGTGCAACGAAATCATCGAGATCGAGATGGTGCTGACCTACCTCGAAACCGCCCTCGTGCGCGGCCTGCAGGTCGCCGAACCGGTCGTGACCGACCATCGCGAGGTGCATGCCGTTTACGCGTCTGACGCGTTCTGGCAACTGCTGGAGATGTACCGCGAGGCCGAGAATCGGCGTCGTGATCTATACACCGCACGCGATTACGCGTTGCTGGTGTGGAAGTCGGCTTCCCCGATGGAAGCCACCGCGGTTGACGCTTACGTGTCAACGCTGATCGACACCATCAACAACCGCTAGCACAACCGCTGGAAACCAAGAACGGCCCTCGAAAGGGCCGCTCCCTGGAATCGAGACGCGAAGTCGGGCTCATGGCCTAGGAAACCGTTCCCGGCTTCGTGTCTTTCCTGACTCAACCCCCTGATCGGGAGGTCTTGTCATGTCCAAATCTACCCGCGCGCGCTCGACACGTCGAGCAGGACGCGGAAGCACCGCCACCGGAACCATCGAAACCATCATCCGGCCGTCTCAGTCGACACCGGTCAAGGTTCTGCTCGCGGTCTGGCGCTGGCGCTGGGAATTGCTCGTCCTGGCCAGCCTCGCCTACGTCACCATCGCCCACGGCGAGGCGATCACCGGCTACTTCCAGTCGAACCCGCTGTGGCTCAACGCCCTGCTGATCATCGTCCTCTGTGGCTGGATCGTCACCGACAACCCGGCACGCCGGTTCGTCCTGAACCGGATCTGGTGCGTGATCACAAGGCATCGGCTGCGCGCCTGCCTGGTTGAGATGCGGACCCTGAACTACTCAGGGAATCTGCCGTTCATCTTCGGATGCCTGTCCACCAAGACCGGCCAGATCGTCTGGCTGTGGATGCGTCCCGGCCTGTCGATGGAAGACCTCGACAACAAGGCCGAAACCATCGCGTCGGCCTGCTGGGCACGCTCAGCAGTCATCGCCCGGTCCAAGCGCAACGCCGCTGTCGTGCGCATCGAGATCAACCGCCGCGACCCGCTGTCGAAGACTCACATCACCTCACCACTGCTCAACGACACCAGCGACATGCCCGAAGCGGCAGTCGCCGACGACGCTGTCATGGCCTTCCTCACGCCCGACACCACCGACAGCGCCCCCAACGAGTCCACCGCGCGGCCGCCGGCCAAGTCCGGCAGTGCCGACACGACCGGTGAGACCCGCACTCGAACTTCCAAGACCAAGACCACCGCTGCCACCAACGACAGCCAGACGGTGATCTTGGGCGCCAACGGAGAAGACGTGTCCGACTATGTCTAGCTTCAACCCGAAATCGGTGTTCCCCCGGCTCACGCCGGGGGCCGCCCCCGCACCCAAGGGTGCCCTGTCCATCTACAACCCGACCTACCTAGGTCTCGACACACGCGGCAAGCCCGTTCGCGTCGGCATGCCGTACCGCAACATCCTCATCGGCGGTGAACCCGGCGCGGGCAAATCCGTAGCCCAAGGCAACATCGTCGCCCACGCCGCACTATGCATCGACGTGGATCTCATCCTGATCGACGGCAAGATCGTTGAACTGCTGCCGTACGCGCCGGTCGCGAAGGAGTTCGTCGGCAACGACATGCCCAAGGCCCTCCGCGTCCTGCGCGGTCTCCAGGGCGACTTGGACGAGCGCTACCTGCACCTGGCCCGCACGGGCCGCAAGAAGATCGTCGCTGGCGACGGCTTCCGCGCCAAGCTCCTGTGCGTCGACGAGTTGGCGTACTTCACCGTCACCGTAGGCACCAAGGAAGAGCAGGAAGAGTTCCGCGTCCTCGTGCGTGACGTCGTCGCTCGCGGCCGCGCCGCGGGCATCATCACCGTCGCATCCACCCAGCGCCCCAGCGCTGACATCGTCCCGACCTCGCTACGCGACCTGTTCGGCTACCGGCTCGCGTTCCGCTGCGCCACCGATTCCAGTTCGGACATCATCCTCGGCACCGGCTGGGCCAAGCAGGGCCACACCGCCGTGGACATCGAACCCGAAGCACTGGGCGTCGGATTGCTCCGCGCCGAAGGCGGATTCCCGCGCCGCATCAAGACCGCGCTGCTCGAAGACGAGCAAATCAACCAGATCGTCCGCCGCGCCGCTCACCTCCGGAGGGCCGCATGATCACCATCAAACCCGTCCCCGCCGACGCCTTCACTCGCGTCCGCGACAAGGACGGCAACACCGGCTGGCTCCACGACTGCGGAGCCTTCGCTTACTCACCCGACCAACCCCATCGCTGCGGCGTGTGCTGGTCCGCCCTGCGCAACGGCCAAGCCCACAACGGCAACTGGCAACGCGCTTACGTCACCAAGGAGGCGTCATGACCACGTACTACGACGCCAACGGCGGCGAACGCGACGACCGGATGTTCATCGGCTATGAGTTCACCGACAACTCGGTGGCCGGCATCAACCTCGCCTGCAACGGCGAAACCCCGCTGGTCGCGATCGACCTCGGCAACACCCCGATCGAGCTCGAGCTCATCACCGGCTCCGTGACCGCGCTGAGCAAACTCATCGACGCGCTCTACGAGGCACGCGCACTCCTCGAAGAACACCTCGTCGACCACGCCACCAAGACCGACACCTGGAACCAGGACCAGGTCTACATCCCCAACGACTGGACGGAGGACCAGCCATGAACACCGACCGATCGGCACGGTTCGAGTCCTGGAAACAAGGGCTCGAAGACATCGGCGCACTCATCCCCAACGATGGGCGACTGCCCGAAGGCACCAAGGTCTGGACCCCATACGGGGACATGGACCGCGGCGGCGATATCCCCGTGACCTACCGCGACCCCGCGTGGGCCTGGTACCAGGGACGAATCCTCGGCCAGTGCGACACGCACTGGTGGTTCGTCTTCCTCGGCTACGAAAACCTACCGTTCCTCTGCCAACGGCACATCACCGAGATCCGCCCGGTCGTCACCCCGCAGGGCACCGAGACGAGCGGACAGAACGAGGCGGTGGATCAGTCATGAGCACCGTCCGCAAGCCGACCCCGGCGAAGCTGGCAGCTCGCTACCGGCGACTCGATCAAGCCATGTACGCCGTGTTCAGCGATGTCCTCGACCACTGCGAAGACATCCGCGTCGAAGCCGAACAACGACTCGGCACCACCGACGAAAACGTCGTGATCGATGACCCCGAGTACGGCAAGGCCCTCGACCTGTTCGGTGAGGTCTTCGACATCAAGACCCGCATCCAGAACTTCCGCACGACGTGGATCGGAGACAACTGATGCACATCGCAACCACACACTCGGCCACTCCGGTCACAGTGCCAACTCTCCAGCCAGAAAGGCCGGCCACCACGACCAAGCTCACCGGCCTCACCATCCACAACACAACGGCCCTCACAGGTATCGACGGATGGATGGTCACCAAGACCACCGCCACCTACGCGGGCAGTCCCACAGCGGCGCTCAACGCCGTACAGAAGCAGATGGATCACGTCCGGGCCACCGAGGGCGGCAGAGCTACTGGCTACGCCTCGCTCATCGCGGTCCGCAACAAGCTGAAGGAACTCAGCACCGGCGGCAGTCACCCGGCCGTCTCGGTCACGATCAAGCGAGCCAAGAAGACCACGGCTCCCAAGGCTCGAAGTGGAACGGGTCTGTCACCGAAGGCGCGGCTGACACGTAAGCGTCAAGACGAGTACACCACCGCTGAACTGGTCTCCGCGCTCGAAGGAGCCTGGGCGGCGATCCGCATCAACCACACCGAAGTGCCTGCCGTCGTGATCATCGTCGGTTCCGGCACTGCCACCAAGCAGGCCAAGTACGGGCACTTCGCAGCCGGTCGCTGGCAGCACGGCGAACAAGCCCTGGCCGAAGTCCTCATCTCTGGTGAAGGACTCAAACGGCCCGTCGAAGAGGTCTTCACGACCCTGCTCCACGAAGCCGCGCACGCTCTGGCCGACGTCCGCGGGATCAAGGACACCAGTCGTCAGGGCCGGTGGCACAACCAGAAGTTCGCTGCACTCGCCTCCGAGCTCGGCCTCGACAGCACCAAGGATCCCCGCATCGGGTGGTCGCCCTGCACGCTCCGCACCGAGACAGCCGCCACCTACAAGAGCGTCCTGATCGACTTGAAGAAGGCGCTCATCGCCTACCGCCACCCCGAGATGGTGGCCGGCACTTCCACGAAGAACAACAACAACGCCATCGCGTGCGCATGCCAGTGCCCCCGGCGTATCCGCGTCGCCAAGCAGGTCCTCGAAGAGGGAGACATCACCTGCGGCGTCTGCGAAGCCGCCTTCGTGGCCGACGAGTAATCCCAGTCACCGAATCCGTTCGTTGCTGGCTCCCGTCTCCGGAACCCACCAGGTCCCGGAGGCGAGGGCGAACACCGAACACCGAACACATCCAGACCACCGAAGGGACACAGCAGTGACCACCGTTGACATCAACGCCTACGCCAACATCACCGCCCACCGGGCGATCGCCGACGTCGAGTTCCTGTGCGACTGGGTCGCCAATGACCACCTCGGCGGCCACGACTGGTGCCCCACCGTCCTCGAGCCCGGCGACGACTACGCGCTGGTCGTCATGATCAACCCCTCCACCGACCCCGAGCCCTACCAGGTTGTCGGCCGCTACTGCATCGGCTGCGGCTACCACCTGTTCGGCACCCCGGACTTCGAGATCGCACCCCCGCCGCTGGCCTGACACGTACGCGTCAACCCGGACGGCCCCGGCGCTACTGGACTGAACGCCGGGACCTGGACCACACCTCACCCGGGCCCGGACTCAACAGGGGCGGCCTTAATCAACCGGTGGCCCCCCAAAGCGACACCAAAACGTTCCGAAAGGAGGACCGACGATGACCACCACCCACAACCACCCGCACGACGTTCTCGGCGGCCTCCAGGAACCGCTCATTGCACTCAAACCGCTCCTGCCCCGCCCCGACGCTGGTAGGCGCTACAACCCCGCCTCAGCCGTCGAGCACGCCGTCCAACGCGCAGCCCAAACCGCGGACTACACCGCCTGGATCGAGCACACCGGATCGGCGGGCGGCTGCGTCCGCCCTATCCAGTTGCGCGGCGAAGCACACGTGGTGTCCGAACGCACCGGACGGATCATCTCCACCCGGCACACCGACGACATGCCCGACCGCGTCATCTACAAGGCCTGCGGCAACCGCCGCGCCGCCGTCTGCCCTTCGTGTGCAGAGACCTACCGCGGCGACACCTACCAACTCGTCCTGGCCGGTCTCCAGGGCGGCAAGGGCATCCCCGCCACCGTCGCGCAGCATCCGTCCGCATTCGTCACCTTCACCGCCCCCACCTTCGGGCCCGTGCACGGCACCCGCTCGGTCCGCACCCGTGACGGCCAGACCTGGACCATCAGGAACCGGGCCTGTCGCCCCCGCCGCGAACCTGACCTCTGCCCCCACGGCGTCGACCTGCGCTGCCACCAGACCCACCGCGACGGCGAGAAGATCCTCGGCACCCCGCTGTGCCTGGACTGCTACGACCACGACCACCAGGTCGTCTGGAACGCCCTCTCGGGCGAGTTGTGGCGACGCACCATGGACCGCGCCAAAGAGATCCTCCGCGCCGAAGCCAAGAAGCACGGGGCGACGGTCAAGCTCTCCTACGGCAAGGTCGCCGAGATGCAGGCCAGGGGAGTAGCCCACTTCCACGCGCTCATGCGCCTCGACGGCGTCAACCCACTCGATCCCGGCGTGATCGAGCCGCCTGCCTGTGCCGCGACCTTCAGCATGCTCGCTGACGCGGTACGCCGCGCCGCTGCATCCACCCGGTTTCGGTCCCTCCCGCACCCCGATCGGCCCGAAGGCTGGCTCATCGAGTGGGGCACCCAACTCGACCTGCGCCCAGTCCGGCTCGCGGTCGACGGCGCGATCACCGACACTGCGGTGGCTGGGTACCTCGCCAAGTACGCCACCAAGGGCGCCGAAGCCACCGGGCACTCCTCCGCGCGGCTCACCAATGCCACCGTCCACCGCTACGCCAATCACCACAGCCATGCCGGCCGATTGGTCGACGCCTGCTGGCGACTCGGACGCCCCGGCTCCGACCTCGACGAAGCCGAAGCCGTCAAGAATTCCGGACGCCTCTCCTACCGGCGACTCCAGCGATGGGCGCACATGCTCGGCTTCGGCGGCCACTTCTCCACCAAGTCCCGCCAGTACTCCACCACCCTCAAAGCGCTCCGTGAGGCACGCGCGAACTGGCGACGCGACCACCACCGCACGAAGGACCACACCGACGACGTAGAGACCACCCTCATCGTCGGCAACTTCACCTACGCCGGAACCGGCTGGAAGACCATCGGCGACGCACTCCTCGCCAACACTGCTGCGGCCAAAGCGCGCGAGCATCGGCGTCTCGTCAAGGAGCTACTTGCCGAGAGCAACATCTAGTGACACGTAAGCGTCAACGAAAGGAGGTTCAGACATGACCGACATTCAGATCTTCCTGACGGTCGAGGAGGCCGCTGCCGCGCTTCGCATCGGCAGGACTCGGATGTTCGATCTGATCGCTAAGGGCGAGGTCAGTTCGGTGCTGATCGGTCGCTCGCGTCGCGTGCCGGTGGATGCGTTGCGCGAGTACGCCAAGAAGCTCGAATCAACCGCGGCTTAGAGGGGAGGAGATCCAAATGGCGCGTAACGCCAACGGTAGGTCATCGATCTACGAGGACGCTGACGGCGTCTGGCATGGCTGGGTGACGGTCGGCATCAAGGCGAACGGCAAGCCGGATCGACGGCACCGGCGCGGGAAGACGAGGACGGAGGTAACCAACAAGGTCAAGGAGCTCGAACGGCAGCGTGCCGAAGGCGTTGTGGCCGTCGCCGGGAAGGTGCCGACCGTCGCTCAGTGGATTCGAACCTGGCTGTCAGACATCGCTCCCCGAACCGCGAGCGAATCCACGATCGAGTCCGTCTACCGTCCTCGGCTCGAGAACTGGGTGATTCCACGAATCGGCCGGCATCGCCTCGACCGACTGAAGCCGGAGCACCTGGACGCTCTCTACATCGAGATCGCCGATGCCGGGTTGGCGAGCAAGTCTGTTCTCATGGTTCATCAGCAGATCAGCCGATGCCTCAAAATGGCGGTTCGTCGGAAGATCATCAGCGTCAACGTCGCCACGCTGATTGATGCGCCGAAGCACCGTGACGCCGAAATCGAAGCGTTCGCGCAGGAGGAAGCACGGGCGATCCTTCAGCAGTCTGTCGGAATGCGGAACGGCGCGCGGTGGTCAGTGGCGTTCGCACTTGGGTATCGGCAGTCTGAGGCGCTCGGTATGCGCTGGAAGTACCTCGACCTGGAGAAGCGGCGCATTCAGGTGTGGCAACTGAAGCGGAAGCGGTTCTCGCATGGCTGCGCCGATCCACGCGGGTGCGCAAAGAGTCGCCACACGAAGAACTGCATCGCCGGATGTGCAAAGCATGCTCGGTACTGCCCAGAGAGACAGGGCGGCGAATGGGAGTTCCGGCCGCCGAAGGGTGGGAAGACCAGATGGAGCGCACTACCGGAGGAACTGATTCCCCAGTTGCGGGCCCAGAAGGCCGCACAGTCGGCGGAACGACTCGCGGCGGGGGAGCTGTGGGAAGACTGGGACTTAGTCTTTGCCGGCCCGACCGGGCGACCGATCAATCCGCGGCGCGACTGGGCCGAGTTCAAGAGCATGCTTCGGGCGGCCGGCCTTCGCGACGGTCGTCCTCATGACGCACGACACACGGCGGCAACGCTGCTGTTGGAGCAGGGCGTAGACATCCGCGTCGTGCAGGAGATCCTCGGGCACTCCACCTTGGCTGTGACCAAGCGCTACACGCATGTGACGAGCAAGCTCGCCGAGGACGCGGCGGCGAAGATCGGAAAGGCTCTGTGGGCGTGATTCAGAGGGCAACTGCAACCGCTGGTGCAACCATCACCAGGCTCGAGAAGCTCTGGCTTATATTACTGACCGCCTATCTATGCAGGTCAGATCAGAGTGCCCGGGACGGGATTCGAACCCGTATGCCTGTGAGGGCCGCGAGGTTTAAGCTCGCTGCGTCTGCCGTTCCGCCACCCGGGCTGGAGGCTCGGGATGAGAGTACTCGTTACTGGTAGACCTTTCGGGGGTACACGGCGTGGGCGCCGGCTACTTGGTCGAGGAAGAGTTTGCCGTTGCAGTGGTCGATCTCGTGCTGGAGGGCGCGGGCCTCGAAGGCGTCGGTGGTGATGGTGAGCTGTTCCGTCGTACCGGGGAGGACTCCGGTGACGGTGAGCCGCGTGGCGCGTTTGACGTCGCCGGTGAAGTCGGGGACGGACATGCAGCCTTCGCGGGCCTTCTCGTTGCGGGAGGCTTCGACGACGACGGCGTTGCACAGGACGAAGACGCCGTGGCAGGTGCGGGTCTTCGGGTGATCGGTGACGTCGAGCGAGAACATCTGCGCCGCGACGCCGACCTGCGGCGCGGCCAGGCCGACGCAGCCGGGGGAGACCCGCATGGTCGCGACGAGGTCCGCGGCGAGCTGGATCATCTCCGGATCGAGCGGGTCGACGAGAGCGCCTTCCGTCGCCAGCACCGGGTGCGGGGCCCGGACGACCTCCAGAATGTTGCCCGCCACGTCAAGCCGGGCAGGTGACCAGTCAGTGATCACAGTTCGTCGCTCTCGGCCGGGCGCAGCGTGACGCCCACCCCGAGCTCCTCGGCGGTGATCTCGAGCGCCCGGCTCAGCGTCTCGAGCTCGGCGGTCGGCGGCAGCTCGACCTCGGCGGTCAGCACGTACAGGCCACCGCTCAGCCGGGTCGTCAGGTCGGTGATCGTGCCGCCGGCGGACGCGATCATCCGGGTCACGGCCGCCACGATCCCGGGCCGGTCGGCGCCGTGCACGCTCAGCATGTACGGCGCGCCGATCGGCGCGTGTTCGTGCTCGGGGCCCATCGTCCGGACCGTGATGACCAGCTCGCCGCGCAGCGGCTCGAGCGCCGCCTCCACCTCGTCGTACGGGCCGGCGCAGACGATCATCATCGCGAAGTGCCCGCGCAGCAGCGTCATCGTGGAGTCCTCGAGGTTGACGCCGGTACCGGCGAGGGCCTCGGTGACATCGGCGATGATGCCCGGGCGGTCCGGGCCGATGACGGTGACTGCGAGCTGACTCATGCCCGGCAACCTACCGTCGACCTAAGTACCGAACCGCACCGACTTCGGTATCCGGACACCCGCAAACGCCCCGGAGATCGCTTACTCACCGCTACATTCATGCCATGAGCGAACCGCGTCGTACCGCCCGTAACTGGGTCGTGGACAGCGTGTCGTTCGTGCTGGCGGTCCTGATCGGGCTGCTCGCCTACAGCGAGGGTGAGTCCGACCCGGTGTCGCGGACGCTGCTCGCGGTCGACTTCTGGTCGGGGATGGTGCTGTGCCTCGCCCTGTGGTTCCGGCGCTGTTGGACCGTCCCGCTGGCGCTTCTCGCGGCTGCGGTCTCGGTGTACTCCGACGCCGCGGCCGGGCCGGTGCTGGTGCTGACCATGACAGTCGCCATCCACAAGCCGTGGCAGACCTCGATCTGGGTCTTCGCGGTCAACTGCGCGGCCACGCTCAGCTACCTCCAGGTGCGGCACAAGGACGACTGGAAGACGCAGCTCATCATCGGCATCACCTTGTACGCCGCCATGGCCGGCTGGGGCTTCTACATCCGCTCGCGGCGACAGCTCCTGCAGACGCTGCGCGACCGCGCCGATCGGGCGGAGACCGTGGCGACGTTGCAGGCCGAGCAGGCCCAGCTCAGAGCCCGCGAGGAGATCGCCCGCGAGATGCACGACGTACTCGGGCATCGGCTGTCACTGCTGAGCGTCCACGCCGGCGCACTGGCGTACCGTCCGGACGCGTCCACCGAGGAGGTCGCCGGCGCGGCGGAGATCATCCGGGCGAGCGCGCACCAGGCGCTGCAGGACCTCCGGGAGGTGATCGGCGTACTGCGGGCCCCTGTCGGCGACCTGCCGCAGCCCGCGTTCGCCGATCTGCCCGCGCTGGTGGAGGGCTCCCGGGCGGCGGGCATTCCGGTCGAGCTGACGCTCGATGCGCCCGGTGCGCTGCCGGAGCACGTCGGGCGTACGGCGTACCGGATCGTGCAGGAAGGTCTCACCAACGCGGTCAAGCACGCGCCGGGCGAACCCGTGACGATCAGCGTGACCGGTGCCCCGGGCAACGGATTGTCCGTCGAGCTGCGCAACCCGGCGCCGAACCGCCGGCGCGGCGACGGCCAGGGACTGAAGGGATTGAGCGAACGCGCCGCCCTGGTCGAGGGCCGCGTCGAACACGGCCGCACCCCCGAAGGCGACTTCCGCCTCCTCGCCTGGCTACCGTGGCCCCCGTGAGCGAGCGAAGCGAGGTCACCATCAAGCACAGCCCATCTTGTGCCTCATCCGCGCCCGCAGCGAAGCGAGGACGTGGATGAGTATTCGGGTGCTGATCGTCGACGACGATCCGTTGTTGCGGGCCGGGCTGAAGTTGATGCTGGGCGGCGCCGAGGACCTCCGGGTGGTCGGTGAGGCCGGTGACGGGTCCGGCGTGCAGGGGCTGATCGACCGGCTCGCGCCGGACGTGGTCCTGATGGACATCCGGATGCCCGGCACCGACGGCCTGACCGCGACCGAGACGGTACGGCGGCGCCCGGGCGCGCCCGAGGTCGTCATCCTCACCACCTTCGACGCCGACGAGCACGTACTGCGGGCCCTCCGGGCCGGCGCCGCCGGGTTCATCCTGAAGGACACCCCGCCCGCGGAGATCGTGGAGTCGGTACGCCGGATCGCGGCCGGCCAGCCCGTCCTCTCACCGGCGGTCACGAAACGGCTGATCACCCGCGTCGCCGACGCCGGCCAGGACGACCGCAAGGCCAGGGCCGGCGCCCGGCTCGCGGACCTGAACGACCGCGAACGCGAGATCGCGGTCGCCGTCGGCGAGGGCAAGTCGAACGCCGAGATCAGCGCGACGCTCTACCTGAGCGTGCCCACCGTGAAGACGCACGTCTCCCGCATCCTCACCAAACTGGACCTGAACAACCGCGTCCAGATCGCCCTCCTGGTCCACGACGCCGGCCTGCTGCACGACTAGCGCGGTTCGAGCACCACCACCTGGGTCGGTTTGGAGCGCCGCGCGGCCCAGGCGTCCAGCTTCTTGTCGATCTGCTGCCAGCGTGCCCACAACCGGTCCCGCTCCTCGCCCTGCGCGGCGCGGCCGCGCACCGACCGCTTCCCGTCCGCGACCACGACCTCGGCGTCCGGGTGCGCCTGCAGGTTGAGCCACCAGGCGGGCTCCGGTTCTTCCCAGCCGTTCATGGCCATTGTGACCAGGTTCGGCCCGTCCTCGAAGTACCCGAGGATCACGCTGCGCGGCTGACCGGTGCGCCGGCCGGGCACGGTGAGCCGCAGGGTGCCGTAGTGCTCGCGGTCCTTCGGCAGCGACAGGCCGAGCCGGCCGCCGCTGGCGTTGTAGATCCCGCGATGGATCTTCCAGGCCAGCCACTTCACCCAGTGCGGTGGTACCCATGCCGTCTGCTCCGACGTACTCATGTCCCCCTCCAGACACTCGTAGCATCCAGGGTGACAGAAGGCCGGGGCCTCCGGCGAGTTGGAGGCCCCGGCCGATCAGGTGGTGTTACGACTGGATCGCGCGGCGGAACTCCTCGTTCGGGGTCTGCAGGCTGCCGAGGCTGGTGACCTCCCGGCGGAAGAACAGCGCCAGGGTCCAGTCGAGGATGACGCGGGCCTTCCGGTTCAGGGTAGGCACGCGGGACACGTGGTACGTCCGGTGTAGGAACCACGCCAGCCAGCCCTTGACCTTCACGCCGTACAGCTGCGCGACGCCTTTGTGCAGGCCGAGGCTCGCGACCGAGCCGACGTACTTGTGCTTGTAGTCCTGCGGCGGCTGCCCGTCGATCACCCGGAGGATGTTCGCGGCGAGCTGGCGCGCCTGGCGGACCGCGTGCTGCGCGTTCGGAGCGGTGTACGCACCGGTCTCGCTGGTCAGGTCGGGCACGGCCGCGTTGTCGCCGGCGGTCCAGGCGTCGTCGACACCCTCGACCCGCAGGTTCGCGAGCGTCTTGATCCGGCCCTTCTCGTCCAGCGGGAAGTCGGTCGCTGCCAGCGCCGGGTTGGCCTTCACGCCCGCCGTCCAGACGATCGTGTCGGCGTCGAACTCGTCGCCGTCACTGAGTACGACGTGACCCTTCTCGCAGGACTCCAGCCGGGTCTCCAGCCGGATGTCCATGTTGCGCTTGCGGAGCTGGTCCACGGTGTACTTGCCGAGATCCTCACCCACCTCGGGCAGGATCCGGCCGGTGGCCTCGACCAGTACCCAGTGCATGTCCTCGGGCTTGATGTTGTCGTAGTAGCGGGTGGCGTAGCGGGCCATGTCCTCGAGCTCGGCGAACGCCTCCACACCGGCGTACCCGCCGCCGATGAAGACGAAGGTGAGCGCGGACTTGCGCAGCGCCGGGTCGGGCTGCGACGAGGCGACGTCGAGCCGGTCCAGAACCTTGTTGCGCAGCGCGATGGCCTCTTCGACGTTCTTGAACCCGGTGGCCTCCTCGGCCAGCCCCGGGATCGGCAGCGTCCGGGCGATCGAGCCGAGCGCGACCACGATCTGGTCGTAGGCGAGCTCGTACTCCGGGCCCTCCTCGGGCAGCACCTTGGCGACCTTGTGTGCGTGGTCGATGCCGGTGACGCGACCGGTCACCACCCGGCAGCCCTTGAGGGTCTTGCGCAGCGGCACCACGACGTGCCGCGGCTCCACCGAGCCGGCCGCGGCCTCCGGCAGGAACGGCTGGTACGTCATGACCGAGCGCGGGTCGACGACGGTCACCCGGATCCGGCCCTTGCGAGCGGCGCGGCGCAGACCGTACGCGGTGTACATCCCGACGTAGCCGCCTCCGACGACGAGGATGTGCGGCACCTGGGCTGTCATGCGGTTCACTCTCCCTGAGTGGTTCTCCGACTTCATGTTCACTTCAACGCTAAACGCTCGTGAAAGATTTCACAAACCCTCTCGCGGGTGATCTCACCCACCGAACATCCCCCACCCGAGGGACTCCTCATCTCCTCATGGTGGGTTCTGGGGCCGGTGCCCACCAGCCCTGTGCGGGAACCGTAAGCACCACACCGCTCGAGCATCCGGAGCCCGCCAGGACGACCGCTCGTCGGCGGGGGCCATTTCAGGGGTGAACCTGCCCCGTGCGCCCTTCGCGATCCGCATGCGCGTGGTGAGGGGGCATGGGCAAGGGTTCACCTCTCAAATGGACCCGCGCACATCCAGGATCACTGCTCGGTCGGTCCTTCGAGCGCCAGGCGGTAGCCGCTCGGCGTACGGAGCAGGAGCCGCCTATACGTCCAGCCGGGCGCGGGGGTGTTGTGCTCGAGCTCGTAGTCCAGCCCGGCCTCGCGGCACCGATCAGCTGCCGCGTCCACGTCGGACACGGCGATCTGCCACGTGAGCACGCTCGGCGGATCGTTCGGCGCGGGCGCCTGCTGGATGCCGAAGTGCACGGTGTCGGTGCCGAAGGCGATGAAGTCGGGGTACTCCGGACCTTCGTAGATCACCGGAAGGCCGAGCCGTTCGTAGAACGCACGCTCGGCGGGTAGGTCCGAGACATTGAGCACCGGGGCGAGGCGGGTGAACAGCGGATCGGTGGGCACGGGTACCAGCCTGCGCTATCCCAGTGGCAGGCGGTAGACGGAGACGTGGGAGGGCGAGGTGGCGGTGAACGGCGTACCTGCCCAGTCGGCGTGGCGGGATTCGAGGGTGAAGCCGGCGAGTTGGGCCATCAGGTCGAGCTCGGCGGGCCAGATGTAGCGGTGCGGGGAGCGGAAGAGCTGGGCATCGGTGCCCTCGCCGAAATGGAAGTGGTGCGAGACGACGTGCTGCTTCAGTACGTCGTACGTGTCCAGCAGGATGTAGCCGGGATCGGCGACGCCGACGGTCGCGGGGGTGCCGGGCGGGAGGCGGCGCAGCTCGGGGACCCAGAGCTCGATCACGAACCGGCCGCCGGGGGAGAGGTGGCGGGCGGCGTTCCGGAAACTCTCGACCTGCTCCTCCTGGGTGAGCAGGTTCGAGATCGTGTTGTACACCAGGTAGACCAGCGAGAACTCGCCCGGTATGCGAGCCGTGGCCATGTCGCCGGCCACCACCGGAATCGTGTCCGCGTCCGCCTTCGTCCGCAGCCGGCCGAGCATCGCGTCCGACATCTCGATCCCGCTCACCGGCACGCCGTACTCCGACAGCGGTACGGCGACCCGCCCGGTACCGATCGCGAACTCGAGCGCACGACCACCAGCGGCAAGTTCGGCCAGCCGCTCCACGGTCGGCCCGAGGACGTCAGCTGCGAACATCCCGGCGCCCGGCGTGTCGTACCGCTCAGCCACGTCCGCGTTCCACTGCCGGTTCTGCTCCGCGGCCTTCGTCCACTCCATGACGTCCTCCTTGTCGTCCCCGCCGATCCTCACGAAGCCGAGCCGGTCGTACAGCCGCCGGGCGTTGGGGTTGTCGCGCTCGACGTGCAGCCGCAGCGGTACGCCGCGTCGCGCGGCCTCCGATTGGAGCTCGGCGATGATCGACGTACCGACGCCGCGGTTCTGTACGTCCGGGTGCAGCTGGATGCCGTTCAGCTCGACCGACTCCGCCGTACGGCTGACGCGCAGGCGGCCGGCGCCGCGGCCGTCGACCTCGACCACGGCCAGGTCGGTGGTGGGATCGGCCACCGACTCCCGGCTCCAGCCCTCGAACTCGGCCCGCCAGGCGGCCTCGTCGACATCGGCGGGCATGCGCCCCTGACCACTCGTGGCAGCGAACGCCACCTTGGCCAGCAGTGCGGCATCGGACGGCTCGGCGGGGCGAAGGCGGTAGCGGTCGGCCATGGGCGCCAACGTAGCGGGGGCGTCTGCGACCGACCACGGGTTTTCGGCTACTCGCCGACCAGTCCGTCGGTCGACTCCCGGAGCAGGTCGAGGTGACCCAGATGCCTGGCGGTCTCCTCGATCAGATGCGCCAGGGCGTACCGCAGGGTGAAGGTCATTCCGTCCGAGTGTGCGCGCTCGTCGAGCGCCGCCGCCGCGGTGATCTCGCGCGACCGTGCGCATTCCTCGCGGTACGACGCGAGCAGGCGGTCGACCGTGTCGCCGGGGCCGAGCGGGAAGCAGCCGTGCGGATCCTCCTCCGTCCACGGCCAGTCGACGTCCAGGCCGGCGAAGTCGATCGCGAACCAGAACCGCTCGACACCGGTGAGGTGCTTGACGATCCCGCCGGGAGTGAGCGCCGACGGATGCACCGGGCGGGCGTGCGCCTGCTCGTCGGTGAGACCTGCGAACTTCAGGTCGACCGTGGACCGGAGGAAGTCCAGCAGACCGGTCAGGGTGCCGCGCTCATCGGCGTCCTCGGCCGGCCGGACGCGGGCGATTTCGGGCATGCAGACACCGTACGGTTGTCAGACCTTTGTGAGAACTGTTGATCCCGTGCCCGCGGTGAGCATCAATGGTGACGTGGAGAGATACCGCAACTGGGTACTGGCTGGTTCGCTGTTGGTTCCACCGGCTGTCTGCGCTCTGCTGGCGCCGTTCCGGGACGGATTCGACAACGCGAACGCGGCCTTGCTGCTGGTGGTCGTGCTCGTGGCGGTCGCCTCCTTCGGGTTCCGGCTTCCCGGCGTGCTCGCGGCCGTGTCGAGCGCGGTGTGGTTCGACTTCTTCCTGACCACGCCGTACAACACCTTCACCATCAACAGCCGGGATGACGTCGAGCAGACCATTCTGCTGCTGGTTATCGGTGGAGTGGTCACCGAGCTGGCGATCTGGGGCCGCAGACAACAGGCCAAGGCGTCCCGGCATCGCGGCTACCTGGACGGGGTGATCACGGTCTCGCAGGCGGTCGCGGCCGGCGGGTCCACCGACGACCTGATCGAGCAGGTACGCGCCGAGCTGACCGCCGTACTCGGGATCGACGGCGCGAAGTTCGTTGCCGGGGACAAGCAGACCCAGGCCCCGCGGCTGAACCCGGACGGCTCCGTGACGCGCGGGACCCACGTCCTCAGGGTCGAGCGCGACGGCCTGCCGACGAACGCCGAGATCGAACTCACGGTCCAGCACGCCGGCGAGACCCGCGGCCGTTTCCTCCTCACCGCCGCCACCCGCGTCACCCGCCCCGACCTCGAGCAACGCCTGGTGGCCGTGGCCCTCGCCGACCAGGTGGGCGCCGCCCTCACCACCCACGAACCAACCCGTCCCCACCTCTGACCGGCCTGCGTGAGCACGACGTCCCGGGTGGCCGCCGGTCCGGCGTCGTACCTGCCCATACGGGTACGACGACGCACGACCGGATCTTCGTGTAACGCCGGCGGCCGCGCGGCGATGAGTCGCATGTGAACGAGCAGGAATTCGCCCTCCGTGCCGGTGAGCTGGCAACCAGAATCGGGTACCCGATGCCGTCCGTCGCGTGGACGGATCGCCGCGGGCGGTACGTGACGATCGACGAACGCCGAGTCTCAGCGCCGGTGCTGCTGATGCGGCCGGAAGTGGCTCAATGGTGCTCGAGCCTGCGGGATGTGATGATCGCCCAGACGATGCTGTGCGCCCGCTTCGGGATGTACCGCCATCACCGGCAGCTGAAGATCTGGGGTTTCGGGTTGACCGCCGCGGTCGCACTGGTGCTGGGGTTCAGGTTCGGTTCGTGGGCGTATGTCTGGCCGTTGGTTGCCTGGGCGTTGTTGACGGCGGCGTCGGCGATCTATGCCCGGCGGCTGTTCCGGAAGGTCGACCGCGAGCTGATCGGGATCTTCGGGCCGGCCGTCGTACTGGAGGTGCTCGAGCATCAGCGCTGCCCACTCACGCCCGCGAGCTTCCTCAGTTGGTTGTGGGGCGGTGCCGGGGTGCTTCCGGCCGAACGGATCAAGTGGCTACGGGCGTCGGTCCCCGGAAATTCATCCGTGGCCGATTGATTTACCCAACTACTTTCCGCGGTTTCTGGTGGGGGAACAGCAGGGGGATTCTCAGATGTTGTTAAGGGTGGGACCGTAGTATCTCGATACGGCCCCGGATGTGGGTCATCAGGAGGAAGAGATGCAGAGCAGTAACCCGGTGCTGAACCGGTCGAGTGCGTTTGCGCCTGGCCAGGGCCAGGCCTATCCGGGGGCCGCTCCGTACGGTCAGCCGGGCCCCTACGGTTACGGCGGATCGGGTATGCCGCCGCAGCAGTACCAGGGTGCTCCGGCCGCGAGCCGCCCCATGACGCTGGACGACGTGATCGTGAAGACCGCGATCACCCTGGGTGTGGTCGTGGCGGCTGCCGCGGTCGCCTGGTACACGGTTCCGGACACGGTGGTGACGCCGGTCTTCCTGGCCGGTGCGCTGGTCGGGTTCGCGCTCGCCATGGTGCTGTCGTTCTCCCGCAAGGTGAACCCGGCCCTGCTGATGGCGTACGCCGTGGCCGAGGGCGTGTTCCTCGGGATCGGCAGCAAGTTCATCGCCAACTGGGTCGGTGACCCCGGCATCATCGTGCAGGCCATCCTGGCCACGCTGGTGACGGCCGGCCTGACACTGGCGACGTACAAGTACTTCGCGATCAAGGTGACGCCGCGGTTCACCAAGATGGTCATCATCGGCACGATGGGCTTCGCCGGCGTGCTGGTGATCAACCTGCTGCTGAGCCTGTTCGGCGTCAACACCGGGATCAGCGGAATGGGCCCGATGGGTCTGCTGTTCGCCGCGCTCGGCGCCGGTCTCGCGGTGTTCAACCTGATCCTCGACTTCGACATGGTCGAGCAGGGCGTCCGTCACGGCGCCCCGCAGAGCGAGGCCTGGCGGGCCGCGTTCGGCCTGACCGTCACGCTGGTCTGGCTGTACTGGAACATCCTGCGGATCCTCGCCATCCTCCGCGGTGGCGACTGACAGCGGGTACTGAACAACGGAAGGGCCGGTCCAGGTGGGCCGGCCCTTCCGGCTGACCCGCACCGCAGGTCCCGCGTCCGCGTGCCGTGGGTCAGCCGGTGGGGCCAGGTCCCGACGGCCGCCGGTTCAACGGCCCTTTCGTCGCCTTCCCCGCGACCAGGCCGTGTCGAACGGCGATACCGCCGGCGACCGCGCTGACCGCGATCGTGATCAGCGCGCCGAGGATCAGCGCGGACGACTCACCCGGCTGCAGCACGTGCAGCGACGTACCGACGGTGGCCGCGGCCACCGGGACACCGAGCTGGGCCGACGCCAGCGCACCCATGCTCAGCGGTTGCCGGGTGAGCATCCCGGACAGGTGACTGATCACGGCTCCGACGCCGAGCCCCGCGCCGACGGCGATGAACTCGGGTTTCGTGCCGAGCTCCCGCAGGTCGAGTGACGCCCCGAGCCACACGAAGAACACCGGACCGAGAAACCCTTCGGTCAGCGCGAACAGCTGCCGGGCCAGCCGCCGCGGCTCCCCGACCGCCGCCACCGCGAGGCCGAGGACGAAGCCGGCCAGCATGATCGACACGTGCACCGCGGTGGCCAGACCGGCCAGCGCGAACAGCACCACCAGGCTGACCCGCAGCTCGACCGCGAACCGCCGGTCCTCGGAGACGGTGTGGACCCGATGCCGGACACCGGACCGCTCCGCCTTGTCCAGCAGGAAGAACACCACTACCCCGGCCGCGATGACCGCGAGCGCGCCGAGCGCCGCCCGGCCCGCGTGCGGCGGATCAATGGCGAGCGGCAGCGCCACGATGCAGGTGGCGTCGGCGATCGCGACCTGGGGCAGTAGCTCGGTCACCGGCCGGCCACCGAGCCCGAGCGAGTCGATGATCGGCAAGATCAGCGCGGCGGACGACGACGCCATCAGGACGGCGTACAGCGCCACGTGGCCGGTGCCGAACACCGCGTCGAGCACGAAGGCGAGAGCGGTCGCGAGAGCGCCGGTGAGGACCGCGCGGAGCAGTCCGGGGCGGATCGCCCGCCGCAGGCTCTCGTCACGGACCGGGACGTGAGTGCCGGCCACGAACATCACCAGGCCGAACCCGATGTCGGCGAGGAACGCGAACCGGGCGTCGGACGCGGTCAGATAGCCGATGCCGGTCCTGCCCAGGAGGACGCCGGCGGTCAGCTCGCCGAGCACGACCGGGACGTGCCAGCCGCGGCGCAACGCCAGCGCCGGTCCCAGCAGGCCGACCGCGACGACGACCGCCAGCATGGTGAAGCTCATCGCGCAGCCCCTTCCACAGACCGTCATTGTGCATCCGCGAGGTCACGGATCGGCGAGCGCGCGCCCGACGTTCCGGACGCGCACCGTCCGGTTCTGGCTCTACCGTGATCAGCATGACTGCTGTTTGGTACGACGCTGGCTCGCACGCCGCCGGCGCGGCGCTGGCCGCAGCCCTCCCGGCAACCATCGACGTGGACGTGCGGGCGACCGGCGTCCGCGTGCACACCGACGCCCTCCAGGAGGTCGATGCCACGGCCGCCGAGCTGGGACTGACGGCGGATCCCGCGGCGGTCCAGACCCTGCGGCTCGGTCTGGATGCGGCCGATCCCGCGACGGTGCGCTCGTTCTGGGAGCCCGTGCTCGGGTACCGGCGTGCGGGGGCCGGCTGTCTCGAGGACCCACTTCGGCGGGACCCGTCCTTCGCGGTACGGAGGCTCGACGAGGCGCGGCCGTTGCGCAACCGGATCCATGTGGATGTGGTGCGACCGGCGGCCGAGGTGACGCGCGCACGGGCGGGCCGCGAACCGACCGGCCCGTTCGGTGTGATGCTCGCCGACGACGAGGGCAACGAGGCCGACCTGGTGCCCGGGGACCCGCTGCCGGGGACGACGGATTGGTGCGCGCTGTTCGGCGCGATGACGTTCTATCCGCAGGCGACCGCGCAGTTCGTGACAAGCGTGGCGGAGCTGGCCGACGCCGCGGGCCTACCGCTGCTGATCGACATCCGGCCGGAAGGCGTTGTCCTCGACAGCGGGAAGGACGCGTGGGAGGACGGCAGCGGCGGCGCGGATCCGGCGTTCGCCGCGCTGGCACGGCGAATCGAGTCCGCGGCGGAGGACTTCGGGTTGCGGGCGGATCCCGCGCCGCTGCGGTTCGTGCAGTTCGGCATCGACGCGCTCGACGTACCGGCGATCCGCGCGTTCTGGATGCGGTTGCTCGGCTACCGGGCCGACCCGCGGCCGGACGTCACCGACATCTACGATCCGCGCCGGCTGAATCCGGTGCTGTTCTTCCAGCAACTGCAGGAACCTCGGCCGCAGCGCAACCGGATCCGGTTCGAGCTCGCCGTACCGGACCCGGAGGACAGGATCGCGGCGGCGGGTGGGCGGGTGCTGTCCGAGAAGCCTTACCTGGTGGCCGATGCGGAGGGCAACGAGGTGGTGCTCAGAACGACGAAGACCCGCCCTTCCACCTGAAAGGGCAGGTCTTCGAATTCTTCTCCTTTGCGGCTCAGCCCATTCGCCGGTGCGCCTTGACCAGGTCGTACTCGTGGACGATGGCGGTAGCGTGCCCGTGCGCGAGTGTGTACTCGCCGGCAAGCCATCTCACTCTGTCGTCGAAGCGCAGGAACGACGGTCCGTCGTTCATCAGCTGGAACCACTCGGTCATTGCGCGTCCGGTGCATCTGGGCACGGCCTCCACCAAACGCCGATGCGTCTCCTCGGAGTGGTTCAAGCCCATCTTCGCCTCCCGTCATCGGGGTACCGCGTAGTTATCGACTGTGCACCACCCGGCCGTCCGGAGGCAAGACTCCCGACATGAAAGTCCCCGCTCAGCGGACGCACAAGTCCGGCAACTACTGACCCACCGGGATCGCGTCCGTCGGCTCCTCCACCCGGTCGACCTCGGCCTTCGGATGGCGGCGGCGGTGGCGGAGCTCGGCCCACCGGCCCCGGGGACCGCGGGAGCGCCCGCCGACCTCGGTCGCGGCGACCTCGGTACCGGCCTGGCGCGCGGCCTGGACGGCGGCTTCGGCAATCGGCAGGATCGCCTCGCCGCGGAACGGCTCCGGGTGCACGAACGACTCGGTGCCGATGCCCATCGCGGCCGCCACCGACGGCAGCAGCGCCGCCGACGCGGCGGCGTACCCGGTGGCCGACGGGTGGAAGTTGTCCCGGCCCCACATCGACGGGTTGGTCCGGAACACCTCGCCGAGCAGCGAGCCGAGCGACACGGACCGGCCGCCTGCCTCGACCACTGCGATGGTCTGGGCGGCGGCCAGCCGGTGACTCAGGGACCGGGCGACCCACCGCAGCGGCGGCACGATCGGCCGGACCACTCCGAGGTCCGGACAGGTTCCCACCACCACCTCACAGTTGGCGGCGCGCAGCCGGCGGACGGCGGCCGACAGCAGCCGGACCGAGGTCGACGGCGGCATCTTGGCCTTGACGTCGTTCGCGCCGATCATGATCGCCGCGACATGCGGGCCGGCCTGCAGCGCGGCGTCGACCTGGGCCGCGAGGTCGGTCGACTTCGCGCCGGTCTTGGAGACGTCGACGAGGCGGACCGGCCGTTGGGCCAGCTCGGCCAGCCCGGAGGCGAGCAGCACCCCGGGGGTCTCGTCCGGCGAGTCGGTGCCGTACCCCGCGGCGCTCGAGTCGCCGAGCATGGCGAACGTGATCGGATGTCCTGGATACCGGCCGTACAGACCGTTGCCCGGAGTCGGGTAGTAGCGCATCGGTCCGATCACGCGTTTCGCATACTCGGCCTCAGCGGTCAGTACGCCGTACAACGTGGCACCGATGAGTCCGAGTCCCCCGCCCCCGAAAGCTGCGGCCTGGGCCAGCTTCTTCGCTGCCCTGGCTCTACTCATGAGTACAGGATTACACGCTGTGACAGCGACGCAAGTGAAAATAGGGGAAAGCCGTGCGTATCACTACAGTGAAGATGTGCGCTACGCAGAATCTCTCCTGGACCTCGTCGGCAACACCCCGCTGGTGAGGCTGTCCAAGACCACCGACGGTGCCAAGCCGCTGGTGCTCGCCAAGGTCGAGTACTTCAATCCCGGCGGCTCGGTGAAGGACCGGATCGCGGTCCGGATGATCGAGGCCGCGGAGGCCTCCGGCGAGCTCAAGCCCGGCGGCACCATCGTCGAGCCGACCTCCGGCAACACCGGTGTCGGGCTGGCGATGGTCGCACAGCAGAAGGGCTACAAGTGCGTCTTCGTCTGCCCGGACAAGGTCAGCGAGGACAAGCGCAACGTCCTGAAGGCGTACGGCGCCGAGGTCGTGGTCTGCCCGACCGCGGTCGCTCCCGAGCATCCGGACTCGTACTACAACGTCTCCGACCGCCTGGTCCGCGAGATCGAGGGCGCCTGGAAGCCGAACCAGTACGCGAACCAGAACAACCCGCGCTCGCACTACGAGACCACCGGCCCGGAGATCTGGGAGCAGACCGAGGGCAGGATCACGCACTTCGTCGCGGGCGTCGGCACCGGCGGCACGATCAGCGGCACCGGGAAGTACCTGAAGGAGGTCTCCGGCGGGAAGGTGCAGATCATCGGCGCCGACCCGGAGGGCTCGGTGTACTCCGGCGGTACCGGCCGGCCGTACCTGGTCGAGGGCGTCGGTGAGGACTTCTGGCCCGAGACGTACGACCGCGACATCTGCGACCGGGTCATCGAGGTCTCCGACGCCGACTCGTTCGCGCTCACCCGGCGGCTGGCCCGCGAGGAGGCGATGCTGGTCGGCGGTTCGGCCGGGATGGCGGCCGCGGCCGCGATCCGGCTCGCGCACGAGCTCGACGACCCGGACGCCGTCATCGTGGTCCTGCTGCCGGACGGCGGCCGCGGCTACCTGACCAAGGTGTTCAACGACGACTGGCTGGCGCAGTACGGCTTCCTCGCGCACACCCGGCAGGGCACCACCCTCGGTGACGTGCTGGCCGGCAAGGACGGCAGCCTGCCGCCGCTGGTGCACACCCACCCGCACGAGACGATCGCCGAGGCGGTCGCGATCCTGCGGGAGTACGGCGTCTCGCAGATGCCCGTCGTCCGGGCGGAGCCGCCGGTGATGGCGGCCGAGGTGGCCGGCGCGGTGTCGGAGCGGACGCTGATGGACGCGCTGTACTCCGGCAAGGCGCGGCTGGCCGACATCGTCGAGCAGCACATGGACCCGGCCCTGCCGTCGCTGGGCGCCGGTGAACCGGTCGCCAAGGCGGTCGAGCTGCTCGAGGGTAGGGACGCCCTGATGGTTCTGGACGACGGGAAGCCGGTGGGCGTCTTGACCCGGCAGGACCTACTGGTCCACCTGTCGGCCGACTGACCTCAGCGGTCCGCGACCTCAGCGGTCCACGACTGACGGGATGATGGCGATCAGTGCCGTGATCACGATGCCGATCACGATCACTGCCGCTCCGGCGATCTGAAGGATTTCCATGTCTCAAGAGTCCTTCAGCAGCGCCCGGTAGACATCGGCCTCCCGGCCGGTCTTCCGCTCATCCCAAGGTCGTACGCCGGGTCGCCCGGACTCCTACTCCAGGAGTCCGGGCGATCACCTAATGGACGACGGCGAAGTCCGCGGGATCGAGCCGCCTGGTCCGTCGCCAGTACGCGAAGGTCCACTCCGGCCAGATCGTGGAGTTCCGCCCGGAACCGTCCAGGTACCAGCTGGTGCAGCCCGCATTCCAGACGGTGTCACCGAGTTCGCCCTGGACCTCGCCGACGAAGCGGTCCTGGACCTCCTCGCGGACCTCGACGTACGTCGCGTTCCGCCGCCGGAGCAGGTGCAACGCCTGCATCACGTAGCGGACCTGGGCCTCGATCATGAGGACCATCGACGAGTGGCCGAGGACCGTGTTCGGACCGACCAGCAGGAACAGGTTCGGGTACCCGGCGACCGTGATGCCGAGGTGCGCGCCGATCCCGCTGCGCTTCCAGTGCTCGGCGAGGTCGACGCCGTCCTTGCCGAGGATCGGCATCCGGGTCAGGTTGGCCGAGACGTCGAAGCCGGTGCCGAGCACGATCGTGTCGCAGGCCCGCTCGGTGCCGTCGGCGGTGACCACGCCGGTCGGGGTGACCCGTGTGATCGGGTCGGTGATCAGATCGACGTTCGGCCGGGCCAGGGCCGGGTAGTAGTCGTTCGAGATCAGGATTCGCTTGCAGCCGATCTGGTAGTCCGGGGTCAGCTTCGCCCGCAGTTCCGGGTCGGTGACCTGCTTGTGCAGGTGCCGTTTCGCCTGCAGCTCGAGGCCTTTCATCAGCTTCGGGTTCCCGGCGAAGCCGGCGCCGCGGCCCTCGAGACCCCAGTAGATGGCGTTGCGGATGGTCCGCTGGCCGGCCGGGAACCGCTGGTGCAGCTTGCGTTCCCAGCCGCCGATCGCACGGTCCGGCTTCCCGGTGATCCACGGTGGCGTCCGCTGGTATACGTCCAGGTGGGCGACCTGCGCGGCGATCTCCGGCACGAACTGGATCGCCGACGCGCCGGTCCCGATCACGGCGACGTTCTGCCCGCGCAGGTCGACCGAGTGGTCCCACTGCGCCGAGTGGAACGTCGTACCGGCGAAGGACTCGAGGCCGGGGAGGTCGGGGAGCTTCGGCCGGTGCAGGCTGCCGACGCCGGCGACCAGCGCCTGGGTCTCGATCGTCTCGTCGCCGTTGACCGTGACGGTCCAGTGGCCGGTGGTCTCGTCGAAGGCCGCCTCGGTGACCTCGGCGCCGTACCGGATCTTGTCCGCGATGCCGTACTTGTCGGCGCAGTGCCGCAGGTAGGCGAGGATCTCGTCCCAGGGCGCGAACATCCGCGTCCAGCGCGGGTTCTGCTCGAACGAGAACGAGTAGAGGTACGACGGGATGTCGCACGCGCAGCCCGGATACGTGTTGTCCCGCCAGGTGCCGCCGAGGTCGTCGGCCTTCTCGAGGATGACGAAGTCCTCACACCCGGCCTGCCGCAGCTTGATTCCCATGCACAGCCCGGCGAACCCGGACCCGATGATGACGACCTCTGCCATACCGCCCGAGGTTACCGGCCGGTCACCGCGCGGTGGAAGAGGTTCGCCGCCTACGCCTTGAGCCGGTACAGCGTCTCGCCGGCGTTCGGTACGACGAACGTTTCCGGGTCGGCCTCCCACGTGGCGAGGTCGACGTCGGCCGGATCGAGGTAGCCGAGGTTGGCCCGGCGGACGACGTCCTCGGGGATGCCGGTGGCGAGCGTGACCCGGACCCGGAGGTGCTCGCCGTTGACCGGGTCCCAGGTGCCGGCGCCGCGCAGGTGCGTGGAGTGCGCGAGGACACCCCAGTGCAGGTCGCGGAACTTGTCCCACTGGCCGAGGAAGTAGTCGCGGCAGTGGTAGCCGATCTCCTCGATCTCGGGGTGCATCGCGGCCAGCTGGGTGACGTGCGGCGCGTACAGGATCACCTCGCCGCCGTCCGCGACGATCGGCTCGACCTTGTAGAAGCCCTTGGCCGCGGTCCAGATGTCGGCGTACTTCGGCGGCATCACCGAGACCACGCGCCGCACCGGGTGGTCGAGGTAGCGGACGTGGGTCTGCGCGGAGATCCCGGCGGCCGCGCGCCAGGACGAGATCGTGTCACCGAACGCGACCGCGTGCAGCGCGTCGGTGCCGGACTGGGCGACCACCGACAGCGCGAGCTTCTCGGCCGGGATGAGCGCGGCGGCTTCGTCGATCAGCGCCCGGACGGGCGTGACACCCGGCGTACCGATGATGTTCGCGCTGGTGATCAGGGCGCCGAGCCAGTGCGAGAAGTCGATGACCTCCTGACCGGCGACGCCCGGGAAGAAGTACTTGTTGCCGCCGGAGAAGCCGACCACCTCGTGCGGGAACACCGGTCCGACGACCAGCGCGACGTCGTGCTCGACGACCGCGCGGTTGAGCTTCACCGGGACCTCGTCGCGCAGCATCTCGCCGGAGATCTCCCCGACCCGGTCCGGACCGATCGTGCCGAGGTCGGCGAACGTCTCGGGCTTCCACCACTCGTGGTTGATCACGTTCGGATAGTCACCGCCGAGGTGCTTGCGCAGCTCGTCCAGCGTCATCTCCGCGTGGGTGCCCAGGGCAACCAAGATCGTGACCTGGCTGTCCTTCAGGGCCTGGGTGACCGCCTTCAGGAGCAGCGGCAGCGGGCAGCTCCGGGTGGCGTCCGGGACGATCACGCAGACACTCCGCCCGGCCAGGCCCGCGCCGGCCAGGGCCTCGCCGACGAACGCCGTCACCTCGTCCTCGGTCAGGACCTGACCCGCACCGCCGATCACCGCCGCATCAGTCACCCCTCGACCCTACCGACGGACGGCCGGTGATCACAGACCGTCTCGGGGCGTGATCGCCCGAAAGCCCTTGGTGGACACGCGATCACGTGACGCCGCGGTAACCGGCCGGGCGTTGACCCCGACCGGGCCGCGTTGCACGATCGGTGGATCACCTGGGGGAGTGAGCAAGGGGGAGTCCCACCATGTCCGACACGATCGAGCACGCTCGGCCCCACGGGTTCGGGGGAGTGGTGCTGCAGGACGGCGACCCGGCGTACGACGAGGCCCGGGCCGTCTTCAACGGGATGATCGACAAGCGGCCGGCGATGATCGCGCAGTGCGAGTCGGCGGCCGACGTCCAGGCGGCGCTGCGGTACGGCGTCGACCGGGAGCTGGAGATCGCGGTCCGCGGCGGCGGTCACGGCGTGGCCGGGACGGCTGTCACCGACGGCGGTCTGGTCGTCGACCTGCGCCGGATGAACAGCGTCCAGGTCGACCCGGAGGCGCGGATCGCCCGGGTCGGCGGGGGCGCGACCTGGGGCGACTTCGACCGCGCCTGTACGCCGCACGCGCTGGCGACGACCGGCGGCCGGGCCTCGACGACCGGCGTCGCCGGGCTCACCCTCGGCGGCGGCTCCGGTTGGTTCGAGCGCAAGTGGGGCCTGGCCTGTGACGCGCTGGTCTCGGTCGAGCTCGTGACCGCCGACGGCCGGCTGGTGATCGCGGACGAGACCCAGAACACCGAGCTGTTCTGGGCCCTGCACGGCGGCGGCGGGAACTTCGGCGTCGCCACGTCGCTGACCTTCCGCCTCCAGCCGTTGCCCACGGCCACACTCGGGTTGCTGCTGTGGCCGGGCGAGGCCGGGCCGCAGGTGCTGCGCGCGTACCGGGACCTGATCGAAGGCGGCGCGCCGGACGAGCTCGGCGGCGCGGCGGTGTACCTGACCGGTCCGCCCGAGGAGTTCGTCCCGGCCCATCTGCAGGGCAAGCTCCTGGTCGGGGTCGCCATGGTCTACGCCGGCACCGAGGCCGACGCCCGCGAGGTGTTCGCGCCGATGTTCGCGCTGGCTCCGGAGGGCGTGATGGTCGCCGAGATGCCGTACGACGTGGTGCAGTCGGCGCTCGACGATCCGCCGGGGTTCCGCAACTACTGGTCGGCCGAGCACCTGTCCGCGTTCCCGGACGCCGCCGTCGACGCGTTCTGCGACCGGGTCAGGGACATGCCCAGTCCTTCGCCCTCACAGCAGCTGATCGCGCCCTGGGGCGGCCAGGTCCTGCGGGCCGCGGACACGTGGCCGTTGCCGCACCGCAAGTCGGCCTGGGTGGTGCACCCGTTCGGCCTCTGGGAGGACGCGGCCGACGACGCGCGCGGGATCCGCTGGGCCCGCGACCTGTGCGCGGACCTGCAGGAGTGGGCCACCGGCTACGTGTACCTGAACTTCATCGGCAACGAAGGGCAGGGCCGCGTGATCGCGGGCTTCGGCGAGGACAACTACCGGCGGCTGGCGCGGGTGAAGTGCGAGTACGACCCCGAGAACGTCTTCCACCTCAATCAGAACATCGAGCCCGGGTGGCCTTGCTGACGCGTGACCACTGCACGGCGACGATCACGGCGTACGCGATCGCGCCGAGCGGGAACGCCCAGAACCGGAAGAACGGGAGCTGGCCGGTGACGGCGGTCGCGGCGAACACCACGCCGAACGCCGTCAGGCCGGCGACCGTACCCCGGCGGCGGGAGTCGAGCGCGGTGCTCGGCAGCGGGCCCATGTGCCGGTCGAGCACGGCGCCGAACGCGCTCAGGCCGACGAGCGCCGCGACGAGGAACAGGACGGCGCCCGGAAGACTCCCGAAGACGATCGCCGCCGCGTTCAGGAGCGTGAGGAACGCGAACGCGACCGCCATGTCCAGCGCTCCGTACACCAGGTGCGATCGGCGGCGGCGGTTGAGGTCGTCGCCGCCGGTCCTGGTCGGGCCGGGGTCGCCGCCGAGCCGCCGTACGGTCAGGATCAGGCCGGTCGCGATCACGACCAGCAGCAGGACACCGACCACCGACAGCACCGCCGAGCGGGTCGTCGACATGTACTGACGGACCTCGTCGCCGGACACGCAGCTCGCCGAGGGCGGGAACCAGCTGGTCCGCGGCACCGCGTCGACGGCGCCGACCTTGCGCGCGCAGTCCTCGCCGGGGTCGTACCAGTTCGGCATCGACAACGTGACGACCGTCGTCCACACCAGCCCGCCGACCAACCCCACCCCGAGCAGGGATCCCGCCCGCCGCCGTACCCAGTCCACGGCCCTACCCTCTCATCCGTGGACTCCTACCTCTCCGGGCTCCGGCGCGACGTCGGTTCCCGGCTGCTGTTGCTGCCGGGCGCACAGGTCCTCGCGATCGACCCGGACGGCCGCATCCTGTTCCAGCGAAGCCGCGACTCCGGCCGGTGGGAGCTTCCCGCGGGCGGCGCCGAGCCGGGCGACAGCTTCCGCCGTACGGCGGCCCGCGAGTTCACCGAGGAGACCGGGCTGGCCGTGGCCGAGGACGACCTGGTGCCGTTCGCCAGCCTGTCGCGCGCCGACGTCCACACCCTGACCTATCCGAACGGCGACGTCGTGCAGTGCTTCGCGCTCTGCTTCGAAACCCGCCGCTGGACCGGCACGCTCCGTCCCGACGAGTCCGAGGTGGTCGAAGCCGGCTTCTTCGCGAGCCCACCCGCACCCTTGCACCCACCGACCGAGGTGGTGCTGCGCCTGCACGCCGTCTATCGGGAAACGGGACTCTTCCAGGCTTGTTAGGTTGCCGTCATCATCGCAGGTATGACGACGTTCGACGCGCTGCCGAAGGTGGAGTTGCACTGTCACCTGGAGGGCACGATGCGGCCGGCCACGGTGGTGGAGCTTGCCCGGCGCAACGACGTACCGCTGCCGGTCGCGGAAGCCTCGGAGTTGTATCGGTACGACTCCCTCGACGGCTTCCTGCGGGTGTTCTGGCTGGTGCAGTCGACCCTGGTCAGGCCGGAGGACTGGAGCCGGCTGGCCTACGAGTCCGTGGTGGACGGGGCCCGGCACGGCGTCGTGTACCGGGAGGCGTTCTTCACCCCCGCGCGACACCTGGCCGACGGGCAGGACCTGGCGTCGATCGTGGCCGGTCTGGACGAGGGACTGTCCGCGGCTGAGGCGGAGACCGGTGCAAGGTGCTTTCTGATCGCCGACATGGATCGCGCCTTTGGGCCGGCGGCCGGGCTGGAGCTGGTCGAACGGCTCGCTGCGCTGCGCCGGTCCGGCGCCCGCGGGATCGAGCGGGTGCTTGGCATCGGGATGGATTCGACGGAGCTGGGCATCGATCCGGCCTCGTACCTGCCGGCCTACCAAGCGGCGCGCGCGGCCGGTTTCCGGCTGACGGCGCACCAGGGCGAGAACTCGCCGGCCTCCGCGATCGCCGCCTGCGTCGACGTCCTCGGCGTCGAGCGCATCGACCACGGCCTGTCGGTCATCGAGGACCCCGAACTGGTCCGGCGCCTCGCGGACACCCGGGTCCCGCTGACGATGTGCCCGACCTCGAACATCCTGATCGCGAACGCGTTTCCGCGGCTCGAGGACCACAGCTATCCGCAGCTGCGTGCCGCCGGCCTGCTCGCGACCGTCAACACCGACGACCCGGCCCTCATCGACCTCGACCTCGCCGCCGAGTACGACGCCGTCGCCGCGGCCTTCGGCTACTCCTGGCAGGACATGGTCGGCATCTCCCTCGACGCACTGGAGGCGAGCTGGCTTGACCCCGAGCAGAAGACCCGCCTCCGGAAACACATCACTTCAACGGCGTCCCGCGAGGCGAGCTCCGGACCTCCGGGGACCTCTTCCCGGCCGGACAGGAACCCGATCCCTGGCACCGGACGGGACGACGGCGGTGCAATCGGGTCATGAGTGAGCGAGCTGATTTCCTGCAGTGGGTGGAGAGCGAGTTGCGGGACGCGGAGATCGCGGTCCACAACGGTGACGCCGGCCCGCGCCGTGCGATCTGGTCGACCGCAGAACCCGTCACGGTGTTCGGCGCCTGGAAGACCGGCACGACGGCGGCCGAGGCCGACGCCGTCTTCGGCCTGCTGGAGCAGAACTTCTCCGACTGCACGTCGTACGTGCACGAGGTCGTTTCCGCGGACGTGAGCGGTGACCTCGCGTACACGGTTGGCTACGAACATACGTCGGCCAGCTGGAACGGTGAGCCGCGCACGTACACGCTGCGGGTCACTCAGCTCTATCGGCGGGAGAACGGCGCTTGGAGGGTGTTCCATCGCCATGGTGATGAACTGAGCTAGCTCTGAGCTGCCTGCGCGCGGAGGAAGTCGGTCGTCGGGTGCGGGACGATTCCCCTGCTGCGTAAGGGCTCGTCGGTCCAGGGCACGTCCTGCAGGGAGAACAGCAGGCCGATGCCGAGCACCGACGCGACGGCCTCGTTCCTTCGGCTGAGGAGTTTGATCGCCGGCCGGGCGACGGGGGCGGGCAGCCGCTGCACCTTGAGCTTGCGCTGCAGGAGGTTCTCCGCGAACGCGATCGCTTCGGTGCGGCTGAGCGCCTCCGGTCCGCCGAACTCGATCAGCTCCGGCGGATCGGTCTCCACCGCCACCGCGGCGATCAGCGCCGCGACGTCCGCCGTGCTGACCCAGCGATGCTTGGCGTTCCCGTTGCCGATCACGCCGACCTTGCCGTGGGCGAGATCGAACCGCCCGAGCGGCCCGAGGTGGATCTCCTGGAACGCGTCGGGCCGGACGACGACGTACTGCAGGGCGGATCGTCGCAGCCGGTCCTCGACGGCGAGTTTGGCGTGCTCGATCGGCACGCCGAGTCCCGCGTCCACACCGGCGTACGAGACGTAGACGAACCGCCGGACGCCGGCCTCCTCGGCGGCGCCGACGAGCGCCAGCATGCCGAGCTCGTCGGTCTCCCGGATCGACGGTCCGCGCACACCGGCCAGCAGCCGCCCGATCGCGGTGGCCGTCGCCACCACCGTTTCCGTCCCCGCACACGCTTTCCGCAAGCTCGCGGGATCGGTCAGATCGCCCGTGACCACCTCGGCCCCGGGAATCCCGGCGCCGGAACGCACCAGGCACCGTACGTCCACCCCACGCTCGACCAGTTCCCGAACGACCTGCCCGCCCAGCTCTCCGGTCCCGCCGACCACCAGCATCATGGCAACCACCCCATCTCCGACGGTCCACCCTCGCCGGCTGTCCGCGCAACTGTCCGGAAAATGCCAGGCGGACCGGGGGCCGCGGATGGGATATTGCCGGGATGCGCGCAACGGAGGCAGTGACCGGAGCGGATCTCGTCGACGGGCTGCGGAAGCTCGGGCTCGACCGGACGTCCGAGGTGATCGTGCACTCGTCGCTGAGTTCCTTCGGGCACGTCGACGGCGGCGCGGAGGCGGTCTGCGCGGCGCTGACCGAGGTCTGCGGGACCGTGCTGATGCCGGCCGGCACCTGGGACCTCACCGGGCTCCCGGCACCCCCCGGACTGGTCCGCCCGCACAACGCCTACTGGAACGCGGACAGCTGGCCGGACTTCGACCAACGGTTGTCGCAGGCAACCAGTTTCCGCCCGGAGCTCCCGATCGACCGCTGGCTCGGAACGATTCCGGAAACTTTCCGCCAGACCTGCTCGCCGTTCCGCACCGGACATCCGCTGTTTTCCTACCAGGCCGCCGGTCCGGCCGCCGAGCGGCTCCTCGAAGCCCAGCGCCCCGACTGGCCGCTGGGCCCGATCGAGGCCCTCGACGGCGACGTCCTGCTGCTCGGCGTCTCCCACACCTCGAACACCACGATCCACCTCGCCGAGCAGCGCCTCGGCCGCTCCCGCTTCTACCGGTACGCGAAATCCGCCGACGGCCTGTGGGTCGAGCTCCCGAACATCCCCGGCGACAGCCGCGAATTCGACGCCATCGAGCCGGCCCTGCGCTCCGCGACGAAGGAGGTCCGGATCGGCCAGGCCCGGGTCCGCCGGATCCCGAAGCAGGCGGTGCTCGCCGCAACCCGCCAACTCGTCGAGAACGACCCCGCCGCACTGCTCTGCACCGACGACCCGGCCTGCCGCTGCGCAGCCGCCCTGCAACAACGCCTGGCGTTCCTCGCCGCCGCCTAGGCCGCCTCGCCTTCCTGCTGGTCAGTCCGGGACGACGTCGATCAGGACCTTGCCGACGATGCTGTCCTCCACGGCGGCGTGGGCGTCCGCGGCGCGCTCGAGTGCGTAGTGGTGCAGCGGCAGGCCGGCTTCCGGGCCGATGCGGACGGCGCCGGCTTCCACGGCGGCGGTGACGTCGGCGAGGGCGCGTGGGCGCCAGGACTCGGGTGCGGTGTAGAGCAGGACGAACTGCCAGCGGGCGTTGGGCACCATCGACGCGCGGACCGGGAGTTCCATCGTCGGGCCGCCGTCGGTCGCGTACACCGCCACCGAGCCGTGCGGGGCGATCACCGCGGCGTCGATGGCCGCGTTCGCCGCCGGGGACACCTCGACGATCGTGTTCACGCCGCCGGGCGCGATCGCCCGGACCTCGGCGACCACGTCCTGCTGCTTGTAGTCGATGACGTGGTCGGCGCCCGCGAGCCCGGCGAGATTGCCCTTCTCCGGACCGCTCACAGTGGTGATCACCGTCGCGTCGGACCACCGGGCCAGCTGGATCGCCGCGTTGCCGACCGCCCCGGCGCCGCCGGCCACCAGCACGGTCCGCCCGGCGAGCCTGCCCGGTCCGAGGCGGTCGGGGCCGTCCTCGGTCACGGTCAGGCAGCGGTGGGCGGTCAGGAACGGTACGCCGAGCGCGGCGCCCAGGTCGTACGACGCGTCGTCGGGCAGCGGCATCACGTGCCGCACCGGGACCACGGCGTACTCCTGCGCCGTCCCGCCGGCGGGTCGTTGGTACGCGGCCTCCCAGAGCCAGACCCGGCGCCCGGTGAGCGCCACGTCGACCCCCTGGCCGACGGCGTCGACGACACCGGCGCCGTCCTGGTTCGGCACCTGCGCGGGGTGCACCGCCGTACCGGCCTCGTTGCCGCGGCGCGACTTCCAGTCGGTGGGGTTGACGCCCGACCGGTGGATCCGCACCCGGACCTCGCCGGGTCCGACCTCCGTCAGCGGCCTGTCCACCAGGGTCAGGACGTCGGGCTCACCGGTCACGGAGTACTCGATCGCACGCACCCCATCGACGCTACCGCAGTTGTTTGGTGAACATCAGGGTGGCGGAATCGTCGTTCCTGATCATTTCCATCGGCGGTACCTGGCGGCCGTCGTAGATCAGCCCGCGGCCGTCCGGGAGGTAGCCGCGGCGGACGTACATCCGCTGCGCCTGCCCGTAGTCCGGGTACAGCCCGACCCCGATCCCGACCACCGCCGACCGTTCCGCGACCAGCGCCTCGGCCGCGTCCATCAGCGCGGTCCCGATCCCGCGCCGCCGCAGCTCCGGCAGCACGTTGAAGTCCTGGATCTCCGGGATGCCGCCGAACGGTTCGTACGGCGACTCCCAGCGCACCGTGACGTAGCCGGCGTACCCGTCGTCGACCGTGGCGACCAGGATGTCGCGCGTCCCGGCTGTCTGCTCGGCCAGGTACCTCTCGTACTGCGACAAGGGCTTGTTCCAGCCGATCGCGGTCATCGCCCCGGAGATCATCTCCGGATCGCCGGCCCGCAACGGCCGGATCTGCAGCGCGTCGTTCACCCGGTCAGCCTGGCGGGACCGGCCGGAGCGCGCAAACGATTTGGCGAGCAGGGCGCCGCCCGGCGGACGGCGCCCTCGCTCCGCTCGACTTACGGTGTCGGGTCGGGGTAACTGCCTCCGAGGATGTCGGTGTTGCCGAAGGTCGCCGGGCAGGTCGCCAGCACGTTCGGCGCCGGCAACGGGCTCGTCGTGTAGAGCGAGGCCCGGTACGCGTTGATCGACCCGCAGACGCCCGCTTCGTGGGCGTCGTTCCAGACCGCGACGGCGCGGTCGTTCGTCGCTGCGGCGTACACGTAGTCGCCGAGGAACTCCGAGATCAGCGCGTTCGCACTGCTGCCCCGGGGGTCACCGCCCGACACGCGCTCGAGCGTGGTCCAGCCGGACGGTACGCCGCCGGACACGTTCGCGTGCCGGACCTCGCCGACCAGGCCGCGCGGATCCGTCGTGTTGGCGCGGTACGGCGTCGTGAACGAGTTGTGCACGATGTACAGGTCGCTGCCGTCCGGGGACACCGCGGGCGCGGTGTAGACGGGGCGGTCCCCGGCCGTCAGGCCGAGCGGCGCCGGGGTGACCCAGGACGTGCCGCCCCTTGCCGACCAGGTCAGCATCAGCTGCTCGTTGTTCAGGCCTGCCCGTCCGTCGGACCAGGTCATGAAGAGCTCGTCGGTCGCGCCGGCGCCGGTCGGACGGCCGTTCGCGATGTCGACGTTCGGTCCGCCGGCCAGGTCGACGCGGGCGCCGGCGATGCCGTCCATCACGGGACGACCCTCGACCGGGTCGAAGACGCCGGGCTTGACCACGGGCGCGACCAGTGTCGGCCCGGACCAGTGCGCGCCGCCGTCGGTCGACTTGTACATCAGCTGGAAGTTCGTGCCGCTGCGGGCGCCGACGCCGAAGACGTAGACGTTCCCGGTGCTGTCGGTACGGACGACGCAGCCGTCGGCCTGCTGGTTGACGCCGTTGCTCGAGGCCGGTCCGACCTGCTTCGTGATCCAGGTACGGCCACCGTCGGCCGACCGTGCCACGGTCAGCGGAATCGGCAGGGCGTTCCCGTGGCTGTTGCTGCGGAAGCTGGACCAGCAGGTGTACACATGACCGAAGAACCGGCTGCTCGCCGCGTTGTCGGCGTAGATCTGCTCCTTGTCGGAGAAGGTCGTCGAGGACTGCCTGGAGATGATCACCGGCGCGGTCCAGGCCGAGGCGTTGCCGGCCGCCGCCGCGCGGACGTCGTCGGTGGTCGACACCGCGATCGCCTCGACACCGCGGAACGTCTCCAGCCGTCGGTTGGCGGAGAAGTTCGACGTCAGGTTCGCGTAGTACAACCGCGAGCCGTTGGCCCAGGAGAACGTGCCGTTCGGGCCCGGTCGCGGTCCGAACGCGACGGCCGGGTCACCGTCGGAGACCAGTCCGGCCTCGAAGTAGTGCGGCAGCGTACCGATCGGGCCGAGGCGCGGAACGCAGACCGCCGGGCCGAGGCAGTGCCTGGCGGTCCAGCCGGTGTACGTCGGCTGGGTCCAGTTCTGGCCGCTGTCGAACGAGAAGTAGACGCCGGAGACGCCGACGCCGTCGGTGAACGGACAGGTGCTCGGGTCACCCGCCGCGCACGATTCCATGTCGATCTCGTCATTCACCCCCGCGGCCAGCACCGCCGGATCGTGCGCGTCGATCGCTACCGCGGGCTCGTTCTGCTTGTTCTGCGAGAACGGTGTCGGCGGACTGCCGACCGTCACCTCGGTGGCCGGTGCCGCGTAGGCAGCGACGGCGGCTCCACACAGGGCGGCTGCGAAGGCAGCGACGGAAGCGATGATGAGGCGTGGTCTGCCCATGATCCCTCCCCGGGACCGACCATCGGTCCGGGACCGTTTCCCGGCCCGTCTGGTCTTTTCCGACCTAACACCTGGGGGCGGGCCGCACAACACCTCGCGCCGGGTGATGACGGCCTGCGCAGGGTCGTGCGCAAGCCGTCATCGACGGTCAGCGGGTGGCGCGGACCGCGGTCTTGATGACCTTGGTGATCGCGTCGGGGTCGGTGATCAGGCCGAGGTGGCCGGTCGGGATGCGGGTGATGGTGGAGTGCGCCCGGGTGGCCATGAAGTTCTGGGCGTCCGGGGTGATGATCAGGTCCTTGGTGCCGAGCACGTACCAGGACGGGATGGTGGCCCACGCGGGCGGTCCGGACGGGGTGAAGCCGGCGCTGAGCGTGAGCGGGCGCTGGGACGGGTAGAGGTTCTCGGCCTGCCGGCGCGGTACACCGGAGGCGAACGAGGTCAGGAACGTGTCGTGCTTGAGGTACAGGTCGACGTCACCGGCCGGTGCGCCGGGGTAGGGGACGAAGTCGAAAACGTTTTCCGGCGGGACGGCGAGGGCTGAATCGGCGCCGGCCAGCGGGAACACGACCTCGCCCTCGGCGGGTGCGAACGCGTCGACGTACACGAGCGCCTTGACGTTCGGGTTGCCGGTGGCGGCGTTGGTGATGACCGCACCGCCGTACGAGTGCCCGACCAGGACGATCGGGCCGGACAGGGTGGAGAGGAAGTCGCGGATCGTCGCGGCGTCGGTGGTCAGGTTGCGCAACGGGTTCGGTGGGACCCGGACGGTGTAGCCGTCGTCGAGCAGCCGGCTGGTGACCTTCGACCAGCTGGACCCGTCGGCCCAGGCGCCGTGGACGAGCACGACGGTCGGTCTCGGGCCGCCCGAGTCCGACGCCGCGGCCGGGGTCACGGCCGCGATCAGGACAGCGAGGACGGCCCCGAGGACCGCCAGAAAACGTGTTCTGCGGAGGTGCATCGGTGATGCCTTTCGTCAGGCGACTGTCGCCGGGAGGGCGCGCTGATGCGTGACGAAGCCAGGAGGGTGGACTACGACTGGAAGAACTCGAGGAGGTCGGCGTTGACCACGTCGGCGTGCGTGGTCGGCAGACCGTGCGGGAGGTCCTTGTAGGTCTTCAGGACCCCGTTCTTGAGCAGCGCGGCCGACTTCGGGCCGGCGTCGGCGTACGGGACGATCTGGTCGTCCTCGCTGTGCACCACCAGTACCGGGAGGGCGATCTTCTTCAGATCCTCGGTGAAGTCGGTCTGGGAGAACGCGACGATGCCGTCGTAGTGCGCCTTGGCGCCGCCCATCATGCCCTGGCGCCACCAGTTCGCGATGACCGCTTCGTTCGGCACGGCGCCCGGCCGGTTGAAGCCGTAGAACGGCCCCTCCGGGAGCGCGCGGTAGAAGGCCGAGCGGTTGGCCGCGAGCTGTGCCTGGAGGTCGTCGAAGACCGCCTTCGGCAGGCCCTCCGGATTCGCGTCGGTCTGCACCATCAACGGCGGGACCGCGCAGAGCAGCGCGGCCTTGGCGGCCCGGCCCTCGCCGTGCCGGGCCAGGTAGTGCGTGACCTCGCCGCCGCCGGTCGAGTGGCCGACGTGGATGCAGTCGCGCAGGTCGAGGTGGTCGACGACCGCCTTCAGGTCGTCGGCGTAGTGGTCCATGTCGTGCCCGTCACCGGTCTGCGTCGACCGGCCGTGCCCACGACGGTCGTGCGCGACCACGCGGTACCCCTTCGACAGGAAGAACAGCAGCTGGTTGTCCCAGTCGTCGGCCGACAACGGCCACCCGTGACTGAAGACGATCGGCTGCCCCGTTCCCCAGTCCTTGTAGAAGATCTCCGTACCGTCGCTGGTCGTGATCGTTCCCACGGTGAACCCCCTTGCTCACAAAGGGACCGGCCCTGTCGCCGCCCCCGCGAAACGCTAGCCCCCAAGCACCCGCCACGAGAAGCGGTAACTCGAGCAACCACGTCCGAACCACGCACCGACCACGAACCCGCCACGGTTTTCTGTAGAGGTCAGAAGCTGACCGCTATGAGATCTAGAGTTCTTGGCATGACGACAAACGAGCGGGCGGACATCCTGGAGTTTCTCGGGAAGCACCGGTACTTCCTGCGGCACACCGCGCAGGGGCTGACCGACGAGCAGGCGCGGACCCGGAGCACCGTCAGCGAGCTGACGGTCGGTGGGCTGATCAAGCACGTGAGCGCGACCGAGCAGCACTGGGCCGAGTTCGCGCAGGGCAAGGGGGAGAGCACGCCGACGGAGTACACGCCGGAGATGATGGCGACCTGGCAGGACCAGTTCCGCCTGACCGAGAGCGAGACGCTGGCCGGGGTGCTCGCGGAGTACGAGAAGGTCGCGGCCGCCACCGACGAGCTCGTCCGCACGCTCGACCTGGACACCAGCTACGAACTCCCCGCAGCTCCCTGGCAGCCGCCGGGCGTCTTCTGGAGCGTCCGCCGCGTCTTCCTGCACATCGCGGCCGAGACCGCCCAGCACGCCGGTCACGCCGACATCGTCAGGGAAGCGATCGACGGCCAGAAGACCATGGGCTGAACCAACGAAAACCTGAGCGCCAGGACTTCTCCGGGGGTCCTGGCGCTCTGTCGTGTTCGCAACCTTCGGCGGTCCGGGCGCATCAAGGCAGGTAGGGGAGATCAAACCTCGGTGAGCTGACCGCCCCCGCGGACTCCGCGGGCTGCCCGAGGTCGGGCGCGCTGTGTGCGCGCCGGTTCGGTCAGTGACCGTCGCCGGCGTCCGGGGGCGGTGGGGGAGAGGTACAACTTCATGCGATTCAGGGGAACGGCCGTTGCGGCCGTGGGGATCGTTGTTCTCTTGCTGGGGGCAGGAACGGCGTCAGGAGAAACTCGTACACCGGGGGAGCCCCCCGGCATCCAGATCGTCCCAGGGCCGGAGGAGCCGGGCGGGGCCGAGTTCGTGCCGGGCGCGAGCAACGTCGTACCAGCGACGGCGGCTCCGGCCACGGACATCGGCACCGCGGCGGTCCAGAGCCTGGCGGCACCGTTCTACGCGTGCCCCGGGTTCAGCGGTCTGCAGACACAGAACCCGTTGGCGAACCTGTACGCCGACAAGTTCACCTGGGGGCCCTACGCGGCGTACAAGGTCGGTAACGGCGGCGGGAACATCAACTGGGCGTTGAACCCGTACAAGAACGCCAGCTGGTACATGTGGTTCCACTCGCTTCGTTGGCTCGGCCAAGGAATCGTCGCGGCCGGCCAGGGCAACCTGACCGCACTGTCCCGGGTGAACACGATCGCGTACGACTGGTACCGCGACAATCCGTACTCATGGAAGGCGAACGTCGGCGCGTGGGAGTCCACCATGCATCGCACGAACGTGCTGATCTGCCTGCGGCAGGCGATCCTGTCCGGGCTGAAAGTCACCACAGTCCCGGCTCGGTACGCGTGGGTGGACGCGGCGCTGCTCAGTCACGCGCGGTTCCTCACCAACTACTGGAGCGGCGCGTGGAACCACGGCACGGACGAGAGCATCGCGCTCTTCGGCGTTGGCGTCACCCTCAATCGCAGCGACTACAAGAACCTCGCCGTCAAACGTCTCGCGGCTGGCATCACCACCTCGATCGACGCGCAAGGTTCCACCAACGAGCAGTCGACCGGCTACGCCTCGTTCAACTACTCCTTGTGGGGCAGGGCTGCCGCGGTGCTGCAGAACGGCGGGGTGAGTCCGGGGACGACGATCACGACCCGGCGAGCACTGCTGGCGAAGTGGCTGACGCTGGCCACGAACTCGCTCGGCAAGCTGCCCCAGATCGGCGACACCGAGCTGCAAGCGACGTACCCGTGGAGCGGTACGCCGATGGAGTACGCCGGTTCGCTGGGCACGAAGGGTTCCGCGCCGCCGTGGCGGGTGGGGGTCTACTCGGCCGGGTACGTCTTCGGGCGCACCGGGTGGGGTACCGATCCGGCGCGCGGGTTCACCGGCGAGTCGGCGTACAGCATCAGGTACGGCCCGCCGCGGGCGTTCCACGGGCACCTGGACCACACCAGCATCACGTACACGGCGCGCGGTCGGGACATCGTGGTCGACGGCGGGTACGCCGCGTACAACGCCGGCGCGTACCGGACGTGGGCGGTCAGTCCGGCCGCGCACAGCGTGCTGACGACTCCGACCTCGGCGGCGCTGAATCCGACCACCAGGCTGGCGGCGTACTCGGTGAAGACCACGTCGGAGTCGTACGTGCTCACCGACGCTCCCGGCAGCGGGATCAGCCGGGTACGGCGGGTACTGGTGCTGAAGGACCCGGATCTGCTGGTCACCTGGGACAGCGCGTCGGCGCGGACCGCGCAGGCGTTCCAGACCTTGTGGCACCTGCCGTCGGATCAGCGGGCAAGCGTGTACTCGCGGACGACCGCGGTCGCGATGGCGCCCGGGGACGCCACGAAGACGATCCTGTTCCAGGTCCCGTTCAAGCAGGCGCTGCCGCCCGGCGCGATCCTGGTCAAGCAGGCTCAGACCAACCCGATCCAGGGCTGGCAGTACCCGAGCAGCTTCGTCCGCAAGTCCGCCCCGACGCTGCTGCTGGCCCGCTCGGGCAGGACGGCCTCGATCCTGTCCTTCGTGGTCCCGGTCCGCGCCAGCGGCACGGTCACGTACTCGGTTCGCCAGTCGGGCACGACCTTCATCGTCAACCTCTACGTCGGCGGCAAGCGGACAGCCATCGCGATCTCCGCCGGCGGCTCCCTCTATCGCGCCGGCTGACCCATGGGGTGCCCCGGGGGCTACCGGGGCACCCGCCGGAGCTCCTCGAAGGCAGTCGGCGGAGCCTGATCCAGGCGCTCGCGGATCCGTACGGCGCATTCGGCCGGCGTGTGCCGCTCGGAGTCGACCTCCACGTCGTACCCGCCGTGCGCGTGGACGAGCGGGAACTGGAGGGCGGCGCGGCCGATCGTCCGGTTCCCGCGCTCGCGTTCCCGCCGTTCGAGCTCCGGCAACGAGCAGCGGACGCCGACGAACAGCACCGGCAACCCGTCGAACACCGTGAGGCAGTCCTCGAACCGCCAGCGCTCGCCGAGGATGTGGTCCACGATCACGTCGTTCCCGGCCGCCGCCATCCCCGCGACCGCCCGGTGGAACCCCAGCACGGTCCGCTGGAACACCGGCAGGAACTCCGCCTCGGTCCAGTCCCCGCGGGACCGGATCCGATGGAACTGGTCGATCGCCAGGTGGTACCAGGCGCCGTCCAGCGTCGCGAGCAACTCCTTCGCGATACTCGACTTCCCCGAACTCGATGTCCCGTTGAGCAACACCACCCGCCCCGCCCGCGCGGTCCATGCCCCAGGAACCAACTCATGACTCGCACTCATCGACACCGGCCCATGGTGTCTCATTCGTGGACACGATGTGTTCGAATTGAGCAGTTAGGGTAGCCTCACCTCTGTGATCGTCTGCCACTGCGAGGTCGTCAGCGACCGGGACGTCGTCGAGAGCATCGACGCCGGGGCCCGGACGCTCGCGCAGGTGTGCGGGGCAACTGGGGCGGGGCGGAACTGTGGCGGCTGCGTCTTCTCTGTGAAGCGCCTGTTGTGCCAGCATGGGAGGTCGGTCTCGGCAACTCCGTTCACGGAGGTGGCAGGTGCAACCGGTTAACCCACGCGTCGTCGAGCTCCTCAACGCGGCGCTGACCCTTGAACTGACCGTCATCAACGGGTACTTCCTGGAAGCCAGGATGCTCGACAACTGGGGCTTCGGCCGGCTCGGCAAGACGTTCTACGACCTCTCCATCGACGAGATGAAGGACGCCGACGAGCTCATCAACCGCATCCTGCTGTTCGACGGTCACCCGAACCTGCAGAAGCTCGGCGCGGTCACGGTCGGCGAGGACGCCCAGGAGATGCTCCGCCTCGGCCTCGAGGGCGAGCTGGCCTCGGTGGCCCAGTTCAACGCGTCCGCCAAGGAATGCCACGACCTCGACGACCACGGCACCGCCGCCGTCTTCGAGGAAATGGTCCGCGACGAGGAACGCCACGTCGACTGGTTCGAATCCCAACTCGACGCCATCGAACGCATCGGCGTACAGCAGTACCTCGCCCAGCAACTGGACGCCGGCAAGTCTCCCGGCTGAGCTACACACCCCGACCAGTGGCCTTCTCGAAGCGCAGGCGATCGGCAGTTCCCACGGCCAGCGTCTCGTCGACGTATTGCCGGGTCGACCGGGTGAGGAATCGGAGATCGGCGTTCTCGATCTCGCGGTACCTCGCCGGCAGTTCGGCGGTGCGGTCGGCTGCGCCACCGCCACGGATCCAGTCGGCCACAGCCGCGCCCTGGTCCCGGGTGGAGTTCCACCGCGCGCGGGTCAGCGGCCCCTACCTGCCTCGATCGTCGCCAACACCTCGGCCGGCGTTTCAGACCAAGAGCACCAGTCACTCACCACCTCGACCAGATCGAGATCGCTGTCTTGTATGGGTTCAGGTCTAGATCTGTGATTACGTGACTGCGTGATCGACTTCTCGAACGGCTCAGTTTTCAAGCTCAGCCCCGCAAGCACGAACGACCTGGCGCCACTCGTGGCGCCGCTGATCATCCCCGGGGAGCAGATCGTCGCTTGCTTCCGGGCGATGCGCGATTTCGTCGTCTTCACAGACAAACGACTGATCGCAGTGAACGTGCAGGGTATGACCGGCAAGAAGAGAGACTTCACCTCGCTGCCGTACAGCAAGATCCAGGCCTTCTCGGTTGAGACGGCGGGCACGTTCGACCTCGATGCAGAACTGGACCTTTGGTACAGCGGCCTTGGCAAGGTACGACTCGAGTTCAAGGGCGCTTCGGACATCAGGCAGCTCGGTCACATGATTGCCAGCTACGTGCTCTGATCACCAGGAGCGTTTCGTGCGTCGGTGTTGCTCTGACAGCGGCAGCCGCAGGGTTCTTGTGGAGCTACCGCGCGGGTAAATGGCAAGCGCTCGGGTGCCGAAAGTGTCAGGATGCCTGGATGGTTGCGCGGGCGTTGAGCTTCGGGTCGGTGGCAGAGGCGTACGAGCGGTTTCGGCCGGGGTATCCCGTGGACCTCTTCGAGCTGGTGAGGGCGTACGCCGGGGAGCCGATCCGGACCGCGCTGGAGATCGGGGCCGGAACGGGTAAGGCGACCCGGCTGTTCGCGCGGGCAGGGATCGCGGTCACGGCGACGGAGCCGGATGCGGCGATGCTCACGGAGTTGCGCAAGCACGTGCCGGCGAGCGTCACGACCCGGCAAGCCGCATTCGAGGATCTGCCGCTGGATTCGTCCTACGACCTGGTCTATGCGGCCGCGGCGCTGCACTGGACCAACCCCGAAGGCCGCTGGGACCGGATGGCCGCACTCGTCCGGCCCGGCGGCGTCTTCACCTCGTTCGGCGTACCGATCCAGCTGGCCGACCCGGCGCTGAGGGAGGCCGCCCGCGCGGCACGTGCGCCGTACCTGGAGGAGGACGGCGTCCCGTCGCCTGACGGCACACCGGCGGATCGCCCGATGCAGTGGCCCGGCACGGAGCTCCAGCAGTCCGAGTGGTTCACCGACGTCCGGCAGGCGACGATCGAACGCCGCCTGACGATGAGCGCCGACGACTTCATCGGACACCTCTCGACGGTGTCGGCCTACGTGATGCTCGCACCCGCCGACCGGACCGAGGTCTTCCGCCGAACCGCCCAGGTCCTCCCCGCCACCGTCGAAGTCGACGCCGAAATCACCGCCCACCTCGCCCGCCGCCGCTAACACCCGAGGACCCCACCGCCCTGGTGAGGCCCTCGAACGCTCTCAGCTCTCAGCCGGGAACGGCGCGCCGGTGTTGCTGTGGCAGCGGTAGCCGTTCGGGTTCTTGTGGAGGTACTGCTGGTGGTAGCCCTCCGCGTAGTAGAAGGTCTGCGCGGGGGCGATTTCGGTGGTGATGTCGCCGTAGCCGAGGGGCTTGATGACCGGGGCGTAGAGGTCGCGGGTGCGCTCGGCCTCGGCGCGCTGGGCGTCGGTGGTGTAGTAGATCGCCGAGCGGTACTGCGAACCGAGGTCGTTGCCCTGCCGCATGCCCTGTGTCGGGTCGTGGGTCTCCCAGAACACCTTCAGCAGGTCGGTGAAGGTGGTCTTGGTGGGGTCGTAGACCACCCGGACCGCCTCCGCCTGGCCGGTGCGGCCGGTGCAGACCTCTTCGTACGTCGGGTTCGGGGTGTAACCGCCCGCGTACCCGACGGCGGTGGTGTAGACGCCCGGCTGCTGCCAGAAGATCTCCTCGGTGCCCCAGAAGCATCCGGTGCCGAACCAGACCTCCTCGAACCCCTCGGGCGCGGCGGCGGTCTGCGGCGTGTGCAGGACGATGTTCTCGTCCGGTACGGCGAAGCCCGGGGTGGGTCGGCCCGGCAGCGCGGCCTCCGGCTCGACCATGGCGGTGTTGCGGGTGAAGAACGACATTCTCACGCCTCTCGCAGAGTGACTCTCATAGTCTCCCAACGCCCACGGTAAGGCGAACCTTCCCCGCGCCCCTTACGGCACGATGACGTGCCGGGGCGGACCTGCATCACTCATCAACCGGTGTCGGAGAGCGTCCGGGCACCGAAGCTGAGCGTGTCGCGGCGCCCGGGCGGGAGGTTGGTGAGTGATGGGCGTCCGCCTCAGGCGATCATCACCCCGGTCCGGCGGGCCGGGGCGGTGGTCAGCGAGTCGTACGACGCGGCCAGCCGGCGTACGCCCTCCCGCAGGGCGTCCTCGTCCAGCGTGAACGGGAGGCGGATGAAGGATTCGAGGCCGCCGTCGGGGGAGAAGCGGGATCCGGCCACCAGCAGGGCGCCGTTGCGCTGGGCGACGCCGACCAGGCTCGACCCGACCGGCTCGGGCAGCTCGCACCACAGCGACAACCCGCCGCCGGGCAGACGGAACTTCCAGGACGGCAGCTCGGCGGAGACCGCGGCGGCCAGCGCGTCCCGCCGCCGCGCCAGCGTGACCCGGCGCTCCGGCAACAGCGTCGAGCGGCGCCGCAGGAGGTCGGCGACGACCAGTTGCTCCAGCACCGGTGCGCCGAGGTCCATCGACGCGCGCGCGTCCAGCACCCGCGCGACCAGCGCCTCCGGCACCCGCATCCACCCGATCCGCAGCCCGCCCCAGAACGACTTGCTCACCGAGCCGACCGTGATCACGCCGTCCGGGTCGTACGACGCGAACGGCGGTGGCATCTCCTGCCCGTCCAGCGACAGCTCGAACAACGTCTCGTCCACGATCGCCGTCGTCCGCGACCGGGCGAACGCGCGCGCCAGCCGCTGCCGGTCCGCGGCCGGCATCAGGAAACCGGTCGGATTCTGGAAGTCGACGACCATCCACGCCGCCCGCGGCGCCGTCTGCCGAATGGTTGCCTCCAGCAAGGGCAGGTCCCAGCCGCCCGGCGACGTCGGTACGGCGACCACGCGGCAGCCGCTGCGCCGGATCGCGTCCACCGAGTTCGGGTGCGTCGGGCTCTCGGTCAGGACCCGGTCGCCGATCTGGGTGATCGCCCGCACTGCGATCGACGTCGCGGCGAGCGCGCCGGCGGTGACGACGATCTGGTCCGCGGTCGTCGGCAGCCCGCGTTCGCAGTACGCCGCCGCGATCTCGGCCCGTAGTACCGGCAGGCCCTGCGGGTGGTACCCCGGTGTGGCCAGGTGGAGCGGCAACTCACGAGCCGCGGACTCCACCGCCGTACTGATCCCGGGCACGGCGGCCGGTGCTGCGCAGGTGAAGTCGACCAGCCCGTCGGTGTCGATCCCCGGCGCGTGGTGCCGCCCGAGCTCCGGCTCGACCTTCGACGGCAGCGCGGTCACGCTGCCTGAACCGCGCCGACTGGTCAGGTAGCCGCTGTCCCGGAGCTCCCGATAAGCAGACGCGACCGTCGTCCGGCTGACGCCCAGCGACTCGGTCAGTTCACGCTCGCTCGGCAGCCGCGACCCGGGCATGATCCGCCCGTCGGCGATCAGCAGCCGCAGCCGCTCGGACAGGACCCGGTATGCCGGACCGGTCCCGTCGGCCCACTCGCCGAGCAGGCCGGTCAACGTGCTGGCGGGGAGATAACGCGCTTGCATGCAGTCCACTATCGCGCAATTGGCTATCGAACACCAGGCCACTTACTCCGGACACTGGACATCGTGACCGCCACCTCCGATGCCCCGCCGCGCCAGCTCGCGCCCATCAACCCGATCCAGCAGTTGAAGGCAGGCCACCTCCCGCGCCGCCTCGTGCAGCTGTACGTCGGCCTGGCCCTGTACGGCGCCTCGATGGGCCTGATGATCCAGGGCAACCTCGGACTGGACCCGTGGGACGTGTTCCACTCCGGCATCACCAAGCACGTCTCGCTCAGCTTCGGGACCGTGGTGATCGCGATCAGCTTCGTCGTCCTGCTCGCGTGGATCCCGCTGCGGCAGTGGCCCGGCCTCGGCACGATCAGCAACGCGATCGTGATCGGCCTGGTGACCGACCTGACCCTTGCCACGGTCGACCGCCCGGACGCGCTCTGGCTGCGGATCGTGTTCATGCTCTCCGGCGTCGTCCTCAACGCCCTGGCCGGCGCGCTCTACATCGGCGCCCAGTTCGGCCCGGGCCCGCGCGACGGCCTGATGACCGGCCTGGTACGCCGTACCGGTCTGAGCGTCCGACTGGTCCGGACCACGCTCGAGCTGACCGTCCTCGCGACCGGCTTCCTGCTCGGCGGCTCGATCGGCGTCGGCACCGTCGTCTACGCCCTCTCGATCGGCCCGCTCGTCCACGTCCTGCTGCCGATCTTCACCGTCCGCCTGAAGCACGAGTAGACCCCGGCGACCGTAGCCTGTGCTGGTGCCGACCGACCCGTCAGTGAGTCCCTTCGACCTGCCGGACTCCAGCCAGGTGGTCCCCGATCAGGAGCTGATCAAGCAGCTCCTGGACGAGATGGAGATCAAGCACCTCGTCGACGAGGAAGGCGATCTCGCGGCGCCGTGGGAGAACTTCCGGATGTACTTCATGTTCGGCGGTGAGGGCAACCTGCCCACCCTGGCGGTGCGGACCTTCTACGACCGGCCCTACGGTCTCGACGACAAGCCGCGGCTGCTGGAGACCGTCGACGACTGGAACCGGATCACGTTGTGGCCCAAGGTCCACACCCACACGAGCGACGACGGCACGGTCCGGATCGTCGGCGAGAGCCAGATGTTCATCTGCGACGGCCTGGTCTTCGGCAACTTCGTCTCGACGATGGTGAGCTGGATCAAGGCCGCGGCCGAGTTCGACCGCTGGCTGGTCGAGCAACTCGGCTGAAACGCAACGGGTCCCGGACCATCCGTGGTCCGGGACCCGTTCTCGCAGGACCCCTCAGCCTGCGGGCTCTCCTTAGGCGCTAGCCGACCGGCTCCAGGTCACGCTCCTGCGTCACCGACCGGATCTTCAGGCGGCGCGGCCACCAGGCGCGGGTGCCGAGCAGGGCGATCACGCTCGGGACCAGGAAGCTCGACATCACGAACGCCGAGATCACGATGCCGGCTGCGACCGAGAAGCCCATCTCGGTGAGCAGCGCCATACCGGCCAGCATCAGCGACGAGAACGTGCCGGCCAGGATCAGCCCTGCCGCCGCAACCGACGGGCCGCCGTGCTCGATCGCGCGGTCGGCCGCGGTCCGTGGATCCGTCCCGCGCTCGGCCTCCTCACGCAGCCGGGCGATCATCAGGATGTTGTAGTCGGTGCCGATGGCAACGACGAACAGGTACAGCATGATCGGCAGCGAGAACGTCACGCCCGCGTGGCCGGCCGCGCCCTGGAACACGAACACGGTCGCGCCGATCGAGCTGAAGAAGCTCAGCACCACCGCGAGCATCAGGATCAGCGGTGCGATCAGCGACCGCAGCAGCAGCGCGAGGATGACCGCGATCAGCCCGCCCGCGACCGGGAAGATCACCGAGAGGTCCCGGCTGTTGGCGTCCCGGATGTCGGTGTACCCGGCGGTCACGCCGCCGAGCAGCGTGGTCGTGCCGGCCGGCGCCTCGGCGTGCGCGGTGTCCCGCAGCGGGCCGTCGACCAGGTCCAGCGACTTGTTCGCGTACGGCGCGCCGTCGAGCACGACGTTGATCTGGGCAACGGTCTTGTCCTTGCTCAGCAGGGCCGGGCTGCCGTCCGCGGCGGCCGGAAGGACCCCGCCGACACCGTCGACCTTCGCGAGCTTCCCGGCGTACGCCGTGAGCGCGGCCGGGTCGAGCGGCTTGCCGTCGGTGCTGCGCACGTACACCGTGGTCGGGTTCAGCGCGCCGGCCGGGAACCCCGCCTGCAGGTCCTTGATCGCGCGCGCCGACTCGGTGCCGTCCGGCAGCTGGCTGAACGCGTCGTAGTCGACCTTCATGCCGAGCGAGCCGAGCGCGAGCACGACCATCACGCCGCCCGAGATCGCCGCGACCACCGCCGGGCGGCGCGCTGTGAAGGTGCCGAGCCGCTTGAACATCGCGCCCTTCGGGGTCTTCTGCCACGACTTCGACGGCCAGAACACCTTCGGGCCGAGCAGCGAGACCACCGCCGGGACCAGCGTGATCGCCGCGAGGGCCATCACTGCGACCGCGATCGCGAGCCCCGGGCCGAGGCTCTTGAACCCGCCGAACACCGCGAGCAGCAGCGCGCTGAACGCGACCACGATCGCGCCCGCCGCCGACACGATCACCTCGGCGACCCGGGCGACCGCGTTCACCAGCGCTTCCTTCGGCTGCTCGCCGGCCCGGAGACGCTCCCGGAAACGGAACAGCAAGAACAGGATGTAGTCGGTGCCGACGCCGTACAGCACGACGGTCAGGATCGTCTGCAGATCCTGGGTGACCTGCAGGCCGGTCGCCTTCGCGACCAGCGCGATCAGGCCGGGCGCGATCGCGGCCACCAGGCCGACCGTGAGGATCGGCAGGAACGCGGCGACCGGGCTGCGGTAGATCACCAGCAGCAGGCCGATGATCAGCACGACGGTCGCGATCCCGACCACGATGAAGGCGTTCTCGAACGCGTCCTGGTTGTCGAGCATCAGCGCCGCGTCGCCGGTCACGCCGTACTCGAGGTCCGCACCGGTGAGCGCGGACCCGGTCACGTCCCGGATCTTCTGGACGGCGTCGAGCACCGCCTGCTCGTCCGGTGCGCCCTTGAGGCCGATGCTGACGATCTGCACCTGCTTGTTGGGCGAGACCGCCTGCGGGCCGGTGACCGCCGCGGTCACCCGATCGATCTTGGCGGCGCTGATCTTGGCCGCGAGCTCGGTGACCTTGGCCTGGTCGGCCGCGGTCAGCTCGCCGCCGGCGCCGCGCTTGACGACGATGCTGGCGGTCGCGTCGTTGGTCTGGCCGAACGTGTCGGCGGCCAGCTTCTGCGCCTGCACCGACTCGTACTTGTCAGGCAGCAGCGCCGCCTGGTCCTTGGTGGTGACGTCCGCGAGCGTCGGCGCGAACGCGATCACGGCCACCGCCGCGACCACCCACGCGGCGATCACCTTCCACGGGTTGTGGACGACGAAGCGTCCGAGTCTGGTGAACACCCCGAGAACCTTTCTGTCTACCTGCCGGTCGGTAGGTAGACTACCTGCCGGTCGGTAGGCAAGTGAAGGTGAGAAGGTGGTGACGTGCAGCACGCGACGAGTTCCCGCGACACCAAAGCGGCGATCCACCGCGCCGCGGTCGACCTGTTCTCGAGCCAGGGGTACGACAAGACCAGCCTGCGGGAGATCGCCGAGCAGGTCGGCATCACCAAGGCGTCGTTGTACTACCACTACTCGTCGAAACAGGAGCTCCTGCGCGCGATCGTCGGGACGTTCCTCGACGACGTGTTCGCGGTCCTGCGGAAGGTCGAGGATCTCCCGTGGTCACCGGAGAACGAGCGCGAGCTGCTCGCGGCGTACGTCGACGTGGTCATCGCGCACCGCTCGACCGGGCCGACGCTGATGCGCGACATCGCCGCCGTGCTCGCCGCTTTCGGCGACGACCTGGACATCCTGATCGCGCAGTCCCGGCGCTTCCAGCTCTGGCTCGCCGGCCCCGATCCGACGCCCGCCGACCGGTTGCGGGCCGCCGCCGCGGTCGAAACCATCGGCGCCGCGATGTCGGCCGAGCTCGACCTGGGCGTCTCGGACGCCGAGATCCGGGCCATCCTCCTGGACGCCGCCTCCGCCATCCTGGCCCGCCGCGGCGCCCCGGTCACCGAATGACGGCGCCGGACTATCGGTTCACGGCACCGCTGTGGCAGTACCCGGGCGAGGGCAGCTGGTACTTCATCACCGTTCCCGAGGAGATCAGCGACGACATCGCGGCGCTCACCGCGGGCCGGCGGAAGGGCTTCGGGTCGGTGCGGGTCACTGTGACGGTTGGTGGCAGCACGTGGCAGACGTCGGTGTTCCCGAGCAAGACCGGCGCCTACGTCCTCCCCGTCAAGAAGCCGGTCCGCACCGCGGAGAACCTCACCGAAGGCACTCCAGTAGAAACGCAGCTGACGCTGACCGACTTCTGACAACCCCTGTGGTCCGCGGCAGTGTCCGTGTCATGTCCGTAGCATGTCCGTGTCACCGTTCCGAGGCCGGGCCGCGGGCCGTAGGGGACTGCCGGCCCGGCATCTGGTGATCCGGTCTGGCGCCCTGGCCGGACTGGCTCGACTGGCCCGACTGGTGCAGCGGTGCGGTGGACGCACGCGGCGGCGCGCTGGCGCGACCGGTCATCGACGTCGCGTCGGCGTTCAGGTTCTGCGCGACCCCTTCGCTCGAGGTGCTGATGGTCGCGTTGCCGGATATCGACTCGGCGCGGACGATCCGGGGCCCGTTCTCGGCCCGATCGACCACATGGATCCGGGCATTGCCGGACATGGAGCCGGCGCGCGCCGACCCGCCGGCGAACTGGTCGACCGAAACGTTCCCGCTCTGTGTCTTCGCCCGCACATCGCCTTCTGCGCGGCCGACCCGCACGTCCCCGCTCTGTGACCTGGCATCGACCTTCTGCGCCCGGTCGACGGATACGTCTCCGGACTGGGTCTCAGCGGCGACGTTCTGGGCGGTGTCCACCCGCACATCGCCGGACTGGCTTTGTGCCTCGACGATGTCGAGGCCACTCGCCTCGATGTCGGCGCTCTGGGTCAGCGCGCTCAGATCACTCCCGGGCGGCACGACGGCGGTCACCTCGATCGGCGACGGGGCCGGGGTCGCGGAGCCGTCGCCATTGATCTGCACCCCGTTGACCTGGATCGAACCGCTGTATCCGGAGATCTGGATACCGTTCCCGGTGGTGATCACGCTGCCGTTCGAAGAGCCGGCAACCTTCGCGGACAGTATGCCGTCGGGGCTCTGCCCGAGCGTCGCGCGCTGCACCGCCTCGGCCGAAGGCCCCTCGGTGTCGGCCGTCGAGATCTCCAGCCTCGCTTGCGTGCAGTTCGGATCGACCCTGACCGAGACCTTGCCGGCAGATCGCATCAGCTCGGCATCGATGGTGACGGGCCCGGGTGTGTCTGCCACGAGTTCCCGGCGGGTCGACGGCGTTCTCCTCGGCGCCTCCCCTGCTGCGGGCTCTTGCGGTCCCTGCGCGGGCAGTTGCTGGTCGGTGCCGGGTTGCTGGGGGGCGACGGCTGGTGCTGGGGTGCTTGCCGGGTCCTGCGTGCCGGCTGCGGGTGCGTCCAGTTCGCCGGTCGGCCGCAGGCCTCCTTGTGCCTCGGCGGATTTGGCGGACTCGCCCTGGGTTTCGGACGAGACGGTCCAGTCCTCGGCGGGGTTCCGCGCTTCCGCGCCGTCGACCTCCGGGCCGGCCTGAGGCGTCCGCGGCTCTGCGCCTTCACCGACCTGCGGCCCGTGGTCGCCCCCGACCTCGGCCTCACCCGTCGCCCGCGGCTCAGCGGGCTCGCCGACCTCGGCTTCACCTGTGGTGCGGGGCTCGCCGATCTCGGCTTCACCTGTCGCGCGGGGCTCGGCGGTCTCGCCGGTCTCGGCTTCGCCTGTGGTGCGGGGCTCGCCGGTCTCCGCTTCGCCTGTCGCGCGGGGCTCGCCGACCTCGGGTCCGCCTTCGGCGCGCTCGCCTGGTTCCTGGCCGGTGCCCGGCTCGAGCTGATTGACGCCTTCCCGCTGCTGATCCCGACCGGGCTCCAGGGCAGGGCTCGTGCCGGCGTTCTCCTGCTGGAGTTGCTGGACGCGCGCCTCGAGCAGTTGACGCATCTCGGCCTGGAGGCGGTTGTTCTCCTCCATCAGCGTGAGCATCTGCTGCTGGCTCTCGAGAATCGACTGTTGCAGCGCCGCGATCCGCTGGGCCACCTGCTCGGACTGCTGAGGCGTCTGCCGGACCGCGTCCCGGGATTGGATGCCCTGCCGTCCGGCGCCGTTCTGCTGCCCCGGCACCCCTTGGAAGCGGCCCTCCGGCCGGAACACCTCGTCCATCCGGCTCGAGGCCAGCGCCGCGAGGTCCGCGCTGTTCAGCGTCGATCGGCCGATGGCCCGCAGCACGGACGGATCGGTCCGTTTGATGTCCTTGGCCGCCTGCGTCAGGGCAGCCTTGAGCGCCTTCGTCCCCCGACGTTCGTTCCGCCCCCAGCGTGAGTACCGGCGGGCGATCCTGCGGACCGGATTCCTGGTCCTGGACACGCGCGGTTGTCTGGGGGCGGGGCCCGCCTCCTGCAGCCGGTCACTCGCCCGCTGGCCGAGCCGCTCCGAGACACCGGCATACCGGTCCGGGCGCATTTGTGCGTCGACGTGGAGGCTCGCCAGTTGCTGCAGGTCGGACTGCGTCATGTTGGCGCGGCCGATCCGCTCGCGGACCGCCGGGTCCATCCGCATCACGTCGCGGGCCGCCTGCGCGTACGCCGCCTTCAGCGTCTTGCGACCCCGCGACGTGGCGCGCCAACGGGAGTACCTGGCGCGAACGCCGGTGCCTTCCTGCGAGGGCTCACTCATCGGGTCTCCTAGTCGATGTACACGGCGTAGTTGACGCCGACTGAGGTCGTCAGCGGGTCCTTGCTGGGCTTCGTGCTGTACAGGTGGATCTGGGCGCCCGGGCGCAGCCAAACGGCCAGGTGCCGGCGGCCGGTCCCGGCGCCGGGCTCCCACTCGTCCGCGAACGTCGGGCTGCTCTCGTCGCCGACGTAGTCGGGCTGTCCCCAGTGCTTGGTGGCGAGCGCGAGGTGGTCCGGCCAGTGCGTGTCCAGCCCGAACTCGGCGGCGGCGATGTCGTCCGGACCGATCTCGTACGCCGACCAGCCGCTGTCGGGGCAGTCGGGGAACGCCAGCCCGTCGAACACGATCATGGTGGTGCCGCGGCGGGTGGTGAATCCCCAGGAGACCATGTCGGCGCCGATCACCTCACCGGCCTGCAGCGGCCACGGCTCCCAGGCGGTCTCGCCCATCACCCGGTGCACCAGGGCGCGCACGACCTCCGGCCCGGCCTCGTCGCCGTCCGGACCCGCGATCACGGTCCAGTCCGGAATCTCGGCGAGATCCGCCATCGCCAGGTCGTCCTGGTCGAGCGGCCTGTCCTGCGTCTTCATCCGGCCCCGACGTCCTTCCTGCCCGGTTCGCTGACCGCAACCCTCTGTAGAACTTCTGTGCGCAACCGTAGGCGGCCCAATGGGTCATTCGCCAGCCGGTACGACGCAGCTGTGGACAACTCGGATCCACCCGATCGGCCCGCTCCCGGACGGCGTGCGGGAGCCCAGCAGACCAGGCCGTACGCTGGTCCGGTGAACAGGGAACACCACTACGGCTTCGAGACGCTCGCCATCCACGCCGGGAACGAGCCCGACCCGACCACCGGTGCGGTGGTGCCGCCGATCTACGCGACCAGCACCTACAAGCAGGACGGCGTCGGCGGCCTGCGCAACGGCTACGAGTACTCGCGCTCGGCGAACCCGACCCGGACGGCGCTCGAGGAGTGTCTGGCCGCGATCGAGGCCGGCACCCGCGGCTTCGCGTTCGCCAGCGGCCTGGCCGCCGAGGACACGCTGATCCGGTCGGTGTGCGCGCCGGGTGACCACGTGGTGTTCCCCGACGACGCGTACGGCGGCACGTTCCGGCTGTTCTCCCGCGTGCTGAGCAACTGGGGTGTCGAGATGACGCCCGCCGCGGTCACCCACCCGGAGGCGATCCGGGCCGCGATCCAGCCCGGCAAGACGAAGGTCGTCTGGCTGGAGACCCCGACCAACCCGCTGCTGAACGTCGCGGACATCGCGATCGTCGCCCAGATCGCGCACGACGCCGGCGCGCTGCTGGTCGTCGACAACACGTTCGCCTCGCCGTACCTGCAGCAGCCGCTGGAGCTCGGCGCGGACGTGGTCGTGCACTCGACGACCAAGTACATGGGCGGCCACTCCGACGTGGTCGGCGGCGCGCTGATCGTGCGGGACGCCGAGCTGGCGGACAAGATCGCCTTCCACCAGAACGCGATCGGCGCCGTCGCCGGCCCGTTCGACTCGTGGCTGGTGCTGCGCGGCATCAAGACGCTCGGGGTCCGGATGGACCGGCACAGCGACAACGCGGAGCGGGTCGTCGAGTTCCTGCAGCGGCACGACTCCGTCACCCAGGTGCTGTACCCGGGCCTGGACGGGCACGCCGGCCACGAGACCGCGGCCAAGCAGATGAAGCGGTTCGGCGGGATCGTCAGCTTCCGCGTCGGGGGCGGCGAGGCGCAGGCCCTGGACATCTGCAACAAGGCCGAGGTCTTCACCCTCGGTGAGTCGCTCGGCGGCGTCGAGTCCCTCATCGAGCACCCCGGCAAGATGACGCACGCTTCGGTCGCCGGCACCCCGCTGGAGGTCCCGGCGGACCTGATCCGGCTCAGCGTCGGCATCGAGACGATCGACGACCTGCTGCTCGACCTCGATCGCGCAATGGCGTGAGTCTGGTGGTGGCGGTCGACTTCGGGTCGACCTTCACGAAGGCGGTCGCGGTGGATTCCGGCTCGGGCGAGCTCGTCGCCCGGGCCGAGCACCGCACGACGATCGGCACCGACGTCATGGACGGCTGGCACGCGTGCCGTGCCGTCCTGGAAGCAGCTGACCGGGGCGTCCGGGACGCCGAGGTGCTCGCCTGTTCGAGTGCGGGCGGCGGGCTGCGGATCGGTGTCGTGGGCAACGAGGAGCTCGTCACCGCCGAGGCGGGCAAGCGGGTCGCGCTGTCCAGCGGCGGACGCGTCGTGGCGGTCGTCAGCGGCGGGCTGACCGCGACGAGTCAGAAGGAGCTGCGCAAGGACCGCCCGGACGTCGTGCTGCTGCTCGGCGGGACCGACGGCGGCAACTCGGCCGTCCTGCTCAAGGCCGCGGAAACGCTGGCGAAGTACCGCTGGCGGAAACCGGTCGTTGTCGCAGGCAACATCGACGCCCAAGCGGAAATCACGGAAACACTGACCGCGGCGGAAGTCCCGCATGTGCTGGCGGAAAACGTCGTACCGGAGATCGGCGTGTTCGCGCCGGACAGCGCCCGCGCCGCGATCCGGGAGATGTTCCTCGCGCATGTGATCGGCGGGAAGAACCTGTCCCGGGACCCGTCGTTCGCCCGGGTGGTGCGCGCCGCGACGCCGGACGTCGTACTGCGCGGTGTCGAGGTGCTCGCCGCGCTGCACGGCGACGTTGCGGTCGTCGACATCGGCGGCGCGACCACCGATGTGCACTCGGTCATCGAGCTCGATCCCGAGGACGCGAACCTCGGCCGCGAGGTGGTCGCGACGCATCCGGTCACCAGGACCGTCGAGGGCGATCTCGGGATGCGCTGGAGCGCCGTACCGGTGGTCGCTGCGGGCGAGGAGGCGGGACTGGTCGCGGATCCCGGCGAGCTGCAGGCGGCGGCCGAGCGCCGGCGCGCGGACCCGTCGTACCTTCCGGGCAGTGACCGGGAGGCGTCGTACGACGAGGCGCTGGCGAGTGTCGCCGCGACGGTCGCGCTGCGCCGGCACGCGGGACGGCAGCGGATCGTGTTCGGGCCGGGCGGACGCGTGATCGAGCGGTCCGGGAAGGACCTGCGCGAGGTGGACCTGCTGGTCGGGTCCGGGGGAGTGCTGCGGCACAACCCGCCCGAGGTCGCGGCCCGGATCCTCGGGTCGATCGGGACGAACGCGCAGGCGGAGGGCTGGCTGGTCCCGGAACGCGCCGAGGTGTGCGTCGACACCGACTACGTGCTCGCCGCGGTCGGCCTGCTCGCCGACGACGCCCCGAAGGCCGCCGAAGGCCTGGCCGCCCACATTCATGGAACGAGCCGCACCGGGCACTAGTCTCGTCATCACCAAGCCTGCGGAGGTGGGATGAGCGAGACGGGGCGGGACCGGGCCGAGGACCGCGACGAGTCGAGTCCGGTGGCGGACAACGACGTGCTGGAGTCGTCGAGCGCCGAGCCGGCGGCGCACTCGGTGCCTTCGGAGCCCGCGGCGCGCAAGAAGGTGGATCACGGCGTGACGCCGGCGATGGAGATCGCCAGCGCCTGGGCCTGGCGGTTCCTGGTGATCGTGGCGGCCGTCGGCGTGATCGGCTACGGGATGCGGTACCTGTCCGAGGTCGTCGTACCGGTGACCGTCGGCGTCCTGCTCACCGCGCTGCTGGTGCCCGTCACCACCGGCCTGCAGAAGCTTCGCCTGCCGCGCGGACCGGCGGCCGGGATCACGGTGATCGCGACGATCATCGTGCTCGCCGGCCTGCTGACGCTGGTCGGCACGCAGATCGCCGGGCAGTTCGAGGACCTGTCCAACCAGGTCGGCGAGGGTGTGCAGAAGATCCGCGACACGGCCCGGATCAACTTCGGTCTGACCGACGCCGACATCACCAACCTGTTCAAGCAGGTCCGCGAACAGATCACGTCCGGCGGCGCGCTCGGCCAGCAGGCGGCGGCGGTCGGTACGACGGCGACGCACGTGGTGGCCGGGCTGTTCATCTCGCTGTTCTGCCTGTTCTTCTTCCTCTACCAGGGCGAACAGATCTGGTCCTGGCTGGTCCGGCTGTTCCCGCGCCGGGCCCGGGACAAGGCCGACTCGTCCGGCCGGAAGGCGTGGGTGTCGCTGACCGCGTTCGTCCGGGCCACGGTGATCGTCGCCGCGGTCGACGCGATCGGGATCTCGCTCGGGGCCGCGATCCTCGGCCTGCCGCTGGTGAGCGCGATCGGCATCCTGGTGTTCGTCGGCGCGTTCATCCCGGTCGTCGGCGCCCTGGTCAGCGGGATCGTCGCCGTCCTCGTCGCGCTGGTTGCCAAGGGCCCCATCGTCGCGATCATCATGCTCGCGGTCGTGATCGGCGTCCAGCAGCTCGAGGCGCATGTGCTGCAGCCGTTCCTGCTCGGCCGCGCGGTCAGCGTGCACCCGCTGGCGGTCATCCTCGCCATCGCCACCGGCGTGGTCATCGCCGGCATCGTCGGCGCCCTGGTCGCGGTCCCGACCGCAGCCGTCCTCAACACCATCGTCAACCACCTGGCCGGCAACGACGTCGACCCCGAACCCCCCAGACCGCTCCCCAGACGCCGCAACCACCAGGGAGCCACCGACGACTCCCCGATCGTCGACTAACTGCCCCGCTCGCCCTTCGACCGCTCCTGGCTGAGGGAGTGCCCGGTCCGTCCGGCCGCGCCGCTCGTGCCGGCGGCCTGCACCTGGCCGGGCATCGCCTGGCCGGAGTTCAGCAGCCCGACCGACTTGTCGATGTCCGGGTTCGCCTCGCGGGTGCGGATCTGGTTCGCCCAGGCGCCCATCCGTCCCCGCAGCCCGGCGGTCTGCTCGGCGTCGAGCCCGTACTTGGCGTATTCCGCGTCCGGGATGCGCTGGGCGTCGTCGAGCAGACTGGCGAACATCTGCCGGTCCATCGGGGACGCCTCCCGGGCGTCGGCCAGCTGGAGCAGATGGTCGGTCGAATACCCGGCCTGCATGGCGGCGTCGACGTCCACGAAGTCCTTGGCCTCGCCGCGGGTGTAGATCGAGGCCGCCTTCGAGCCGACCGCGTCCTCGACCGAGATCACCGGGCCGACCTCGGAGTCCACCGGCGGTTTGGCGCGAAAGTCCTTGCCGAAGTCGATCTGCGCCTTCTCCTCGCCCCTGGCGACCTCGATGCGGGCGTGGTGCGGCCCCTGGCGGATGATCTCCGTGCTGTAGCCCTGTTCCTCGAACGCCGCCCGGGCGTCGTTCATGGTCTCGCCGACGTCCTGGTTCATCTGGTTGGTGAACAGGTCGATGTCGTCGGACTGGCGGCTGCCGATGCCGTGCTGTGCGAGGGCGTTGCCGCCGGCCAGCGCGAAGCCCTTGTCGCGGAGGGCGTCCAGAGCGATCCGGGTGGCGCGTTCGTGCTCCGGCTTCATCCTCGGGTTCCGTTGCCCGCGGCAAGCTGCGGGAAGGCCTGGTTCCACAGGTCCGCGCAGCGGCGCGGGAGCCGGAGCCGCGGCCAGAGGGCGACCAGGATGTCGCGACTGAGGTACTGCGTCAGGTCGTCCTGCGTCGACGCCTCGCTGATCACCTTGCTGTACAAGGCGGTGGCTTCGTCGATGTTCGACAGGTCGTACCGGCCGTTCGGTCCCCAGTCGAGGCGCGTGGGCAGGTCGATGACGCCTGCGGTCGGCCCCTGGAGCAGGTCCAGTGACTCGGGGACGACGTACGGGATCATCGACGCGTAGGTGTCGCCCGGCTGCGCCTCGTGCTTGTCACTCATGAGGACATCGTCCCAGATGACCCGTCCACCGGGTGGTCGGTGAGCGCCGCGGCCCAGTCGGCCGCCGTACGCCGGATGCGCGCGATCTGCTCCGGAGCAGCGCCGTAGCGGAGGAAGCCGGCGTCCGGGAGACGGGCGCCGGCCCGCAGCTGGCCCGCGAACATCTGCCGGTCCAGCGGGGTGGCCTCGCGGTGGTCGGCCAGCTCGAGCAGCCTGCTCCGGTCGTATCTGCCGCTGTCGAGGACGAACTGGACGTCGATGAAGTCGCGAGGCTCGAGCCGGGAGTACACGGCGCCGACCTTGCTGCCGATCGCATCCGCCTCGGACAGCACCGGACCGATCTGCAGCGGCACCGGAGGCTGCTGCCGGTGATCCACACCCAGGTCGGCCTTGGCGCTCGACTCGACCACGAGCCGGGCGAACAGCGACGCCCGCCGCGCGACCTCGGTATCGAGGCCGGCTGACCGGAACGCGGTGACCAGGTGCTCGACGGACTCGGTGAAATGCGCCGGGTCGAGGTCGTCGGTGAAGAGGTCGATGTCGTCGGACTCGCGGTGGCCGAAGCCGTGGGCCTGGAGGGCGTAGCCGCCGGCGAGGACGAATCCGCGGTCGGCGAGGGCCTGCAGGCCGACGGTGGCCATCCGGGTCTGCAGCGGATTCATGGGCCCAGTCTGCCGTGCGAACAAGCGAAGACGCCGCCGAGCCAGGCCCGGCGGCGTCTGTTCGGGTTCGGGTCGGGTGTCAGCCCTTGCCAATGCCCTTGTTGTCGGCGTTCTTCTGCAGAGTTGTGGTGGCGGCCTGCTCGGTCGCAGGGGTCTGGGTGCCCTGGCCCTGGTTGACGGCCTGCCCGGCCGGTGCCAGACCACCGAGGGCGTGCGCCTGGGTCTGGGCGTCCATCTGGGACTGGAGCCGCTGCGCCACGTCCTGTGCGGCTGCCAGCCGGGCTTCCAGCGTGCCGCCGGTCATGATGCGGCTGTGCTGCTGACTCAGGTGCGCCAGATCCTGCGTTGTCACACCCGGCATGTTCCCGTCGAACCGTGCCATGGCGATGGTTGCGCGGGCGCCTTCGGAAGCCCTGCTGACACGGCCTTTCTGGGCCTGGAGCCAGCGCCCTGCCCGGTCACGGAGATCGCGGCCGGCGTCCATCGCACGTCCGCCGAGCTCTGTCGCCCGGTCGACCTGCCGACCACCGAACGCGGCCGCCCGGTCGACCTGCTGGCCGCCCCACTCGCGGCCGGCCTGGATGCCGCGGCCGGCCGCTTCGACGCCGGCCTGGTAGGCACCGGCGGCCTGCTGGCCGAACTCCGCTGCCCGGTCGATCTGCCGGTCGCGGAACGCGGCGGCGCGGTCGACCTGCTGGCCGCCGAACGCGGCGGCCCGGTCGATCTGCTGACCGGCCCATTCGCGACCGGCCTGGGCCTGCTGACCGGCCCACTCACGCCCGGCCTGCAGACCCTCACGCCCGGCCTGGATCTGCTGGCCACCCCATTGGCGACCGGCCTGGATCTGCTGGTCGGCCCATTCGCGGCCGGCGTTCAGGTACTGACCGGCCTGGCTCTGCAGGCGCTCGGCCATGTCGCTCAGGCGCTGCGTCTCCCGGTCGAAGACTGCCTGGACCCGAACGGTGGCGCTCAGGACCTTGTCGTTCACCTTGTCCTTGAACGGCACCTTCTGGGCCTGCTTGATGAGGCGATCGAACTGTTCCTTCTCCAGCGCGGCCAGCCGGCCGAGGTTCTCGAAGTTCTGCTGGGGCTGGCTGGCCAGCCAGTCCAGGGTCTCGGTCCAGGTGCGTTGCGGCTGCGGGCCTTCGGTGGGCTGCGACATATCTCGGACTCCTAGTCGATGTAGACCGCGTAAGTGACGCCCACCGCTTCGGTCAGCGGGTCCCGCGTCGGCTTGCTGCTGAACAGGTGGAATTGCGCGCCCGGGCGGACCCAGGCGGCCAGGTGCCGCTTGTCGGCGCCCGCACCGGGGCGCCACTCGTCGAGGAAGTGCGGGCGGCTGTCGTCGCCCACATAGTCCGGCTCGCCGAGGTACTTGCGCGCCAGGTCGAGCATCGCCGGCCAGGCCTGGTCGAGCCCGGCCTCGGCCGCCGGGATGTCGTCGGGGCTGATCTCGTACGCCGACCAGCCGCTGTTGCGGGCGTCCGCGAACGCGAGCCCGGGAAAGACCACGACGGTGCTCCCGCGCTTGGTGGTGAATCCCCACGAGGCGAGCACGTCGTCGATCTGCTGTCCTGGCAGCAGCGGCCAGGGCTGCCAGTCGGTGACCGACGTGACGCGCTGGACGATCGCCTTGACCACCTCGGGGCCGGTCTCGTCGTTGTCCGGTCCGGCGATCGGTCGCCAGTCGGCGATCTCGGCGAAGTCGGCGATCGCTGCGGCGTCTTCGTCGAGGGGCCTGTCCTGGGTTTTCATTCCGGGCTTTGTTCCTTCCGTCAGTACTCGAGCCGTCGGCGGCAACCGTACGGCGGTAGCGGGGTCAGCATCTGGAGGGCGATGAGCCCTGGAAAGCGGACTGATCCGCAGTCAGCGGGCGGGTCCGCCGCGGTCGGGTTTGCGGGTTTCGAAGGTGCTGGACTCGGTGCGAGAGCCGTGCACATCGCCGGTCCGCGCCTGCCCCGGTGCGACCCGGGGCAGGGTTGCTGCCTGGACGCTCTTGGCGAGGTCGGGGGACAGTTCTGACGGGCCGTTCCCGCTCATCGCGGCGACCTGCCGCGACATCCGGGTCAGGGCCTCCTGCGACACGCTGCTCTCCGGTCCGGTGGCCGGCGCGACGTCGCCGTTCGCCATCTGGTCGCGGAGCGCGGTCCGGGCGGCCCGGCGCTCGTCGAGTGCTGTCATGACCCCTCCTCGTTGAGGTACACCACATAGTTGATGCCGACCGACGTCGACCTCGGCGTCGGTTTGTTGCTGTACAGGTGGATCTGCGCGCCCGGCGGCGTCCAGACCGCCAGGTGCCGGCGGTCGGTGCCGGCGCCGGGGGCCCAGTCGTCCTCGAAACCGGTCTTGCTCTCGATTCCGACGTACGACGGCTGTCCCCAGTGCCGGCAGGCGAGGTCGAATTTCGCCGGCCAGTGCTCGTCGAGCCCGGCGGCCGCGGCATCGACGTCGGCCGGCTCGAGGGCGAACGCGACCCAGCCGCTGAACGGACTGTGCGGCAGCACCTGGTCGTCGTACACCGCGAGCTCGGTGTTGCGGCGGGTCAGGAAACCCCAGCCGTCGAGCTGGTCGTCGATCACCGTCTTGCGGTTGATCGGCCACGGCTTCCAGTTCGTCGCGGACTTCACCCGGCGGATCAGGCGGCGGACCGGCAGCGGTCCGGTCTGGCCCGCGTGCGGGCCGCCGAGGCGTCGCCAGTCGCGGACCTCGGCGATGTCGGCCATCGCGCGGTCGTCGTCGTCCAGCGGCCGGTCAAGTGTCTTCATCCGTGCGGCAGTCCCTGTCGGTTGCGGTACGTGTCGAAACTAAGTCCCCGGAGGGGTCAGGCGGACGTCCTGCTCCCGGCCTGTCCGCGGACAGAACGAGAACAGCCGCCCTGGGAAGCTTCCCAGGGCGGCTGTCGGGTAGGTCAACCGAAGTTCGGTATCGGTTCGGTCAAGCGCCGGTCAGTGCATCGCGGCGGCCGCGGAGGACTCCAGCGACTCCTCGCCCTCGGGCTTGGGGCCGTCGTTGCGGCCGGCCAGCCGCTGCTCCGGCGTGATGACCGCGAGGACCAGTGCGATCGCCAGGAACGGCAGCGAGACCAGGAACACGTCGTCCATCGCGTCGACCAGACCGTGCAGCGCCCAGCCCTTCATCGGCTGCTGGAGCAGGTGCAGTGCCTGCACGCTGTTCGCCGCGTCGGCCAGCTTGTCGACCATGCCTTGCGCGGCCTGCGGCACCAGGTCGGTCAGGTGCACCTTCAGCCGGCTGGTCAGGACCGCGCCGTACACCGCCGTACCGATCGCGCCGCCCATCGAGCGGAAGAACGTCATCGTCGAGGTCGCGGAGCCCATGTGCTGCCGGGGCACGCTGTTCTGCGCCGCGGTGACGGTGATCTGCATCGACAGACCCAGACCGGCGCCCATGACGAACATGTAGATCGCCAGCTGCCAGTACGGCGTGCTCAGGCTCAGCGTCGACAGCAGCACCATCGCGCCGCTGACCATCACCGCGGAGATGATCGGGTAGATCTTGTACCGCCCGGTCTTGCTCATCAGCTGGCCGCTCGGGATCGACGCGGAGAAGATGCCGACGATCATCGGCAGCAGCGCCAGGCCGGAGCGGGTCGGGGACAGGTCCTTGACCGCCTGCAGGTACAGCGGCAGGAAGATCAGCGCACCGAACATCGCGAAGCCGAGCAGGAACGCGAACCCGGCGTACCCGGAGAAGATCCGGCCCTTGAACAGGTCCATCGGGATGATCGGCTCGGCGACCCGGAGCTCGATGAACACGAACGCGATGGCCAGCACGACGGAGCCCGCGAGCAGGGCCAGCGTGGTGCCGGTGCCCCAGCCGTTGGACGGGCCGCTCCAGGACACGGCCAGCAGCAGCGAGGTGACGGCGGCGGCCACGGTCGCGGCGCCCAGGTAGTCGATCTTGTGCGAGCGCTTCACGTGCGGCAGCTTCAGGACGGCGCTGACGATGCCCAGGGCAACGAGACCGATCGGCAGGTTGATCCAGAAGATCCAGCGCCAGCCCGGGCCGTCGGTGAGCAGGCCGCCGAGCAGCGGGCCGGCCACCGAGGACAGGCCGAAGACGGCGCCGAAGTACCCCATGTACTTACCGCGCTCGCGCGGCGGGATCACGTCGCCGATGGTGGCGAACGCGAGCGACATCAGACCGCCGGCGCCCAGGCCCTGGACGGCGCGGAAGCCGATCAGCATCTCGATGTTCTGCGACATCGCGGACAGCACCGAGCCGGCGAGGAACGTGAGGATCGCCGCGATGAACAGCGGGCGGCGGCCGTAGAGGTCGGAGATCTTTCCCCACAGCGGGGTGGAGGCGGTCGAGGTCAGCAGGTACGCCGTGACCACCCAGGACAGCTTGTCCAGGCTGTTGAACTCACTGACGATCCGCGGCAGCGCCGTGCCCACGATGCTCTGGTCCAGGGCGGCGAGGAACATCCCCGCCATCAGTCCGCCGAGGACGACCAGGATCTGCTTGTGGGACAGGTAGTTGGGACCACCGTCGGTTGGTGCAGCGCCGCCGGCGGTGGCGGGCTCTGTGGTGCTCATCTGGTGCTCTCCAGGTTGTTGTCGGTGTTCTCGCGGGGGACGGCGGTGTTGTCCGTGTTCGGGCCGTCGGCCGCGGAGTCTTGTTCGGTACGTCGCCCGGCCGGGGCGGAGCGGCCCAGTCGCGGCGCGACTGCGGCCCAGCCCTTGTCGGCCCAGGCGGCACTGCTAGGTGGTTCGGTGAGAGCGGCGACGCCGTCCGCGAAGCGGGTCATCAGCCGCTCGAAGGTCTGCACGTCCTCCTCGGACCAGCCCTCCATGGCCGCGCTGAGCAGCTCCATCCGGTGCCGGGCGCTGGCCTCCCACTGCTCGACGCCCTGCTCGGTCAGCTCGACGCGGAACGCACGGCCGTCGTCGGGGTCGGGGGAGCGGCGGACGAGGCCGAGCTGCTCCAGGGACCGGACGTGCCGGCTCGTGGTGGAGGCGTCGAGCTCCAGCCGCGCGGCGAGGTCGGACAGCCGCAGGGCGCCGTTGCAGCGCAGCGCGAACAGCACGATGTGGGCGCTGTGGTCGATGGTGTCGCCGGGCTGCTTGGCCTTCAGCCGGCGCCCGATCCGGGTGAACGCGTGCATGACGCCCTCGATGGGGGTCTCCGGGATGTACGCGTCGTTTACTTGCATGCTGCAAGCATATACATGCTTGCGTGATACACGCAAATGACTTTCCATGATCATCAACTGAGCCGCCACTCATTTGCTCTCTGTCGCCGGGTGATCACTTTCTGCAGCCGAATCGTGGGTGTGAGTAGTAATGCGACGGTGCAGGCCGGCGTTTTGTGACGCGAGGTAGTGCTGGCCTCCCCGCCGATGGTCGGCCCAGCACCCTCGTACGACCGCCGTGGCGCCACGAGGCTGTGGCGGTGATCAAACGGCGACTGGTGGAGTTCGGGGTCATCTGTCTGGTTCTGACCTGGGCGCCGTGGGGAGTCCTCGGCGTACTGGGGGCCGATCCGGACGAGGGGGTGGGCTCGCTCGTCTTCGCGCTGGCGGCCGCGGGGCCGTCGTTGGCCGCGCTGGTGATGTGGCTGCTGCACCGTGAGCGGCGGCGCGTCGTCCGGTGGTCGTTGGCGTGGCCGGTCGCCGCCGTCGTACTGGGTGCGCTGCCGCCGCTGGTGGCTACCGCACTGATGGGAGACCTCCCGGCGTTGCCGGATCACGCTGCCTCGGTCGTCGCGGGAGCTGGAGGGGTGCTCGGCGCGGCGGCCTACACGTTCCTGGCGGGGCCGGTGTCGGAGGAGTTCGGGTGGCGCGGGTACGTGCAGCCGCGGCTGCGTACGTACTTCGGGCCGCTCGGGACGACCGCGGTGCTGGGGGCGGCATGGGGTCTTTGGCACGTGCCGCTGTATTTCTTGCCCGGCACAGGGCAGTACGACGACGGGCTGTTCACCCAGCAGGGGCTGACGTTCTTCTTGGAGCTGTTCCCGCTGACGTTCGTGATGCTGTTCGTGAGTGAGCGTCTGCGCGGCGGGGTGCCGGCCGCGATCCTGGTGCACGCGGCCTGGAACCTGACGGAGGAGCTGGTGCCTCCGCTGGGCAAGGGCGTGTGGCTGGAGTTGCTGGTCCTCACTGCGGTCGCTGCCGCGTTGCTGCCATCCTGGACGGCAGTCCGGCGAGGCAGAAGGGTGACGGCATGACGAGGGTCGCGGTAGTTACCGGTGGCGGGTCAGGGCTGGGGCGGGAGATGGCGCTGGCCTTGGCGGCGGCTGGGTTCCAGGTGTGGGTGACCGGCAGGACAGAGGCGAAGCTGAAGGAGACCGTCGACGCTGCGGGCGGGGCGGTGCGGCACGTCGTACTCGATGTGGCCGACGGTGCTGCGGTGCGGGAGTTCTTCGGCGGACTCGAGCGGGTCGACGTCCTGGTGAACAACGCGGGTATCGGCTCACCGGCCGCGGCCGTGCAGGACGTCGCGGAGGAGGACTGGCGGCGGGTGGTGGACACCAATCTGACCGGGTCGTTCCTCTGCGCGCAGGCGGCGTACGACGTGATGCTGCGGCAGGACCCGAAGGGCGGGCGGATCATCAACAACGGGTCCATCTCGGCGCACGTGCCGCGGCCGCAGGGGATCGCGTACACCGCGACCAAGCACGCCGTCACCGGTCTGACCAAGAGCCTCGAGCTGGAGGGCCGGGCGCACGGGATCACGGCGTGCCAGATCGACATCGGGAACGCCGCGACCGCGATGACCGCCCGGATGGAGCAGGGCGTGCTCCAGCCGGACGGTTCGATCGCGGTCGAGCCGACGTTCGACCCGAAGATCGTGGCCGACTTCGTCGTGCGGATCGCCGAGCTGCCGACGTCGGTCGCCGTACCCACGCTGACGGTGATGGCGGCCGGCATGCCTTATGTCGGGAGAGGGTGACGAGACAGGTCGATGTCCGTCAGGTCGTACCACCGGCCTGACGGCGGCTGTTCGAGCAGCGGGTCCTTCCAGCGCAGCCGGACCCGCTCCGGCTGTACCTCTGTCAGCACGGCCTCCAGCCAAGGCCCGTCGGTCCGGGCCCACCACGTCTCGGTGAGACTCGCCAGCCCTTCTCGCTGGACCGTCTCGACCGCGCTGTCGTGGCTGCTCACCGGACCGAGCTCCGCGCCGAACACTGTCGTCGGCAACCAGCCGCCGGTCACCGGTACGACGCGGCCGAGCAGCTCTCCGTCCTCGCGCACCACGTCTTCCGGCGATGGGAACCCCGGGAACTGCGACTTCAGAGCTGCGACGATCCGGGCCGTCGTCTCTCCCAGGAAGCGGATGCTCGCCAGCTCTCGCTCGTCGTCGTACTCACGCTGCTCTCCGCCGAGCCAGGTCTGACGGATCCGCTGGGTTGCAGTGATGTCGGCCAGTGGATCGCCGTCGACCAGCAGCAGGTCTGCGCGGGCACCGACTGTCAGCCGGCCCCGGTCCACCAGGCCGAACACCTCAGCCGGTGCACTGGTTGCAGCCACGAGCGCCTCCGCCGGTGTGAGCCCAGCACGCACAAGATGGACCAGCTCCCGGTGCAGCGAGGCTCCGAACACCAGACCGGGGTTGGGTGCGTCTGTACCGGCCAGCACCCGTACGCCGGCCTGGTGCAGCGCCAGCGTGTTGGCGCGGGCCGCCGTACCGTCCGGTGGTTCCGGCGGCATCCAGCGACGGGACTGGTGGTCCAGCACTCGTCTCCAGCGCGCGGGCATGCGCGCCATGAGCTCTGGTTCGTCCAGCAGCGGCAGGTGTCCGGACGGCCCGTTGAAGCCGTCGACGGCGACCCCCAGTGTCGCGATGACGGCTACGTCTGCCACAGCTTCGATGTCCGCCGGGGACATGAGGTCGGACGGCACATGCGCCAGTACGTCGACCCCGCACTCGACCACCTTGACCGCGCCGGCTGCCGTCGACACATGTGCGACGACCGTGAGCCCGTGGGCATGCGCCTCGTCGGTCAGCGCCTGGACGGTGCGTGAGTCGAGCGTCGGGATGTTCAGCATCGCGCCGGAGCCGTCGTCGTAGATCAGCTTCAGGTGGTCGGCGCCCTCGGCGATCCGGTCCGCGACGAACTGCTTCGCGTCCTCGGGCCCGGTGACATACGGGATCGGCGGGAACGCGATCGTCGGATGCCCGCCGGGCGCGGTCGCGCCGATGCCGGACGTGCGGAACGACGACCGCGGGGTCTCGCGGTCGATCACCTCCGGCATGCTGAACTGGTCGAGCTGCGTCGTCACGCCGTACGCCGCCGCGAGCTGGACGCACCCCGGCGCCAGGTGGACGTGCGCGTCGATCAGCCCTGGGAGCAGGGTCGCGCCGGAGCCGTCGACGAGCGTGTCGCCCGGCTGGGCGATCTCCGGGCCGCCGATCGCCGTGATGCGACCGTTCGCGACCCGCAGGCAGTCCGCGGGCAGCGCCGCGCCTCGGTCGGCCAGTCGGGTGTGCAGGATCGTGAATGCCATGTCGCGGACGCTAAAGGCTGACGTAACGTCATACTCCAGTCTTGTTTCCGGAGGTGTCGTGGAGCGCACGGTCAGCGAGGTGGCCAAGCTTGCCGGTGTGTCCGTTCGGACGTTGCGGCACTACGACGCCATCGGGTTGCTCGCACCCGGCCGCGTCGCCGCGAACGGCTACCGGTACTACGGCCGGCCGGAACTGTTCCGCCTGCAACGGATCCTGCTGCTCCGTGAGCTCGGCGTACCGCTGCCGGGGATCGCGCGGATCCTGGACGAGCAGGACGACGAGGTGGCCGCGCTCGAGGGGCACCGCGAGCAGTTGCTGCGCGAGCGGGAACGGCTGGACACGATGCTCGGTGCGATCGACCGGACCGTCGCCGCCTTGTCCGGGGACGACTCGGTGGCCGACGACGAGTTCTTCGCCGGACTGTCGCAGGCTCGAACCCGGCTGCGGGACGACCTGGCCGAGCGGTACGGGGAAGGCACGGCGGAGGGGTTCGAGAAGGCGGTGCGGGAGGCCGAGGGGTGGACGCGGGAGGACTACGAGCGGATGGGCGACGAAGGGCGTCGCCTGTTGCTGCGCATGGCCGCTGCAAGGGACCGCGGTGTTCTCCCGCACTCGGCGGAGGCGCTGGAGCTGATCGAGCAGCATTACCTCGGCGTGCTGGAGGTTTGGCCGGCTACGCCCACGACGTACTACGGGCTCGGCGATCTGCTGGTGGAGAACGCGGACCAGCGCGCCATCATCGAGCTGGTGGACCGGGACCTGCCGGAGTGGCTCGCCGCGGGGGTGCGGGCGTATGCGGTCAAGCGGCTCGGTTACCCACAGGCAAAACACCAGGAAACTGTCCGGAGGTGCGTCTAGTGTCGGTCAGGTGAGTGCTGAGCGGGAGTCACTGGTGCATGTCCGCGGCCTGCGGAAGTCGTACGGCGACTTCGAGGCCGTGCGGGGGATCGACCTGGACGTGTGGCGGGGCGAGGCCTTCGGCTTCCTCGGGCCGAACGGCGCGGGCAAGTCGTCGACGATGCGGATGATCGGCGCGGTCTCGCCGACCAGCGGCGGCACCCTGCGGATCCTCGGCCTGGACCCGGCCGCCGACGGCCCCGCGATCCGCGCGCGACTCGGGGTGTGCCCGCAGGACGACACCCTCGACACCGAGCTCTCCGTCCGGGAGAACCTGACGATCTACGGGCGGTATTTCGGTCTCAGCCGGGCCGAGTGCCGCAGCCGCGCCGACGAGCTGCTCGAGTTCGTGGCGCTGACCGACAAGGCGAAGGTCAAGGTCGACGAGCTGTCCGGCGGGATGAAGCGCCGGCTGACGATCGCGCGCTCGCTGGTCAGCAAGCCCGACCTGCTGCTGCTCGACGAACCGACCACCGGCCTCGACCCGCAGGCCCGGCATCTGTTGTGGGACAAGCTGTTCCGGCTCAAACAAGCCGGCGTCACGCTGATCATCACCACCCACTACATGGACGAGGCCGAGCAGTTGTGCGACCGGCTGGTGGTGATGGACGGCGGCCTGATCGCGGCCGAGGGCTCCCCGGCCGACCTGATCCGCGACTACTCGACGCGCGAGGTGACCGAGCTGCGGTTCGGGCCGGACGTGATGCTCGCCGACCACGACGCCCTGGCCGGCAAGGTCGAGGACCTGGCCCAGCGCATCGAGGTGCTCCCCGACCGCCTGCTGCTCTACACCGACGACGGTGAGCGCGCGGTCGCCGCCGTCCACGAGCGCGGTCTGCAGCCGGCCGCCGTTCTGGTCCGCCGCTCGACCTTGGAGGACGTGTTCCTCCGCCTGACCGGCCGAACGCTGGTGGACTGACATGGCGCTCGCAGTGGAGAACGGGCGCCGGATGTTCGACTACTGGCTGACCGTCTACAAGCGGACCTGGAAGGGCACGATGATCAGCAGCTTCCTGCTGCCGATGCTCTACCTGGCCGCGATGGGGATCGGGCTCGGCTCGTTCGTGGACAGCAACGGGACCGGTGCGCTCGGCGGCGTCAGCTACCTGCAGTTCATCGCGCCGGGCCTGCTGGCCGCCACCGCGCTGCAGATCGCGGTCGGCGAGGCGACGTACCCGGTGATGAGTGGGCTGAAGTGGCAGAAGTTCTACCACTCGATGATCGCGACGCCGCTGCGGCCGGCCGACGTGGTCTACGGACAGCTGGGCTTCATCGCGTTCCGGGTGTTCACGTCGTGCGCGGTGTTCCTGGTGATCATCACGCTGTTCGGCGGGCTGAAGTCGCCGCTCGGGGTGCTCGGTCTGCCGGTCGCGCTGCTCGTCGGGATGGCGGTCGCGAGCCCGATCGCGGCGTACGCGACGATCCTCGACAACGACTCCGGGTTCGCGATGGTGTTCCGGTTCGGTGTGGTGCCGGCGTTCCTGTTCTCCGGGGCGTTCTTCCCGGTCTCGCAGCTGCCGGACTGGATCGAGTGGCTGGCCTACGTGAGCCCGCTGTGGCACGCGGTCGACCTGTGCCGCAGCCTCAGTCTCGGCACGGTCGACCCCTGGCTCGCGCTCCTCAACGTCACGTACCTGCTGGCGTGGTTCGTCGTCGGCACCTGGCTCGCCGTCCGCGGCTTCACGAAAAGGCTGGTCGGCTGATGGCGACGATCGCGGCGCGCGTGCTGCCGGTTCCGGTGCGGCTCGGCGGCGGCCGGCACATCGTCGAGCGGAACTTCCTGCTCTACCGGCGGTCCTGGGTGGTGTTCCTGTCCGGGTTCTTCGAGCCGGTGTTCTACCTGCTCTCGATCGGGGTCGGCGTCGCGCACCTGGTCGGCGACTTCACGTTGTCCGACGGCACGAAGATCGCGTACGCCGCGTTCGTCGCGCCGGCGATGCTCGCCAGCTCCGCGATGAACGGCGCGATCTTCGACTCGACGTACAACATCTTCTTCCGGATGAAGTACGCCAAGCTCTACGACTCGATGCTCGCCACGCCGCTGCGGCCGTGGGACGTGGCCACCGGCGAGGTCACCTGGGCGCTGCTGCGCGGCGCGATCTACTCCGCGATGTTCATCGTCGTGATGCTGCTGATGGGCCTGATCTCGTCGTGGTGGGCGCTGCTCGCGCTGCCCGCCGCGGTGCTGATCGGGTTCGCGTTCGCGGGTGCGGGGATGGCGCTGACGACGTTCATGCGCAGCTGGCAGGACTTCGAGTTCGTGCAGCTGGCGATCATGCCGATGTTCCTGTTCTCGGCCACGTTCTACCCGGTCGAGACCTACCCCGAGGCGATCCGCTGGCTGGTCGAGATCACCCCGCTCTACCAGGGCGTGGTCCTGGAGCGCGCGTTCAGCACCGGCAACGTCGACTGGTTCCTCCTGGTCCACGCGCTCTACCTGGCCGCCATGGGCGCCCTCGGCATGTACGTAGCCTCTCGCCGCCTCGGCAAACTCCTGCTGAAATAACGCGGAACCGATACAACAGTGGCCACCGTCGGAGCAGACATGGATATGTCCTTCCGCGATCTCGTGCGCGCTCCGAAGGTCGAGTTGCCGGGTGGGGCGCGGCGGTGGGTCGAGGAGGGGTTGGGGCTGCTCGTCGAGCACTGCGGGACGGACGGGTTGCGGCGGCCGGCCGTCGTGCCGGGGGAGTTCGTGCCGGACGGGTACGACGGGTCGCCCAAAGCCGCTCGTGAGCTGTGCTTGCAGGTGAGCGAGCGGATGGGTATCCCGTCGGCGCGGATCCGGTTCAGTTTCCAGCTGGAGCAGGTCGTCGAGGCGGGACAGTTGCTGGCGGCAACCCTCGTCGACGCGTACGTCGCGCGGTCCCTGCCGGCGTTCCGCGGTGCGGCCGCGGAGGACGTCGCCGCCGTCCGGAAGTACGCGCGGATGCCAGGCGCCGAGACCGGCGACCGGTTCGAGGAACTGCTCGTCGAGTGCGGCGTTCACGACGGCACGGACGGCGACGGCCTGCTGCCGGAGATCCAGCGGTTCGCGTTCCTCGACTTCCTCACCGAGCTGGTCCGCTGCCGGGAGATCGCGGCCGAGCCCGATCCCGTCCGCCGCGCCGAGCTCGAGCGCCGCCCCGATCGCCCGGACCCCGGAACCGCCGCCGCCGAGGCGTCCGCCGCCGGGCGCTGGACCGACCTGACCTACTGCCTGCCGGGCGTCGAGCTGCTGCCCGGCCACACCGCGGTGATGCTCGGCTCCGGCCTCCTCGCCGACCCGACCGTGCTGATCGCGGCGGCATCGCACGAGCTCGGCCACCAGGTCCTGCTGTCCTCCGACGTACCGGGTGCCGCCGGCCCGCTCCGCGAACCGCTGACCGACCTGTACGCCGTTCTGCACGGGTTCGGGATCGCGCACGCGAACGCGGCGCTCGACGAGAAGACGCTCGGCACACCGACCGTGGAAACCTTCGGCTACCTCGGTGAACACGCCGTCGCCGAAGCGCTCGCCGTGTACCGCTTCCGGCAGCACCAGCTGGTCCGCGACGGACCACTCCTCCCGCACTGGCACCAGGCTCTCGATCCGGAGCCGCGAGCCCGCTTCGTCGCCCGGCTGGAGGAGCTGATCGGCGGCCCGCCGACCGTCCTGGGCTGGTGATCCAGCCGCAACACTCCTGATGGAACGGCGCCGCGTGCGGCCGCGTCAGTTCCGGTATGAATCTGATCGGTGCGTGGCGGCGCCGGCAACGACATCGCGAGCAGCTGTACGGACCGAAGGTCCTGCTGCCCGGTGGGCCGGAGCAGTGGATCGAGAACTCGCTGGACTGGCTGATCGGCCGGTTCGGGGTCGAGCCGCTTCGCCGGCGGCCGGTTCTCCCCAGCGAGTTCGTGCCCGCCGGGTACGACGGTTCGGAGCCCGCGGCGCGCGAACTCTGCCTGAAGGTCTGCGCATGGATGGAGGTCCCCGACGACCGGATCCGGTTCAGCTTCCGGATGGAACAGGTCCGTGCGGCGGCCCGCAGCGCGGCCGTGCACCGGCTGCTGCCCGAGCAGGGCCGCGACCTGGTCGCGGTGTCGGGGCTGAAGGCAACGATGACCCCGGCCGAGGTGGCTGCGCTGGCCGCCGCCGGGTTCGCGGCCGAGATCGGCGTACTCGCGGAGCGCGAACTGCACGCCGAGGTGAGACGCTGTACGGCGATCCGCGCCGCGACCGACCCGGTCCGGCGGGCCGAACTCAGCCGGCGTGCCGAGGCGATCTGGTCGACGCCGGCCGGCAGCGGATCGCGCGCGGCCTGGCTGGATCTGCGCAGCGGCGGGCACCGGGGGACCGCGGTGATGCTGTCGGCAACCACCCTGGCCGACCCGGCCGCTGTGGTCGCGGCCACCGCTCACGAGCTCGGGCACGAGGTGCTCTGGGGTTACCACCTGATCGACCGCGGCCGGCCGGACGCCGAGGCGCTGACGGACCTGTTCGCGGTGTTCCACGGATTCGGGATCTTCCTGGCCAACCAGGCGGTCGAGCGCCTCCCCGGCCGGCGTTCGGCACTGCAGACGCTCGGCTACCTCGGCGAGCGCGGCGCCTGCGACGCGCTGGCGGCGTACGCCTTCCGGCGGCACCTGTTGTGGCCGGAGTCGCTGCTGCCGGTGATGCCCACCGAGGTCGACCGGGCGGTCCGGATCCGCACCTTCGCGCGGCTCGCGACGCTGGTGAAGGACGCCGAGATCGCGTCGATCCAGGAGGGCGCGCCGCTGCCCTGACGTCAACCAGCGGTGACGCAGCGGAACCGGGAGGTTTCGCTGCGGCGTCGTACAGGCATGATCCGGCGGGTGAGGAATCCGATCGGGATGATCCGGCGAAGTCAGCAGCTGCGATCCCACTTGAAGGCGCCGCGCGAGCGGTTGCCGGGCGGCAGCCGGCGCTGGATCCGATCGTCGATGGACTGGCTGGTGGCCGAGTTCGGGCGCGACGTACTGCTGCGGCCGATCGCGCTGCCGTCCGACCTGATCCCCGACGGGTACGACGGCAGCGTGGCCGCGGCGACCGAGCTGTGCGGCCGCATCGACGCGTGGATGGACCTGCGCCCGGGGCAATGCGGGCTGAGCTTCGAGCTGGACGGCGTACGGCGCCCTGTGAACGGCTTGGTGGTGAAGGAGCAGTCCGGGCGCTGGATCCGCACCAACGGGAAGAACCAGATTCTGCTCGTACCCGCGCTGGCGGCCGATCCGGTCGCGTTGATCGCCACCTACGCCCACGAGGCCGGCCACGAGCTGCTGCTCGGCAGCGGCCGGATCTCACTTGTCCGGCGGCCCGACCACGAGTCGCTCACCGACCTGCTCACGGTCTTCTACGGACTCGGGATCTTCACCGCGAACGCGGCCTACGAGCGCCGGCCCCGTCCGAACGGCCGCGGCAAGCAGCCGCTCGCCCGCGGGTATCTCCGCGAGTCCGCCCTGTCCGAAGCCCTCGCGCACTACGCGAAGCTCCGCGGCGAGCGCCATCCGGACTGGGACCGCTACCTCGACCCGCCGGTGCGCCGCGGGCTCCGCAACCAGCTAGTCGTTCTGCACCGCTAGCAGCTTCTCGAGCCAGACGGAGCCGCCGCGCAGCATCGACTGCTTGCTCGGGCCGCCGAGGTGGTCGACGAGGTGCAGGTAGGTGATCGTCTGGTAGAGGGTGCCGAGCTCCTCGGCCAGCGTCAGCGCGCGGCGCAGGTCGGCGGGCGTGGCGTACTCCTCCCACTCGGCCAGGTACGCGTCCCGCACGCGCGGGTCGCTCGACAGCGGCGACGACTTCTCCACGAACGTGACCAGGTCGAGGAACGGATGCGCCAGCGCCGCGTCGGTCCAGTCGAACGCGAGCACCTGACCGTCGCGTACCGCCAGGTTCCGCGGGTGCAGGTCGCCGTGCAGCAGCGTCTCCGGTACACCGATCGCCGCCAGCTCGGCGATTGCCTCACGCAACTGTTTCGCACGGTCCGGCAGCTTCGCCCGCTCGGTCGGATCGAGGCCCTCGGTCAGCGCGTTCGGCGCCAGCAGGTGGTCCAGCTCCGCGTCGAGTACGGCGAGCCGCCGGTCGGCGCAGCTGTACTCCAGCAGCCGTTCGGGCTCCGTGGCGTAACTGCGCTGCAGTCGCGCATGGTTGCGCACGGCATCGATCCACACCGCGATGTCGTTCTCGCCGGCGAGCGGCGACCCGAGGTCGGGCAGCAGCATCCAGGCGTGCTGCTCGTCGATCGCGATCGGCGCCGGGACCTCACCCGGGCGGTCGGTGGACGCGCGCTGCAGGAACTGGGGCTCGTTCGCGAACAGGAACGGCAAGACGTCCGGCTCGGTCGACGCCTGCGAGAGCGCCTTGAAGTACACGTCGCCGCCGGCGGTCGGGATGCGCAACACATTCGAGAGGCCCCACGACTTCACCTGCGCCCACGGGCCTGTCGCCTTCACACGCTCGGCGATCCACCGCGGCGCTTCGCCGAACCACTCCGGTCGTGACCAGTCGGGCAGGTCCGATGCGGTGACGGGATGGTCGTGCACCCAGCGGGCGCCGGCCGGCGGCTCGCCGGACAACAGCATCAGGTACGTGAGCGGGTCGTCGGACAGACACGTGAGGACGACGGCCTCGACGCCGTGCTCGTCCCGCAACGCCTCCAGAACCGACTCGACGTCCGGGAACCAGAAGTCGTCCGGCCGTGCGACCCGGGGGAGCCCCGACGGGAGCATCAGGACAGCTTGGTCGGACGGACGCACGACGACAGCAGTGGCTTCCACGTGCTGAAGCGTATGTACCGGGCGCAACTGCTTTTCGTTACGTGCTGCCGTGATCGCTGCGCCGACGCCGCCCTTAGCTGAGGCCTGCTGCGGGCACGGGCTCGCACGTCTTCACCAGCGGCGCGTGCAGCCGCTGGGCGAGCACTCGGCGCTGGGTCGGCTGGGCCTCGGTCTGGCGCCGCAGGCCTTCGTCGGTCAGCCGGACGTTGACGGCGCGGCGGTCCTCGGGGCACATGTGCCGCTCGACCAGGCCGGCCACCTCCAGGCGCCCGATCACGCGCGACAGCGCGCTCTGGCTGAGGTGCACGGACTTGGCGATCGTCGCCACCTTCGCGGAGTGCTCCGGCAGCTCGGCGAGCCGCTCGAGCACTTCGTACTCACTCATGCCGAGGGCGTGGCCGGCCTGCAACGCGCGGTCGAGGGCGCAGGTCAGGTCCGCGTGGCGAGCCAGCAGCTCGCGCCATTCGCGCACATCGGCGGTGGTTTCACTAGTCCCACCACTGACCTTCGTAGCGGTCATGGAGCCGACCATAGCATGCACGCGCAATCTATGCAAACGCATTTAATGCCTAGACATTAGATGCACACGCATGCAATAGTCTCTCCTCGTGACCGAAACAACGCACACCACATCACCGGCCCGCATGACCTGGGACGCGCGCCTCTGGGGCGCACTTCTGGTGGTCTGCGGCGTGATCTTCCTCGACGGCCTGGACGTGTCCATGGTCGGCATGTCCCTGCCGTCCATCGGCGCCGACCTGGGCGTCTCCCTGGCCTCTCTGCAGTGGGTCGTGACCGGCTACGTGCTCGGGTACGGCGGCCTGCTGTTGCTCGGCGGCCGGACCGCCGACCTGCTCGGCCGGCGCCGCGTCTTCCTGATCGCGCTGGCCGTCTTCGCCGTCGTCTCGATGCTGAGCTCACTGGCGAGCAACCCCGAACTGCTCATCGCGGCGCGGTTCGTGAAGGGCGTCGCCGCGGCGTTCACCGCCCCGGCCGCGCTCTCGATCATCACCACGACCTTCCACGAGGGCCCGGATCGCAACCGCGCCCTCAGCATCTTCACCACCTGCGCCGCCAGCGGCTTCTCGATGGGCCTGATCCTCGGCGGCGCGCTGACCGAGGTCGGCTGGCGCTGGACCTTCCTGATGCCCGGCCCGGTCGCCCTGATCGTGCTGCTGTTCGGCATCAAGCTGATCCCGAACAGCCCGCGCGACGACGCCGCCGGCGGGTACGACGTACCGGGGGCGGTCACCGTCACCGCGGGCATGCTGTCCCTGGTCTACGCGGTCGTCGGCGCCGAGCACGCCGGCTGGGCCTCGTTCCAGACCATCGGGCTGTTCGCGCTCGCGGCCGTGCTGCTGGCCGGCTTCGTCGCGATCGAGCAGCGCACCAAGCACCCGCTGGTCCGGCTCGGCATCCTGCGCAACGCCTCGCTGCGGCGGGCGAACCTGGCCATCCTGACCGTCTTCGGTTCGTACGTCGCCTTCCAGCTGATCGGCACCCTGTACCTGCAGAACCTGCTGGGCTGGTCGTCGTTCGAGACCGCGCTCGGCTTCCTCCCGGCCGGCCTGCTGGTCGCCACGCTGTCCCCGAACGTCGGCAAGATCGTCGACCGGGTCGGCACCGAGAAGATGATCATCGTCGCGATGGCGCTGTTCGTCGCCGGCTACGCGCTCTCGCTGCGCATCGGTCCGGAGTCCGCGTACTTCTCCGAGGTGTTCCCGACCATCATGCTGCTCGGTCTCGGGTTCGCGATCGGGTTCCCGTCGCTGAACATCCAGGCCGTGTCCGGGGTCCCGGACCACGAGCAGGGGCTGGCCTCCGGGCTGTTCAACACCTCCAACCAGGTGGGTGGCGCGGTGGTCCTCGCGATCGTGACCGCCGTGATCAGCAGCCAGACCGTCGGCGTCACCGCACCGACCGGGGTGTTGTCCGCGTACAAGTCCGGCCTCGGTGTCGTGACGGGGATCGCGGCACTCGGCCTGGTCATCGCGCTGACCGGTCTGCGCGGCCTGCGCGCCCGCCGGGCCGTCGAGGAACGGGAGGCCGCGGAACTGGCCGCCGTACAGGACGAACTGGCGTCGGAGGAGATGACCCCGGCTGCCTGACAACAACCAGCCCTCCCAGGCTGTGCGGTGATAGATGAAGTAGTGCGGATCCTTCCGGGGGTCCGCACTACTGCTTTTCGGGGCGATCCCCGATTGGTTTCGGACCGGTGGGGTGCTGGACTGGGGACATGAGCAACCAGAGCTACGACGAGAAGGTCAAGGCCATCCTCGACCGCGTCGCGAAAGGCCACCTGTCCACCGAGGAGGCCACCACCCTGATCGCCGCCATCAAACCGGCCGCCGACGCCGGTGACACCTCGACCGCTGATGGGCCGGGCGCCAAGGAGCCGGTTGCCGAGGAGGGGACCCAGGAAGTCCCGCGCCGGAACTCGACCGACTGGCCGGCCGCCGAGGACCTCGCGTCCCCGGAGGTCTGGGCGGACGCCGTCGACTCACCCGCCGCGGAACCCGTCGCCGAGCCTGCTGCTGAACCCGCCGCCGAACGTGCTCCCGAGCCTGCGGCCGAGGCGGTTGTCGAGCCGGCTGTGGAGGAGGCCGAGCCGGTCGAGGAGGAGCACAGCAACGTGCCGATCCCGTCGGGTGTGCAGCGGGTCACCGTGCGGGCGATCGGGCGGCGGGTGCGGCTGATCGGCGAGCCGGCCGTGAACGGTGTCGCCGTCGACGGGCCGCACGTGATCAAGCGCGACGGCGACACCCTCGCGATCAGCAGTGAGGGCGATATGGGCGTCTCGATCGACGGCTTCAGCATGCTGCGCAACCCGACCGACCTGAAGGCGCACGTCAACGGCCTCGCCAAGGAGCTGTCGATCCGCGTGAACCCGCAGCTCCAGGTCGAGGTCGAGGTCACCGGCGGCAGCGTGAACGCCGAGCGCCTGCCCGGTCTGAGCCGCGTCCGCGTCACCGCCGGTACGGCGAAGGTGTCCGACGTCGACGGCCCGATCGACGTTCTCGTCCAGGCCGGTTCCGCGAACCTGGACGCCCAGATCACCAAGGGCCGCTCCCGCGTCCGCGTCGAGTCCGGTACGGCGCAGGTCGCGCTCCGCCGCGGCTCCGACGTCCACGTCCACACCGAGGCCCAACTCGGCCGCGTCACCTGGACCGGCGCCGTCTCCGGCCAGTCCAAGGACGTGGAGATCGGCCGCGGCCGCGCCGCCCTGGATGTAGAGGTGCTGGTGGGCACCGCCCAGATCGCCTCGGACTGACGGCGCGCGGATCGCAAGGCCATCACAATCACGCGTCGGCCGCACCCCCACGCGGGCGCACGCCTTGGTCCGGCGATTGTGATGGCCCTGAGGTCCGCGCCACCTCGGGAGGAACGGTCCGCAAGGTGCGGAGTGGGGAGAAGTAGAGGAAGGCGTTGCCGGCCAGGGTGCCGAGGCCTGCTATCCACAGCGTGGTGTGCAGGCCGAACGCCGTACCGAGGGCGCCCCCGAGGAGACTGCCGACCGGTGCGGCGCCCCAGCTGACGAAGCTCATCGTGGCGCTGACCCGGCCCTGCAGCTCCGGCGGGCAGAGGCGCTGCTGTGTGCTGACCTGCAGGATGTAGCTGACGATGATGCAGAAGCCGGCCAGCAGCGTGGCCACCACGAACCAGCTCACCATCCAGCCGGGTGCGGTGAGTGCCTGCAGGGTGAATGCGAAGCCGATGCCCGTCGACGACAACAGCAGCGTGCGCGCATCGCCGTACCGGGTGCTGAGCTTCTCGGTGACGGCCGAGGCGACGATCGCGCCGAGCAGGCCGATCATGCTGAGGACGCCTATGGTCGCCGGCTGCAGATGGACGCCGCGCACCAGGTAGACGACCATGATCGCGCCCGCGGCGGCCTGGAAGAGCATGGTCACCATCGTGTTCAGCGCGAGCGGTCGCAGCAGCGGATGCTGGAAGACGTACCGCATGCCGTCGCCGATCTCGCGGCGCAGATTCGGCCGTTCGGGTTTCACGGGCTCGGCCTCCGGCGTCCGGATGCTTCGCAGCCAGAGCGCTGACCAGAGGAAGGTCAGTGCGTCCAGGCCGATGGTCAGCGCCGCCCCGAGCCATTGGACGAGCAGACCGCTCGCACCGGCGCCGATCACCGCCGCGATCGAGTGGTTCGCGGCCAGCTTGGCGTTGCCCGGCAGCAGGCGGTCCCGCTCGAGCAGCCGCGGCAGGTACGAGTTGTGCGCGACGTCGAACAGCACCGTCAGGATCCCGGCCGGCACCAGCACGACGTACACCTGCGTGAGCGTGAGTACGTCGAACCACCAGGCGATCGGGATCGACGCGAGCAGGAGTGCGCGGAGCAGGTCGGCGTACACCAGGACCGGTCGGCAGCGGATCCGGTCTGCCCAGGCGCCGGCGAACAGGCCGAGGACGAGCCAGGCGGCCGTCTCGCACGTCCGGAGCAGTGAGACCTGGAGCGTCGACGCGTTCAGGGTGAGGACGGCGAGCAGCGGGATCGCGCCCATGCTCAGGCGGGATCCGAGCTGACTGAGGAGGTCGGCGGCCCACAACCGGCGGAAATCGGGATGGCGGAGGATGCCCATTCCGCGACCGTAGGGCCAAACCTGAGCCGTGTCGACTCAAGTGTCAACAAAGTTGAGTCGAGCAGACTCAATATAATTTTGGAGTGAAATTGTCGGTGTTCTCCGACAGGATGGTGGCCCGCGTCACATCCAGAAGGGGGACGTGCGGATGGCTGCAATCGAGGCAACTGGCCTCGTGAAGACGTTCAAAGGCCGACAGGCCACGGTCAAGGCACTCGACGGGATCGACCTCGACGTGCCGGAAGGGACGGTGCTCGGCCTGCTCGGACCAAATGGGGCGGGCAAGACCACCGCGGTCCGGGTGCTCACCACGCTGATGAAGCCGGACGCCGGCTCCGCGCGCGTGCTCGGCCACGACGTGGTGACCGAGGCGGACACAGTCCGGTCGCTGGTGGGGCTGTCGGGGCAGTATGCCGCTGTCGACGAGCTGCTCACCGGCCGGGAGAACCTGTGGATGTTCGGCCGGCTGTACCGGCTGACCAGCCGGCAGGCGAAGGAGCGGGCCGAGGAACTGCTGGCGACGTTCGACCTGACCGACGCCGCGGACCGGATCCTGAAGACGTACTCGGGCGGCATGCGGCGCCGGCTCGACCTGGCCGGGTCGCTGATCGCGCACCCGAAGGTGCTGTTCCTCGACGAGCCGACCACGGGTCTGGACCCGCGCTCGCGCCTCGACCTGTGGCAGATCATCCGCGACCGGGTTCGCGAGGGCGTGACGATCCTGCTCACCACGCAGTACCTGGAAGAGGCAGACGAGCTGGCTGACAGCATCGCGGTCGTCGACCACGGCTCGGTGATCGCCCGCGGTACGGCGGACGAGCTCAAGGCGAAGGTCGGCGGCGAGCGGATCGAGGTCGTCGTGCACGATCCGGGCGACACCGTGCGGGCGCTGGAGCTGCTGACCCGCGCGCTCGGGATCGCGGATCCGGAGTCGACCACGCTCGAGGAGCACACCCGCCGGATCACGGTGCCGGCCCCGGGCGGCTCGAGCGCGCTGGTCGAGGTGATCCGGACGCTCGACGCGGCCGGCATCCGGATCGCCGACATCGGGCTGCGGCGCCCGACGCTGGACGACGTGTTCCTCAGCCTGACCGGGCACGAGGCCGAGCAGATGGAGACAGTGTGAGTGCGGAGCTGCCGGCCCGGGTGAACCCGATCGGCCGGGCGTTGTCGGATGCCGGGATCCTCGCCTGGCGGAGCCTGAAGCGGATCCCGCGGACGCCGGACATGCTGATCTACGCGACCATCCAGCCGATCATGTTCGTGCTGCTGTTCGCCTACGTGTTCGGCAACGCGATCCCGATCCCGGGCTTCCCCGGACCGCAGGCGTACCGGGAGTTCCTGATGGCCGGGATCTTCGCGCAGACGATGGCGTTCGCGGTCGCCTCGGCGAGTGTCGGGCTGGCCGACGACATGTCGAAGGGCCTCATCGACCGGTTCCGGTCGTTGCCGATGGCGAGGTCCGGGGTGATCGCCGGCCGGGTGGCCGGCGACCTGGTGTTCAACTCGTTCGTGATGGTGATCATGGTGCTCTGCGGCCTGCTCGTCGGCTGGCGCTGGCACAACGGGTTCGGGCAGGCACTGGCGGCGTTCGGGATCCTGCTGCTGTTCGCGTTCGCGATGCTGTGGGTGGGCGCGCTGATCGGGCTGTCCGTCGGCGGACCCGAGGTGGCGTCGTCGGCGGGGCTGATCTGGCTGTTCCCGCTGACCTTCCTGTCGAACGCGTTCGTGCCGACGCCGCAGCTGCCGAGCGCGCTGCAGCCGATCGCCGAGTGGAACCCGATCTCGTCGATCGTCGCGGCCTGCCGGCACCTGTTCGGCAACCCGTCGCCGTTCGCCAGCCTGGACAGCTTCCCGGCCCAGCACCCGGTCTGGCTGTCGCTGATCTGGTGCACGGCGATCATCGCCGTCTTCGCGCCGCTCGCGGTCCGCAAGTACCGCAGCGCGACCGGGCGCTGAACCGGCCCGCCAAGCCGAAGCGCCCGGGTGGGGGATCCCACCGGGGCGCTTCGGAAGCTTGGTGGGTCAGCCGGTGAAGGGTTCCGCGGCGACGATCTCGACGGTCACGTCCTTGCCGTTCGGCGCCTCGTAGGAGGCCTTGTCGCCCTTCTTCTTGCCGAGGATCGCCGCGCCGAGCGGAGACTGCGGCGAGTAGACGTCGATGTCCACCGACGCGTCCAGGGCGAGCAGCTCACGGGAGCCGAGCAGGAACGTCTCGACGTCGTCGTCACCGGCGAACTTGATCGACACCTTCATGCCCGGCTCGATCTTGCCGCCGGCCTTCGGGGTCTCGCCGACCCGGGCCCGGCGGAGCATGTCCTCCAGCTGCCGGATCCGCGCCTCGATCTTGCCCTGCTCGTCCTTGGCGGCGTGGTAGCCGCCGTTCTCCTTGAGGTCGCCCTCGTCCCTGGCCTCGCTGATCCGCTGCGTGATCTCGGCACGGGCAGGGCCCTTCAGGTGCTCGAGCTCGGACTTCAGCTGGTCGTAACCGTCCTGCGTCAGCCAGACAACGCTGTCCTCGTCGATCCTCTGCGTCACGGGCTGCTCCTTGTGTCGGATGGGATGGGCAGGAAAATACTCTTGGCCGCCGTCGTCGACGGCGACCAATCCAATGAGCGTAGCAAGAGACCGCAGATCACGCAGGGTCTCCAGACGGTCGCAAACGCTTGGAAAACGCTTGCTCGGCGACATTTCGCCGATCGTGGAAAGTTTCCTGGCAATCGGTTGCCGCCATGCCATCAATTGACGCCTGACCTGCGCTTTCCTACGCTCCCCAGGACAGCGGCCCGGGCGGGGAAAGTGGTTCATGTGACAACGAGTGCCGAGCGGCCGGGTCCGCACAGGCTGTGGATCGCGGGGGTGGCAGTGCTCGCGGTCCTGGCAGCCGCGGTGACCTGGTTCGTCGTGGGGCGGGGGGACAGCGGCGCCGATGTACCGGCGGCCGTGCCGACCACCACCGAACCGCCGTCCGAGGAGCAGCTGCTGGCCGGCGCCGAAGCCGTGCTGAAGGCTCGAGCGTCGGCCCTGCTGGCCAGCCGGCTGCCGCAGTACCTCCAGTACGTCGACCCGGAGAACCAGCAGCTCCGGCAACGCGACCAGCAGGTGTTCGCGAACCTGCGCAAGCTCGGCCTCTCCCGGCTGAGCTATCAGGTCGACACCAATTGGGCCCCGGAAGTGCAGGCGCAGCACGGCCCGAGCGCGCGGGCCTTGCGCGTCCTCATGCAGCTGCAGATCGCGGGCATCGACTCGGCTCCGCGGGCCACCTCGCTCGGCTACACCTTCGCCGAGCGCGACGGCCGTTGGCTGCTGGTCGACGACGACGATCTCGCGGCCGAGACGGACCTCAGCGCGTACCGCGAACCCTGGGACCTCGGCGCAATCGAGGTGGCCCGCCGCCCCGGCGTGCTCGTTGTCGTACCGGCCGGCGAACGCCCCAACGCCGAACGTCTCGCCCGGGAGGCCCAGCCGGCGATCCCGATCGTGCGCTCGATCACCCGGCGCGCCCAGGCCGGCACTCTGGTCGTCGCGATGGCCGACAGCCGCTCGATGTCCGGCGAATGGCGAACCGGCGGGCATCCGGCCGCCGCCGTCGCCGTGCCGAACTTCGCCCCGGCGAACCCGGAGGCGAGCGAGTTCAAGGTCACCGGCAGCCGCGTGGTCATCAACCCGGAGCAGCGCACCAGGGCCGACCGGTTGCTGCTCGCGCACGAGTTCACGCACGCGGCGATGGAGCCGCTGGGGGACCGGGCGCCGATCTGGCTGGTAGAAGGCTTCGCGATGTACGTCGAGAACAAGCTCGCGGCGCGGGACGAGTATCAGGACGAGATCGACGACCAGCGCCGCCAGTTGCTGCGCGACAAGATTCCGGCGCTGGTGGTGCTCCCGATCGACGGCGTGTTCCACGGCGACTACGACGAGGACAGCTACGGCGTCGCCTGGATCATCGTCGAGTACCTGGTGAGCAAGTACGGGCAGGCCAAGGTGAACGCGCTGTACGCCGACCTGGCGCACGGACCCGATGCACCCGCGGTCCGGGAGCAGGTGCTGCGCAAGCACCTGAAAGTCGGCGAGACGGCGCTCGTCGCGGCGCTCAAGAAGTACGACGGGCCCGGCTAGCGCGGGCGGTGCTGGTCCGCGGTGGTGCAGCCGACGAGGACGACCGATGTCGCCGAGCGTTGGGTTGTCAGCGTCACCGGGAGGACCTGGTGACGGGGTGCGTCCGCGGGGACCGTGAGCGTCACCTCACCGACGATGGAGAAGTCCGCCGCTTTCGCCTGCAGCCGGCAGTTCGCCGCGACCGACTTGCTGCGGTCGACCTTCACCGTGGCCTTCACGCTGGTCGGCGAGTCGATCTCGAAGCCTTGGAGCTGCGACGTCACCGGCGGATTCGACTGCACCCACGCCACCCAGATCAACCAGGCCAGTCCGGACAGTGCGATCACGCCCACGACACCGATCAGCAGCGGCCGGCGGGACCGTCCGGACCGGCCGTAGCGGGCGTTCAGGTCGGAGGGCGGACTGGCGGCAGATGACTCGGTCACGGGGTGTCCAGGGGGTCGGTCGTGGGTTTTCGCGGGTGTTGGAGGACCATTGTGTCTTGTGAGTGGAGATCTTCGGTTGTTGCATGTGCACGCCCACCCGGACGACGAGTCGAGCAAGGGAGCCGCGTCGACCGCACGGTACGTCGCCGAAGGCGTGGAAGTGATGGTCGCCACGTGTACCGGCGGGGAGCGCGGATCGATCCTGAATCCGAAGATGGACCGCCCCGAGGTGCTGGCGAACATCACCGAGATCCGCCGCAAGGAGATGGACGCGGCGCGCGAGATCCTCGGCATCCGGCAGGAGTGGCTGGGCTGGGTGGACTCCGGCTTCCCGGAGGGCGATCCGCTGCCACCGCTGCCCGAGGGCTGTTTCGCGGCGCAGAAGGTCGAGGACGCCGCCGCGCCGCTGGTGAAGCTGATCCGCGAGTTCCGCCCGCAGGTCGTCACGACGTACGACGAGAACGGCGGCTACCCGCACCCGGACCACGTCATGTGCCACCAGATCACCGTCGCCGCGTTCGAGGCCGCGGGGGACAAGGACGCCTACCCGGAGCTGGGCGAGCCGTGGCAGCCGCTCAAGCTGTACTACCACCACACGTTCCACTACGAGCGGATGAAGGCGCTGCACGACGGCATGGTCGCGCGCGGCCTCGAGTCGCCGTACGCCGAACGGCTGAAGGACTGGAAGCCGGACCCGGAGAACGAGCGCCGGATCACCACCCGGGTGGAGTGCGCGAAGTACTTCGAGGTGCGCGACCGGGCACTGCTCGCGCACGCCACCCAGATCGACCCGGACGGCGCCTGGTTCGCCGTACCGCTGGACGTGCACCAGGCGGCCTGGCCGACCGAGGACTACGAGCTCGCGCGGAGTGTGGTCGAGTCCGAGCTGCCCGAGGACGATCTGTTCGCGGGGCTGCACTGACGGGCGGCGCGGACAATGAGACAATGGTGGCGTGGTAACAGCGATGATCTCCCTTCAGACGGCCGAGATCGACCCCAACGTGGTGAAGCCGGGGTGGGTCGCGCTGCTGATCGTGCTGGCGCTCGGTGCCGCCACGGTGCTGCTGTGGCGCAACATGGGCAAGCAGCTGAAGCGGATCGACTTCGATCGCGATGGTGCGGACGACCCAGCACCGTCCGGCGACCCAGCGAGTCCGGACCGCTCAGCGTCCCCGGCTACCGATGCAGCGCCGACGACTTCGGCCCCGAACCCGACGACTTCGGCCCCGACGCCGAGTGAGCCCAAGGAACACTGAGAGCACTGACTCCGTGTCAGTGCGGTAACTGATTCCTGGGAGCTCGGAAACACCCTGGTCACGAGATGGTGTCGGACTGGGCGGCCCACCTTCGGCTGACCCTATAGTGAGCCGCGTGCTGAATGGTGCCCAGGACCGGTCCCCCCGGTGACCGCGACCCGCGCCGCCCGGCATCGCATGCCCGGACGTCTGGTCGTGGGTGGGGTGGGTGCTGTTCTCGTCGCCTCGGCGGCGTTGGTGGCCGCGTTGTTCGCGGCCGACAGCGAGCCTCGTGATGTCGGCGGGATCGGCGGTCCGGATGTCTTCGTCGCTTGGCTGCTGCCGCTGTTGCGGATGATCTCCACGCTGGCCACGGTCGGCTGCGCCGGTGCGCTGCTGGCCGCGGTCGTCCTGCTGCGGGTCGAGGGCGGGCCGCTCGGCGTACAGGGCCGGCGTGCGGTCCGGGACGCGAGCAACGCGGCGATCATCTGGGCGGTGTGCGCGTTCGCGGGTGCGATCGTGACCGCGTCGCTGCTGCTGAACACGCCGGTGCTGCTGCTCCGGCTCCGCCTCGACGACGCGCTCGGCGTCCCCGAGGTGAAGGCGCTGCTGATCACCGGCATCCTGGTCCTCGCGCTGGCGATCGGGATCCGCCGGGTGCAGACGTCCTCGGCCGCGGGACTCGGCGTGCTGGTCGCGATCGGCGCACTGATACCGACCGCGGTCACGGCGTACCCGAGGAACGAGTCGTACGTCGTCCTGGCCGGCGCCGCCCTGGTGATCCACGTGATCGCGGCGACGACCTGGATCGGCGGACTCGCCGGCCTGGTCCGGTACGGGCGGGCGAGCCGGACCGGACTGCCGCTCGTGATGGAACGGTACGGCCAGGCGGCGTTCATCTCGGCGATCGCCGTCCTGGTCAGCGGCCTGATCAGTGCCGCCGGCCGCTTGGCGGCGAAGGGCGGTGGCTGGGGCTCGCTCGTCGACGCCCTCACCGAGGATGCGTACGGCGCGCTGCTGATCGCCAAGGTGGCGGCGTTCGTGCTCCTGGTCGTCCTCGCGGCGATCCACCGGGCTCGCTCCGACGTCGACCTGCTGGACTCCGGCGGCCCGTTCTGGCGCGTGGTCGGCGTCGAGCTCCTGGTGATGGCGCTCACCCTCGGCCTGTCGGTCGCCTTGTCGCAGACCGCCTAGTCCCTGTCTAGTCCCAGGGAGCCGTGCGCAGGTCAGCGGTACTGCGACGCTCCCGATCGGCCGGGCGGTCCTCCGCGGGCCGGCCGACCGCGATCATCGAGAGGATGTGCCAGCCGGGGCCGGGGTCGAGATCCGCGGTGAGGGACTCGAGGTCGAACGCGCGGAACTGGCGGCAGGCGAGATCCATCGCGTGGGCCTGCAGGGTGAGGTGCGCGACCGACTGCCCGAGGTCGTAGTCCGCGAAGTCGGAGTACGCCCAGTCGGTGTCCTCGACGTACCGGTGGGCCATCGTCACGATCAGCAGCGACGCGCTCGGCGCCCAGCGGGCCGAGCTGCGGGCGAGATGCCGTACGACGCGCTTGTGCTCGGGCTCGCCGCGGCGCGCCACGAAGTACGCCCAGGGCTGCGAGTTGCCCGCGGACGGCGCCCAGCGGGCCGCGTCGAGGAGCAGTTCGACGTCGTCCTCGGAGACGGTCCAGGCGGGATCGAACATCAGCGGGCTGAAGCGGCTGGCGAGCAAAGGGTGGACGGGCACGCTCCCATTCAACCCCGGACGCATACGGTGGGACGTATGGCGAACGAACTCGGGCGGTCGACCAGTCCGTACCTGCGGCAGCACGCGGACAACCCGGTGGAGTGGCGGGAGTGGTCGGAGCGGGCGTTCGCCGAGGCCCGCGAGCGGGACGTGCCGGTCTTCTTGTCGGTGGGGTACTCCGCGTGTCACTGGTGTCATGTGATGGCGCACGAGTCGTTCGAGGACGCCGCGACCGCCGCGTACCTGAGCGAGCACTTCGTCAGCGTGAAGGTTGACCGCGAGGAGCGGCCGGACGTCGACGCGATCTACATGTCCGCGACCGTGGCGATGACCGGGCAGGGCGGCTGGCCGATGTCGGTGTTCCTGACACCGGCGGGCGAGCCGTTCTTCTGCGGCACGTACTTCCCGAGGGACGCCCGCGGCGGGATGGCGTCGTTCCGCCAGGTGCTGGAGGCGATCACCGACGCGTGGCAGCACCGGCGCGAGCAGCTCGACGGGATCGGGAAGCGGGTCGTCGAACAGCTCGGCGCGCACCAGCCTGCCGGCGAGGAGGCGTTCGATCTCGCCCGCGCCGTCCAGTTGCTGAAGACCGACTTCGACCCGGTCGACGCCGGCTTCGGGCGGGCCCCGAAGTTCCCGCCGTCGATGGTGCTCGACTTCCTGCTCCGGCACCATCGGCGCACCGGCGACGAGGACGCGCTCGCGATGGTCGCCCACACCTGCGACCGGATGGCCCGGGGCGGCATGTACGACCAGCTGGCCGGCGGTTTCGCCCGGTACTCCGTCGACGGGCAGTGGATCGTTCCGCACTTCGAGAAGATGCTGTACGACAACGCGCTGCTCCTCGACGTCTACACGCACTGGTGGACCCTCACCGGCGACCCGCTGGCGCGACGCGTCGCCGAGGAGACCGCCGGCTTCCTGCTCGCGGAGCTCCGGACGCCGGAGGGCGGCTTCGCCTCCGCGCTCGACGCCGATACCGAGGGCGAGGAGGGCAAGTACTACGTCTGGACGCCGGACGAGCTTCGGCAGGTGCTCGGGGACGACGCCGACTGGGTGATCGAGCTCTGCGACGTGACGGGCACGTTCGAGCACGGTACGTCGGTGTTCCAGCTTCGGCGGGATCCGGAGGACGTCGAGCGGTGGGATCGGGTGCGCTCGACGCTGGCGCAGGTGCGGAGCACGCGCACATACCCGGGCCGGGACGACAAGGTCGTTGCCGCGTGGAACGGGTTGGCGATCACGGCGCTGACGCGGGCCGGGGTGGTGCTCGACAGGCCTGAGTACGTCGAGGCCGCGGCTGCGGCGGCGCGGTTGATCCGGGAGGTGCATCTTGACGGCGCCCGGTTGTACCGGACGTCGCGGGACGGAGTGCGGGGGAGCGCGGACGGCGTACTCGAGGACTACGCGGCGTTCGCCCTGGGGTGCTTGACGCTGCTCGGTGCGACCGGTGACGTCGAGTGGTTCCGGGTGGCGGAGGGCTTGCTGGGCAGGGTTCTGGAGCAGTTTGTTGCTGATGGCTCCTACTTCGACACGGCCGCGGACGCGGAGCAGTTGGTGTGGCGGCCGCAGGACGCGACGGACAACGCGACCCCCTCGGGGGTCAGCCTGGCGGCTGAGGCCCTCATCACGTTCGCGAGCCTGACCGGATCCGACACCTACGAGACCGCCGCCCACCAGGCCCTGCAAGCCTCAGCAACCATCGCCGCCCGGGCCCCCCGCTTCGCGGGCCGCGCCCTGGCCGTCGCCGAAACAATTGCCGGAGGCCCCCTCGAGATCGCCGTCGTTGCCGCCGGCGACTCTCTCACCGGCTCGGCGCGAGAGCTTGTGCGGGTCGCGTTCGCCGACGCTCCCTGGGGTACGCCGATCGCGGCCGGGGCGTCCGGGCTCGGCGTGCCGCTGATGGACGGACGCGGGCTGGTCGGCGGATCGCCGGCGGCGTACGTGTGTCAGAAATTCACCTGCCGGCTGCCCGTGACGTTGCCGGAACACCTTCGGCAGGAGTTGCGCCCCACGGACTGATCCCGTCCCGGGCGCGGGTTTTCCCTGCGGTTTCGGCCGAATCCCTTGACTCACGGCGTACGGACGGCAACAGTCTGTCCTCAAGTCGGATGTAACAGAACTCGCATGCATCGACACGAAGTGTCACAAATGAGGCAGTGGCACTGTTGCGTCAGCATCCGGCGCGTCCCCAACTGAATTAGGTCGCTGCGCCCAAACAGCGACCACACCGTGAGGAGATGTTGTCTTGAAACGACTGACATCAGCAGGGGCGGTGGCCGTCGTCGCGGCAGCGGGTCTTGCCGCGACGTTCACCGCTTCGACCGCGGGTGCCGCCGACCGGACGGCTCCGCTCCCGGCATCCGGCTTCAACCAGCCGGCCGCCGTTCAGGCCGAACAGGCGCTGACCGCGCAGACGGCCGCCGCTCTCGGCCTCGGCACCGGCGAGCAGCTCAAGGTCCGCGACGTGGTGAAGGACGCGGACGGCACCGAGTACGTCCGCTACGACCGCACCTTCAACGGCCTCAAGGTCGTCGGCGGTGACCTGATCGTCAAGCGCAAGGGCGAGTCGATCGGGCAGGTCACCTACAACCGCGGCGCGAAGGCCGTCGCCGTCGCCACCAAGCCGACCCTGTCCCAGTCGGCCGCGCTCGCCAAAGGTGCGAAGGCCGCGGAGTTCAAGGCCACTGGCAACAAGGGGCAGTTGGTCGTCTTCGTGACGCCGACCAAGCCCGTCCTCGCGTACGAGGTGATCACGACCGGCGTGAAGGCCGACCAGACCCCGTCGGTGCTGCACTCGTTCATCGACGCCAAGTCCGGCGCGGTGCTCGACCAGGACGACGAGGTCAAGACCGGTACCGGCAACTCGATGTACTCCGGCACCGTCAGCATCGGCACGTCGGGCAGCTACACGATGAGCGACCCGAACCGCGGCGGCAACTACACCACGGACCTCAACGGTGCGACCTCCGGCAACGGCACCACGTTCACCGACCCCGACGACACCTGGGGGACCGGCGCTGCGTCGAACCGCCAGACCGCCGGTGTGGACGCGCACTACGGCGCCCAGCTGACCTGGGACTACTACAAGAACGTCCACGGCCGTAACGGCATCTTCAACAACGGCCAGGGCGCGCGGTCCCGCGTGCACTACGGCAACGCGTACGTGAACGCGTTCTGGGACGGCACCCAGATGACGTACGGCGACGGGTCGGGTAACACTCACCCGCTGACCGCGATCGACGTCGCCGGTCACGAGATGAGCCACGGTGTCACCGAGGCGACCGCGAACCTGAACTACTCCGGCGACGCCGGCGGCCTGAACGAGGCGACCTCCGACATCTTCGGTACGGCGGTCGAGTTCTCCGCGAACAACTCGTCCGACCCGGGTGACTACCTGATCGGCGAGAAGATCAACATCAACGGCAACGGCACGCCGCTGCGCTACATGGACAAGCCGTCGAAGGACGGCCGGAGCGTGGACTGCTGGTCGACCAGCACCGGCGGCCTCGACCCGCACTACTCGTCCGGCCCGCTGAACCACTGGTTCTACCTGGCCTCCGAGGGCACCGGCAGCAAGGTCATCGGCGGCGTGACGCACAGCAGCACCGCCTGCAACGGCGCCACCATCACCGGTATCGGCCGCGACGTGGCCGCCAAGGTCTGGTACCGCACGCTGAGCACCAAACTGAGCTCGGGCAGCACCTACAAGGACGCCCGTGAGGGTGCGATCAACTCCGCGAAGGAGCTGTACGGCGCGGACTCCGCGCAGTGCAAGGGCATCGAGGCCGCGTTCAACGGCATCTCGGTCCCGGCCGGTGCGGCCGCCTGCTCGGGCGGCGGCGACCCGGAGCCGCCGACCGGCGACAACCTGCTGCTGAACCCGGGCTTCGAGTCCGGCGCGGTGAACTGGACCGGCACCGCCGGCCCGATCACCAACGACTCGGGCCGCCCGGCGCGGACCGGCACCTGGAAGCTGTGGCTCGGCGGCAACGGCCGCGCCGCGGCCGAGAACGAGGCCCAGTCGGTCGCGATCCCGGCGTCGGCGACCAGCGCGACGCTGTCGTTCTGGATCCGCATCGACACCGCGGAAACCACCACCTCGACGGCGTACGACACCGCCAAGGTGCAGATCGTCGACGGTTCGACCACGACCACGCTGGCGACGTACTCGAACCTGAACAAGAACACGTCGTACGTCCAGAAGACGCTCAACGTGACGCAGTACAAGGGGAAGACGGTTTCGGTGAAGTTCGTCGGCACGGAGGACTCCTCCCTGCAGACCAGCTTCGTCATCGACGACACCTCCCTGACCGCGAGCTGACCTCGCGGGTGTTTCGTCCGGGGCGTGCGCGGCCCTCCGCCCAAGGCCCGCACGCCCCGGATTTCCTTTGCCTGAAGGAGTTCCACCATGCGCAAGTCCCTCGTCCCAGGGCTCGGCGTAGTAGCGCTCGTCGCCGGAGCAGTGCTTGTCACCGGCAACAGCGCGGTCGCGGCCGAGTCGCCCGACATCTCGGTCACCAACACCAAGGCCCACCTGGACCAGTTGCAGTCCATTGCCAACAGCAACGGCGGTAACCGGTACACCGGCCGGGCCGGCTACAAGGCCTCGGCCGACTACGTGAAGGCCAAGCTGGACGCGGCCGGGTACACCACCACCCTGCAGTCGTTCAGCACCTCGGCCGGTACGTCGTACAACGTGATCGCGGAATGGCCGCACGGCGACGCGAACCACGTCGTGATGACCGGCTCGCACCTGGACAGCGTCAGCTCCGGTCCGGGAATCAACGACAACGGCTCAGGTAGCGCCGGCGTACTCGAAACCGCCCTCGCCTACGCTGCCAGCGGCCAAACGCCCAAGAACCGGCTGCGCTTCGGCTTCTGGGGTGCCGAGGAGCTCGGGCTGCTCGGCTCGAAGTACTACGTCAACAACCTGCCCTCCGCCGAGCGCGACAAGATCGAGCTGTACCTGAACTTCGACATGATCGCGTCGCCGAACCCGGGGTACTTCGTGTACGACGACAACCCGGCCGGCGACGGCGCCCGTGACGACCTGGTCGCGTACTTCACCAGCAAGAGCGTCCAGACCGAGTTCATCGACGTCCAGGGCCGCTCCGACCACGCCGCGTTCCGGTCGTTGGGCATCCCCACGGCCGGGACCTTCTCCGGCGCCGAGGACACCAAGACGTCCGCCCAGGCGTCGAAGTGGGGCGGTACGGCGGGGAGCGCGTTCGACCCGTGCTACCACCGGTCCTGCGACACCATCAACAATCTGAACCTGACGTCGCTCGACCGCCAGATCGATGCCATCGGCCACATGATCTGGAACTACGCGCAGAAGGACTACACCGGCGGGCCGCCGCCGACCGGCGGCAACCTGCTGCAGAACCCGGGCTTCGAGTCCGGTGCGGTGAACTGGACCGGGACCACCGGCGTGATCACCAACAGCTCGTCACGTCCGGCCCACACCGGGTCGTACAAGGCATGGCTGCAGGGCAACGGCCGGAGCAGCACCGAGAACCTCGGCCAGTCGGTCGCGATCCCGGCCACGGCGACGGCGGCCTCGCTGTCGTTGTGGATCCGGATCGACACCGCCGAGACCACCTCGTCGACCGTCTACGACACCGTGAAGGTCCAGATCGTCGACGGATCCACCACGACGACGCTGGCGACGTACTCGAACCTGAACAAGAGCTCGTCGTACGTACAGAAAACGCTGGACGTCACGCAGTACAAGGGCAAGACGGTCACGGTGAAGTTCGTCGGCCAGGAGGACTCCTCGCTGCAGACGAGCTTCGTGATCGACGACGTGGCTCTGACCGCCTAAAGCTGCTTGCAGAGCTTGCCCGGCGGAATGGCGGCTTCGGTGAGCAGTTTGCTCACCGGGGCCGCCAACGGCTTCAGGTTCGGGTCCTCGATCCGGGCCGTCTTCCCGTTCGCCGACACCGCGACGATCATGTCGTCGGGGTGCTTCGCGGTCAGCTTGGTCGCGGCGACGCTCGCCCAGTCGACCTGCTGAGCGGCCGTGGTGATGGTCGTCAGCAGGCTCGGGTCGAGCTTGCACCGGATCGTTTCCTTACTGCCGCGCTTGGTCACCGTCGCGACGCCGTCCGGGCCGACCTGCACGTGGTCGTCGAAGCCGGCGAACCCGCCGGTCCTGGACACGGTCAGCGGTAGGCCGGTGCCCACCGGCGTCGACTGCGTCACGGTCGGCAGGGTGGGCGGCGGTGTCGTGCTCTGCGGCGTGCCCGCCGAACCGGACTCGCTGCCGCACCCGGTCAGCACGAGTCCGGCGACGGTCGTACACACGGCCATTGCTGCGTATCTGCTCAGGTTCGTCACGCACTATGGATACAGGGTGACGGGCCGTTCGTTGCAGCTGTGACACGACTGAAATGTTCAGATCACCGGCGACACCAGATCGACCAGCGTGCGGGTCAGCAGTACACGCTCCTCGAACAACTCCAGCGATGCGTCCGCCGTACCGAACTGCTCCAGCGGCAGCGCGGTGAACGCGGCGCGGACGAGCAGCGAGCCGAGGTACCCGTACAGCACCTGCTCCTCGTCCACCTCCATACCGTCTTCGCGCAGCCCTTCCTGAAACGCCTTCAGGATGACTTCGTGGACTGCGGGCAGCGCCTCCGGCGAGAGCTCGCCCGCGTGGGCCAGCCCGATCAGCAACTGCCCCAAGTCGAATCCGGCCGCCTGCGGGCAGTCGAAACCCCAGTCGATCGCCACGAACTCGTCCGGGCTGTCGTGCGGTACCAGCAGGTTCTGCGGGCTGGCGTCGCCGTGCTGGTAGCACTGCGGCAGCGCGTCGAGCGTGTCGAGGACCGTGGGAATGCGCTCGCCCAGTGCGAGCAGATCGTCCCGCAGGGCGTGCTCGTGGAGGTTGCACACCGCCGCCGCGAGCAGCGGCTGCCGCCAGCATTGCGGGTCGGCGAGGACCGGCAGTGCGGACTTCATGACACGGCCGTTCGCGTAGTAGCGCAACGCCGCACCGGGCGTGCTGGAAACCTCCCTGTCGAGCAGCGGCTCGACCAGGTGCGGTTGGCGGCGCGCGGACAGCCGGCCGAGCAGGTACGCCGCCCGCTCGAAGCGCTCCGGCGGCCACGGGCCCCATTCCTGGACGACGTTCTCCATCCACACAGTGCCGCGGTCGTCGTCGTACAGGTCGATGCGGTAGGCCTTCGCGAGCCGCAACCCGTCGGGCATCAGATCGCCGACGCCGCTGCGGTGCACGGCGATCTCCAGCTGCCAGGGCATGTAGTCGATGAAGCTCTGCCGGTACTCGATCGGCACGAACCGGATGATCGGCGAATGCCGGACCGACTGGAGCTTCTTCACGAAGCACGACCAGCCGGCGCCGTCGGCCGTCGTACCGAAGACGCGGTGCAAGGACTCGGTGCTCGGCGTGCCGATCGGGTAGTCGACAGGCTCGACCCGGACCGCGCCCGCGACGGCCGCCGGATCCCCGGTGATCGTCCGCACGAGCGCCGCCAGGTCGTCGGCCCCCAACGCGTCCCGGCCCAACGGTGCGAGTTCGGTGATCATGTTCCCCCCAAGGAAGTAAAGTCACCTTACTATCGGCATAGTAAAGTGGCTTTATGACCTCCGTCAACGACGATCCCCGCGTCGACCACGTGGCCGGACTGCTCGGGCAGGCGCTGCGGCGCATCCGGGCGGAGATCCTCGCTGACTCCGAGGCCCACTTCCCCGGCCTCCGCGTCTCGCACTACCGCCTCCTCGAACTGATCCCACCCGAAGGCGCCCGAATCACCGACCTCGCCGAGGTAGCGACAATGACCAAACAAGGCCTGGGCCAACACGTCGACTACCTGCAAAAACTCGGCTACACCGAGTCCGACCGCCTCCCCGACGACCGCCGCGTCCGCCTGGTCCGCCGCACCCCGCTGGGCGACGAGGCAGTCGCCTACAGCCGAGCCGCAATCGCCCGAGTAGAAGCCACCTGGACAGCCCAACTAGGCCACACCCGCTACGCAGCCCTACAACAAACCCTCCGCGAACTAGGCACCCAATAGGCCAAGCCCCCGCCCACGGCGCGGGGCGGGTCGGGTTGCCGAGTCGTGCGGATCGGCTGTTGATTCGGCGCCGTTCTCCACGACTCGCGTGTCGGGGTGCCGCCGTTCGCCACGACTCGGTGGGGACGAGGTGCTCGACGCCAAACAGACAGCCGTGTCCGGGGTGTGCCTGCACCCGTAGCCCGGCGTACGGCGGGTGGTCAGCCGGCGTGGTACGTCGCGATGCTGACGGCGATGTAGTGGCAGATGAAGGCGGCCACGGTGAAGGCGTGGAAGATCTCGTGGAAGCCGAACCAGCGGGGGGACGGGTTGGGGCGCTTGGTGCCGTAGACGACGGCGCCGATCGAGTACAGGCCGCCGCCGACCGCGATCAGCGTGACGACTGCCGCGCCGCCGGTGTGGTAGATCGCGCCCATCCAGAAGATCGCGACCCAGCCGAGGGCCAGGTAGATCGGGGTGTAGATCCACCGGGGCGCGCTGAGCCAGAAGATCCGGAACAGGATGCCGAGCACCGCGCCGCCCCAGACCAGGCTGAGCATCAGCACCCGGTCCTTGCCGTGCAGCAGCACCATGCCGAGCGGGGTGTAGGTGCCGGCGATCAGCAGGAAGATGTTGCTGTGGTCGAGCCGGCGCAGGATCGCCTCACCGGTCGGGCCCCAGTAGAACCGGTGGTACAGCGCGGAGATGCCGAACAGCAGCATCGATCCGGCGGTATAGACCGCGGCCGCCCAGCGCGCGTTCGCATGCGGGGCCAGGCAGATCAGCACGATGCCGGCGGCGGTGGCGAACGGAAAGGTGCCGGCGTGCAGCCATCCACGAAGTTTGGGCTTGAGCGGTCCGAGCCGGCCGGAGAGCCGGTGCCCGAGGTCCTGGGGCTGGGCGCTGGTAGCGGTCATCGCCGTCCTTTCGAGGGGAGTCCGGGCGGTTCATACCTACGCAACCGTAACCTACGGAACCGTAGGTTGCATCGGTCGGAAGAATGAAATGTAGGCGAAGTCACCCGGGTGCTGCAGCACTCCCGCGCTTACGATGCACGAACTCACCGAAAAGTTCGAGCTTTCCGGCAGCTTTCCGTGAGCCGCTCCAGGGCCTCTCACCGGCGGCGTTTCTGGGCTAGCCTCGTGACCGAGAGTCTTTGAGGAGAGCACCCTGCCCATGCGGACACCTGGCAAGCAGAAGCTGCGCGGCGCGATCTACGGCCTGTACGAGCGTCGGGTCCGCCGGTCCCTGTCACCGGACCGGATCCCGCGGCACATCGGCGTCATCATCGACGGCAACCGGCGCTGGGCCCGCCAGGTCGGCGATCCGGTGTCGCGCGGTCACGAGGCCGGGGCGAACAAGATCTCGGAGTTCCTGGAGTGGTGCGACGACGTCGGCGTCAAGGTCGTCACGGTGTGGATGCTGTCCACCGACAACCTGACCCGCCCGGCCGAGGAGCTCGAGCCGCTGCTGCGGATCATCGAGCAGACCGTCGAGGAGCTGACCGCGATCGGCCGCTGGCGGATCCACCCGGTCGGCGCGCTCGACCTGCTGCCGGGCACGACCGCCGAGGCACTGAAGGCGGCCGAGACGGCGACGCACGACAACCAGGGGATGCTGGTCAACGTCGCGGTCGGGTACGGCGGTCGGCGCGAGCTGGCCGACGCGGTCCGCTCGCTGCTGCTCGAGGAGGCCGCGAAGGGCATCTCGATCGAGGAACTCGCGGACCGCGTCGACGTGGAGCACATCGCGCGGCATCTGTACACGAAGGGCCAGCCGGATCCGGACCTGGTCATCCGGACGTCGGGTGAGCAGCGCCTGGGCGGCTTCCTGCTCTGGCAGAGCGCGCTGAGCGAGTTCTACTTCTGCGAGGCGCTGTGGCCGGACTTCCGGCACGTCGACTTCCTGCGCGCGATCCGGAGCTACGCGCAGCGAGAGCGTCGCTTCGGGACGTAGTGCCGCGCCCGCACCGCGAGCACGTCGTACGGCGCCGCAGGTAGTACGCGTACGTCGCGACGCCGAGCGCCGCGCCCCACGCGATCCACAGGATGCCCGGCGCGTTGGCTCCCCACATGTCACCGTCGAGCGGGGCCTGGGTGTTCATCAGCCCGGCCGGGATCAGGACGACCGACACGATCGAGGCCGGGACGATCGCGAGCAGCGGCGGTACGCGGCGGCCGGCCTTGAGCCAGATCCACCGCGGGTACACCTCGCCCCACCGGTGCACCAGGCCGTGCGTGAGGACGCCGCCGCCCAGGCCCAGGACGGCCAGGCCGAGGCCCATCTCGAGCATCCCGGGCGTGTCGGCCATCATCCGGTGGAACTCGCCGGTGATGCCGAGCGGCCAGCCGAAGTACCAGGCGATCCGGGTGAGCTCGTACGGAAGGTTCGCCACGACCGCGATCGCGACCGCCCAGCGGCCCCACCGGAGCGCAGCCTCCGGGCGCTTCCAGGCGGGCTCCGCGGCGCCACGGCCGCAGGAGACGCACGCCTCGCGGCTACGCCGGTGGTACGCGAGCGCTGTCGCCGCCCAGAGCACCCCGCCGACGAACAGGATGATCAGATTCACCCGGTGCCAGTACAGGATGTCGCCGACGCCGTCCTGCGGCCCCGGTACGCCGGTGAAGGCGAACACGATCAGTGCCGGCGCCATGGCGACCACCGCGACCAGCGTGTAGTCGGGTACGACGAGCGCGAGGCCGACCGCGAGCACGGCGGCGATCGCCTGCAGGATCGATCCGCGCGGCCTGGTGTGCGTCATCACGAGCGCGAGAACGGCGCCGCCGAGGCCGATCGCCGCCATCACGGGGGCGACGACGTGCACCGCCGTACCTTCCAGGATCGACGCCGTGGACAGGTCGTCAGGGACCCGCGCGAACGGGTAGCCGGCGCCGCCGAAGGTCCAGTACAGCCCGAGTACGCCGTACACCAGGGACCAGAGCGCGGTGGCGTACCCGGTCCACGTCGGCCAGTTCCTTGTCATGCTCCGAGTCATGCCCCGAGCCTCGTCGCGGGGCCGCCGGACCGGATCACCCGGCGGAGTGACGTGGATCCCCCGCGTGAGGGGGAAAGGCGTAACACCGTGTTAACCCCGTGGCCGGGCGTGTCGGGCTGCGCCGTTTGCAGGAGGCTCCTACCCTGACAATGACGGTCGGAGGGGAAGCCGGCTGTCCGGGAGGCCCGATCAGCTTGAGAATCGTTCGCCAGCCGGTAGCCCCATGAGGGGCCGAACGGAGTACCCGAGACGTCAGGTCTCGATCTCACTGATTCCCGTCGTTGCGTACGCGGCACGGCGGACGGGGTCTGCACCAGACCCCGAGGGCGGCACCCGGTCCACCTAACCACTGGTCGGCCGGGGCGAGGGTGCACGTCACGGCCAGAAGAGGACGTGCGACATGGCCGACAATGCCAAGGCGTCAAGTACCTCATCCACACCGGCCCAGCGCACATTCGTGCTGGACACCTCGGTGCTCCTCTCGGACCCGCACGCGATGCTGCGGTTCGACGAGCACGAGGTCGTCGTCCCGGTGGTCGTCGTCACCGAATTGGAGGCCAAACGGCATCACCCGGAACTCGGCTACTTCGCCCGTACGGCGCTGCGACTGCTCGACGAGCTCCGGATCCTGCACGGACGTCTGGATGCGCCCCTGCCAGTGGGGGAGAAGGGTGGAACCCTCCGGGTCGAGCTGAACCACACCGACCCGGAGACGCTGCCGGCCGGTTTCCGGCTCGGCGACAACGACAGCCGGATCCTGGCCGTGGCCTGCAACTTCATGGCCGAGGGCAAGGACGTCACGCTGGTCTCGAAGGACCTGCCGATGCGGGTCAAGGCGTCGGCGTGCGGCCTGCTCGCCGAGGAGTACCGCGCCGAGCTGACGCTGGAGTCCGGCTGGACCGGGATGGCGGAGCTCGAGGTCGAGACGCATGTCGTCGACGACCTGTACGAGAACGGTTCGGTCGAGCTGCCCGCCGCCGGCGAGTTCCCGACCCACACCGGGCTGGTGATGCTGTCCGACCGGGGCAGCGCGCTCGGCCGGGTGATGCCGGACAAGCGGATCCGGCTGGTCCGCGGCGACCGCGAGGCGTTCGGGATCCGCGGCCGGTCGGCCGAGCAGCGGGTCGCGCTGGACCTGTTGCTGGACCCGGACGTCGGGATCATCTCGCTCGGCGGCCGCGCCGGTACCGGTAAGTCCGCGCTCGCGCTGTGCGCCGGGCTGGAGTCGGTGATGGAGCGCCGCCAGCACAAGAAGGTGGTCGTCTTCCGGCCGCTGTTCGCGGTCGGCGGCCAGGAGCTCGGGTACCTGCCGGGCAGCGAGTCGGAGAAGATGCAGCCGTGGGCCCAGGCCGTGTACGACACGCTCGGCGCGCTGACCAGCGGTGACGTGATCGACGAGGTGATCGATCGCGGGATGCTCGAGGTGCTGCCGCTGACCCACATCCGGGGCCGGTCGCTGCACGACGCGTTCGTGATCGTCGACGAGGCGCAGTCGCTGGAGCGCAACGTGCTGCTCACGGTGCTGTCCCGGGTCGGCGCCAACTCACGGGTGGTGCTCACCCACGACGTCGCCCAGCGGGACAACCTGCGGGTCGGCCGGCACGACGGCGTGGTCGCGGTCGTCGAGCAGCTCAAGGGTCACCCGCTGTTCGCGCACGTGACGCTGACCCGCTCGGAGCGGTCGCCGATCGCGGCGCTGGTCACCGAGATGCTGGACGATCTGCAGCTGTGACCGGGGCGGTGTAAGGAGCGTTACGTTTCTTAGGTAATAGCTTTCTGTAAAGCGGGAGTAAGAACGGTGCGGTCGCCACGCGGCGGCCGCACCGTTCGTTCGTGACCTGCTTGTGATCACGGACGGTTTACGTCAGAGTATGTTCTCGTTGCAGCCGACGGGGGTCGGGTTTTCTCGGAAGGACAGATGAAAGCGAAGCGCTCCGTCGCGGTTCTCGCAGTCACCGGAATCGCCGTGGTCTCCGTTGTCGCCGGTGTCGACCTCTTCAGCTCTCCTGGGAGCAGCAGTGCGTCGGAGAAGGTGTCCGGGCGGGCCGAGATGGCCGTGCTGAACAGTGGGAAGGCCATCCCGTCCGCGACCACGCCGTCGGCCAAGGAGAAGTCGGCCGCCGAGATCGCCGCCGAGGCGGTCCGGATGCGGAACCAGGTCGAGGCCATCGAGCAGCAGCGCACCGCGCTGCAGGACGCGGCCGACCAGAAGATGAAGGCCAGGAACACGGCTTTGCTGCGCTACAAGGCACTCAAGGAGGCGAGCCGGGACGCCGCCGAGGAGCGGGCCAGCCGGGACGCCGAGCGGAAGAAGTACGAGGGCACGCCGAAGGAGGTCGCGATGAACCTCCTCCCCGACCACGGCTGGAGCCAGAGCCAGTTCAGCTGCCTGGAGAAGCTCTGGAACAAGGAGTCCCGCTGGAAGGTCAACGCCGACAACCCGACGTCGACGGCGTACGGCATCCCGCAGGCGCTGCCGGGCAACCGGATGGCGGCGTACGGCAAGGACTGGCGGACCAACCCGGTCACCCAGATCAAGTGGGGCCTGGACTACATCGAGGCCACGTACGGCTCGCCGTGCAAGGCGTGGAACCACTCCCAGAACAGCGGCTGGTACTGATCACCCGATCCTGAAGGCCGGCGCGTAGGTCCCGTCGCCGGCCGCCTTCAGGACGGTGTCCCCGGTGGTTGTCGTCATCGCCACCGGACCTGCCCCGAGACGCTTCGCGGACCCGGAGAGTGCGACGTCCTTGATGACGATGTCGCCCCGCGGCCGGCCGAGGACGACGGCGTACACCGCCTTGCCCTTCTGGGTGAACACGACCTGGTCGCCGGCGGCTGTGGTCGTCGATGACCGTGTCCACGGTCGCGTTCCGTCCAGGGCCTCCCGGTTGACCTTCAGCCACGCCCCGATGTCGGAGAGCCGGCTCCACTGCTCAGGGACGATGTCGCCGGCTCCGCCGCTCGGTCCGACGTTCAGCAACAGCGAACCGTTGTTGGCGGCGCCTTTGGCGAGTGCTGCGATCAGCTCGGCCGAGCCGGTGTAGTCGTCCCCGGTCTCCTCGCGGTTGTAGCCGAACGAGCCGCCGATGCCGCGGTCCTGCTGCCAGAACTTGTCCTGGATGGTGTCGAAGTCGGCGTACTCCGGCGTCCGGAAGTCACTGTGCGGTGCGGGCTTCTGGGTGTTGATGCCGTCCGCGACACCGGGCTGCTTGAACAGGCCCTTCATGAGCTGGTCGAAGCCCCAGCGCATCGGCTTAGGGCCCATCAGTTGCCGGCCGAACGACGCCGTACTCCAGCGGTCGTCGACGACACCCTCCGGGACGGTGTTGTAGTAGTCCGCTAACAGGGCGTAGAGCCGCTTGGACCCGGTCGGCCAGGCGATGTCGTTCCAGAGGATGTCAGGCTTGTACCGCGTGATCAGCTCACGCACCTGCGCGACGGCGTACTTGCGGTAGTCCTCGCCGTAGTGCAGGTACACGTAGTCGCCGAGGGTCTTCACAGTCTTGCGCTGGAACGTCCAGTCGACGCCGCCGGAGTAGTAGACGCCGAACTTCAGGCCCTGCTTGCGCACTGCCGCGGCCAGCTCGCCCATCAGGTCCCGCTGGGCGTGGAAGTCCGGTGCGTGCGGGTTGCGGACCTGGGTCGGCCACAAGGAGTACCCGTCGGCGTACTTGGCCGTCACCACGATGTACGAGGCCCCGGCCGCCTTGAACTGCGCTGCCCAGCGATCGGGGTCCCACTTCGCGAGACCGGCGTCGAACTGCTGCGTGAAGTCGCCGTACGGCGCGTGGCCGTAGTGCTCCCGGTGGTACTGCGCGGTCGGCGAGGCCGGGTCCTTCATCGCGTTCGCGTAGTCCTCGGCGTACGGGTTGTGGGTCATCGCGTGCCCGTACTGCGTCTCGAGCAGCTTGCTGAACGTGGTGCCCTTCGGCGCGAACCCCGGCACCGAGTAGAGCCCCCAGTGGATCATGATCCCGAACTTGGCATCGGCGAACCACTGCGGCAGCGGATGCTTGTTCAGCGACTCCACAGTCGCCTCGTACGGCCCCTCGGTGGTCATGTCGGCCCGCCGGTCGTCCTGCCAGGTCCACACGGCCGAACACCCGACGAAGATCAGCACCAGGACGACGACCACCAGCGCGAACCGCAGCAGAAATCTCCCGACGCGCCTCATGCCGTGCACCCGCGCGCGCCGGCGAGCCATTGGGTGAGGCGACCGCTCCACTGGGCATTGTCGGTGCGTTCGGTGAACCAGCGGTGGTTCACGAGCAGGTACAGCACGGTGCCGGATCGCAGTTCGAGGACCAGCGGTGCGCCGAGCGTCTTGGATCCACCGCCGAGGAAGCGGCCGTACAGGTCGGTGAAGTCGTTGCTCACCGACGCCAGCTCGGCGGGATGGACGGAGACGTCGCGGCCGTGGTCCCAGCCGGTCAGCTCCAGATGACTCAGGTGCAGCCGGATCGTGCCGGAGCGCGGGAAGATCGCGCGCTGGTCGACGGCGGCCCTGAACGAGCCCCACCAGGTGCGGGCGGCCAGTTCCGCGGCGGTCGTGCCACGGAAGGTGCTTTCGGCAAGAATCATGCCTGCAACCCTGCCGCCGGCCAGCCGCCCGGCGGATCAGCCCGCCGTACGCCGTCAGCGTCGTTCGGTGGACTCGCGCCTCCACCGAAAGTCTCGTCATACGCCGTCGAGCCGGTGAAGCGGGCCGTCGAGGCGCTACCGTCGTTCGGGTGGACACGGGGATCGTCGCCGCGCTGATCGCGCCTGGATCGCGAGCGGCGCCGGGGTACGGACGGCTGACGCCGCGGGACCGGGTGGTGGACGTCGCCTGCGTGCTGATCGCGTCCCTGTTCGGGCTGGTCGCGGTGGGAGACAACGACCCGGCGCCCCGGATCGGTCCACTGCCGCACTGGCTCGATCTGACCCTGTGCATCGCCGGGGCGCTCTCACTGCTCGTCCGCCGCCGCTGGCCGATCGGGCTGGCCGTGCTGATGATCCTTGCGTCCACTCTGGTGCCTTCGGTCGGTGCAGCGGGCGGTCTGGCGCTCTTCAACGTCGCGGTGCACAGACGTCCGGCTGTCAGCCTCTCGCTGGGTGCTGTGGCGATGGCGTCCTGCATGCTGCAGTTCTGGCTCTATCCGTTGGCTGACGTGCCTAACGCGTACTGGATCGCTGTGACTCTCACTGCGCTGGCCTGTCTGGCGCTGGTTGCCTGGGGCATCGTGGTCCGGACCAGGCGGCAGCTGATGGCCTCGTTGACCGACCGCGCCGTCCGCGCCGAGGCGGAGCAGCAGTTGCGTGTCGAGCAGGGGCAGCGGCTGGAGCGGGAGCGGATCGCGCGGGAGATGCATGACGCGCTCGGGCATCGGCTGTCGTTGCTCAGCATCCATGCGGGCGCGCTGGAGTTCCGGCCGGACATGCCGACCGACGAGCTGTCACGCGCGGCCGGCGTGATTCGCTCCAGTGCCCGCGACTGCGTGGACGACCTGCGCGAGATCGTCGGCGTACTGCGGTCTCAGCACACCGCCGACGGGCCACGCCGGGGGATTGCCGAGCTGGATGCGTTGCTGGACGAGTCACGGGCCGCCGGGATGAGGATCGAGCTCGAGACAGGAGTCGAGCTCAGCGAGGTGCCGGACACGATCGGGCGGCATGCGTACCGGATCGTCCAGGAGGGACTGACGAACGCGCGCAAGCACGCACCCCACCAGACGGTCCGGGTGCTGCTGAGGGGTGCGCCGGGCACAGGGCTCTCGGTGGAGGTGTCGAATCCTTTGGAGCAAGGTGTCGCAGCCCCGGGCTCACGGGTGGGCCTCATCGGACTGGCGGAGCGGGCGTCGCTGGCGGGTGGGCGGTTCGAGCACGGGGCAACGGCTGACGGAGAGTTTCGGCTGGCGGCCTGGCTGCCCTGGGTGGCCTACGATGACGGCCGTGAGTGAACCGGTCCGGCTGCTGGTGGTCGACGACGACCCACTGGTCCGGGCAGGCCTGTCCAGCATGCTGTCCGGCGCACCGGAGCTCGAGCTGGTCGGTGTGGCCGCCGATGGGCAGGAGGCTGTCGATGCGGTCCGCGACCTGCGCCCGGACGTCGTACTGATGGACATCGGCATGCCGGTGCTGGACGGGGTTGCCGCGACTGAGGCGATTCGGCGGCGGACTGCGGCGCCGGACGTGGTCATGCTGACCACTTTCGGGTCGGACGAGGACCTGCTGCGGGCGTTGCGTGCCGGTGCGTCCGGTTACCTGCTGAAGGACGCTGCGCCGGCCGAGATCGTCGCAGCGGTGCTGAAGGTGGCTGCTGGTGAGTCCGTGCTCTCACCACAGGCCACCCGGCAGCTCATGGACCATGTCGGCGCCGCCGACCAGGACAGCCGCCGTACGACGGCTTGCGCGGCGCTGGCGCAGCTGACCGAGCGAGAGCGGGACGTGGTGCTGGCTGTGGCTGAAGGAAGGAGCAACGCCGAGGTGGCGACCGCCCTGGACGTCGGGATCGCCACGGTGAAGACACACCTGACGAACTCCCTCACCAAGCTCCAGTTGACCAACCGCGTGCAGCTGGCGCTGCTGGCCCACGACGCGGGGCTGACCAATCAGAGTGGCGGCGTGTGACATGGCAGAGATCGCGCGGGGCCACAGTGAGCGCGGAGAGCTCGTGCTGCGGCGCCGGGAGGACGACGGCGCGCTGGAGCTGCGGGTCAACGGCGTGTTCGTGATGGACGACCGGGAGACGTCGAGCGAGGAGTTGCTGGCGTCGGCTGCACTGGAGGCGGTGCAGCGGCCCGACCGGGTGCTGGTCGGGGGACTCGGCCTCGGGTACACGGTCCGCGCGCTGCTCGCCGACGACCGGCTCGGCGAGGTGGTGGTCGCGGAGATCGAGCCGGACCTGGTGTCGTGGATGCGCTCCGGCCTGGTCCCGTCGATCCTCGGCGACCCGCGGGTCGCGGTCGTCGTCGGCGACGTCCGCGCGGTCGTCACGGACCTCCCCGACGCGTCCGTCGACGCGATCCTGCTGGACGTCGACAACGGCCCGGACTTCCTTGTCTACAACGAGAACTCGACCATCTACACGTCCGGCTTCCTCACCACCTGCCGGGCCAAGCTGCGTGCCGGCGGCGTCCTCACCGTGTGGTCCTCGTCCGCGTCGGCCGCCCTGGAGACCGCCGTCGGCGCCGTGTTCGGCACGTGCGACGTCAAACCCGTGCCGGTCCAGCTCCAGGGCCGCGACGAGCTGTACTACGTCTATCAGGGCAGCTCGTAGCCGATCATCACCTGCGGGGCATCGCTGTGTCGTTGTCCACAGCTTGTCCATCAGGGCGTTCCGGCAACGGTGAGCGACGTACTCTGCAGGTATGGGTGATGACGTGGAATTCCGGATCGAGCACGACACGATGGGCGAGGTCAAGGTGCCCCGCGACGCGTTGTGGCGGGCGCAGACGCAGCGCGCGGTGGAGAACTTCCCGATCTCCGGGCGGCCGCTGGCGCCGGAGCTCGTGCACGCGCTCGCCCAGATCAAGGCCTCGGCCGCGGTCGTGAACGCGTCGCTCGGGGTGCTCGACGCCGACCGGTCCGCCGCGATCGCGGCCGCCGCGGACCAGGTGACCGCGGGGCAGTTCGACGCGGAGTTCCCGATCGACGTCTTCCAGACCGGTTCCGGCACGTCGACGAACATGAACGTCAACGAGGTCCTGGCCACCCTCGCCACCCGCGCGCTCGGCGCCGACGTGCACCCGAACGATCACGTCAACGCGTCGCAGTCCAGCAACGACACCTTCCCGTCGGCGATCCACGTCGCCGCCACGGCGGGGGTCGTCCAGGAGCTGCTGCCGGCCCTCGAGCATCTCGCGGATTCCCTGTCCCGCAAGGGATCCGAGTTCGCCGAGGTGGTGAAGTCCGGACGCACGCACCTGATGGACGCGACGCCGGTGACGCTCGGCCAGGAGTTCGACGGGTATGCCCAGCAGATCCGCCGCGGCGCCGCGCGCGTGCGGGCCACGCTGCCCCGGGTCGCCGAGCTGCCGCTCGGCGGGACGGCGGTCGGTACCGGGATCAACACACCGCCGGGGTTCGCGGCAGCCGTCATCACCGAGCTGAACCGCCGCACCGGGCTGGAGCTGACCGAGGCCGAGGACCACTTCGAGGCCCAGGGGGCGCGCGACGGACTGGTCGAGCTGTCCGGGCAGCTGAAGACGGTCGCGGTCAGCCTGACGAAGATCAGCAACGACCTGCGCTGGATGGGCTCCGGCCCGCGCGCCGGGCTCGGCGAGATCGCGCTGCCGGACCTGCAGCCCGGGTCGAGCATCATGCCCGGCAAGGTGAACCCGGTGATCTGCGAGGCGACGCTGATGGTCGCCGCGCAGGTGATCGGCAACGACACCACGATCACCGTGGCCGGTGCCGGCGGCAACTTCGAGCTGAACGTGATGCTCCCGGTGATCGCGCGCAACCTGCTCGAGTCGATCAGCCTGCTGGCCAACAGCTCCCGGCTGCTCGCCGACCGCTGCGTCGACGGCATCACGGCGAACGTCGGCCACGCCCGCGCGCTGGCCGAGTCGTCCCCGTCGATCGTGACGCCCCTGAACCGCTACATCGGCTACGAGAACGCCGCCGCGGTCGCCAAGAGCGCCCTGAAACAAGGCAAGACGATCCGCGAGGTCGTGATCGAGAACGGGCACGTCGAGAAGGGCGACCTCACCGAGGAGCAGCTGGACGCGGCCCTCGACGTCCTGTCCATGACCCGGCCGGCGCAGTCGTGACGTTCTGGGAGCCCGGCACGACGATCGAGTGGGTGTACGAAGGGCCCGGACAGCACGCCGACAAGCCGCTCGTGCGGCCGATGACGGTGGTGCGTGACGACGCCGACGGGCTGGTCGCCTGGCTCGCCCCCGGGACGCCGTTGCTCAAACCGGTGCTCGTCGACGGGCGGGAGATCCGGCACGCCGGTCCGGTCGCGATGTTCACCGCGGAGCGGGTGCTGAAGCTCGACGTCTGGCGCGGGACCGGGATCCTCAAGGTGTCGCCGCCCGGCAAGCCGTGGTCGGTCTGGTACTTCTGGGACGATGACGCGACGTTCCGCGGGTGGTACGTGAACCTCGAGCGCGAACACGTCCGCGACCGGGCGGCACGCCGTACGAGCACGGTCGATCATGTGCTTGACCTGTGGATCAACCCTGACCGCACGATCGAGTGGAAGGACGAGGACGAGCTCGAGGGAGCGGTCAGCGCCGGACGTTTCAGCGCCGCCGAGGCCGAGCGGATCGTCGCCGACGCGCACCTGGCGATCCGCGACGTCGAGGCCTGGACGGCGCCGTTCTCCGGCGGCTGGGAGTCCTGGTCGGCGCCGGCGGCCTGGCGGCTGCCCGTCGCGCCGACGACGCATCAGCCGACCTGGATCGCCGAGGAGCTGCACAGCCGCTGACAACAGGTAGGTCACGAGCGCTTGTCACCGGCGGGATTGGTCTTAGCTTGGAAGTATGTACACCATCGAGCTGCAGGCCGACGAGCTTCAGATGCTGCGCTCGGCCCTTGGGTGCTACCTCCAGGCGTTCGGACACAACGAGGCAGACCTGGTCAAAGCGGCCAGAGCCCTGCTGATGAAGCTCCCGGAGGAGATCGAGACCAAGGCCGGCTGAGCGGGGGTCAGTCCGGGGCGGGCTCCAGGACGGCGACGGGGATCGTCCGCCCTGCCTTCGTCGCGAACCGGCCGATCCGCGGGTCCTCGCGGAGGATGACGTCGGTCCACACCGTGCTCCGCTCGGGCTCGGTCAGTTCCCGCGCCTGCATCCGCCGGTGCTCGGCGCCGATCTGTACGTCGGTGCTGTCCGCCGCCCGCAGGTTCCGGAACCAGTCCGGGTCCTGAGGTGAGCCCGACCCGGTGCCCCAGACCACGAGCCCGTCCGCCGTCTCCAGGTACCGCACGCAGGTCGACCTCGGTACGCCGGTCCGCCGGCCGGGCGTGGTGAGCATCAGGACGTGCACGTCCTTGCTGCCGCTCGCCAGCCGCCCGTCCAGCGTCCGGTACATCCACACGCCGACCCGGTTCCCCATCCGCAGCATCCGCCGCCCCATCGCGACCACCCCCGGTTCCGAGGGTGGGGCGATCGGCTCACCGGGTCAACGGTTCAGCTGCGCGGACGGACCGTCAGGGGGACCGGCTTGCGGGTGTCGGTGAAGAAGTCGTTGCCCTTGTCGTCGACCACGATGAACGCGGGGAAGTCCTCGACCTGGATCTTCCAGATCGCCTCCATGCCGAGCTCCGGATACTCGATCACGTCGACGGACTTGATGCAGTCCTGCGCCAGCCGCGCCGCCGGGCCGCCGATCGACCCCAGGTAGAACCCGCCGTGCTCCTTGCACGCCGCCGTCACCTTCGCCGACCGGTTGCCCTTGGCAAGCATGACGAACGAGCCGCCGGCCGCCTGGAACTGGTCGACGTAGGCGTCCATCCGGCCCGCGGTCGTCGGTCCGAAGGAACCGGACGCGTAACCCTCGGGGGTCTTCGCCGGACCCGCGTAGTACACGGCGTGGTCACGCAGGTACTGCGGCATCGGCTCGCCCGCGTCCAGCCGCTCCTTGATCTTCGCGTGCGCGATGTCGCGCGCCACCACGAGCGGGCCGGTCAGCGACAGCCGGGTCTTCACCGGCAGCTTGGACAGCTCGGCGCGGATCTCGCTCATCGGCCGGTTCAGGTCGACCCGGACGACCTCGGCGTCGTCGAGGTGCTCGTCGGTCGTGTCCGGCAGGAACCGGGCCGGCTCCCGCTCCAGCTGCTCGAGGAACACGCCCTCCGGCGTGATCTTGGCCAGCGCCTGCCGGTCCGCCGAGCAGGACACCGCGATCGCGACCGGGCAGGACGCGCCGTGCCGCGGCAGCCGGATCACCCGGACGTCGTGGCAGAAGTACTTCCCGCCGAACTGCGCGCCGATCCCGAACTCCTGCGTGAGCTTGAAGACCTCCTCCTCCAGCTCCACGTCCCGGAACCCGTGCCCGAGCGGCGATCCGCTCGTCGGCAGGGTGTCCAGATAGTGCGCGGAGGCGTACTTCGCGGTCTTCAGCGCGTACTCGGCCGAGGTCCCGCCGACCACGACGGCCAGGTGGTACGGCGGGCAGGCCGCCGTACCGAGGGAGCGGATCTTCTCGTCCAGGAACTCCATCATCCGCGACGGGTTCAGCACCGCCTTGGTCTCCTGGTAGAGGAACGACTTGTTCGCCGAGCCGCCGCCCTTGGCCATGAAGAGGAACTTGTACGCCGGGTCGCCGGCGCCGGCCGGTGTCGAGTAGAGCTCGATCTGGGCCGGCAGGTTGGAGCCGGTGTTCTTCTCGTCCCACATGGTCAGCGGGGCCATCTGCGAGTAGCGCAGGTTCAGCTTGGTGTAGGCGTCGTACACGCCGCGGCTGATCCACTCCTCGTCGACCGCGCCGGTGAGCACGCCCTCGGACTTCTTGCCCATCACGATCGCGGTGCCGGTGTCCTGGCACATCGGCAGCACGCCGCCGGCCGAGATGTTCGCGTTCTTCAGCATGTCGAGCGCGACGAACCGGTCGTTCCCGGACGCCTCCGGGTCGTCGATGATCCGCCGCAGCTGCGCGAGGTGCGCGGTCCGCAGGTAGTGCGAGATGTCGTGCATCGCCTCCGCGGTCAGCGCCTGCAAGACCTCGGGCTGCACTTGCAGGAACGTCCGGTCGCCTACGGTGAACGTGCTGACACCCTCCGTCGTCAGCAGCCGGTACTCCGTCTCGTCGGCACCCAACGGCAACAGGTCGGAGTAGTTGAAGTCGGCAGACACCGGGCATACCTCCACACAGACTGGACTGGACGCCCAAAGGCTACCGCTCACCATCAGGGGCCGGATCAGGGGTGAATCGGGGAGGAAACGGGTCTGCGGGCGGGGGTGGGCGCGCGTATGGTTCAGGCGTGGCTCAGGATGATGTTCCCCAGGAGAACCGACCGCAGGATGTCGTGCCCGCGCAGGCCGGTGACGATCCGGTGCTGCGGCGGCGGGTGTCCGATCTCGAGCGCGAGGAGGTCGCCGACATCCTCCGCGACGCCGCGGGCGAGGGCCGGCTGTCCTACACCGAGCTCGAGGACCGGCTCGAGACGCTGTACGCCTCCAAGACGTACGGCGAGCTCGTCGAACTGACCGCCGACCTGCCCAACGGGCCTCGCGCGCAGACCACGCCGGCCACCACCCCGCCTTACGGCGGTGCGCTGGTGGAGTCCGGGCCCGTGATCAACGTGTTCATGTCCGAGTCCAAGCGGACCGGGAGCTGGCTGGTCCCGCAGCGCCAGGAGATCAACGCCGTGCTCGGCGACGTCACCCTGGACTACACCGAGGCGCAGATCCCGTTCGACGACGTCCACATCGACGTCAAGTCGATCCTCGCCGACGTGAAGATCCGGGTCCCGCAGAACGCGATCGTCCTGCTGGACAGCAACCCGATCCTCGGCTCCGTCTCCGAACAGGAAGCCGGACTGAAGGCGGTCCCGGACCCGAACAGCCGGCCGGCCGAGCCGAAACGCTTCCACATCCGCGGCACGGCGATCCTCGGCGAGATCAAGATCAAGCGCGGCCCCCGCCTGAGCAAGCGCCTCGGCCTGACCTGACCGGCGCCGGCTAGGGATTCGGGCGCTGCTCCTCCAGCAGTTCGCCGAGCCACAGGCGGAACGCTGAGAGGTCGTTGACGTGCTGCTGGGTGAGGACGAGGTTCTTCGCCCAGACGTTCTTCGGCTGCACCGGCAGTTGCCGCGCCAGTTTCGGCCCGGCCACGAACCCGATCGATCCGATCTCGCTCCACGCCATGAACCGCCGGTGTCCGACGTGGATCCCCCGGTGGTCGACGACGACGACCGGGCGCTGGGTGACGAGCTGCCAGACGATCATCACCGCGATACCGACGTACCCCGCGATCAACAGGTAGGCCAGATACCGCCACGCCCCGTCGTCGAGCATGTCCGGCAGCCGGCCCGCCGTGAAGAGCGCGAACGCCGCCAGGTACAGGACCGGGAACATCGAGAACCCCCAGCGGCGCAGCGGGAACTCGACCCGGCCGTTCCGGTGCCACTCGACCATCCACGCCTCAGGCAGGCGTTCACCCATGACGCTCATCTCGCCCCCGCCCTCACAACTCCACCCCTGGAGCAGAACCAACTGTAATGCACCACACTTGGCGCATGCGGCGACTTCGCGGGGCGCTGAGCTGGGCGTTCGTCCGTGGTCCGGCGGCGGCGTACGCGCTGGCCGACTCCGGCTCGTCGCTGTTCGGCATCGGCGCCGTGCTGGCCATGGCGCTGGTCGCCGCGCTCGGCGCCGGTATCGGTGCTCTCGTCGCACTCGTGACCGGCCGGCCGGTGGACGACGCGGCGTTCGTCGGCGGGATGATCGGCCTCGGCACGGTGATCGCGTACCTGGTACTGATGCTGGTCGTCGTCGGCGTCCTCTGGATCAGAGGCGTCAGCCCGACCGAGACAGCGACCGGCGAGAAGCCGGCCGGGCGGCACGCCGCGGCTGCCTACGGATGGCGGCGGCGTGGCGAGCCGCTCGTGCCAGGCAGCCTGGTGCTGTTCTTCCTGATCGTCGCGGTGCCGTTCGGGTCCTTGGGCCTGAACGCCCGGAGCGCGGGCCGTCCGGCGGAGCAGCCAACCGCGATCACCAACGGGACCGTAGTGGTGATCCATGAGCCGGGGTTGCTCGACAAGAGCTCGGGCACGGTGGACATCCGGTACTCCGTCGCCGGTGCCGACCACACGTTCGAGACGGACCGGGATGCCGGCGACCACACCTTCCGGCTCGGCGACGTCGTACCCGTCGAGTACGTCGTCGCCGAGCCGGCGAAGGGCCGTGCCGTCTGGGCGGTCGAGTCGGCGCGCGAGGACACGGTGTTCTGGCTGTGGCTCGCCGGGATCTGCGCCGCGCTCGGCCTGCTCAGTGGTGCCGGGTACCTCGTCGGGCGGTGGCGGTCCAGCGCCCGTCGTGGCGGTTGATCTCGATCGGATGGTCGAACGTCTGCGAGATGCGATCCGTCGTGAGTACGTCGTCAGCCGGCCCCGCGGACAGGACCCGGCCGTCGCGGAGCAGCGCGGCGTGCGTCGTACAGGTCGGAAGCTCCTCGAGGTGATGGGTGACCAGGACCCACGCCAGCTGCGGGTGGCTGAGGTGGATCTGGTCGAGGGTCTCCAGCAACTGCTCGCGCGCGGCGACGTCCAGGCCGGTCGACGGCTCGTCCAGCAGCAGCAACCGCGGATCCGAGATCAGCGCGCGGGCGATCAGCGCCCGGCCACGCTCACCCTGCGACAGCGTGGTCCACGACGAACCGGCCAGCGCGCCGATCCCGAGCAGGTCGATCAGCTCCAGAGCGCGAGCTTCCTGCGCGGGAGTCGGCTCCCACCGCGGCATCCGCTCGATCGTTCCGGTGAGCCCGGTCAGGACGACGTCCCGGATGCTCGACGGCGACCGCAGCGGGTGCCGTGGATTCACGTGCCCGATGGACTCGCGCAGGGTACGGATGTCGACGGTACCGAGCCGGCGTCCGAGGATCTCGACCGTGCCGCGGGTCGGGTGCGTGACCGCGCCGCACAGGCCGAGCAGCGTGCTCTTGCCCGCGCCGTTCGGCCCGAGCAGCGCCCACCGCTCACCTTCGCCCGCGGTCAGCGACACCCCGGACAGCAACAGCTTGCCGTCCCGGACGAAGTCGACGTCCTTCAGTTCGAGCACCCGTAGACCTCCTCGTACAACGCCTTCAACTCCTCCGCAGTCGCTTCCCGCCCGGTCGCGTCGGTGTGCCGCTGCACGTGCCGCGCGAACTCCCGCTCCTGCTCCGGCGACAGGCGGATGCCGTACACAGACTCCAGCACGTGGGCGATCCCGCCCTTGCCGGACTGGCTGTTCACCCGGACGACGGCCTCGTACCCGCGCCCGACATCGGCCGGATCGATCGGCAGATAAGGCACCTCCCACGCACCGGGGCCCTGAACTGCGAACCCCTTCCGGATCGCGTCCTGATGCGTCCCGGAGAAGGCCGTGTAGACGAGTTCCCCGACGTACGGGTGCCGCGGATGGATCGGCATCCGCGTGCAGTACTCCACCACCGAACGGATCCCGTCGATGTCGGAGAAGTCGATCATCGGGTCGACGCCCTGGGCGTGCAGGTTGAGCGCGAGCGTGGCGATGTCGACGTTCCCGGTGCGTTCCCCGTTGCCGAAGACGCAGCCCTCGACGCGTTCCGCCCCGGCCAGCACCGCCAGCTCCGCGCACGCGATCCCCGTGCCGCGGTCGTTGTGCGGATGCACCGACAAGATGACGCCGTCGCGACGCGGCAGGTTCTGGTGCATGTACTCGATCTGGTCGGCGTACACGTTCGGCGTCGCGGCCTCGACCGTGGCGGGCAGGTTCAGGATCACCGGCCGCTGCGGTGTCGCGTCCCACTGCTTGGTGAGGTGGTCCGCCAGCTCGAGCACGTAGTCCGGCTCGGTCAGGTTGTACACCTCGGGCGAGAACTGGAACCGTACCGAGTCCCCGGCCAGCCGCAGGATCTCCTCCGAGCCGGCGTAGATCATCGACGCCAGCTCGTCGCGCGATTTCCGCAGGACGACGTCGCGCCACACCGGCGCGGTGGCGGCGTACAGGTGGATGACGACGTCGCCGCGCATTCCCGCGACGGACTCGACGGTCCGCTCGATCAGGTCCTTGCGGGCCGGGGTGAAGACGACGATCGTGACGTCCGGCGGGACGAGGTCCGACTCCGCGAGCAGCCGGACGAAGTCGAAGTCGGTCTGCGAGGCCGACGGGTAACCGACCTCGATCTCCTTGTAGCCGATGGCAACCATCAGCTCGAAGAACCGGCGCTTGCGCTCGGGGTCCATCGGTTCGGCCAGGGCCTGGTTGCCGTCCCGCAGGTCGACCGGCACCCAGAGCGGCGCCTGGGTGATCCGGCGGTCGGGCCAGGTGCGGTCGACCGGCGCGACCGGGACCCTGGCGAAGATGTCGCGGTACCGGTGGCTGGGCATGGGGGAGGGTTGCTGACGGTTCATGCGTGGGTCCTTCCAACGAGTCCGGGGAGGACCGGCGGACGACTGCACTCCACGGAGGGAGCGCCGGTCGAATCAGCTCCCGCCGTGGCGGCCGAGGAGGAGGACGAGACGCGGAAGCGAGCGCATGCCGAGCACGCTATCAACTCCTCAGACAAGCTGACAACTCAGATCCCTCTAGACTGACCCGCATGATTCGCCGTCACCCGCTCGCCGAGCAGGCTGCCGAGGAGCTGCTGCGCCGGATCGGGAGCGGTGAGTGGGCGCTCGGCGCCAAGCTTCCCGGTGAGACCACACTGGCCGCCCAGCTCGGCGTCGGCCGGTCCACGATCCGCGAGGCGGTGCGGGAGTTGGCCGGCCGCCGGGTGCTGGAGAGCCGCCAGGGCGCGGGCGTGTTCGTGATCGCGCTGCAGGCCGCCGAGGACTGGGACAAGGTCCTGCGCAAGGCGGACATCACCGACGTTCTGGAGGGCCGGCTCGCGATCGAGACCGAGGCTGCCCGGCTGGCCGCGTCCCGCCGGACGCCGGCGGACCTGAAGAACTTCCGCTACACGCTCGCGGACCGCAAACGGGCGGCCGCGAACGCGCCCGACGACTGGTACATCGAAGCCGACCTCGCGTTCCACCGCGCGGTCGTGACGGCCGCGCACAACGCCGTACTGACCGAGCTCTTCGACACATTCGTGCCGCGGATCCGGCGGGCGATGATCGACATGCTCAAACTCGACGAGGAACACCGGCACCGCCACGACCAGGCCGCCCACGAGGCGATCGCCGACGCGATCCGCGCCAAGGACTCGGACCTGGCGGCGGCCCGCTCCCGCGAACACCTCGCCGCCGTCCGCAGCTCGGTCAACTAGTCCCGGTGCTGCTCGTGGAGTGCGCGCAGCCAGGGGGTGAGGGCTTCCAGGTCCTCGACGTTGTCCTGCGGGATCGAGATCGGCCGGGTACGCCGGTCGGCCGGGTTGATCTGGACCGCGCGCGCCAACGGCCAGCCGGCGGGCTCGTCGATGCTCGTGATGCCCGACCACCGCAGGCTACGGCCCCTGGTGATGCCCTCGGCGTCGACCGTGATGACCGGGCGGTTCGTGATCAGCTGCCACGCGGTCAGACCGGTGCCGTACACGAACGCCGCGAGCGCAGTCAGCCGCAGGACGCCGAGTGCGCCCGAGACGCCGTCCGCGCGCAGATGGTCGATGTTCGTCCACGCCGACAGCACCATCAGCAGGCCGAACGCGGCCAGGCGCACCGCCAGCCGGCCGCGGCGCGGCCGGAAATCCACACTGCCGTTGGACTCCAGCTCGGAGGTCCACGCTTCGGCGGACACCCTCAGGAACCCCACTTCTCCGTGTGCTCGGCCGCGGTCGGCGGGTCGGCGCCGTGGCGGGTGCAGGTGATCGCCGCCGCCTTCACCGCGTAGTCCACGACCTCCCGCAGCTCCTCGGCGGTCATCCCGGCCAGCCGTCGCCCGCCGAGCAGCCCGCGGGTGAGCAGCCCGGTGATCAGGGCCGCCATCAGCGAGTCGCCGGCGCCGACGGTGTCGACCACCTCGATCGGCGGCGCGGGAACCTCGACCCGCAGGCCCCGGCCGACGCCCAGCGCGCCGCTGCCGCCGCGGGTGATCACCACGCACTGCGTTCGCTCGGCCGTCAGCAGCTCCGCCGCGATGTCGTCGAGCGAGACACCGGGACGGAAGAACGCGCAGTCCTCGTCGCTCAGCTTCACCAGGTCGGACAGGGCCGCGAGCTCCCGGACGGCGGCCCAGGCCGGCACCGGGTCGGGAGTGATCGCCGGCCGTGCGTTCGGGTCCAGCGTGACCGTCACGGGCTGGTCGGCCACCGTCTTCAGGAAGTCGCGGATCGCGGTCGCCCCGGGCTCGAGCATCATCGCGATCGACCCGGTGTGGATCGCCGGGCAGCCGCGGGTCAGCGACAGCGCCGGCGGATCCCAGGTCATGTCGAACTTGTAGCTCGCCACCCCGTCGGCGTCCAGGGTCGCGGTCGCGGTGCTCGTCCGGACGCCGGGATCGACCGTCCCGGGCGCGAGCTGGACACCGTTGCCGAACAGGTGCGCGCCGAGCAGGTCGCCGTACGGATCGGTGCCGAAGCGGGCCACGAGCTCGGTCGGCACGCCCATCCGGGCCAGCCCGACGGCGACGTTCGCGGCGAACCCGCCGGGGATCGCCTTCGGCTTGCTGTTGCCGTTGCGGAACTTCCCGGCGGTGCCGACGATGTCCACGAGAGCCTCGCCGATGACGAGGACGGGTGTGCTCATCGGGCGTGCTCGAAGTCGATGGCGGAGTAGGCGCGCAGCTTCTCCAGCTGGTGAACGCTCTCGATGCTGCGGATCGTGCCGCTGCGCGAGCGCATCACGAGCGAGTGGGTGCGCGCGGTGGAGCGTCCGTAGCGGACGCCGCGGAGCAGCTCGCCGTCGGTGATCCCGGTCGCGACGAAGAAGCAGTCGTCGCCGCTGACCAGGTCGTCGGTGTCGAGCACCCGGTCCAGGTCGTGGCCGGCGTCCAGCGCCTTCTGCCGCTCGGCGTCGTCGCGCGGCCAGAGCTTGCCCTGGATCTTCCCGCCGAGGCACTTCATCGCGCAGGCGGCGATGATGCCTTCCGGCGTACCGCCGATGCCAAGCAGCATGTCCAGACCGGTGTCCGGCCGGGCCGCCTCGACCGCGCCGGCCACGTCGCCGTCGGAGATGAACTTGATCCGCGCGCCGGTGGCCCGGATCTGCGTCGCCAGCTGCTCGTGCCGCGGCCGGTCCAGCAGGACGACCGTGACGTCGTCGACCGTGCTGCCCTTCGCCTTCGCGACCCGGCGGATGTTCTCCGCGACCGGCAGCCGGATGTCGACCACCTCGGCCGCCTCCGGACCGACCACGAGCTTCTCCATGTAGAAGACCGCGGACGGGTCGTACATCGAGTTCCGCGGCGAGACCGCCATCACCGCGATGCCGTTGGCCATGCCCTTCGCCACCAGCGTCGTACCGTCGACCGGGTCCACCGCCACGTCGCACTCCGGGCCTGCACCGGAGCCGACCTGCTCGCCGTTGTAGAGCATCGGGGCGTTGTCCTTCTCACCCTCGCCGATCACCACGACGCCGTTCATACCGACAGTGCCGATCAGCGTACGCATCGCGTTCACCGCCGCGCCGTCGGCGCCGTTCTTGTCGCCGCGGCCGACCCAGCGCCCGGCCGCCATCGCGGCGGCCTCGGTGACCCGGACCAGTTCGAGGGCGAGGTTCCGGTCGGGCGCATGCGCCTCGACCTCCAGGTGGGCAGGTGGCGTGGTCGGGTCGGTCATGTCAACGGATCGTAGCCAACGCCGTGAGCCGGTGTTCGGGCGGATTGCGCGTCGCGAGACACTGTGGACATGAGTTCGACAGGTCAGGGAGCGTCCGACGACGCCGCGGCGCTGGAGAAGGCGCGGGAGCGGGCGCAGATCCGGGCCGAGGCGAACGAGTACCGGCAGGCGTACCGGCGGGACAAGCGCAAGTCGCAGACCGTCGGGAACATGGTCTTCGCGCTGGTGATCTGCCTCGCGGTGGTCGCGTTCCTGATCACCGTGACCTGGCGGCCGAAGACCGAGGAGAAGCCCAACGCCGTCTCGTACACGGCCCAGCTGGAGGACGCCCGCAAGGCCGCCGCCTGGGTGCGCGGGCCGGAGCCGATGCCGTCCGGCTGGACCGCGACCAGCGTGGAATTCCGTACGCCGCAGCAGGCGCCGATCACCTGGCACCTCGGGGTCGTGACGACCGAGAAGAAATACGTCGGTCTCGAGCAGTCGAATGTCAGCGGCGGGAAATTCGTCTCCGACAAGCTCGGCCGGACGTCGGACGACGGCACCGCGACGGTCGCCGGCGGCACCTGGCAGCGCAAGGTGCTGCTCGACCGCAAGAACGAGAACGCCTTGATCCTGGTGGGTTCCGGGGTGACGACGATCGTCGCCGGAAATGCTGGATATCCGGCCCTGGAAACGTTCGCTGCCGCGCTGCGCTGATTCCGGCCCGCCCGGCGGGTCCGCGGGAATGCCCATTTTCCGGGCAATTCCGACCACTTTCCGGACGCACGTTGACACGCGCCGTCGGCGAGCGGTTCGATCGAAGCTCGGCTTGCGCACGCTCGGGGACAGCAGAAGGGGCCGTTCCATGGTCACGCCGTCCCGAGTGGGGAGTTGACCCGCCGATGTTCGTCACGGGGCTCTTGCTGGGTGCCGACAGCGCGCCGCATCTCAGTGCGCCCTGGCAATTGCTGGACTATCGCGGCGGCACGCTGCTCGGCGCCGCCCTCGACGGCGCGCGGGAGTGCGGGTTCGACCAGCTGGTCGTGACGCTCGGCAGCGCGTCGGAGCAGATCCACGACCGGGTCGACCTCGACGGGGTGCGGGTGGTCGAGTCGCCGCACTCCGACACCGGCAGCGCGTCGATCGTGCCGGCTCTCGACGCGGTCGACCGGCGGGCCGACGGGATCGTCGTCCTCGCCGGTGACCAGCCCGGCATCACCTCGGCCACCGTCTGGTCACTGGTCGCCGAGGCCGCGACCCCGATCGGCGTCTGCCGGTACGACGACGGCGAGAGCTACCCGTGCTGGTTCGGCCGCGAGCTCTTCGGCGAACTCCGCGGCCTGCGCAGCGACGCCGACTTGTGGGGACCGATCGCCGCCGGCGCCCACCCGGTCACCAGAGTCGATGCCATCGGCAACATCCCGCCCCGCGCCAGCACCTGGGCGTCGTACCGCGAGCTCCTCGACGACGGCGCCGAACCCGAAGAGCTCCCCTTCGACACGCATCCGCTCCCGGTCGCCCCCGCCACCACCCGCCGTCGGCGCCGCGCCCCGAGCTGACCCCGGCCCGGACGGCCACCACTCATCAACTGCGCCGATGCGGCGGCCCGCCCGCTCAGAACCCGCCGCGGACCGGCGCCGCGAAGAGGTTGATGAGTGGTGCAGGTTCGCCTACTCGGCGCCGGCCAGGCGGAGGCCGACGATGCCGACGACGATCAGGGCGATGCAGGCCAGGCGGGTCGGGGTGACGGGCTCGTGGAAGATGACGATGCCCAGCGTCACCACGCCGACGGAGCCGATCCCGGTCCAGATCGCGTACGCCGTGCCGACCGGGAGGCGGTCGAGGGTCTTGGCCAGCAGGGCGACCGAGATCACGCCGAACACGAGCACGCCGAGCGTCGGCCACAGGCGGCTGAAGCCCTCGCTCGGTTTCAGGCTGAGCGCGAACGCGATCTCGAACGCCGCCGCGGCGAGCAGGATGAGCCATGCCATCAGGCCGCCAGTGCTCCTCTCAGGTGCCGGTGGGTGACGGTGGCGACCCGCGCGCCGAGCGCGGCCGCGGTCCGGAGGTCCGTCGCCGGCGGCGCCTTCTCCGCGGACAGATCCGCGTCGGACTGCGCCATCGCGCCCAGCCAGCTGCCGAGCCGGTTGAGGTCCTCGATGCTCGCGGTGCTCTCCGCCCAGCCCGGGTAGATGTCCAGGCCGACCCAGATCATCCCGTGCTGCGCGGCGAACACGGCCAGGTCGACCAGGCTGTTGAGCTTGTCGCCGGACATCGCCTTGGAGTTGGTGAACCCGGCCGCGATCTTGTCCCGCCAGGCGAGGTCGGCCGCCCAGATCCGCACGCTCTCCTCGGCGAACTTCTTGAACACCCAGCTCGGGCTCCCCATGTACGTCGGGGCGCCGAAGACGATCGCGTCCGCGGCGGTCAGCCGCTCCCACACCTGCTCGGTCAGCTCGTCCAGCGGCACGAGGTCGGTCGCGGTGCCCGGAACCGACGCGGCGCCGGCGGCCACCGCCTCGGCCTGCTTCGCGGTGTGCCCGTAGCCCGAGTGATAGGCGATCGCGATCCGGGCGTGCGTGTTGGTCATGTCTGCTTCCTCCAGGGTCTTTAGCGGACTACAGTCCGTCTTATGAACGACAATACCGGACCGCAGTCCGCTTCACAACGGAGTCTTCCGGTCGTGGGGGAGCCACGGCCGGAACGGGCCGACGCGCGCCGCAACCGGCTCCGCGTGCTGGAGGCCGCCGAGCGCTTGTTCACCGAGCACGGGGTGAAGAACGTCTCGCTGGACGCGATCGCCGCGGAGGCGGGCGTGGGGAAGGGAACCGTGTTCCGCCGGTTCGGCGACCGCGCGGGCCTGGCGGTCGCGCTGCTCGACGAGCGCGAGCAGGAGCTGCAGGCGAAGATCATCAGCGGCCCGCCGCCGCTCGGGCCGGGCACGTCACCGGTGCTCCGGGTGACGGCCTTCCTCGACGCCTACCTGGATCTGCTCGACCGGCATGTCGCGCTGTTCATGGACAGCGAGAACGCCTCGGACGGCGCGCGCTACCGCATCGGTTCGTACCATCTCTGGCATCGCCACCTGTCCCACCTGATCGAGTCCGCCCGCCCGGACCTGGACGCGGACTACACGGCGCATGTGGTGCTCGCGCCACTGGCGGCCGACCTGCACAACGCCCTTCGCGAGCAGGGGTACGAGCTCGACCGGATGAAGGCCGGCCTTCGGGCGGTGGCTACAGGCTTGCTGTCAGCCTGATCTCGGGCAGGTTGTCCAGCGAGGAGTGCGTCCGGTCGGCTGTCTCGGTGAAGCCGTAGCGCGTGTAGAAGTGGCGGGCGCGGATGTTTGCCTCGAGCACCCACAGCTGGACGACAGTGCAGCCCGCGGCGCGGAGGTCGGCGCACGCGGCGTCGGTCAGGGCGCGTCCGGCGCCTGTTCCCCAGTGGTCGGGGTGGACGAACAGCGCGTACAACTCGCCCGTGGTCGGCGGGGCTGCCTGATCACGCTCCGGGCCGACACCGGCGTACCCGATCACACGCTCGTCGAGGACCGCCACATGGATCCGGGAGCGGCCGGCGGCGATGCTGTCCGCCCAGGAAGCGGCGATCGAGCCCGGGTCCATCTGGTCGAGGAAGTCCTGCGGGACGAGGCCGGTGAAGGCTCCGCGCCAACTCGCCACCCGCGCCTCGGCGGCGCCCAGAAGGTCGCCCGGGCGGGCCGAGCGCGTTGTCGGCCGGCTGTTCAGTCGGTCTTCTCCTCGTGTGCGGCTTGGGCCTTGGTGAGGCGCTCGCGGGCGCCGTCGAGCCAGCGCTGGCAGGTGCCGGCGAGCTCCTCACCGCGCTCCCACAGCGCCAGCGACTCCTCCAGGCTGGTGCCGCCGGCTTCGAGCTTGCGGACCACGTCGACGAGTTCCTCGCGGGCCTGCTCGTAGGTCATCTCGGGTCGGTCGCCGCTCACTTGTCTTCCTCCGTCTTGACTTCGACCGCGAAGCGGCCGTCACTGACCCGCGCCTGCAGCAGGTCGCCCGGCGCCACCTGCGCCACTTCCCGTACGGCGGTCCCGTCGGCCAGCTGCAGCACGGAGTACCCGCGCTCGAGCGTCGCCTTCGGGGACAGCGCCCGCACACTCGCCAACCGGTGCGCGATGTCGTCGCTCGCGCGATCGAGCCGGTGCGTAAGCGTCCGCCGGTTGCGCTCGACCAGGGCCGCGATCTCGTCCGCGCGCCGCTGCAGGTCCGTGACGGGCGCGGCGAGCGCCGGCCGCGACCGGATCGCCGCCAGCGCGTGCGACTCGCGATCCAGCCAGGACCGGATCGCCCGCAGGCCACGCTCGCGCAGTAGCCGCACGCCGTCCAGCTCTTCCCGCACGTCGGGGACGATGCGCTTCGCCGCGTCGGTCGGCGTCGACGCGCGCAGGTCCGCGACCAGGTCGAGCAGCGGTGAGTCCGGCTCGTGCCCGATCGCGCTCACCACCGGCGTGCCCGTCTTGGACACCGCGCGGATCAGGCCCTCGTCGGAGAACGGCAGCAGATCCTCCAGGGATCCGCCGCCGCGGGCGATCACGATCACCTCGACCGACTCGTCCGCGTCGAGCTTGCGCAGCGCGGTCATCACCTCGCCGGCCGCCGACGGGCCCTGGACCGACGCATACTCGATCCGGAACGCGACCGCCGGCCAGCGGCGCTTGGCGTTCTCCAGCACGTCGCGCTCGGCCGCCGAGTCGCGCCCGCAGATCAGCCCGATCGTGTGCGGCAGGAACGGCAGTTTCTTCTTCCGGTACGGCTCGAAGAGGCCCTCGGCGCCGAGCAGTTGCTTGAGCCGCTCGATCCGGGCCAGCAGCTCGCCGATGCCGACGTGGCGGATCTCGCTGACCGCGAGCGCGAGCGTGCCGCGGCGGGCAAAGAAGTTCGGCTTGGCGTGCACCAGCACCCGCGAACCGTCCCGGACGTCGACGGTCTCGAACACCCGCCGGTTGCAGGTGAAGCGCAGCGAGATGTCCGCGTCGGTGTCGCGCAGCGTGCCGAACACCGTCGTCGTACCGCGGCCGATCGAGACGTCCGTCAGCTGCCCCTCGACCCACACGGCACCGAGCTGGTTGATCCAGCTGGCGATCCCGTTCGCGATCGTGCGCACGGCCGCCGGCGCTTCCGGCGAGGTCTCCAAAGCCACTCCCAGACCCTACGACCCCGCACCGACATTCCCTAACGTTGAGTAATGCGCCCCCTCCTGCTGCTGGATTTCGACGGCCCCCTGAATCCGCACCGCGCGGAGCAGGCGCCACCGGGCTACCAGCCGCGGGAGATCGTCGAGGGCGAGAAGACCTGGCGGGTGCTGATCGATCCGCGCCACGGCGCCGAACTGGCGGCGCTCGACGGCAGCTTCGACCTGGTCTGGGCGACCAGCTGGGAGCACGGCGCGAATCGACTGCTGTCGCCGCTGCTCGGGCTTCCGTCGGATCTTCCGACGATCCTGTGGCCCGATCGCTCGCCGGTCCGGCGCGGTTCGTGGAAAACGCCGTACGTCGCGGACTGGGTGGGCGATCGGCCGTTCGCCTGGGTGGACGACGAGGTGGGGGAGGCCGAGAACGTCCGGTTTTCCGGTGCGCACCAGCTGATCCGGCCGGTCGATGCGCGGGTCGGGCTCACCGGTGCGGACTTCGCGGCGCTGCGCGGGTGGGCGGCCGGAAAATCCTTTGCGGGGAAGGTGTTTCCGGGGCATTCTTGACTCATCGGTAACACCTCCCACGGAGGAGCCGTCCGGACAGGGCGGACGGCTCCCCGACGTACATCCGGCGCGCATCAGGAGCCGTTCCAGGCGGCCCGTACCATGGGGACCGTGACTTCCCAGCCTGACGACACCGGTACGACGACCGCGACCAAGACCAAGCGGGTGCTGCTTGCGGCCCCCCGCGGGTACTGCGCGGGCGTCGACCGGGCCGTGGTGGCGGTGGAGAAGGCCCTCGACCTGTACGGGCCGCCGGTGTACGTGCGCAAGGAGATCGTGCACAACAAGTACGTCGTGCAGACGCTGCAGAAGCGCGGCGCGATCTTCGTCGACGAAACCGCCGAGGTGCCCGAGGGCGAGACGGTGATCTTCTCCGCACACGGGGTCGCCCCGGTGGTGCATGAAGAGGCGGCCGCACGGCAGCTGAAGACGATCGACGCGACCTGCCCGCTGGTCACCAAGGTGCACCACGAGGCGAAGCGGTTCGCCGCGACCGACTTCGACATCCTGCTGATCGGCCACGAAGGCCACGAGGAGGTCATCGGCACCTCCGGCGAGGCCCCCGACCACGTGCACCTGGTCGACGGCCCCGACGATGTGCCGAACGTCACCGTCCGTGACCCCGAGAAGGTCGTCTGGCTGTCCCAGACCACGCTGTCAGTGGACGAGACGATGGAGACCGTACGGCGCCTGCGCGAGCGGTTCCCGCACCTGCAGGACCCGCCGAGCGACGACATCTGCTACGCCACCCAGAACCGCCAGGCCGCGGTCAAGAAGCTGGCGCCCGAGGCGGACCTGATGCTCGTCGTCGGCTCCCGCAACTCGTCGAACTCGGTGCGCCTGGTCGAGGTCGCGATCGAGCACGGCGCGAAGGCCGGCTACCTGGTCGACTTCGCCGACGAGATCGACGAGTCCTGGCTGGCGGGCGTCGACTCGGTCGGCGTGAGCAGTGGTGCGAGCGTGCCGGAGGTGCTCGTCCGCGACGTCCTGCGCTGGCTGGCCGAGCGCGGGTACGCCGAGGTCCAGGAGGTCACGACCGCGGAGGAGAGCCTGACGTTCGCTCTCCCGCGCGACCTCCGCACCGACCTGAAGGCGGCCGGCCTCCCCACCACCGGCACCTCCGACCACGCCTGGACCATCTGACCTACTTGATCGTCACCTTCGTGGACTTCGTCACCGGCACCCAGCCGCCGGTGCCGCAGTACCGGACCGTGTACTTGAACGTGTAGGTGCCTGCCTTCGGGTACGTGTGGGTGGTCGGCGGCGTGGACCCGTCCTGCAGTGTGTAGGTCTGCCGTCCGGTCGTCGGCTTCGTGCCGCTCAGGCAGTCCACCGCGCCGGCGTCGGAGCCGCTCTGGCCGCCGTCGCCGAAGAAGTACTGCGTCCCACCCAGAAGGTCGAGGAAGGTGGTCTGCGAGGTCGAGAGCGGCCGGTGGTTGATGAGATCCGTCGGCACCAACTCGGTTCCCGACACGGTCACCTTCATGGTCAGGGCCCGCCCCTGAACGGTCGGCTTCAGCGTGACCTGCACTCCGAGCGTCGGGGCATCCGGTGTGCTCGAGGTGTGGTTGGCGACAGGCGGCGGGGTGTTCGTCGTGCGCGCGGCCCCGGTCACACCCGACGTCGCCGGTTTCGTCGCGGTGGTGCCCGGCGCGGCGGGCGGTGTGCTGGTCTGCGTGTTCGTCGGGGTGTTCGGCGGGGTGGTCGTCGGTGTGGCGGTGGGCGGCCCGGTGACGACCGTGGACGGTGCGCTCGGGGTGTTGGTCACCGGCGGGCTGCTGTTGATGTCCGTGAGGTTGCCCGCGGCAACGGCGACGGCGACGACGGCCGCCGCGGCCAGGGTCACGACGCCGGCGGTACGACGGCGGCGCGCCGTACGCACCCGGGCGAACACGGATTCGCTCGGCCGCGCGCCGAGCGGCGGCGGGTCGGCGACGAGGCGTTCGAACTGCTGCTTGAGATCATCGGTCATGCGTCAGCCCTCCTTCTGGGCCGGAGCGGAAATGGCGGCCACCAGGTGGTGTTCGCGGAGTTTGGCCAGTCCGCGCGAGACGTTGGACTTCACGGTGCCGACCGAGCAGCCCATGATCTGCGCGATCTCGGCCTCCGGCAGGTCCTCGAAGTACCGCAGGACGAGCGTCGCGCGGGTCCGGCGGGGGAGCCCGGCGAGTGCCCGCAGCAACAGGTCCCGGTCGTCGACCGAGCCGTACTCCTCCCGGGCCTGCGGTTCGGGCAGCTGTTCGGTGGGTGTCTCGCCGCGCCACTTCCGGCGCCACCACTGCGTGCTGGTGTTCACCATCACGGTCCGGGTGTAGCTCTCCAGAGCGCTGCTGCTGCGCAACGAGTTCCGGTGGAACCACACCTTGGTCAGCGCGGTCTGCACCAGGTCCTCGGCGAGGTGCCATTCACCGGTCAGCAGGTAGCCGAACCTCTGCAGCGCGGTGAACCGCCCGTCCACGAACTCGGCGAATTCGTGGTCGCGTCCTGGATCCATTCCAACCCCCATCTCACTCAACTCGGTCAGCCTTGAGATGGCACGACCCGAAGGAAAGGTTGAGTGAAGCGAGCTGGATCTTCTCAGGCGGTCTCGTCGTACTGCCGCTGGGCCTTGGTGATCGCGGGCATGTGCGTCTCGGCCCAGTCGGTGACGGCGGCGATCGGTGCGGTCAGGGAGGCGCCCATCGGGGTCAGCGTGTAGACCACGCGCGGCGGGATCTCCGGGTAGACCTCGCGGGTGATCAGGCCGTCGCGCTCCATCCGGCGCAGGGTCTGGGTGAGGACCTTCGGCGCGACCCGGCCGATGCCGTCGCGGAGCTCCGTGAAGCGCAGTGGGCCGCCGCGCAGGCTCAGCACCACGAGCACCGTCCACTTGTCGCCGATCCGGTCCAGGATCGCGCGGGTCGGGCAGTTCGGGTCGAAGGCGTCGCCTTTAGTTACCACAAGGTACTTATAGCACGTTGAAGTAGCCAGTTACCAATAGATACCGTTGGTCGCAGGTCAACGGACAAGGAGCAGAGATGAAGATCGCGGTGTTCGGCGTGAGCGGGATGGTCGGCAGCCGGGTGGCGGCCGAGGCGGTGAGCCGGGGCCACGAGGTGGCCGGCGCGACGCGCTCGGGTGGCGAGGTGCCGGACGGCGTCCGCGCGGTGCAGGCGAGCGCGAACGACGTGGCGGCGGCCAAGGAGTTGGCGGCGGACGCGGACGTGCTGGTCGCGGCGATCGGGCCGAGCCGGACCGGCGGCGACCACCAGGAGTACCTGGACGCGGTCGACAACCTGATCGCCGCCGTGCGGGGGACGGCGACGCGGCTGCTGGTCGTCGGCGGCGCCGGCAGCCTTGTTGTCAACGGCAACCGGGTGGTGGACGGGCCGGACTTCCCGGCCGAGTACAAGGGCGAGTCGCTGACCGTCTCGCAGGCGCTCGAGAACCTGCGCGCCAGCGACGTGAACTGGACCATGCTCTCGCCGGCGTTCGTGATCGCCCCGGGCGAGCGCACCGGCGTCTTCCGGCTCGGCCAGGACGAGCCGGTCGGCGAGCACATCTCCGCCGAGGACTACGCCGTCGCCCTGGTCGACGAGGCCGAGACCGCGGCCCACAACCAGCGACGTTTCACGCTGGGCTACTGAGCCTGTGGATAACCGAGCGTGCGGTCGGTCGATTCCTTGTACGCTTAGGCCAAAGGAAGAACACGCGCCGCCGCCGCGATCGTTACTGGATGCTTAGGGGCTTGCCGAGGTAGCCGCGGGCGAGCATCGTCACCCACTGGTAGACGGCGTCCTCCGCGGGCGCCAGCGGTCCGGGACGGAAGTGCGGGGACTCCGCGCCGCGCTGGACCGACTCGCAGGCGGCCCAGTCCTCGCGGTTCGTGATGTCCCAGAACTCCACGGCGTACGACGGATCGCTCACCTCGGGCCGGAAGTACCACGAGCACTCGATCGCGGTCAGGCCCGGTGTGCGGGGCTCGAGCCGATGGGTCATGACGTAGTCGGGGTGCAGTGAGATCAGCAGGTTCGGGAACAGCCCGAGGTAGTTGACCTGCCGCGGGTTCACCCCGTCGATCGGTATCCCGAGCGACCGGCCGTCGAGCGACATCGTCTCGGCGTCCGGGCGCAGGTCCATCAGCCCGCCGACCCACGCGCCGGGCAGGTTCCAGTTGTCGCCCGACGTCGGCGGCGACACCTTGCACAGCTCGGGATGGATCAGCGGGCAGTGGTAGCACTCGTGGTAGTTCTCCACGATCGTCTTCCAGTTCGCCGCCACGTCGTACGCGTGCCGCGCCTTCAGCGCCAGGGTTTCCGGCGCGTACGGCGCCACCAGGTCGGTGATCCCGCCGAGATGGTCCGCGAACGACGCCGCCGTACCGGTTGCGTTCACGAACAGCCAGCCGTGCCACACCTCGGTCGGCAGCTCGACCAGACCATACGGTTCGGTACTGAAGGCGTCGCCCATCCGGGGCGCGGCCTTCACCGAGCCGCCCAGCTCGTACGACCAGCCGTGGTACGGGCACACCAGGGCGGGGCGAGTGCCCGACTCCGCGCGCTCCAGCAACTCGTGTCCGCGATGCCGGCACACGTTGGCGAACGCCCGCGGCACGTCCCCGAACGTGATGACGGTCGCGATGTCGCCGACGGTCACCTCGCGGTACGTCGTACCGTCGGAGAGCTCGTCGACGCGGCCGAGGCAGGTCCAGGTGCCGGCGAAGAAGTGCCGGCGTTCCCAGGCGAGCACCTCCGGATCGACGTACGCCGCCCGCGGCAGCATGACGGACTCGCCATGCGGCCGCAGCGAGGCTTCCAGGGCGCGTGCGTCGAGGGGAGGATTCGCCATTCCCCAACTATCGAGCGTGTTCTACGTACTTGCCCAGTACGTAGTCCCAGCCGGTGTCGTAGCTGAGCCGGGCCCGGCCGCCGTCACCGCGGCGCTCCCAGCCCGAGTGAACGAGCTGGACCTGCGTGCCCTCACCCGTCGCCTCGAACGTCACGGTGACCTGCCCGGCTTCCGACGGATCCTGGCCGGGGTGCCAGCTGAAGCTCAGCGACGCCGGCGGTTCCCAGTGCGACAGCGTGCCCCAGGTCGCGATCTCGCCGTCGGCGCCGTACTCGACGATGCGCCCGCCGACGGCGCCTTCCAGCCGGACCTCGTTCGCCGCCGCTGCGCCGACGGAGTGGCTGAACAGCGGCCACCACGCCGACGTCTCCGCGGTGAACGCCTCGAACGCCCGGTCCACCCCGACCGGCACGACGACGGTCTTCACCAGTGGTGAGATGTCTTGTTCCACAGTCATTCCCGTTCCTCCTCGGTCCGCTTGACCGTCCGCTGCACATGGTCGGCGTACGCCTGCAGCGCGTCGCCCCAGAACCGGTCGAGCCAGCTGCGCAGCTCGTCGAGACCGGCCTGGTGGACCCGGTAGATGTTCCGGGTCCCGCGCGACTCGTGCTGCACCAGACCGACCGCGCCGAGCACCTTCAGGTGCTGCGAGATCGCGGGCCGGCTGACGGGCACGCGCTCGGCCAGTACGCCGACCGAGCACGGCCCGCCGGTGCGCAGCGTCTCGAGGATCACCCGGCGCGTCGGGTCGCCGAGCGCGTCCAGCACCGGTCCGGCGGCTTCGAGTGATCCGTAAGTTCCCACGAACGGTAAGCTGCCACTAACCAAGGAAGGAGTCAAGCCCTCAGCTGAACGGATCCAGGATCAGTCCGGCCTGTTGCGGGTTCCCGTCGTGGACGAGCGCCTCGTGGTTGCCGACGTCGTCGAAGGCGAACCCGTACGCGTGGCCGTCGGCCATCTGGGAGTGGATGATCTTCGAGTACTGGTTGGTGACCGCGTCCTGGTAGAAGTTCGCGTCGCTCGGATCCGGCTGGTTCGGGTTCGTCAGCAGGGTGGAGCGGTTGTAGCCCGCGCACAGGGTGCGGGAGATCGGGCCGCGGACCTGGTCGTTCGGTGCGTCGAGCAACTTGAAGCAGCCGAACACGCTGGCCGAGTCCGGTTTCTGGAACGAGGTGACGACGGCGCCGGAGCTGTTCGTGAAGTTCATGACGCCGCCGGACACGCGACCGAAGTACTTCGTGTTCGGCTGGTCGCCGAACGGCGTGACCGTCAGCGTCTCCGAGCTGTACTTCGACCAGACGCGGTTGATGTAGTCGTCCATCGTGCTCGCCGGAAGCGCCCCGGTCTCGACGCCGTACAGCGGCGAGAGCGCGCGGAGGACCGAGCCGTCGGGCGCCGTCTGGATCAGGCCGCCCCAGCCGCCCGCGGTGTTGCGGAGCGTGTTGTAGACGGCGTTGTAGCCGCCGGGCTTGAGGTGGCCGGTGGTCTTCGTGGTCCCGTCGGCGCCTTTCACGCTGACGGCGTACGGCGCGGAGACCATGTCGACCTGCGTGCTGTTGATCCACAGTCCGCCGTCGTTGAGCGTGTACTCCGACCAGTGGAACAGGATGTTCCGGTTCGGGTCGCTCGGGTTCTGTACGGCGGGCTGGACGAGGCCGCCCGTGGTGAGTTTGAAGACGAGTTTCTGGCCGTAGGAGAAGTAGACGCGGCCGGAGAACTTCGGCATCTGGATCGTCGTCGACTGACCGTTGGCCGGGCCCTGGATCGAGGCGTCCGGCGCCGGGGTCGGCGGGTTGCCGCCGGCCGGCCAGGCGTGGAAGGCGCCGGACGCGTCGGCCCAGCCCTGCTGGCCGGTGGCCAGGTTCGTGCCCAGGTTGTAGATGTAGACCGGGTCGCCACGACCCGAGTTGTTCGTGATCGTCAGCGGGATCGTCGCCGGCACAGCCGCGTCCGCCGGCCGGTCCGGGACCGCCGAAAGCACCCCGGCCACAGCCGCCGCAGCCGCGACGACACCCAGCACTCTGCTTCTGAAGCGCATCTCGTTTCTCCTCACGTCGCCTGAGAGAGCGCTCTCATCGTTCCGTGAGAGGACCACCGACTGTCAACAGCTCGCTACTGTCGGCTTTCCGACAGGCGGGCCCGGATCGCCAGGCCATCACAATCGCCGGGTAGGCGGGGCTGCCGCGCTCAGATGCGCCGAGTGGGAGCGATTGTGGTGGCCTGCAGATCCGTTCAGGACTGCGGGATTCCTTCGCCGGTGAGGCCGTCGATGGATTCGCGGATCAGGTCGGCGTGGCCCGTGTGCCGGGCGTACTCCTCGATCAGGTCGACGAGGATGTAGCGCAGGCTCGGCGACGCGCCGCCGCGGCCCTTCCAGTTGGCGAGTTGGTCAACACCGCCGACGGCGAGAACCTCAGCGACCGCGGCGCGGGAGCGGGCAACGGCTGCCTCCCAGAGCGCCATCAGTTCCTCGGGGGAGTCGTCGGCCGCGCTGCCCCACTCCCAGTCCGGGTCCGCGTCCCAGTCGACCGTGTCCCACGGCGCCCCGTACTCCTTGCCGAGCAGCCGGCGGGTGAAGTAGTCGTCCTCGACCAGCGCCAGGTGCTTGAGCAGCCCGCCGAGCGTCACCGTCGACGGCGGATGCTGCTTGTTCAGACCGGCAGCGTCCAGGCCGCCGCACTTCCATGCGAACGTCCGGCGGTTGCGCTCCAGCGCCCCGAGCAGCGTGTCGACCTCGCTTCCGGCGACGGGCGGCTCGGCGAGCGGTTCGGTCTGGGTGACGTCGTTCATGGCGAGCACGCTAGCCCAGGTTCCGGACGATCGGCGTCCGGAACTGGTCAGCCCGTCTGGGACGGTGGCCACCTTCGTGTCGTCGGCGACTCGTCGAGCGCCACGAACTCGGGCGCGGTGAGCGGACGCACGGACGCCTCGATCGACTCCATCGCGGTCAGCTCGGCCTCGGTGACGTGCAGGTCGCGGAGTTTGCGCGCGGTGATGAACACCCGGCGCTCGAACGAGCCGACCGTCCCGTTGTAGGCCTCGACCGCGGACGTCAGCGAGCGCCCGACCCGCCCGAGATGGTCGCCCATCGTGCCGAGCCGCTCATACAGCTCGCGGCCGAGCTCGAAGACCTGCTGGGCGGACTCGGTCAGCGCCGACTGGTTCCACGCGTACGCCGCTGCGCGGAGGGTGGCGATCAGCGTCGTCGGCGTCGCGAGGATCACCCGGCGCTCGGCGGCATACTCGAGGAGGGCCGGCTCGATGTCGAGCGCCGCGGACAGGAACGACTCGCCCGGCACGAACAGGATGACGAACTCCGGCGACGGCGAGAGCCGTGTCCAGTACGCCTTCGAGGCCAGCTGGTCCACGTGCGTTCGCAGGTGCCGGGCGTGCGCCCGCAGCCGGTCTTCGCGGTGCGCCGCGTCGTCGGACTCGCTCGCGTCCAGGAACGCCGCCAGCGGCACCTTCGAGTCGACGACCAGGTTCTTGCCCTCGGCAAGTCTCACGACCAGGTCCGGCCGCAGCACACCCTCCTCGCCGAACGTCGTCGTCTGCTCGGTGAAGTCGCAGTGCGCAACCATGCCGGCGAGCTCGACGGTCCGGCGCAGGTGCAGCTCGCCCCACCGGCCGCGCACCTGCGGCTTGCGCAGCGCGGTCGACAGCGACGCCGTCTCACGGCGCAGCGCCTCGCCGCTCATCCGCACCTCGTTCACCTGCTGATGCAGCTGGCTCTGCCAGGCGGCGCGGCCCTGCTCGAGCTGGTTCAGCTGCGCGTGCAGGCGATCGAGAGCCTCCTTGACGACGGCCTGCCCGCCCATCTGCTGCCCGACGCTGGTCCGCTCCTGGGTCAGCTCGACGACCCGGTCCTCGGCCGCGTCACGCTCGGCGGTGATCCGCGCCAGCGCGGCGCCGTCCCGCCCGCGCACCCACAGCACGCCGAACACAGCACCCAGCAGCAGCCCCACCACGAGGAAGAGCAGGATCAGCAACACCGTCGTACCCGTCATGTCACAGATAGTGCCGAACCCCGCCGACAGTTTTGGGCAGATCGGGCCCGGAGTTCCGGGAAAGTACCGGAAGAAGTCCGGTTCGGTTCCGGATCAGCGAGCGGCGGCCTCGATGACGAACGTCGTGCTCGCGGTGGCGACGGTGCCGACCAGGTCCAGGCCGGCGGCCGCGAGCAGCGCGGCGTACTCGTCCGTCGTACGCTCCCGGCCGCCGGTCATGATCAGCATGTTCAGGTCGGAGAACGCCGTCCGCACCGGATCCGGCGAGCGGTCCAGCAACTGCTCGACGAGCAGCACCCGCCCGTCGGCCGGCAGCGCCTCGCGGCAGTTGCGCAGGATCGCGATCGACTCGGCGTCCGCCCAGTCGTGGATCACCGACTTCAGCACCAACGCGTCCCCGGCCGGAACGCTGTCGAAGAAGTCGCCGCCGGCCACCTGGAACCGGTCGGTCGACGCCCCCGCCACGACCTCGGGCTGGTCGAAGAGCACGCCCTTGACCGCCGGGTAGCGCTCGAGGATCCCGAGCAGCAACCGGCCGTGCCCGCCGCCGACGTCCACCACGGTGCCGTAGCGGCCGAAGTCTTACGCCGCGACGACCGCCTCGGTCACCGCGTCCGCCATCGACGTCATCGCCGCGTCGAACGCGTTCTGTTCCTCAGGATGCCTGGCGCGGTACTCCCACACCGGCTCGCCGTGCACGATCGAGAATGCCGTCTCGCCGGAGCGAACGCTCTGCTCCAGGGCGGCTTGCGTCTGCCAGTAGGAGCCCGTCCCGATGAACCGCGCCCATCCGGCGACCGAGCGTGGCGCGTCGACCCGCAGTGCCGCGCCGAGCTCGGTGTTCGCGAACGTGCCGCCGTCGTCCGTGTAGAGGCCGAGCGCGGTCAATGCGCGCATCAGCCGGCCCAGCGACGGTACGTCGGCGCCGGTCGACTGCGCGAGCTCGGACAAGGTCTGCGGGCTGGTGGCGAGCACGTCGCTGATCCCCAGCCGGGCGGCGACCGAGATCGCCTGCGACACCTGGTACCCGCCGATCAGGCGGAGCAACTCCCGGGAAGCGTCCATGGCCCATGGTGCACCCGGGAGGGCGGGCCGGTCAGCAGTTCATCGCGGGGAACGAGTAGCCCTGCGCCTTGAGCAGCGGGAGGACCTTGTCCAGGGCAGCGACGGTCTGCGCGCGGTTACCGCCGCCGTCGTGCATCAGGATGATGTTGTGGTTGTGCGCGTGGGTGAGGATGTTGTGCACGATCGCGTTCGTCCCCGGCCGGGCCCAGTCGCGCGGGTCGACGTCCCAGAGCACCTGGACCATGCCGGCCGCCAAGATGTCGGCGCGGACCTTCGGGTTCGACGCGCCGTACGGCGGGCGGAAGCAGGTCGACTCCGGCCCGTCGAAGATCTCGTGGTGCCGCTTCGCGGGCGAGACCGCGGTCAGCTGGGCGTGCGTGATCGAGTGGCTGCCGATCGTGTTGCCGGCAGCAAGCACCTGCTCACGTAGCCCGGGGTGCGCGGTCTGCATCGAGCCGAGCTCGAAGAACGTCGCGTGCGCCCCGTGCTTGGCCAGGACCTGCAGGACCTTCGGGGTCCAGACCGGATCCGGCCCGTCGTCGAAACTGAAGAACAGGACCTTCTTGTTGCCGGTGGCAAGCGCTGCGGTCGGGTCCGGCGCCGGCTTGCGCGGCTTCGACGGCGGCGCGTTCAGCGTCGGCGTCTCGGTCGGCGTCGGGACCGGGGTCGTCGTGGTCTGCGTGGTGGCGGCAGCCGGTCGTGGTTGCTCTTCGTGCCCGAGTGCCAGGACCAGCAACGAACCGGCGACGACAACCAGCGCCACTCCGGTCGCGACGAATGCTGCGAACTTCCGGGACATGACTTTCCCCTTGCAGATCAGGCGGATCTTCCCCAGTTGCGCCCCCTCAGGCGCCCTCACACAAGGGAAGACGCCTTACCCCTCAGGCTGGTTGGCGCTGCTGTGTTGCGGTGAGATCTCGACTGTCGCGGCACCGCCGCGGTGGTACAGCCGGCCCTCCAGCGACTTCACGCTGGCGACCAGCACGAAGCTCATGCTGACCAGCAACGACCAGGCGCCGAACTTCGCCGGATGCACGAGCCGCCACACACTCACCTGGTCCGGATAGTTCCACGCGTCGAGGAACGTGCCGAAGTTCTCCGCGATCCACAGGAAGAACCCGATCAGCGCGAACGACAAGGCCAGCGGCATCCGGTACCGGCGGACGCCGACGGTGAAGAAGACCCAGGTACGACGCAGCACGACGAGCAGCGCGAGCGTGATCGGGATCCGCAGGTCGGGGATCCAGTGATGGGTGAAGAAGTTCGCGTAGATCAGCACCGCGCCGATCGTGGTGAGCACCGGGCGGTAGTTGCTGACCCGCAGGTCGAAGCGTCGCCACGCCTGGCAGATGTAGCTGCCGACCGCGGCGTACATGAACCCGGCGAACAGCGGCACCCCGGCGAACTTCGTCACCGCGTCGCCCGGGTACTGCCAGGAGCCGACCCGGACCTTGAACAGCTCCAGCCCGAGCCCGACCAGGTGGAAGCCGAAAATCACCGCCACCTCGCGCCACGTCTCCAACCGCACCAGCCAGAACAGCAGCGTCAGGCCGAGGCAGTAGATCAGCAGGGCGTCGTACCGGGCGATCGGCAGGTCGACGTACTTCGAGATCGCCAGCCCCGCGAACAGGAACGCCGGGAACAGGCACGACACCATCTCCAGCCACCCGAACCGCAGGAATTGCAGGCATCCGAACACGAAGCGTGAGGGCAGTCCGATCCGGTCGGTCCATGTGGTCACAGACTGGAGACGTTCCTTGCGATCGCCTGGTTGGGCCGAATATGAACAGCCTTGGGAGGTGGCGGGGATGGTGGTGTTCGAGACGGACCGGGTGCTGGTGCGCGACTGGTCGGAGGCCGACGGCGACCGCGTGTTCGACATCTACCGGCGCTGGGAGGTGTCCCGATGGCTGGGCGCCGAGCCGCGGGTGATGAGCGACCGCGGGGCCGCGTCGAAGGCCATCCAGCGCTGGAACGAGCGCAGTCGCGAGGCGCCGTACGGCGTCTGGGCGGTGGAGGAGCGGGCCACCGGGACGATCGCGGGGACCGTCCTGCTGGCGCCGCTGCCCGAGCCGACGGACGGGACCGCGGGCCGCGGCGAGGTCGAGGTCGGCTGGCACTTCCACCCGGACGCGTGGGGCCGCGGCCTGGCGACCGAGTCCGCGCGGGGCGCGATCGAGCACGGGTTCACCGCGGGGATCGGCCAGATCTACGCGGTCGTCCGGCCGGACAACGTCGCGTCGCTGGCGGTCTGCAACCGGCTCGGCATGCGTGCGATCGGCCGCACGCACCGCTGGTACGGCGCCGCGCTGGAGGCCTTCCTCATCTAGCCGGATTGGGGTAGTTGGGGTTCCCCCGCGTAACCTTGACGCCCGTGGCACTCACCATCGGAATCGTCGGGCTCCCGAACGCGGGCAAGTCCACCCTGTTCAACGCACTGACCAAGAACGACGTGCTCGCCGCGAACTATCCGTTCGCGACCATCGAGCCCAACGTCGGCGTGGTCGGCGTCCCGGACCCGCGGCTGGCCAAGCTCGCCGAGCTGTTCAGTTCGCAGAAGGTGATTCCCGCCACCGTGCAGTTCGTCGACATCGCCGGCATCGTCCGCGGCGCGTCGGAGGGCGAGGGGCTGGGCAACAAGTTCCTCAGCCACATCCGTGAGTCGGACGCGATCTGTCAGGTCACCCGGGTGTTCCGCGACGACGACGTCACGCACGTCGACGGCAAGGTGTCGCCGGCCGACGACATCTCCACCATCCAGACCGAGCTGATCCTCGCCGACCTGCAGACCGTCGAGAAGGCGATCCCGCGGCTGGAGAAGGAAGCCCGGCTGAAGAAGGAGAGCGCCGTCGTCCTGGAGGCGGTCCGGGAGGCGCAGAAGCACCTCGAGGCCGGGACGCCGATCATCGCCACCGACGTGGACCGCGACGCGATCCGCGAGCTGATGCTGATGACCGCCAAGCCGTACCTGTACGTCTTCAACTGCGACGCCGACGAACTGGCCGACGAGGACCTCAAGCAGAAGATGCGGGACCTGGTTGCGCCCGCCGAGGCGATCTTCCTGGACGCCAAGTTCGAGGCCGAGCTGGTCGAGCTCGGCGACGAGGACGAGGCCCGCGAGATGCTGTCCGAGATGGGCATCGACGAGCCCGGTCTCGACGTCCTCGCCCGGGTCGGGTTCGACACCCTCGGCCTGCAGACTTACCTGACCGCGGGCCCGAAGGAGTCCCGCGCCTGGACGATCAAGCGCGGCGCCACCGCCCCCGAAGCCGCCGGCGTCATCCACACCGACTTCCAGCGCGGCTTCATCAAGGCCGAGATCGTCTCCTACGACGACCTGATGGACGCCGGCTCCATGACCGCCGCCCGCTCCGCCGGCAAGGTCCGCATGGAAGGCAAGGACTACATCATGCAGGACGGCGACGTCGTGGAGTTCCGCTTCAACGTCTGAGGCGGAAGCGTCGGAAGGACCCGGAACTGCTTCGACGCCTAGGAGACGAGTCGGTTCGGCTCGGGCTGGTTGATTTCGGACCAGAGGGTGTCGAGGGATAGGCCTAGGACGTCGGCGATGGCGGCGATGGTGGGGAAGGCGGGGGTGGCTACCCGGCCGGACTCGATTTTGCGGAGGGTTTCGGGGGAGACGCCGGCGTCGAGGGCGGTCTGGAGCATCGAGCGGGTGCCGCGGGCGCGGCGGAGCAGCGCGCCGAGGCGTTCGCCGCGCTCGACTTCTGCGGGGGTGAGCGGCAGCCTGACCATGGTCCGATGATAGTACCGGGATAGTTTGGCCGGTATAGTTATTGCATGATCGAGATCTTGGACAGCCGGCAGCTGGCGCAGGCGAAGGAGACCGGCGCGCTGGTCGGCGGCATCCTGCAGACGTTGAAGAGCCGGACCGCCGTCGGGACGAATCTGCTGGACATCGACCAGTGGACGAAGGGCCTGATCGCGGCCGCCGGCGCGCAGTCCTGCTACGTCGACTACGAGGCGTCGTTCGGGCGCGGGCCGTTCGGTCACTACATCTGTACGGCGGTCAACGACGCCGTGCTGCACGGGAAACCGTCCGACTACCAGCTCGCCGACGGTGATCTGCTGACGCTCGACCTCGCCGTGCTGCTGGGAGGCGTGGCGGCGGACGCGGCGATCAGCTTCGTGGTGGGCGAGTCCAAGGCGCCGGAGGATCTTGCGATGATCGACGCGACCGAGCGCGCCCTCGCCGCGGGGATCGCCGCCGCCGTGCCCGACGCCCGGATTGGCGACATCTCGCGCGCGATCGGCGACGTGCTGAGCAAGGCCGGGTATCCGATCAACACCGACTTCGGCGGTCACGGCATCGGGTCGACGATGCACCAGGACCCGCACGTCTCGAACACGGGTCGTCCCGGGCGCGGTTACAAACTTCGTCCCGGTCTGCTGCTCGCCCTCGAGCCGTGGGTCATGCAGGACACCGCCGAGCTCGTCACCGACGAGGACGGCTGGACCCTCCGGAGCGTGACCGGCTGCCGCACCGCCCACACCGAGCACACCATCGCCATCACGCCTGATGGGCCGGAGATCCTCACGAAGCCGAGTGCCTGATGCTCACGCCGATCCTCGCGACGTCCGACCCGTACTCAGCCGCGGACGAGTTCGTCGCTAACGGCTGGACCCTGGCGTACGCGACGCCAAGGGAGTCCCGGGACCCGCTCGCGGTGGTGGAGTTGCACGGTGGGCAGGTCATGCTCGGTGTGGACTCGGAGCAGTTCCTGCCTGTTGCGGCCCGGGACCTTCGCGGAGCGGGCGTGCAGTTTTACGTCGAAGTGCCGGCCGAAGCGATCGAGAAGGTTCACGCGGCGCATCGGGAGGCGGGGCCGATCGAGCAGCGGCCTTGGGGTGTGCGGTCGTTCGTGGTGCGCCTCGCCGCGTACAACTTCATGATCGCCACCGCGCAGGGCTAGTGGGAGCCGGCCACTAGCCGGGCGGCCTCTCGGACCATCGTGATGAGTTCCGGGGGTGCGACGACCTGGGCGGCGCCGGCTTGGGCCAGGACGGCGGCGCAGGCTTCGTGGGGGTTTTCGAGGTCGGTGTGGATGATCCACCAGTCGTTGTCGGCGGGGAGCATCGGTTGGAGGGGGCGGAAGCGGCGGACGGCGTGGTCGCGGACCTTGAGGACGATCGGGTACGACGGGCGTGAGGCCTGGAACTCGCGCTGCGCCCGGGCCCAGTACGTCGCCAGGTCGAAATCGGCCGGCCGCGTGAAGGTGTCGTCGGTGAGTTCGGCCGAGGTCAGGCGCGACAGGCGGTAGGTGCGCAGCCGGCCGTCGGTGCGGGCGGCGACCAGGTACCAAGTACGCGCCTTCGCCACCAACCCGAGCGGCGCCACAACGAACGGCCCACGCCGCCGCCTATCGCGGTCGGGCATCGCGCCGTCGCCTGCCGCTGTGGTGTCGCCGTAGGTGATCTGCAGGTGGCGTTCTTCCCAGACGGCTTGGCGGCAGAGGTCCAGCCAGCGGGGGGTTTCGCGGCGGTCGTCCCAGCCGGCGTGGTCGATGAGGAGACGTTGGCGGGCGTACTCGGCCTCGCGTCGGGTGCCGTCGGGCAGGGACGCGATCAGCTTGGTGACGGCCAGTTCGCTGGAGGCGTCGAGGCCGAGGTCGGCGAGGACGTGTGCGGTCGCGCCGACGAACACCGACATGACCTCCGACGGCGTCAGCCCGGTCAGCCGGCTGCGGTAGTCCGGCAGCATCGTCCACCCGCCGCCCCGGCCGCGGATCGAGTACACCGGCACCCCGGCGAGGCTGAGCGCGTCCAGGTCGCGCTGGACCGTCCGTGGTGACACCTCGAGCGCGGCGGCCAGTTGCGCGACCGTCGACCGGCCGCGTGTCTGCAGGTTCAGCAGCAGTCGGAGGAGCCGCTCGGCGCGCATTCTCCGACTATCTCAGGAAAACAAGCCATCAGCTGTCGTCTTTGCTTCCTACGGTCGGGCCCATGAGTGCAGTCGAGGTGGAGAACCTCTCGATGTCCTACAAGGCCCCGGTGCGCAAAGGCGGGCTCCGCGCGGCCCTTGGGTCGCTGGTACGCCGCGAGTACAAGACCGTCCAGGCCCTCGATCAGGTGTCGTTCACGATCGCCCCGGGTGAGGTCGCCGGGTTCATCGGGCCGAACGGCGCCGGTAAGACCACGACGATGAAGATCCTCTCCGGGATCCTCTACCCGACCGGCGGCGAGGTCCGGGTCCTCGACCACGTCCCGTGGCAACGCCGCTCCACGTTCCTGAAGCGGATCGCGTTCGTCCGCGGGAGTCAGCCGGTCGGCGGCTCGCAGGAGCTGACCGTGATGGACTCCCTGGAGTATCAGCGCCTGCTGTACGACGTGCCGCGCGCGACGTTCCGCCGTACCCTCGCCGAACTCGAAGCGCTGCTCGACCTGGAGCCCCTGCTGGAGCGCCAACTCCGCGCGCTCAGCCTCGGCGAGCGGATGCGCGTCGGCCTCGCGATGGCGCTGATCTATCGCCCCGAGGTGCTGTTCCTCGACGAGCCGACGATCGGCCTCGACGTCAGCGCCGCGAGCCTGATTCGCGAGTTCGTGCGCGAGTACGTCGAGCAGAGCGGCGCGACTGTCCTCCTGACCAGCCACTACATGGCCGACGTCGCGTCGCTGTGTCCGCGGCTGATCCTGATCGACCACGGGCAGGTCCAGTACGACGGCCCGCTGGCGGAACTGTCGGCGCGTCTGTCGCCGTACAAGCTGATCCGGATCTCCGCGGCGGAGGATCCGTCGGCGTTCGGGGAGGTGGTCGAGAAGGCCGACGGCCAGTGGGTCCTGCGGGTGCCGCGGGACGAGGTCGCGGGCACGACCGCGCGGTTGCTGCAGGCGCTGGAAGTGGTGGATCTCGCGGTGGAGGAGCCGCCGCTGGAGAAGGTCATCGACCAGGCGTACCGGGAGGGGCTGCGATGAGAACTGCCGTACTGCTGGGGTTCCGGCTCCGTCAGGAGGTGCTGGAATGGTCCGGCGCGTGGTGGTTCCTGCTGACGCTCGTGGTGCAGGCGGTGGTCGCGCCGCTGATCGGGTTGTTCGTCTGGTCGGCGGTCTCTCCGGACGATCCGGCGATCGGGCGGTACTACACCGCGGTCATCCTGGTGACGCTGATGACCGAGTCGTTCGAGCAGCACACGTTTTCCGAACGGATCTACAACGGCACGCTCAGCCACGAGTTGCTCCGGCCGCAGCCGGTGGTGATCGGCGTGATCGGGATGAACCTCGCGATCCGCGCCTGGCTGACGGCGCTCGGCGCACCGATCGTGCTGCTCACCGGGATCGCCCTGCAGGTCGGCTTCGACTGGCCGGCCGTGCTGCGGAGTGCGCCGTACCTCGTGCTCGCCGCGGTCCTCGTTTTCCTCTGGACGTTCCTGTTGTCGCTGACCGCGTTCTGGACGGATCGGGTGCATGCCGTGGTCGGGTTCGGCAGCCAGTTGGTGTTCTTGTTCGGCGGTACGGCGGCGCCGATCGCGTTGCTGCCGGACGGGTTGCGCCGGGTCGCGGAGATGCTGCCGTTCTACGGGATGATCGGCCTTCCGGCGGAGATCGCCGCCGGGACCCGAGCTGGTGGATCGCTGCTCTACCAGCTGGCGTGGGTGGTCCTTCTGGTCGGCGTGGTCGCGGTCCTGTGGCGGGCCGGCGTCCGGCGGTACACGGCGGTGGGCTCGTGAAACCCCTTCGTCTGCTGGCGGCAGGCTTCTCGATGTCGCTGCGCCGGAGCCTGGCGTTCCGCGTCAACCTCGTCTTCGACGTGCTGCTGGCGTTCACCGGCCTGGGTACGGCGATCGCGGCTGTGCTGATCGTGTTCAGCCGGGCCGACTCGCTGGCGGGCTGGTCGAAGGCGGAGTTCCTGGTGCTGATCGGGACGTATCAGCTGATCACCGGTCTGCGGACGACATTCATCGACCCGAACCTCGCGTGGTTCCCCGAGTCCGGCATCCGCAACGGGAAGCTGGACGGCTATCTGTTGCAGCCGGCGTCGAGCCTGTTCCTGTCCAGCCTGTCGCAGTCCTCGCCGCTGCAACTGATCCAGGTCGTGCTCGGGGTCGGCGTGCTGAGTTGGGGGATCGGAGTGGCCGATCGGCCGCCGAGCGCGGGCGGCGTGGTGAGCTGGTTGGTGCTTGTCGTGGCGGGAACGGTGGTGACGTGGGCGTTGAGCGTACTGCTGGCCTGCCTGGCGTTCTGGGCGCCGAAGCTGCAGCTGGACGTCTTCTACCACTCGGCCTGGCAACTCGGCCGCTACCCGACGGATGTCTTCGCCCGCCCGCTCCGAGTCCTCCTCACCTACGTGTTCCCGATGGCGCTGATCGCGAGCGTCCCCTCATCCGCACTACTCCACGGTGCCCAACCCTCAACGATCCTCGCCGGCGTCACCGCAGCAGCCGGCACCGGCGCGCTGGCATTCCTGACCTGGCAAGCGGGCCTGCGGCGCTATACCGGCGCAACGTCGTGACGCTCTCGACAGGACATGTGCCTCGATTCGGGGGTGAGCCGGCGTCGGCTCAGGCGTGCGGGCGGATATACGTACAGGCGTACGTCCTGTCGAGAGTGCTCTAGCGTTAGGCAGCGTCGAGCAAGGCGGTCAGGGTGTGGTGGGCGGTGCGGGACATGACGGGGTTGGTGTCGACGTAGTACCAGAGGCAGCCGATGGCTTGGGCGAACGACCAGCCCATGCCACGGCGCCACTCGTCCTCGTCGCTGCCGAGTGCTGTGCGGAACGCCGCGCGGGCGGTGGGATCGAAGAGGTTCCACGCGGGCTGCAGATCCATCGCCGGATCCGAGACCGTGAACATGCCGACGTCGATGACTCCGGCCAGCCGGCCGTTCTCGGCGAGCAGGTTGCCGGGCATCAGGTCGCGGTGCGTCCAGGCGTCCGGTTCGGTGCGCGACGTCGTCCGCAGGTCGGCCCACAACTTGGTGAGCGCGTCCACGTCGATCATCCCGCGACTGCGCTCCAGGCAGTCCGCGACCCATTCGTCCTGTGACGTCAGCAGCCCGCCGCGCCACGGGCCCGTGAACACCCGCCCCTCGGTCGGCTGCGCCCGCAACGCGAGCACGAACCGCGCGAGATCCTCGGCGAAGGCGGACGACCCGGCGACGTCGGCGTCGTACGCGATCGTGCCGTCGACCCAGGTCTGCACGGCCCAGGGCAGCGGGTACCCGGCGGTGGGTTCGCCGATCGCGACCGGCTCCGGCGTCGGGTACGGCGACATCGCGTGCAGTCGCCGCGCGGCCTCGGCCTCGCCCTCGAGTTCTCGCCGGACGTCTGCCGCGTCACCGGGCTGGATCGGCAACCGCGCCGCCAGGCCGTCGCCGATCCGGAACACCGCGTTGACCGTCCCATGCGAAGGAACGGCGCGCACCGCGAGGCCGCTCCAGTCCGGGAACTGCTCCTTGACGAGCCCTTCGACCAGCTCGACCGTCACATCCAGTTGTCCCTCGTGCATCACGCCCAGAAGTATCCGGGAGCCCCCCGAGCCCCGCACACGATTTAGACCAGGACTGCAGGGGCGACCCTGGCCGAGCCGATGCCCCGGTCCGGTTTGCCGAGCCGGAACCGGACCTTCCCCTTCAGCACGGTCCCGGACTCGGCCTGCCCGTCGACGAGTTGCTCGCCGGGGAACAGCGTGAACGTCCACCGCTCGTTGTGCTCCCAGTCCGGCGGTGTCGCGCCGCACTGCAGCACCCGCGCGCCCCAGAGCTGACGGGTCATCCACTGCCGCGTGTCCTGGCCGTCCACGACGAAGTCGTCCGACGCGATCACGTCGTTGTAGCTGCCCAGCGACGGTCCGTACGAACCGATCACGCTCACGACCAGCTGCCAAGTCCCGCCATCTGGCAGCGCGACGCCTGCGGGCAGGCGCTTGTCGAACACGTCAGGCGCGGTCAGTTCGCGCGGCAGCGGCCGCCGGGTGTCGAGCCTCGACCGGTCCGGGACGAGCAGTACGCCGTACTCGACCTCGTCGGCGAAGCGCGCCGCGGCGAAGTGCTCGCTTAGCGCCCGCGTCGCGTCCTCGGCGCGTTGCCAGGAGAACGTGTCGAGCAGGTACTCGCGGGTGATCACGGGCAGGCCGCGGTCGCGCACGAGGGCGGCGACCGGCGGCGCGTTCCAGGCCGCGACGAGGTGGTCGAGTGACGAGGCAACGAAATCGTTCATCCCGGGCCACGCTAATGAGCGGCCCGGACACTTTCAGTGCGTCGGCAGCGGGCGGGCGCGGTCGGTGGCCAGCCGGACCGCGAAGACCGCGAGAGCGGTCCCGGTCAGGTAGCGGTGGACGCGCATCCAGGTCGGACGGCGGGACAGGAAGACGGCGACCGATCCGGCGGTGATCACGAAGACGGCGTTCATCACCACGCCGACGGTGAGCTGGCCGAGGCCGAGGATGAGGCTCTGCAGGCCGAGATGCCCGCGGGACGGGTCGAGGAACTGGGGCAGCAGCGAGATGTAGAGGATCGCGATCTTCGGGTTCAGCAGGCAGGTGAGCAGGCCCATACCGAACAGCTTGCGCGGGCGGTCCGGCTCGAGCTCCTGGGTCGCGAACACCGACGTACCGCCGGGGCGGAAGGCCTGCCAGGCGAGCCACAGCAGGTACGCCGCGCCGGCCAGCTTCAGTGCCACGTAGATCTCGGGAACCAGCGCGAAGAGCGTGGCGAGGCCGGCGCTTGCCGCCAGCAAGTACGTGAGGAAGCCGAGCCCGACACCGGCCAGCGAGATCAGCCCGGCGCGGCGGCCCTGCGCGATCGAGCGCGAGATCAGGTAGATCATGTTCGGTCCGGGCACGATCACCAGGCCCAACTCGACCAGGGCGATCCCGAGCAGTGCCTCACTACTGACCAGCATTCCGTGTCCCTCCCTCGGCGTCCTCCGAACCTAACAGCGCCGCCCGGGCCGCCCCGGTGGGTTTCCGCGAACTGGTATTCCACTCGCACCCACGCTCACCCTCGGTTAGCGTGGGTGCGTACGCCTACGGTTTGAAGGAGACGGTATGAGCGACAAGTCCAGCGAGCCGGCGGACGATCTGCAGAAGAAGTTTCGCGAAGCGCTCGAGAAGAAGAACGCCGGGAACCACTCGCACCCCGGCAGCGGGGTCCGGGGCTCGGGCGTCGGCGAAGCGCACAACGACAAGCAGAAGCGCCAGTTCCGGCGCAAGTCCGGCAGCTGAGTAACCGCCAAACTGTCCATCCATCCGCATGAGCCCCGGGTTGCCGCCCGGGGCTCGACCTTTGTCAGACCCGGACGCCGAGGACCGCGGCCAGGCGCTCGATCTCCGGGTCCCAGCCCATCCGGTGGTTCGCGGCGTCCTCGGCCGTCGCGAAACCGGTGTGGCTGAGCAGCATCCGGGTGCCGTCGGCGACCTCAGTGAGCTCGACCTCGACCCGGGTCGGCTCGTCGTCGGTGCCGTCCCATTTCCAGCTGAAGACCAGCCGGCGCGGCGGATCCACCTCGAGGTACGTGCCCCGCACCACGTGCGGGCCCATCTCCACGACGTACGAGCCGCCGGCCCGGACGTCGGCGTCGACCTTCAGCTCGAGCTTCGGGTTCGGGCAGTACCACCGGGCCAGCAGATCGGGCCGCGTCCAGGCGTCGTACACCTTGCCGATCGTTGCCGGGAGCACTCTTTCGATCCGGATCTCAGTGTCCATCGCCATCCCCTCGCAGAAGCTCTTCCAGCCGGTCAACGGTGCTGTTCCAGTACGTCGTGAGGTCGCCGAGCCACTGCTCGACCTCCGCGAACGCCTCCGGCCGCAGCGAGCACACCACGGTCCGGCCGACCCGCCGCCGGCTCACCAGGCCGGCGTCGACCAGCACCCCCACGTGCTTGGTCATCGCCGGGGCGGTGAGCCGGTGCGGCTCGGCGAGCTCGCCCATCGTGGCGTCGCCGCGGCTCAGCCGGCCGACGACGGCCAGCCGGGTCGGGTCCGCGAGAGCTCCGAAGGTTCTGCTCAGCACCGCATTACTTCACCAACTGGTGAACTGTTCTGTCAAGGGCGGACCTCGAAGACCAGGTTGAACGGCGTCTGCGCGACGGTGCGGAACCGGCTGAACCCGGCCGCTTTGGTGACGTCCTGGATCCGGGCCTGGCCGGCCTGCGTACCGAGTGCCAGACCCACCGGCTGCGACAGCGAGGCCGGCGTGCACAGCAGCGTGGAGAAGCCGTAGTACGCCCGGCCGACCGGGTTGAGGTTGTCCTCGACGCGGTCGCCGGCCATCGGCTCGACCAGCATCCAGGTGCCGTCCGGTGCGAGCACCTCACGAACGTGCCGGGCCGCGCCGACCGGGTCGCCCATGTCGTGCAGGGCGTCGAACGTGGTCACCAGGTCGAACCCCGATCCGCTGAACCGGTCCGCGGCCGCGACCTCGAACGACGCGCGGTCGGCGACGCCGGCCTCGGCTGCGCGCTGCTTGGCCGTCTCGATCGACTCCTGGTGGTAGTCCGAGCCGACGAACGTGGACCGCGGGAACGCCTCGGCCATCAGGATCGTGGATGCGCCGTGCCCGCAGCCGATGTCGGCCACCTTCGCGCCGCGCTGCAGCTTGTCCACCACGCCGTCGAGCGCGGGCAGCCAACTGGGCAGCAGGTTCGCGTTGTACGACGGCCGGAAGAACCGCTCGCACCCGACGTGTACGTCGGAGGTGTGCTCGTGCCAGCCTACGCCGGCACCGCTGCGAGCCGCCTCGATCGTCTCCGTGGTGTGCTGCACGGTGCCGAGCGCGATCTGGAAGAAGCCGGGCAGGTACGCCGGGCTCGTTGGATCGGTCAGCGCCACGGTCTGCTCCGGCGGCAACGTGAAGCGCCCGGTACTGGCGTCGTACTCAACCAACCCGCCGGCCGCCTGGGCGTTCAACCACTCCCGCGTGTAGTGCTCATCGGTGCTGGTCCGCTCGGCGAGCTCGGCCGGCGTGGCCGCGCCGTGGTCGGCCAGTGCCTGGTAGTAGCCGAGCCGGTCGCCCATCACGACCAGGGCCGCGTTCAGCGTCGCCCCCACCTCGTCGACGGCCTTGTAGACCAGCCCCATCAACTTGTCGACGTCGATTGCAACAGTCATGCTCTTTCTCCCCCTAGCTGTTCGGTACCGCGAACCTAGGGAGCGCAGCCGGACCATCGCATCAGGTGGGGGACCTGGTGCACACTGCGAGACATGCTCATCGGGCGGGACGCGGAGCGCCGGGTGATCGAGCAACTGGTCGCGGGGGCGCGGGTCGGAGCCGCAGGCGTACTGCTCGTCACCGGCGAGCCCGGCATCGGCAAGACCGCCCTGCTGAACGAAACTGCCGCTCTGGCCCACGGGCTGCGGATCCTGCGCGCCCGCGGCACCGAGGCCGAACGCGAGGTGCCGTTCGCCGCCCTGCTCCAGCTCCTGCGTCCGGCACTGGGCGGCCTCGACCGCATCCCGGGACCGCAGCGGTCGGCCCTCGCCTCGGCGCTCGCGCTCGGACCTGACGCGGCGAGCCCTGCGGACCGATTCGCTGTCGGAGCCGCGACGCTCAGCCTGATCTGCCGGTACGCCGAGAGCGCGCCGCTCGCACTGCTCATCGACGACGCGCATCTGCTGGACCGTCCGTCGGCAGAGGCCCTGTTGTTCGCAGCGCGTCGTCTTGTGGCCGACCCGATCGTCCTGCTGATCGCGGCTCGTCTGGGCGAGCCGCACCCGTTCGAGGCTGATCTGCCACGGCTGCACCTGCAGGGGATCGGGCTGGATGCCGCGCGGCAGGTCGTGCAGCATCTGCCGGGCGATCTGATCGAGCAGCTGCATCAGACCGTGGCAGGCAACCCGCTGGCGTTGCTCGAGCTCGCTGACGACCCGGACCGCTTGCAGCGGATACCGCCCGGGGTGCCGTTCCCGGTACCGACGATGCTCGCCGAAGCCTTTGCCAGCAGGGCGAACCGGCTGAGCGCGGCTGCCCGTACGGCGCTGCTCGTCGCGGCACTGGACGACTGCGAACTCGCAGCGGTGTCCCGCGGTTGCGCCGAGCTCGGCGTGGACGTGGCAGCACTGGAGGAGGCCGAGGCTGCCGGTCTGGTCGCCATTCGTGACGGTGAGGTCCAGTGGCGGCATCCGCTGGTCCGCTCCGCGATCTACACGAGCGCCGACCCGGCAGAACGTCGTACGGCGCACCGCGCGGTGGCTGTGGCCACACCGGACCCGGACCGACGGGCCTGGCACCTGTCCGAGACGGTCCTCGGCGCTGACGACGAAGTGGCGGCCGGACTCGACGTCGCGGCCGAGCACGCGGCGGCTCGTGGTGCACACGCGGTCGCTGCGACGGCGTACGAGCGTGCTGGACGGCTGAGCCAGAGGCCACCCGACCGGGCGATCAGACTGGTCGCGGCCGGTGAAGCGGCCTGGTCGGCGGGGCTCGCGGAGCGGGCCGAGACGTTGCTGGGTGACGCACTGACCCTCCGGCCGCCGTCACCGGTGCGGATTCGCGCGCAGGAGGTTCGGGGCGACATCGAGGTGAAGTGCGGATCGCCGCGCCGCGCCCGCGACATCCTGGTTGCGGCCGCTGCGGAGTCCACCGACCCTGCCGTTGCGACCGTACTGCTCGCCGATGCGGTCGGTGCCTGTTTCCGGTTGTGTGACGCGACCGCCGCGCTGGAGGTGGCCTATCGCCTCGACAGTCTGCTGCCGGCCGTCGATCGGCCCGGTCCGCGCATCATCGGCCTGCTGGCGAGCGGCGTCGCCAAGGTGCTGGCCGGGAACGGTGGCACCGACCAGATCCGCGCGGCGATCGCGCTGGCGCCGTCCGACGAGCTGGACCGGGACCGCCGTCGCCAGGTGTGGATGGTGCTGGCCGCGCTGTTCCTGCGGGAGACAGGGACCGGTCGCGCGCTCTTGCAGCACGCGATGCTCGAGCGGCGTGAGCAGGTCGCCCTGGGGACGTTGCCCGGCCTGCTGTTCGTGCTGGCGCGCGACGACGCGACTACGGATCGCTGGGCCGATGCCGAGGCGTCGTACGACGAGGGGATCCGGCTGTCGCGGGAGACCGGTCAAACGACTGAACTGGCGATGAACCTGGCCGGACTGGCGTGGCTGATGTCGCACCAGGGTCGAGTCGAGTGCCAGGAGCTCGCCGAGGAATGTCTACGGATCTGTGCGGCACAAGAGATCCATCTCGGCACCGTGTGGTCGCTGTTCGCGCTGGGGGACCTTGAGTTGGGCCGTGGTGATCCGGCCGCGGCGCTACCGCAGTACGAGCGTCTGGTCGACGTACTGGCCGAGTACGAGCTGAAGGACCCGGACCTGTCGCCTGCACCGGAGCTGGTTGAGGTGTACCTGCGGTTGGGGCGAGCGGAAGACGCACAGCGAGCGGTGCTCGAGCACTCCGCGCTGGCTGAAGCCAAAGGCCAGCCATGGTCGTTGGCTCGGGCGGCCAGGGCTCGGGGCGTGGTTGGAGACAGCGAGGCCGACTTCGTGCTGGCGCTCGGGTGGCACGAGGAGACACTGGACGCCTTCGAGCTGGCCAGGACCCGGCTGGCGTACGGCGCGTGGCTGCGGCGGGTACGGCGACGCGTGGACGCCCGCACCCAGCTGCGACTCGCTGTGGAGGATTTCGACGCACTCGGTGCGCTGAGGTGGGCCGATCAGGCTGCGGCCGAGCTCAGGGCGACGGGGGAGACCGCGCGGCGTCGTGTGCCGAGCACAGCCGGCGAGTTGACGCCGCAGGAGCGCCAGATCGCCGTACTGCTCGTGGACGGGAACAGCATCCGGGAGGCGGCGGCCCGATTGTTCCTGAGCCCGAAGACCGTCGAGTACCACCTGCGCAAGGTCTACGCGAAGCTCGGCATCCACTCCCGCACCGAACTGACCGAGCACCTCGGCCGACCGTAGGCTGGCCGCATGCGGCAGCCGTTCACGGAAACCAGCGGAATCGCCCGGCACTGGGGCTTCGAGGACCTGGCGGCCACGGGACCCGTGCAGCGCATGATGCTGTTCACCGGCGTACCGGTCCAGCTCGTCACCGGGTACGCCGAGACACGCGAGCTGCTCGCGCATCCGGACGTGGTGCGCTCGCCGATGGACGGCCCGCACCGCGACACCGTCATGGATGACCTGATCGCGCGCACCGAGCAGCACATGCTGGGCGCCAACCCGCCCGACCACACCCGGCTGCGCAAACTCGTCACCGCCGCCTTCACCCGCCGCCGGATCGAGGCCCTCGAGCCACGGATCCGCGAGATCGCGTCCGGTCTGCTCGACGAGATGGCCGCGGCGAGTGAGCCGGTCGACCTGGTGAACGCGTACAGCTACCCGCTGCCGATCACCGTGATCTGCGAGCTGATCGGCATCCCCGCGGTCCGGCGCGACGACTTCCGCCGCTGGTCGTCGGTGTTCGTGAACGCGGCCGTGTACACCGCGGAGGAGTACGTCGACGCGGTCACGTCGATGCTCGGATTCGTCCACGAGCTGATCGTCCAGAAGCAGCAGGCGCCGACCGGCGACCTGCTGTCCGGCCTGATCGCGGTCCGCGACGGCGGCGACAAGCTCAGCGAGGACGAGCTGACCTCGATGGTGTTCCTGCTGCTCGCCGCCGGCCACGAGACGACGGTCAGCCTGATCACGAACGGAGTCCACGCCCTGCTCCGGCACCCCGACCAGCTCGAGCTGCTCAGGGCCGAGCCGGAGCGGCTGCCCGCGGCCGTCGAGGAACTGCTGCGGTACGACGGCCCGCTGCAGGCCGCGATTCCGTACATCGCCAGCGCCCCGATCGACATCGCCGGGACCCGGATCGAGGCCGGCGAAGTGATCGTGTTCGCGCTCCTCCCGGCCAACCGCGACGTCCGCAAGGTGGAGCGGCCGGACGAGCTGGACATCACCCGGGCGGACACCGCACACCTCGCGTTCGGGCACGGCATCCACCATTGCCTCGGCGCCCCGCTCGCTCGTTTGGAGGGCCGGATCGCGCTCGGCATGCTGTTCGAGCGGTTCCCGCGGCTGCGGCTCGCCGTCCCCGCGCAGGATCCGCCGCGACACCCGAGTCTGCTGATGAACGCGATCAGCGAACTCCCCGTGCTGCTCTGACCGCAGTGGGTGGCACAGCCTGAACATCGGATGAAGCGCAGCTGAATCACACCGATGGGATTGCGGCACTTTTGCCGATGGATGGCACACTGCCGGGGTGACAGAGTTCATGGAGGTCGCCCGGCACCTGCTCGGGATCGCTATGGCCTCGCATTGGCTGCTGCTCATCCTGTTCGCCGCTGCGGCGATCGACGCGGTGTTCCCGGTGGTCCCCAGCGAAGGCATGGTGATCACGGCCGGCATGGCCGCGGCCGCCGGTCACCAGAACCTGCTGCTCGTGATCACGGTCGCGATGGTCGGGTCCGTGATCGGCGAATCGGTCTGCTACTTCCTCGGCCGCGGTTCCGGCCCGGCGCTGCACCGGTGGATGAAACGCCAGGAGCGCCGCCAGCAGCTCTACGAGAAGGTCTCGGCCGCGCTCCACTCGCGCGGCGGCCTGATCCTGATGACGGTGCGCTACATCCCCGGCGCCCGGATGGTCGCGACGCTGACGGCGGGCGCGACGCGGTACTCGTTCAAGAAGTTCATCGTCTTCACGTTCGCGGGCGTGACCGTTGCGTACACGTACGTCGCTCTGCTCGGGTATCTCGGCGGTGACGCGTTCGCGCACGACCAGCTGAAGGGGCTCGTGTTCAGCCTGAGCCTCGCCGCGGTGATCGGTCTGGTCGTCGAGACCTCGCGCCGGATCGCGGTCCGGCGCCGCGCTGCGAAGATCACGGCCGCCTAACGATCCCGGCCCCGGTTTCCCCGCGGCCGCGTGTCCCGATCCAACCTTTGAAGGCTGCCATGCGTCAGTAGACCCGTGGTGAGGCCTGGGGCGAACCTCGCGGCCGCTGCGGTGGTCGTCGCGGCGGTCCTGGCCGGATGTGCCGACGTACCGCTGGAAGGCGCTCCCACTCCCGGAGCGCCGAGCTCCGCGAAGCCCACTGGCAAGCCGACGTCGAAGCCGACGGGCAAGCCGACCTCCAGGCCGACGCCCAAGCCTGAGCCCAGCACGCCGCCCTCATCGCCGAAGCCGTCGACGCCGGCGGCCACAGCGTCGACGCCGCCTCCGGCCGGGAACCTGCTCGCCGCCGCGCCGGTGACGCGTTCCTTCCCGGACCGGCTGCCGGACGGCAAGCCGCCGCTGTTCATCGTCGTCTCGTTCGACGGCGCGGGCGACCTGATGCTCTGGTCGCGCTGGCGCGCCGTCGCGAAGCAGGTCGACGCGCGGATGACGTTCTTCCTGTCCGGCCCGTATCTGTACCCGGGCGACCGGCGGAGCGACTACACGCCGCCGTACAAGAAGCCGGGCGCCTCGGACATCGGCTGGGGCGACACGGCCGGCATCCTCGGGCGGACCAAGGTGCTGCGCGAGGCGATCGCCGAGGGCCACGAGATCGGCACCCACGCGAACGGGCACTTCTGCGGCACCAACGGCATCGGCCGCTGGACCACCGCGCAGTGGACCGCCGAACTGAGCGCGTTCGACCGGATGGTGCGGACCGGGCCGTCACTGGCAGCCGGCAAGACCATCGCGCCGCCGTTCGACCCGGCCACGGTGAAGGGCATGCGGACCCCGTGCCTGGAGGGTGACCGGCCCGCGTACCGGCTCGCGATGGCGCAGCGCGGCATGCTGTACGACGCATCCGCGCCCGGGTACATCGCCTGGCCGAAGAAGGCGAACGGGCTGTGGAACTTCCCGCTGCAGTCCGTGACACTGGCCGGCACCAGCAAGAAGACCCTGACGATGGACTACAACCTGTGGTTCGCGCAGACGCAGGCCCGCAAGGCCCCGCTCGCCCAGGCACCGGCGTTGAAGGCCCAGGTGCTCGCGACGTACCGGCAGGCGCTGGCGAAGTCACGCGCGAGCGGCAACCCGCCCCTGTTCCTCGGCAACCACTTCAACCGCTGGAACAACAGCGTCTACTCCGACGCGCTGACCACCTTCGTCATGGAGACGTGCAGACAACCCGACGTACGGTGCGTGTCGAACATGGAGCTGGCGAGCTGGCTCACGAAGTACGGCGTACCCCGCGGCCCCCGTCTGCCGTCATAGGCGGAGGTAGCCGTAGCCGCTTTGCCAGGTGCCGCCGCTCTTGATGCGTTCGACGACGAGGCGCTGTAGGCGGGTGTCCTGGGGGAGGTCGTCCAGGTGGTCGGTGCCGTGGGTGCGGAAGGTGAAGAAGATCGCGCTGTCCTGGCTGTCGTTCGGGGTGCCGTACGGCGTGAAGCGGCGGCCGAACTTCACCGTGTTCGAGTCCTGCGGGAGATGGTCCAGCAGGTACGGGTCGATCAGCCAGGACCACAGGTTCGCGGTCCGCACCGGGTACTCCGGGAAGTAGCGCGGGAAGAACTCGCGCGCCTGCTGGAGGCTGTCGTCGACGAGCTCGGGCGTGAGTGGGCCGGTCTCGGGGATGTGCACGCCGATGATCCACTCGCCGGGCTCGGTGCCCGGGACCGGCTTGTCGGCGGGGACCTGGTGCAGCAGGTACTGCAGCCGGCCGAGCGCGTAGATCTGACCGGTCCAGTGGATCGTCATCCACCAGTGCGTCTCCAGGCCGTAGTCGCCGTGAGTCCGCCGGTTCACCTTGATCTGCTGCCCGAGGTCGGCGAGCGTCGCCCAGCTGATGTCGTCCGGGATGCCGCGCTCGGCGTGGTACCGGCGGATGTCCGGGACGGTCTCGAGGAACGCCTGGATCGAGTTCCGCGGGTCCTCCGGCATCCGGAACTCCGGCTCGCTGCCGAGCTTCCCGATCGCCCCCCGGATCTGGTCCGCGAGTTCCTTCACCGCCACCTGATCCGGCGAGAACGCCTCAGCCGCCTCCCGATCCACGTCGGCGAACCCAAGCAGCCGATACACCTCAGCATTCGTCACTCGTCAACGGTAACCGATCCAGCCGAGCCAGAGACTTACCACCTGAGCCTCGGACGACCTGCGCTCAGGTGGGGAGGAAGGGAAGAGGACAAAGGGGTGAGGGGAGGGTGGGGAGGTGCCGGGGGAAGGCAGGGAAGAAAGACACAAGACAATGGCAGTGAGGATTGGGGAGTAGGGAGGGTTGGGAGGGTTGGGTCTGCAGGCGCCGCCTTCGGCTGTCGGCAGAGGTTGCTGTTCGGGGCCGTCGGGCAGCTGCCGTCGGGCAGCTGCCACAGGAACAGCGAATCTCCTGTAGCGCCGGCCTCGTTGGTGACTGCTGCGAGCAGCGGGTGGTCGGGCGCGCGCGTCCGTTCGATGGCGTCCGTGCGAGCTCCGACCAGAATTGGGCGCAGGTGTGGAACTGGGTCGATCTGTGGATCGTGCTTTCGACCGAGCGGGTGCTCCTGCACGCGGCGGAGGGTGTTTGCTGGTGTGGGCCCCCGAATTGCCCACAAAATAAGGGGATTCCGGCTCGGAAACTGTCGGTGGCGCCGTCTAGAGTCAGTGCTATGGAACTTCTAGGCGAGCGGCCGGTGTGGTCGATGAGTGGCGGCGAACTGCTGTCCACCCTCGACACGCTCGAGGCCGAGCTCGCCCGCCTGGAGGCGTACCGGCTGAGCGTGGTCGCCGCGATCGAGTCCACCGGGTACGCCGCTGAGCTCGGCGCCCGCGACACCGCCGAACTCCTGCGCTTCCGGTACCGCCTGGACCCACCGGCCGCCCGCCGCACCCTCCGCCTCGCCCAGACCGCCCCGCACTACCCGGCCGTGTCGGCCGCCCTCGACCGCACTGCCTCCTCCGCAACCACCGACGCACCCGACGAGAGCGGGTCCGACGACAGCGGATCCGGGGACGGTGGTGGTGACGGCTGGCTGCTGCGGCCGGCGCAGGCGGCCGCGATCGTGTCCCCGCTCGAGCGGGTCCGGTCGCGCGTGCCGGTGGAGCACTTGGACGCGGCCGCGGAGCAGCTGGTCGGGCTGGCCGGTCACCTGTCGCCCGGCGAGCTGCGCACCGCGGCCAAGGAGATCGCCGACCTGCTGGACTCCGACGGCCCCGAGCCCGAGGAGCTGAAGGCGTATGAACGGGAGTCCCTGACGCTGTCGGCTGCGGACAACGGCGTGAAGTTCAAGGGCTTCTTGGCCAACGAGAACGCCGAACTCCTGCGTGCGGTCGTGCATGCCGGGGCCCGCCCGCACAAGACCATCGACGGCGAACACGACCCGCGCCCCCGCGACAAGCGCCAGGCCGACGCCTTGTCCACCGCGCTGGCCATCGCCGCCTCCGCATGGGACACCGCGGGACCCACCGCGCCCACCGGACCTGCAGAGACGCCCACGGCCGCCGCGGGCAGTGCTGGGAGCGTGGGCAAGGATCGTCGGGTGGCCGGGTATGGCGCGAAGGCGAACATCACGGTCACGATCGACCTGGACGACCTGAAGGCCGCGACCGCGGACGCGATCGGGCGTACCGTCTACAGCGGCGGCCTGTCAGCGGCCACGATCCGGCGGCTGGCGTGCGACGCGAACATCATCCCGCTGGTGCTGGGCTCGAACTCCGAACCGCTCGACGTCGGCCGCCTCGAACGCCTGGTCACCAAGGCGATGCGCCGCGCCCTGGAGGCCCGCGACCGCGGCTGCGTGGTCTGCGGAGCGCCGCCGGTCATGTGCGACGCCCATCACCTGGTCTCCTGGATCGACGGCGGCGACACCAAAGTCTCGAACCTGGCTCTGCTGTGCCGCCGCCACCACACCGACGTCCACCGCGGCCACTGGCATATCCGCATCACCAGCGGCGTCGTCCACGTCACCCGCCCGAGCTGGGCCACGGCCCCACCGGCCGCCGCCGCCGCACGACGATCGGGACCGCCGGACGCCCAGCCACTCAGTACGGCACCACGGGACGCCCAGCCACGCGGGACGGCGGGGCCGGGTGGTGTGCCGGGTGGTACGGCGGGGCCGGGCGCCGAGCCACGTCGTACGGCGCCACCGGACACTCAGCCACGCCGTACGGCGTCGCGGGACGCTCAGCCGGGCGGGTCGGGTGGGCTGGGTGGTGTGCCGGGTGGTACGGCGGGCCCGGGTGCTGAGCCGCGTCGTACGGTGTCGCCGGAGGCTCAGCCGGGCGGGTCGGGTGGGCTGGGTGGTGTGCCGGGTGGTACGGCGGGGCCGGGTGGTGAGCCAGGTCGTACGGTATCGGCGGACGTCGAGCCTGGATGTGGGGCACTGCGGGTCGTCCATCCAGCTGCTGGCGGGGACCCCGGCGTGGACCGGTCGCGGTGGCGGGCGGATGAGGCCGCTCTGCAGCAGGCGGCGGCGTTCGCGGCGACCGATTGAGGCCGGACAGGACGACGGCCTTCTACCCTCGGGCACGCGGGCAGGAGGCTGTTGTGCTGCGGCGCGTCAGGATGCTGATGGTCTGGGTGGCGGGTAGTCCGAGCATGCCGCGGGTGCCGCCTGATAGGTGCCGACCGGCGGCATGCCGCGGCCCTGGAAGTGCCAGGTGGCTTGTGCTTGGGGTAGGAGGCTGTTGTGCTGCGGCGCGTCAGGCTGCTGATGATCTGGGTGGCGGATGGTCCGAGCAGGCCGGGGGGTGCCGCGTGGTAGGTGGCGATCGGCGGCATGGTGGGGGCCAGGAAGTGCCAGGTGGCTTGTGGTCGGGGTAGGAGGCTGTTGTGCTGCGGCGCGTCAGGCTGCTGATGATCTGGGTGGCGCGTGGTCCGAGCGGGCCGGGGGTGCGGCCTGGTAGGTGGCGATCGGCGGCATGCTGGGGCGAGGAAGTGCCAGAGGGCTTGTGCTTGGGGCAGGAGGTCTGGGGATCATGACCTGGCCGATGGTTACCTCGCCGACGAATCGCGGTCGATCCGACTCGCCCGGGCCATGTCGTCCAGGTCCCACCTCAGCCTGCGTACGCACGACGAGTTTGTTCAGGGACGCCCGCGCAAGTCTCGCCGCTCGTCCACCCCGAGCCCGAGTACTGGCTACCGGGAACCCTCTGACGCAAACCCGCTACCGCTGTCTACCTTCCCCAAGCAAGCCGTACGACCCATGCTGGAGATGAATCGACGGCGCCTGCGAAAGCCCGCAACCCGCGCGCCCACCGCCGATGACTGGCCGACGCTGTGCATGCCCTTCGCTCCGTTGTCGGCACGAGCCGGCGCGCCGGTTGTGCCTGCTGTCCGCGCAGTTTCCCTCGGCACCAAGGACCCGCCGACGGCTACCCCCGGTCGCACCAAGTGCACGATCGAGCGGTACATCCGCCCCGACACGGTTGGTTGGCTGATGCCGTACAGGTCCGCGAGCATCGTCTGGCTGACGTTCGGCTGTACCGGCACGATCTGCCGGTACAGCCCGAACCGGATGGTCGTCCAAGCACTGCCACCGGCAGGCCGAGCCCAGCCAGGCACCGGCCCTCGTCTCTCACTCTCTGTTCTTTTCAGCGTTCTTCGGCCAGGCCCAGGTAGAGGATGGAGGGGTTGGTGGGGTTGAAGGCCAGGGACGGGATGCCGTCGTGGGGGTTGTGTTGTTTGGTGAGGGTGCCGGTGGAGGGGATGAAGCGGTAGAGGTCGGCGCCGAAGTTCATGAACGACGTGCCGTAGCTGAAGTAGAGCAGGTCGGGATCGACCGGTGAGGCCCACATGCGGTTGCCGTTGATGAGGTCGGCGCGGGTCTGGTCCAGCACCTCGCGGAACTTCTGCCCGCCGTCGGCCGACTCCCAGATGAACCGGGTCGACCGGTCCTGGTCGTAGCCCTCCATCCAGACCTTCGACGGGTCGGCCGGCGAGATCGCCAGGCTGAACGCGTTGACCCGTTCCACCGGCCGCGACCGCGTCCAGGTCCGGCCGCCGTCGAACGTCACGTACACCCCGTCCGACATCACCCCGATCACCACGTGGTCCGGGTCCCGCGGATCCACCACGGCGTCGTACAGGAACAGATCGGCAGCCGCCGGTACGCCGACACGCTGCCACGTCACCCCGTCGTCCGAGGAGTCGTACAGCTGCCCGTCACCGGCCACAGCGCGCAAACGCCCGGGCCGTGCGTCCAGCGCGGCCAGCCCGCCACCGACAACCGGACCGAGAACGGTGGTCACCTTGGAGCCATGCACGCGATGGATCGGCTGGTCGTTGACGCTGTAGACGTACGCCGAGTCGCCCGGCCCCGGCTGGACGTCGTACGTGCTCAGGTCGTCCGGCACCTTGTCGAGCAACTGCCAGCTGCAGCCGGCGTCGCTGGAGCGCTGGATCGTCTGCTTGCCGATGCTGACGAGCGTGTTGACTTCCTGCAGCGCCGCGACCTTCGCGTAGGTCACCGGCAGCAGCTTGTTGGTCGTATCGGCGAGCACTCGGCCGTCGGTCTCGGTGAACGTCACCGAGCCGTCGCCGTACACCTTGCCGCAGTGCGGCCGGTTCCACGACGGGGTTGGTGTCGCCGCACCAGCTGGTACGGGAAGGGCGCCGAGCAGGGCGACGGCCGCGGCCGCGAGGACAAAGGGGCGTGAGGTCATGCCCTTATGTTTAAGGGCAGGACCTCACTGCAACCCAGCGCTTGTCGTGGCCGACAAGCGCCATGACGGGAAGAGGTCAGCCGGCGGCGGTGTCGATGTGCCGGGCCAGGACCAGGTCGTCGTCGGTGATACCGCCGGCGTCGTGGCTGCTGACCCGGAAGGTGATCGTGGTGTAGCGGATGTCGATGTCAGGGTGGTGGTTCATCGACTCCGCGAGCTGCGCGACGGTGGCGACCAGCCGGATGCCGTCCAGGAACGTGTCGCTCTTGACGCTCCGGACCAGTTCGTTGTCGACGACCTTCCAGTGCGGCAGGTGGTCGCGCAACGCGAGGTCGATCTGGTCGTCGGTCAAGAGGTCAGCCATGCGCTCACTCTAGACCCCGATGGTGGTGAGCGTCGCGATGACGTCGGTGCGCCAGGAACGATAGCGACCGGGGTCCTCGGCGACCACGGCGTCCGCGGTGAGCAGTTTCGGCGGCGCGCGCCTCGAGGACAAGATGGCCGGACCAGTCCGAGACCGGGAGGCTGGGCGTACAGGTTGACAGCCGACGAGGTGGTCGCGCCCGGTGTGTTGGACGGGCCAACGGTGAACTTCAGGCTGGAGCAGGCCGACCACCGAGGTAATTGCCGTCAGCAACAAGCCGGTCGACGGGCCCGCGGTGCCGCCAGGAAGCCCAGCAGTGCGAGCGCGGCGCCGGTGGTGACGATCACGCCGAAGACCCACGGCCGCGGGTCGTCGGCGTTGAACGCGAGCAGGGTGCCGCTGATCGCGAGACCGGTGGCGATGCTCATCGTCGCCGCCATCTGGCCGGCGCTGCTGTTGCGCCCGGAGTTGCCCTGGTCGGACAGGTCGAGGGTGAGGACCGACAGACTCGACGAGCTCAGTCCCATGCCGATGCCCGCGAATCCCCAGCCGATCAGCCCGATCCAGGTCGTCGCGTCCGTCCACGCGAGCAGAGACGTCACGAGCAGGCCCAAGGTCATGAACGCCAGCCCGGTCCGCAGGACGGTGACCCGGTCGATCCCGTGCTCACGGCCCTGGAGCCACGACCCGAATGCCCAGCAGACGCCGGTGATCGACAGCGTCACCCCGGCCCGCGTCGGGCTGAAGTCGTGCTGCAGCGTGAGCAGCAGCGGAAGATAAGCGCCGACGCCGGCGAATGCGGCACCGCCGAGTCCGCGGACGGCGACCACCGCGGGAAAGCCCCGGCGCGCGGTGAACGTGCCGGCGGGCATCACGCGGACGGCAGCACGTCCCAGCACTGCCAGCGCCACGACGATCGCCGTACCGCCGAGGAGCGGATGCGCTTCCAGGTGGTCACCGGCCAGCGTCATCGAGAACAGCGCGACGGAGGCGGCGAGAGCCCAGGGGAGCGCGGCCCGCCACGCCTCGAGCTCGGCCGCGTCCTCGGCCGTCCGCTCCGGTGCCGGGGTGCCGGCCGACTGCCGCATCGCCGGGCGGAGCAGCAGCCAGCTCGGCACCAGCAGGACGAGTGCGCCGAGGAACACCCAGCGCCAGCCGAACTGCTCCGTGACCACGCCGGTCAGCACCGGCCCGAGCACCGACGGCAGGATCCACATCGCCGCGAACAGCGAGAACATCCGCGGCCGCAGTACGGCGGGGAGCGCGCGGGCGACGAGCACCATCAACGACACGTCGAGCAGCCCCTCGGCGAGGCCGCTGAGCAGCCGTCCCGCGATCACCATCGGCATCGCGGTCGCCGTGCCGACCAGCAGTTGCGCGAGGGTGAACGAGATCGCGCCCGCGCGCAGCGTCGGGATCGGGCCGCGGCGGTCCGACCAGAGGCCGGCGATCGCGAGCGAGATCAGGTAGCTCGCGTTCGGCGCGGCGTTCGCGAGGCCGAAGCTGCCGAGCGCGCCGAACTCGCGCACCATCGTGGGCAGTGCCGTGCCGACCGCGCGGTTCTCGAACGCGCCGAGCGTGACCAGACCGATCACGCCGAGCACCAGGGGCAGGTGCTGTCCGGTGAACAGTCGGGGGCGGGCCTGATCGATGATCGTCATGCACGCCATCGTCAAAGGTGAAGTGAGGTTGAAGTCAAGTCGCCCGATGGCCGGGCAGCCGGAAGATCAGCACCAGCACGCGCAGGACGAGCACCGCGCAGATCACCAGCAGGTTGTAGCCGAGCAGCTGGAACAGCGTCATCGAGTCCGTGACCTTCGGGCCGCCCGGCGTCCCGAGCAGCAGGACGGCCATGATGCCCGCGGTCGCGCCGAGCACCGCCAGCAACGCCTGGTGGAGCAGGCCGGTGAAATGCCGGCGATCGCGTTCGTCGGCGAGCAGCCGCACGTTCACCCCGAGCCGGCCGCTCTCCGCGGCCGCGGCGATCCGGTCGATCCGGCGCGGCAGCCGGCGCAGCATCGGCAGCAGCGTGGCGAGCTCCTCGGTCGCCGTACGGCGCAGCGCGTCGGGCGCGAGGCGGTCGGTGACATGCGCGGTCGCGAACTGGCGCGACGCCGCCATCAGGTCGAAGCCGGGGGAGATCCGGGAGATCGTCCCCTCGATCGTGGCGAGCGCACGGAACACCGCGGCGACCTCGGGCGGTACGCCGAGCTGGTGCGAGGTGATGATCTTGAACAGGTCGTTGAACATCGCCGGGCCGAGCGCGACGCCGGCCGCGAGGTGCTTGGTCATGAACTGACCGACGGCCCGTTCGAGCGAGCGCTCGTCGACGACGTCGGGACGGTAGACGATCTCCAGCAGCGCGTCGGTGGCGGCCACCGGGTCGCCGCGGTCGACTGCCAGCAGGAACCGCTGCAGCGCCTCCCGGGTGGCCGGGTCGAGGCGGCCGACCGAGCCGAGATCGAGCATGCCGATCCGGCCGTCGGTGAGCAGCAGGAAGTTGCCCGGGTGCGGATCGGCGTGGAAGACCCCGTCGATCGCCACCTGGCCGAGCAGGCACTCGAACAGGGCGCGGCCGAGGTGCTCCGGGTCCAGTCCGCGGTCCGCGATTGCCTGGTTCGCGTTGCCGAGGCCGATCCCGTCGAGCCGTTGCATGGTCAGCACCCGGCCGGCCGAGCGCTCCGGGTAGAGCCGCGGTACGACGAGTTCCTTGCTGGCAGCAACGGACTGGCCGGCCGCCACGGTGGTCATGTTGCCGGCCTCGACGGTGAAGTCCAGCTCCTCGCGCATCGCGTCGGCGAAACCGTCGGCGAGCGCCCGGACACCCATCGAGCGGCCCCAGTCGGTGTTGCGTTCGAGCAGCCGGGCGAGCCGGCGGACGATGTCGAGGTCGCGGTCGACGACGGCGGCGATCCCGGGCCGCTGGACCTTCACCACCACGTCCGTGCCGTCGGTGAGCCGGGCGGTGTAGACCTGCGCGACGGAGGCGGCGGCGAGCGGCTCCGTGTCGAAGGCGGCGTACAACCGGTCCGGCGGCCCGCCGAGCTCGTCGGCGAGGACCTCCTCGATCTGCGCCCAGGGCGCCGCGGTGACCTGGTCCTGGAGGCGGCTGAGCTCAGCCGCGACCGAGGCCGGGATGACGTCGCTGCGGGTGGACAGGACCTGGCCGAGCTTCACGAACGTGACACCGGCCTCGTCGAGTGCGAGCCGCAGCGACCTGGCCAGCTCGGCCTGGCCGGCCGCGTTCTCCCGGCCCGGGCGGCGGCGGCCGCGCAGGTACGGCCCGAGGCCGTGCTTGATCGCGATCCGGAGGATCTGCAGGTACCGCCGGCCGCGGGCGATCCGCCCGCTCAGGTCCCGCCGCAGATCGCGGGCCCGCGGCAACGATCCGGTCGGCACCAGCGCCTCGGCGAGCACCAGGAACACCAGCCCGGCGAGCATCGAGCAGAGCACGATCAGCGCCATGAACGCGATCGCGGCGCCGTTCGACCCGGTCCACGGCGGCGTACCGATCATCGCGATCGCCAGCGGCCCGGAGACGCTCAGCGTGATCAGCGCGCCGACCGCCAGCCGCCCGAGCCCGAACCGCACGCCGAGCAGCCGCTGCGAGATCGGCACGAAGATCATCATGAAAACGACCAGGTTCACCAGCCGCAGCACCACAACATCCATGCCCCGAACCCTAGGCGCCCACGCCCCGCCCACGGCTCCCCCGCGCGGGTGAACCACCCCCCCACCACGGGCGCGCCCCCTGGCTCCGGGGTGGGGCCAGGGGGCGCGAGTGCGGTGTGTCAGGCTGGGCGGCGGCGGATCTTGTTGCCGAGCCAGACCAGCGGGTCGTACTTGCGGTCGGCGACGCGCTCCTTCATCGGGATCAACGCGTTGTCGGTGATCTTGATGTGCTCGGGGCACACCTCGGTGCAGCACTTGGTGATGTTGCAGAAGCCCAGGCCGTGCTGCTCCTGGGCCGCCTTCTGCCGGTCGGCGGCGTCGAGCGGGTGCATGTCCAGTTCGGCGATCCGCATCAGGAACCGCGGACCGGAGAAGCTCTCCTTGTTCTCCTCGTGGTCCCGGATCACGTGACAGGTGTCCTGGCACAGGAAGCACTCGATGCACTTGCGGAACTCCTGCGACCGCTCGACATCGACCTGCTGCATCCGGTACTCACCGGGCTTCAGGTCCGCCGGCGGCTTGAAGGCCGGCACCTCGCGCGCCTTCTGGTAGTTGTACGACACGTCGGTGACCAGGTCGCGGATCACCGGGAAGGTGCGCATCGGCGTGACCGTGACGACCTCGTCCTCGGCGAACGTGTTCATCCGGCACATGCACATCAGCTTCGGCATGCCGTTGATCTCGGCGCTGCACGAGCCGCACTTGCCGGCCTTGCAGTTCCAGCGCACCGCCATGTCCGGCGTCTGGGTGGCCTGCAGCCGGTGGATGACGTCGAGGACGACCTCGCCCTCGTTCACCTCGACCTCGTAGTCCTTGAGCTCGCCGCCCTCGGCGTCCCCACGCCAGACGCGGAATTTGCCTGTGTAGCTCATGCTGTCGGCAGCTCCTCTTCGGTGAGGTACTTCTTCAGCTCGTCGACCTCGAACAGCTCCAGCAGGTCCTCGCGCATCGGGATCTGCTGCTCCTCGGTTACGTTCACGCCGCCGTCGGCGTCGAGCGCGCAGACCAGCAGCTTCTTGCGCCACTCGGCCGACATCGTCGGGTAGTCGTCGCGGGTGTGACCGCCGCGCGACTCCTGCCGCATCAGCGCCGCCCCGGCCACACACTCCGACACGGTCAGCATGTTGCGCAGGTCGAGCGCGAGGTGCCAGCCCGGGTTGAACTGGCGGTGACCCTCCACCGTCATCTTCGCGATCCGGCTGCGGAACTCGGACAGGCGGCCGAGCGCCTGCTCCATCTCCTCTTCCTTGCGGATGATGCCGACCAGGTCGTTCATCGCCTGCTGCAGTTCCTGGTGGATCGTGTACGGGTTCTCGCCGCCCTCGAGCTCGAACGGCGCGAGCGCGTCGGCCGCCGCGGCGTCGACGTCGGCCTCGTCGATCTTCGGCCGCGCCTGCAGTTGATCGACGTACGTCGCCGCGCCCATGCCGGCCCGCCGCCCGAAGACCAGCAGGTCGGACAGCGAGTTGCCGCCGAGCCGGTTGGAGCCGTGCATACCGCCGGCCACCTCACCCGCGGCGAACAGGCCCGGTACGACCGACGACGCGGTGTCCGGGTCGACCTCGACGCCGCCCATCACGTAGTGGCAGGTCGGGCCGACCTCCATCGGCTCCGCGGTGATGTCGACGTCGGCCAGCTCCTTGAACTGGTGGTGCATCGACGGCAGCCGCCGGGTGATCTCCTCGGCCGGGAGCCGCGACGACACGTCCAGGAACACGCCGCCGTGCGGCGTACCGCGGCCGGCCTTGACCTCGGAGTTGATCGCGCGGGCGACCTCGTCACGGGGCAGCAGCTCCGGCGGGCGCCGGTTGTTGTCCGGGTCCTTGTACCAGCGGTCCGCCTCATCCTCGGTCTCGGCGTACTGCGCCCGGAACACGTCCGGCACGTACTCGAACATGAACCGCTTGCCCTCGGAGTTCTTCAGCACGCCGCCGTCACCGCGGACCGACTCCGTGACCAGGATGCCCTTCACCGACGGCGGCCAGACCATGCCGGTCGGATGGAACTGGATGAACTCCATGTTGATCAGCGTCGCGCCGGCCCGCATCGCCAGCGCGTGCCCGTCACCGGTGTACTCCCAGGAGTTCGAGGTGACCTTGAAGGACTTGCCGACGCCGCCGGTCGCCAGCACGACGGCCGGCGCCTCGAACAGCACGAACCGGCCCGACTCCCGCCAGTAGCCGAAGGCGCCGGAGATCGCGTCGCCGTCCTTCAGCAGCTCGGTGATCGTGCACTCGGCGTACACCTTGAGGTTCGCCTCGTAGTCGCCGGTGGTCTCGAAGTCCTCCTGCTGCAGCGAGACGATCTTCTGCTGCAGCGTGCGGATCAGCTCCAGGCCGGTGCGGTCGCCGACGTGCGCGAGCCGCGGGTAGGTGTGGCCGCCGAAGTTGCGCTGGCTGATCCGGCCGTCCGGCGTGCGGTCGAACAGCGCGCCGTACGTCTCCAGCTCCCAGACCCGGTCGGGCGCCTCCTGCGCGTGCAGTTCGGCCATCCGCCAGTTGTTCAGGAACTTCCCGCCGCGCATCGTGTCGCGGTAGTGGACCTGCCAGTTGTCGTTGGAGTTCGCGTTGCCCATCGCGGCGGCGCAGCCGCCCTCGGCCATCACGGTGTGTGCCTTGCCGAACAGCGACTTGCAGATGATCGCGGTCTTCTTGCCCTGTTCGCGGGCCTCGATCGCCGCGCGCAGGCCGGCGCCGCCGGCCCCGATCACGACGACGTCGTACGAGTGTCGTTCCAGCTCAGTCATGTCTAAGGAAGTCCCAAATCAAGAGATAGAGCTCAGTTGATGATGCGCAGGTCGGAGAACCAGCCGGCCGACAGCGCCATGATGTAGAAGTCGGTCAGGATCACGGTGAACAGCGACGTCATCGCGAAGGTGCCGTGCCTCGGGTTCAGCTTGGACACGAAGGTCCAGTACCGGTAGCGCATCGGGTGCTTGGAGAAGTTCTTCAGCCGGCCGCCGACGATGTGCCGGCAGGCGTGGCAGGACAGCGTGTAGAGCCACAGGAACACCAGGTTGATCCAGATGATCAGGGTGCCGAGGCCGATACCGAAGCCGCCGTCCTTGCCGTGGAAGGCCTGGATGCCGTCGTAGATGTTCAGCAGACCGAAGACCAGTGCGCCGTAGAAGAAGTAGCGGTGCAGGTTCAGCGCGACCAGCGGGAACTTCCGCTCTCCGGTGTAGGTCTTGTGCGGCTCAGGCACCGCGCAGGCGGCCGGCGCGAAGAACAGCGACCGGTAGCCCGCCTTGCGGTAGTAGTAGCAGGTACCGCGGAAGCCGGCCAGGATCACGAACGTGATCAGGCTGAACGGCAGGAAGCGCGGGAAGGCGCCGAACCAGGTGCCGAGGTGACTGGAACCCTCGACACAGCTACTCGTGATGCACGGCGAGTACAGCGGCGTGAGGTAGTGGTACGCGTCGACCCAGTACCACTTGTTCATGAAGATCCGGACCGTCGCGTAGACGATGAAGAACAGCAGGATCACGCCGATGCGCAGCGGCGCGAGCCACCAGCGATCCGTTCTCGCGGTCTTCAGACCTATTTGCGCGCGTCCTGGCGCGCTCACTCCGGTAGCCATCAGGGTGCATGCCTGTCAGGCGCGCCGAAGCCTTCGTGTTCCGCGTCGGTCCACATGGACGCGTCATACTCCACGTCGGGAATCTCCTCGAGTTCCTCCGGAACTGGTCCGGGCCTGTGCCTGGGGTCGGGCGGGCCCAGCTCTGCGAGGTCGTCGCTCAACCGGGCCACGTCGGACACCAGGCGGCGGATGCCGAGGGTGTCACCGTACTCCTGGCTGAGTTTGCCGACGGCAGCGTGTAACCCTTCGAGCGCGCGGACGACCGCGGCGATGTTGCCTGGGCTGTTGTTGCCCTCACCCATGCCGACTCCAGTAATGGTTTTGTAGCTGTCAGTATGGGCACACTTTGCCCCTGCCGAGCGCCCAACGGAAGACCCCTCGGTACGGCGTGTTTCCAGTTAGGCTTACCTCAGTTGCGAGCGTGCCGACGGGTGGAGTAATGGGGCGTATCCACCCTGCAGCACAAGAAGATTCGCCGGCGGCGTGAGGGTCTCGACCTCGATCGGGCCGGCCGGTCGCAGCGGTTCGCCGTACCCCTCCCATGACCACGGCAGCACCTGCCGGCCGAGCACCAGTGCCGGGGAACCGTCGAGCCGGACCATGGCTCCGTCGGGCAGGTCGGCGAGGTTCTGGGTCGTCGTGCGCTGCCGTCGGGTGCGCGACTCGACCCGCTGGCTGTGCAGGACCGCGTCCATCTCCGGAGCTCTCAGGTGCCGGCCCCAGGCGTCGGCGTACAGCAGGAAGTCCCTGCGCCGGCAGTAGGCGCACGGCCGATGACCGGCCGCGAGAGCGACCGCCTCGTCGAAGAAGAACAGTGCCGTCCACCGCCCGGGCGGCATCGGATCGCGACGCCGGCCCTGGAAGTCGAGGACGCAGGAGATCCACGCTTTCGACCGCCAGCGGGTCGTTCCCAGGCGGCGATCGGCGCCGTGCAGGCAGCCGCGGTTGCCCATCAGGAGGCCGCGTCCCGGATCCGCGACGATGTCCTGCGTGGGGAGAACCCTGTTCTGCAACGGCACGGCAGCATCATGTCTGAATGCGGATCGTGGTGGGAGTTGCAATGGTGCGGGACGACCGGGTGCTGGCGGCGTACCGGCCGGGGCCGGACGGCGGGTGGGAGTTCCCGGGCGGGAAGGTCGAGCCGGGGGAGACCGACGAGCAGGCCGCGGTCCGGGAGATCCGCGAGGAACTGGACCTGGAGATCAAGGTCGGCGAGTCCCTCGGGCCGGGTGTCGACATCTCGGCGGCGTACCGCCTGCACGTGTACCTGGCGACGGTCGTGGCCGGCGATCCGGTCCTGCGTGAGCACGCCGAGCTGCGCTGGTTCGCGCGGGACGAACTGGACGAAAGTGACTGGCTGGTACCCGACCGGCCGTTCGTCCGGGCACTGCGAATCCGGCTCTGAGTGGCGGAAGTCACACCGGTCACGATTCGGTGACTAGCTTCGGCTGCCCATGGCGTCCACACTGCGAGATACGTAGGGTTCCCGGAAACCCGGCCAGCCGGGCCGGAGAGTCCGGGGTGCATCACCAGAAGGACGGGTGACGGGCGATGACGCTGGGGGTATCGGAGACGCAGTCCCCTGATGAGGGGCTGCCGGCAGATGCTCTGGCACAGACTGCCGAGGCGAAGGAGATCGAAGGCCGCTCACTGGGCCAGATCGCCTGGGCGCGGCTGCGACGTGACAAGGTCGCGATCATCAGTGCGGTGGTGATTCTGCTGATCGTCGCGGTGGCGATCTTCGCGCCGCTGATCGTGAAACTGAACGGGTTCCCACCCGATCAGTTCAACAAGCTGGACGCCAACGGGAACCCGTTGCTGAACACCCGCGACGGCGGTATCCCGATCGGCGGCCTGTGGGGCAGCGGTACGAGCTCGGAGCACTGGCTCGGCGTCGAACCGCAGAACGGCCGGGACATCTTCTCCCGGCTGGTCTACGGGACCCGGGTCTCGCTGCTCGTGGCGCTCGGCGGCACCATCATCGCGGTCGTGCTCGGCACGGTGATCGGGATGGTGTCGGGGTACTTCGGCGGCTGGATCGACACGCTGCTCAGCCGGTTGATGGACATCATGCTGAGCTTCCCGTCGCTGCTGTTCGTGATGGCGCTGACGCCGGTGGTCGCGTCGCGGGCCCAGGACCTGTTCGGTATCGAGGACAACAACACACTCCGGATGGGCGTGCTGATGTTCGTCCTCGGGTTCTTCGGCTGGGCCTATCTGGCCCGGATCGTGCGTGGTCAGACGCTCTCGCTGCGTGAACGGGAGTTCGTCGAGGCGGCCCGTTCGCTCGGCGCCGGGTCGAACTACGTGATCTTCCGCCAGGTGCTGCCGAACCTGCTGCCGACGCTGCTCGTCTACACGACGCTGCTGCTGCCGACCAACATCACGGCCGAGGCGGCGCTGTCCTTCCTGGGTGTCGGCATCAAGGAGCCGACCGCGTCCTGGGGCCGGATGATCGCCGACGCGTCCGCCTGGATCGAGAGCAACCCGTTGTACCTGTTCTTCCCGGGGATGGCGCTGTTCATCACCGTGCTGGCATTCAACCTGCTCGGCGACTCGGTCCGGGACGCCCTCGACCCGCGCGCCGGAAGGAGCTGACCGGTGGGCCGTTACATCATCCGCCGCCTGATCCAGGCGGTGTTCGTGCTGATCGTGATCAGCGCGATCACGTTCTTCCTGTTCTGGGCCACGCCGGCCAATCCCGCGCTGCTGATCTGCGGCAAGAACTGCAACGCGGAGACGGTCGCCCAGGTCAACGCGACGTACGGCTTCGACAAGCCGCTGATCGTGCAGTACGGGCAGTACATGCAAGGCCTGGTGAGCCCCGGGGGCCGCATGATCGGCTCGGAGGGTAACGAGCGCAACTGCCCGTGGCCGTGCTTCGGGGAGTCGTACCAGAACGGCATCCCGGTCTGGAACTCGATCAAGGACGCGTTCCCGTCGACGCTGTGGCTGGCCCTCGGGGCCGCGATCCTCTGGCTGGTGGCCGGCGTCCTGCTCGGACTGATAGCGGCGCTGCGCAAGGGCAAGTTCATCGACAAGTTCAGCGTCGGCCTGGCGTTGTTCGGGGTGTCGTTCCCGACGATCGTGTTCGGCTACCTGCTGCTGTTCCTGTTCATCGTCAAGCTGGAATGGATCCCGTTCCCGGACACCGCGAACGCCGCCTTGTTCAGCGTCGGTCCGGTGAAGTGGGCGCAGTTCTACATCCTGCCCTGGATGACGCTCGCGCTGGTCTACGCGGCGCTGTACACCCGGCTGACCAGGGCGAACATGATCGACACGATGAACGAGGACTACATCCGTACCGCCCGGGCGAAGGGCCTGGACGAACGGACGGTGGTCTTCAAGCACGGGCTGCGGTCCGCGCTGACGCCGATCGTGACCATCTTCGGCCTGGACGTCGGCGGCCTGCTGGGCGGCGCGGTGATCACCGAGCAGATCTTCAGCATCACCGGACTCGGCAAGTTCTCGATCGACTCGGTGCTCAGCAACGACCTGCCCGCGATCATGGGCGTGGTGCTGTTCGCGGCGATCTTCGTGGTGGTCGCGAACATCATCGTCGACGTCCTGTACGCCGTCATCGACCCGCGCGTGCGGCTGGCCTGAGGAAGGTGGCGTGGTGACCGAATCCGTGACCAGTGCGACGCCCGCGGAGGCGCGCTCGGGGAAGCCGTTCCTGGAGGTCAAGGACCTGCAGGTGCACTTCCCGACCGACGACGGCCTGGTGAAGGCCGTCAACGGGCTGAGCTTCACCTTGGAGCGCGGCAAGACGCTCGGCATCGTCGGCGAGTCCGGCTCCGGCAAGAGTGTGTCGAGCCTGGCGATCATGGGTCTGCACAAGGGCAGCCGGGCGCAGGTGACCGGCGAGATCTGGCTGGACGGCGCGGAGCTGGTCGGGATGTCCGTGGCCGAGATGCGGACGCTGCGCGGCCAGCAGGTCGCGATGATCTTCCAGGACCCGTTGTCGGCGATGCACCCGTTCTACCGGGTCGGTGACCAGCTCACCGAGGCCTACCTGGTGCACAACGACGCGCCGAAGGCGGTGGCCAAGAAGCGCGCGATCGACCTGCTCGACCGGGTCGGCATCCCGGCGCCGGACAAGCGCTTCTACGACTACCCGCACCAGTTCTCCGGCGGTATGCGGCAGCGCGCGATGATCGCGATGGCGCTGATGTGCGACCCGGCGCTGCTGATCGCGGACGAGCCGACCACCGCACTCGACGTCACCGTCCAGGCCCAGATCCTCGACCTGATGCAGGATCTGCAGAAGGAGTTCAACTCCGCGATCATCCTGATCACCCACGACCTCGGCGTGGTGGCCAAGATGACCGAGAACGTGGTTGTGATGTACGGCGGCCGGGTGGTCGAGACGGGTGCCGTCCGGGACATCTTCTACCGGCCCGAGATGCCGTACACGTGGGGTCTGCTCGGTTCGATCCCGCGAGTGCACCGCTCCGGCGACGGCCGGCTCAAGTCGATCCGGGGTACGCCGCCGTCGCTGATCAACCTGCCCAAGGGATGCCCGTTCCAGCCGCGTTGCGACTACCAGAGCCACGTCGAGGGCGCGGACTGCGCCACCGAACTGCCCGAGCTGTTGCAGATCGGCCAGGAGCCGCACCTGGTGCGGTGCCACATCCGGTCCGAGCAGCGCCGCAAGCTGTTCACCGAGCAGATCAAGCCGAACCTGTGATGGCCGAGGAGTGCCGGTGAGTACGACGTCAGCAGCCGAGCACACGGCCGGCAAGGAATCCGCACGCGGCGAGCTGCTGCTCGAGACCCGCGGACTGCAACGCTACTTCCCGGTCACCCGGGGGATCATCTTCCAGAAGCAGACCGGCGCGGTGAAGGCGGTCGACGGTGTCGACCTCAGCATCCACGCCGGCGAGACGCTCGGGGTGGTCGGTGAGTCCGGCTGCGGGAAGACCACCACGGGCCGGCTGGTGACCCGGCTGGACGAGCCCACCGGCGGATCGATCTCGTTCCTGGGCTCGGACATCACGCACCTGAACCGGATGAAGATGCGGCCGTTCCGGCGCGACGTCCAGATGATCTTCCAGGACCCGTTCTCGTCGCTGAACCCGCGGCAGACGGTCGGCACGATCATCTCGGCGCCGTTCGACATCCAGGGCGCCAAGCCCGACGGCGGCACGAAGAAGGCCGTCCAGGCGCTGATGGAGACGGTCGGGCTGAATCCCGAGCACTACAACCGGTACCCGCACGAGTTCTCCGGTGGCCAGCGGCAACGGATCGGCGTCGCGCGGGCGCTCGCGCTGCGCCCGAAGCTGATCGTCTGCGACGAGCCGGTGTCGGCGCTCGACGTGTCGATCCAGGCCCAGATCGTGAACCTGCTGGAGGATCTGCAGAACGAGTTCGGCCTGGCCTACCTGTTCATCGCGCACGACCTGTCGGTGATCCGGCACATCTCCGACCGGGTCGCGGTGATGTACCTGGGCAAGGTGGTCGAGACCGCCGACCGGGACGAGCTCTACAACCACGCCCGGCACCCGTACACGCACGCGTTGCTGTCCGCGGTCCCGGAGGCCGATCCGGATGCCGAGGAGCGGCGCGAGCGGATCCGGCTGACCGGCGACGTGCCGAGCCCACTGAACCCGCCCTCGGGGTGCCGCTTCCGCACCAGGTGCTGGAAGGCGCAGGAGATCTGCGCCGCGGAAGAACCGCCGCTGGTCCAGATCGGCGCCCCGGGCCATCAAGCGGCGTGCCACTTCCCGGAGGAACGGGACGTGGTCTGACGACTACACAGAGCTTCGCTCCGGTGTACCAACGGCATTGAAGGGATCACGATCTGGTCAAGCGGGCGAATCTGCATTGCGCTGTTTGTGAACACGTGAGTTGATGACCGCCACATGACGTAGATCTCTTTCTTCATGCCGCCGTGACCCGGCGACAAGTGTCAACACAAGGAAGGAAACACTGGCCATGGATCACCTCAAACGAACCGGAGTGGCAATCGCCGTGGGGTTCGGTCTGAGCCTGACCGCGGTTGCCTGCGGCGGGGGAGAAAGCAATACGCCGAGCGGGCAGGCCTCGGCCGGTGCCAAGGGGGGCACCGTTACCGTCTACCACGTCAACGACGTGGAGCACCTCGACCCGGCGCGGAACTTCGTCACCGACTCCGGCATGATCGGCAAGCTGATCACCCGGACCCTGACGGACTACCGGTACGACGCCAAGGCGAAGAAGATCATCCTCGAGAAGGACCTCGCCGACAGCTACGAGTCCAGCCCCGACTTCAAGACCTGGACCTTCAAGCTGAAGGACGGCATCAAGTACGAGGACGGCACGCCGATCGTTGCCGCTGACATCAAGTACAACGCCGAGCGGTCGTTCGCCGCCGACATGGCCGAGGGTGCGCCGTACGCGCACGAGTACCTCGACTGCAAGGGCTACAAAGGCCCGTACGTGGCGAACAACAACAACGGCAAGGGCTGCACCGCCATCGAGGTGCCGGACGAGAAGACGATCATCTTCAAGCTGAACCGCCCGGTCGCCTCCTTCGACGGCACGGCGAGCATGAAGGTCTTCTCGCCGGTCCCGAAGGCCAAGGACACCAAGACGCAGTACGACAACCACCCGGTGTCGAGCGGCCCGTACAAGATCGAGACGTACACCCGCAAGAAGCAGTTGGTGCTGGTCCGCAACGACCAGTGGGACCAGAAGACCGACCCGCTGCGCGACGCACGTCCGGACAAGTTCATCTTCAAGTTCGGTGACGCCGAGGCGACCGTCGACCAGCGACTGATCGCGAACGGCGCGGCCGACCAGAGCTCGCTGAGCTTCGCCGGTGTGCAGCCGGAGAACATCGCCAAGACGAACCAGGCCAACGTCAAGGACCGGGTCGTCGAGGGCACCGACATCTGCCGCCGCTACATCGCGTTCAACGAGCAGAAGCCGCTGCTGAAGAACCAGAAGCTGCGCGAGGCCCTGTACTACGGCCTGGACCGGACCAGCTACCGCGACGGCCGTGGTGGCGAGCGGCTCGCCAAGGTGGTCGACTCGATCATTCCGCAGGACATGGAGGGCTACAAGCCGGAGGAGAACTTCAAGGCTCCGGAGCAGGGTGACCCGGCCAAGGCCAAGCAGCTGCTGACCGAGGCGGGTTACAAGGGCGAGAAGCTCGTCCTGGGCACCGCGGACTCCGGTCTGGCCGTGAAGGCCGCCGAGGCCGCGCAGGCTTCCTGGAAGGCTGTCGGGATCAACGTCGAGATCCAGAAGATCCCGGGTGACAACTACTACTCGACCCAGCAGCAGGACTCCGCGGCGACCGACCTGATCACCGCTGGCTGGTGCTACGACTGGGCGAGCCTCACGACGATCGTGCCGTCGGTCTTCGGACCTGACACGACCGCCGCGGGCAAGGCCGCGCAGAACAACTACGCGCGCAGCCAGGCCGGCTGGGACAAGATGGGTCAGATCACGTCGCAGACCGACAAGCAGAAGATCGAGACCGACCTGTCCGACCTGTACGTCGAGATCATGAAGACGGCGCCGCTGGTGCCGACCGTCCAGGACCTCAACGTGTACGTCGTCGGCTCGAACCTCGACAACGTCGTGGCCGACCCGAACACCGGTGGCATTCCCGACCTGACGCAGATCGGTGTGAAGAAGGTCAGCTGACCCCGGCACCCGCAGTACGAAATTGAACAGTATTGAACAGTGAAGGGCGGCGCCGTTCGGCGCCGCCCTTCCTGCTGTCCGGAACTGTATGGGTCGTTTGTATGGGTTGTACCTGGCGACCGCTCTCGGCCGGCGACGAGAATCCTTGTCCTGGACTCTTGGGGAGGAGTGGGTATGTCGGTCTACCCGGCGGTGCCGGTGGTGCGGAGAGAGGACTTCGCGCCGGACGTCGTCTGCGAGGTGTACGAGCTCGGGTCCCGCCGGCGGGAACCGTCCGCGGTCAACGAGCTGACCAGCCGCCAGGTGACGATCGGCCGGATGATGGCGACCGGAGCCAAGGACGCGGCGATCGCGCACGAGCTGGGCCTGTCGCTGCGCACCATCCGGTCCGAGATCAGCGCGCTGATCGCCGGCCTCGGCGCCAAGTCACGGTTCCAGGCCGGGTGCCTGCTGGTCCGGCGCTTCGGCTGACCGGTGTCGGGAAAATTCCTTATCCCGAACTGTCCGCCGCCCGACGTAGGCTTTCGGCATGGTTGAGCTTGCTGAGCGCCGGCTGCTGCTGGTGCACGCCCACCCGGACGACGAAACCATCAACAACGGTGTGACGATGGCGCGCTATGTCGCCGAGGGAGCCCACGTCACCCTGGTCACCTGCACCCTCGGCGAGGAGGGCGAGGTCCTCGTCCCCGAGCTGTCGCACCTGGCCGCCGATCAGACTGACGGCCTCGGCGAGCACCGGATCGGTGAGCTCGCGGACGCGATGGCCGAGCTCGGTGTCACCGACCACCGCTTCCTCGGCGGCCCGGGCAAGTACCGCGACACCGGGATGATCTACAACGACGCGGGCAACGCGGACGTCCCGCCGGAGACCCGCAAGGACAGTTTCTGGCAGGCCGACCTGCTGAGCGCGGCAGACGACCTGGTCCCGATCATCCGCGAGGTCCGCCCGCAGGTCCTGGTCACCTACGACCAGTACGGCAACTACGGCCACCCGGACCACATCAAGGCCCACCGGGTGGCGACGTACGCCGCCGACCTGGCCGCCGCCCGGTCGTACCGTGAGGACCTCGGACCGGCGTGGGAGATCCCGAAGATCTACTGGACGGCGATGGCCGAGTCGCGGATGCGCCAACAGCTCCGGCTGCTGCGCGAGTCCGGCGACACCACCACGTTCGAGGGCATGGACCCCGAGGGCCCGCTCGGTCCGTTCGTCACGCCGGACCGGCTGATCGACTGCGTGATCGAGGGCGAGGAGTTCATCGACCGGAAGATGAACGCGATGAAGGCGCACGCCACCCAGATCACCGTCGACGGCCCGTTCTTCGCCCTGTCCAACAACCTCGGCAACCAGATCTGGAGCTCCGAGCCGTACCGCTTGGTCAAGGGCACCGCCGCCCCGGCCCCCGACGGCCTCGAACACGATCTCTTCGCCGGCCTCTGAGCCGGACCGGCAGCACTCGGAGATCCAGCCGGCCGCTCGCGCCTGAGCACGAGCGGCCGGCGATCCCGGTCACCAACCATCGATGGTCCGGTACCCCGGGCGGCGGTAACGATGCGGGTGGCGTGATCGGTCCCACACGCCGGGTTGAGGTATCAACCCGGGTCCGGGCATAACCTGCTGAGGTGTCGTCTTCCGAGTCGAGTGGGAGTGTCCCGCCTGCGGACTTCCGGGCTGCCCTGGGGCAGTTCGCGACGGGGATCACGATCATGAGCACGCTCCAGGACGGTGTCGCGCACGCGATGACCGCGAACGCGTTCACCTCGGTCTCGCTCGATCCGCCGCTGGTGCTGGTCTGCGTCGACAAGGCCGTCCGGATGCACGCGGCCGTGCTGGACTGCGGCTACTGGGCGGTGTCGGTGCTGTCCGGGGGGCAGCGACCGATCGCGGACCGGTTCGCGCGGTCCGGGCGGGATCTGTACAGCCAGTTCGACGGCATCGGGACGACGGCCGGCCCGAAGACGGGCTGCCCGACCGTCGACGGCGCCCTGTCGTGGCTCGAGTGCCGCACCTGGGCGACGTACGACGGGGGAGATCACACGATCGTGGTGGGTGAGGTGCTGAGTCTGGGATCGGGCGATCCGGGCGACCCGAGCGCGCTGATCTACCACTCCAGTCACTACCGGGAACTGCCCGGAAACTGACCGTTACCCCCGGGGCATCGCGGGGCAGCCCCGACGGTCGGGAGGGTCCGCAACGTCCCGTAGGATGTGCGCTTGTGCCCTGACCAAGGCTCGAGCAGGAGGACTCTGTCCGGTGGGGAGAAAACAGCTCGCGGGGATCATCGCCGCCGCCGGGCTCGGTGTAGTCGTCGTGGGGTACGGCGCGGCGTTCGCGTTCGCCGGGGACAAGATTCCGGGTGACACCACCGTGCTCGGGATCCCGATCGGCGGGCTCTCCGAGAAGGACGCGAAGGCCAAGCTGACCGCTGGTCTCCAGGACCGCGCGGCCGCCCCGATCGCGCTGACGGCGGGCGGGTCGACGTTCCAGGTGGCGCCGGCCGACGCCGGACTCACCGTGGACGTCGACAAGACCGTCTCCGCCGCGGGCGCGGGCCGCAGCCTCGCCCCGGGCCGGATCTGGCACGCGCTGACCGGTGGCGACGCGGTCGAGCCGGTCGTCACCAAGGACGACGCCAAGCTGAAGGCGGCCGTCGACAAGCTGGCCGGCCAGGTGAACCGCAAGGCCACCGAGGGCACGATCACGTTCAAGGGCACCAAGCCGGTCAAGCACGAGCCGGCCGACGGGCTGCAGCTCGACACCGCGAAGGCGGCCGGCGCGGTGTTCGCGGCGTACCCCGCGGACGGCGCCCCGAAGGACCTGCCGGTCGAGGTGACCAAGCCGCAGGCCGCGCCCGAGGCGATCGAGAAGGCGATGACGGAGTTCGCCGAGCCGGCGATGTCGGGCCCGATCCGGCTGACCGTCGGGTCGAAGTCGGTCGAGCTGGAGCCGGCCGAGCTGGCCCCGGCGCTGGCCGTCAGCGTGCAGGAGGGCAAGGTCATCCCGGCGCTGAGCACGAAGGCGCTGGAGCCGCTGTTCCAGGAGCGGTTCAAGGCGCTGGAGACGCTGCCGAAGGACGCGACGGTGCAGGTCGCCGGCGCCGGCCCGAAGGTGGTCCCGGCGGTCGACGGCATGGTGGTGGACCGGGCGAAGGTCGGCGCGGCGATCCTGACGATCCTGCCGAAGCCGACCGGCGAGCGGCGCGCCGCCGTACCGCTGACGGCGACCAAGGCGAAGTTCACCACCGAGCAGGCGACCGCGCTCGGGATCACGCAGAACATCGGCGACTTCAAGACCGAGTTCCCGCACGCGCCGTACCGCAACACCAACATCGGGACCGCGGCGGCGAAGATCAACGGGACGCTGCTGAAGCCGAACGAGATCTTCAGCCTGAACAAGATCGTCGGCGAGCGGACCAAGGAGAACGGGTTCGCCGAGGGGTACATCATCAGCGGCGGGAAGTTCGAGAAGGACTTCGGCGGCGGTGTCTCGCAGTCGGCGACCACGACCTTCAACGCCGCGTTCTTCGCCGGCGTGAAGATCCTCGAGCACAAGGCGCACAGCGTCTACATCAGCCGCTACCCGGTCGGCCGGGAGGCGACCGTGGCGTGGCCGTCGGTGGACCTGAGGTTCCAGAACGACTCCGGGCACGGCCTGCTGGTGCAGACGATCTTCAAGGCGTCGACCCCGGGCAGCAAGGGCAGCATCCGGGTGATCATCTGGGGCACGAAGTTCGTCGACGTCACCGCCGGGCAGTCGGCGAAGACGAACGTCCGGCAGCCGAGCGTCGTCTACAACACGGCCGCCAAGTGTGAGCCGCAGGCGCCGACCGCGGGCTTCGACATCACTATCTACCGGTACTTCGCGAAGAACGGCGTCCGGCAGAAGACCGAGTCGTTCACTACGAAGTACAACGCCGCCGACGACATCCGCTGCGGTCCGAAGCCGGGCACCGTGGTCACACCGCCGCCGGGTGGAATCACCCCGCCGCCCGGCCGGAAGCCGTCGAGCGCGACGAACACCACGCCCCCGGCCAGCTGACGGATCAGCCGGCCGGTCAGCCGCGGTGCAGGTTGTGCAGTCCGGCCGCGACCTCGTCGAAGACGCTCTCGTCGATGACCGCGCCCTCGCGGCGGACCTGCTGCGGGTCGATGCGCAGGACGCGGTCCAGGCGGACCTCACTGGGCCGGTGCTCGTTGTCCCAGGCGCCGCTGCCGATGTCCAGCCAGACCCGGCCCCAGCGCGCCTCGTCGGCGGCGTCGCGGTCGTGGTCCTTGCTGGTCAGGATCAGCGCCAGCAGGTAGGGCTCGTCCCAGCCGACGACGAGCACCGGGCGGTCCTTCCCGCGGCTGTGGTCCTCCTCGAACGGCACCCAGGTCCAGACGACCTCGCCGGGATCCGCCACCCCGTCGTCCGGGTGCGGCGTGTACTCCACCCGCACGGTCCCCTCGAAGTCCCCGGCGTACTCCGGCCGCTCCACCACGTGATCCGCCATGGCAGAGCAGCGTAGCTCCCTCACATCTCGGCACCCTCGCAACGTTCCATCGGCGTGCTGCTCACTCGTAACCGCGGTGCGGTTCTCGCTGTTCTGCTCATCGGTCAGTTCATGGCCAACATCGACACCGCGGTGGCCAACATCGCGGGGCCCTCGATCGGGACCGACCTGCGGGCGTCCCCGGGGGCGGTCGGCCTGGTCGTCTCCGGGTACGTCGTCGCGTTCGCCGTTCTGCTGATCACCGGCGCCCGCCTCGGGGCGTCGCTCGGTTACCGCAGGACGTTCCTGCTGGGACTCGCGGTGTTCACCGCTGCCTCGCTCGCCTGCGGTCTCGCGCCCGGGATCGGCGCGCTGGTGGTCGCACGGTTCGTCCAGGGGGCAGGCGCCGCGCTGATGGTTCCGCAGGTCCTGAGCGGCATCCAGCTGCACTTCGAGGGACGTGACCGTCTGAAGGCCCTCGGCTACTTCTCGATCGCGCTCTCCGGTGGCGCCGTCGCCGGCCAGCTGCTCGGCGGCGTCCTGATCGCGGCCGATCTGTTCGGCACCGGCTGGCGGCCGATCTTCCTGGTCAACGTCCCGATCGGCATCGCGCTCGCGGTCGCCGGCCGTCGTCTGCTCCCGGCCGATCCGCCGGGCCACCGCGACCGGTTGGACCTCGGCGGCGTACTCGCCTTGTCCACAACGGTTCTGCTCGTCGTCCTGCCGCTCCTGCTCGGCTCCGAACGCGGCTGGCCTGCCTGGTCCTGGGTCTGCCTCCTGCTCAGCGTCCCGTCGCTGGCGCTCTTCGAGTACGGCGAACGCCGCACAGCCGCCCGCGGCGGCCGCCCGCTCGTAGCGCGCCAAGTGATCCGGAACCCGGCGGTCCGCGCCGGTCTGCTCGCCCACGGCTGCACCAGCGGGACGTACTTCGCGTTGCTGTTCGTCCTGGCGTTGTACCTCCAGGACGGCCTGCACAAGGGCCCTGCGTACTCGGGCTTCGCCATGGTCGTCTGGGTGGCTGCGTTCGGTCTGGCGGGACCTGTCATCCCCAGGCTGCGCAGGGGAGCGCACTGGATGCCCGTCGTGGGCTGTCTGGTGCTGGGAGCCGGCTACCTGAGCGTCCTGGCCTATCTGCTGCTCGGCGGTCGCAGCGGCCCGCTTCTGTTCGCTCTGCTCGGCGTCGGCGGGCTGGGGCTCGGTATCAGTGCCAACACACTGATCGGTGCCATCACGTCCAGCCTGCCGGCGCAGTACGCGGCTGACCTGTCGGGTGTCGTCGCCACCAACGCACAGCTGTCTGGAGCGCTTGGCGTGGCGCTGGCTGGTTCGACCTATGCTGCACTCTCTGACGACCCTAGAGGGGCCTTGGCGGTCGTTCTAGCGGGGTTTCTCGTGCTGACGCTGGTCGGCGCGGCCGCGGCTCACCGGCTGGTCAGATAGCGGTACCTGTACGCCTCGTGGTAGCCGAGACGCGTGTACGTCGTGATGGCCGGCGTGTTCTCCAGCAGCACCTCGAGGTACGTCCGCCGGCCGCCGTGGGATCCCGCCCAGCGCGCGAGCCCCTGCACGATCGCCGTACCCAACCCGCGGCGCCTATAGCTGTCCGCCACCCGGATCGCGTCCACACCCAGCCAATGCCCAGTCATCGAGCCCCGCCCGACCGCGGCCATGACCCCGTCCACGACGACCGCCGCGAACATCGCCTTCGGCGCCCCTTCGAGGACCTTCGGCGCCACGTCCGGCACCGGGCCCTCGAAAGCAGCCGCGTACCACGCGTCGTCCGGCTGCTCGGCCAGCTGGACGTCGTACCCGGGAAGCCCGTTCACGTGGTCCAGCGTGGTGTGCATGACGAGTACGTCGGACTGCTCCGGGCGTGCGTCGACCCAGCCGAGAGCACGGATCTCCTTGTCCTGCGGGCTGTCGACGCGGACCAGGGCCTGTGGCGGCAGGTGGCGCTCGCGGTAGAAGTCCTCGGCCCGGGACAGCGCGTCGGCGACCGGCAGGCCGGGGTCGCCCGCGGGCAGGAGCGAGTTGCCGCGGCCGGTCCAGCCGGAGGATGCTCGCAGCAACCAGTGACCGACGTACGCCGTCTCGACGGCTGGGCGGCCCAGTGCGGTCGTCAGGAAGAGCTGGTCGACGTCCACCGGGCGGAGCGGCATCTCGGGGATCGTTTTCGCGGCCGTCACGTCCGCGGCCGGGATCTCGTGCACCGTGCCGTCGGCGTGCCGGACCGCGACCAGTTCGGGGGTCCGGGCCTGCAGGACGCCGATGACGTCGGTCAGGCCGCCCGGTATCCGGTGCCGGACGACGACACGGTGGCCGATATCACGGGCACTGAGGCCTGACACGATCCGGACTCCTGGCAGAGTGGGCGACGTACTACCGTGATACTAGAGACACCAGAGACACTGAGCACCACCGCATCGCAGCACCCCAAGTCCAGCGCTGCGCTTGCCTGCCATAGGAGGAGTAGCAGTGACCTACGTCATCGCGCAGCCGTGTGTTGACCTGAAGGACCTCGCTTGTGTCGAGGAGTGCCCCGTCGACTGCATCTACGAGGGCAACCGGATGCTGTACATCCACCCCGACGAGTGCGTCGACTGCGGAGCCTGCGAGCCGGTCTGCCCGGTAGAAGCGATCTACTACGAGGACGACACCCCGGAGCAGTGGAAGGACTACTACACGGCGAACGTCGACTTCTTCAACGACCTGGGCTCGCCCGGCGGCGCGTCCAAGCTCGGCAAGATCGACAAGGACCACCCGTTCATCGCCGCGCTGCCGCCACAGGAGCACGACGAGTAAGCAGTTGGTTGCACGGAGTAGGGCGTCCTTCGGGGCGCCCTCCTTTTATTGCTCGAGCACGTCGACGTGGACGTGGTCCAGGTGCCGGAGGATCTTCGGGTCGCCGGACCGCTCGGGCGGGGTGTAGTCGCGCCAGCCGGAGTCCGAGCGTCCGCCCGCGGTCCAGATCTTGTCGCTGAAGATGACGGTCTTGATCTTCAGCAGGTCCGCCCGGGCGACCAGGTACTGCGCCATCGCCCAGCCCTTCGTGGTGTTGGCGGCCGAGATCGGCCGGACGAACACGTCCACCGCCCGCCCGTCGTAGTGCGCCGACCCCTCCATGTGGCCGGTCCGCACCCCGCCGACGGCGTACCCGCCGGTGGACACCTTGCCGAACGTGCGGGCCAGGTCCTTGCGGACGGCCTCCGCGCGCGGCGTCAGCCCGTTGGGGCCCATCACCTCGGCCGGCACCGAGTCGGTGTTCACGGTGCAGCTGAAGACGCTCTTCGACTGCCCGGTCAGCGCCGACGCCAGCACCCGGGCGTCCGCCTCGTGGTCGGCGTACGCGTTCGGGAACGCGCTGCGCTGCACCTTGTCGGCGGCGACCGTGATCGCGAGCTTCTGGTAGTTCTTGATCTTCACGAGCGCGTCGTAGAACTTGCCGCTCGCGTAGTACGGGTCCTGGACCTGCTGCGCCGTACCCCAGCCCTGTGACGGCCGCTGCTGGAACAGGCCGAGCGAGTCCCGGTCACCGTGGCCGAGGTTGCGCAGGCCGGACTCCTGGTACGCCGTGGCGAGGGCGATCGTCGCCGCCCGCGCCGGCAGCCCGCGGCGGACGGCGATGCCCGCGATGATCGCCGCGGACTCGGCCTGTTCGAAGTCCACCACGACCATCTGCCCGTTGACCGTGGCAGTGCACTCCTCGGTCGGCGGCAGCAGCTTGCCGACGTGCTTACCGCCGAGCCAGGCGATCCCGACGCCCACCACGAGGCTGAGCACGCCAATGGCCCCCACGGCCACCAGGGCACCACGCTTCACCGCCATACCGCTCCCAACGTCCAAGGGCGGGTGACAGGTTCCTGTCCCACGGACAGGTTGACGTGCTAAGCCTCACGCCGGTTGGCGAAGTCATACTTTCGAACGATCAGGCGTTCGCGTGCAGCGCCTCGTTGAGCGTGATGCCCTCGCCCTTGCGCGGGCGGGCCTCGACGGCGCCGGTGACGGAGTTGCGGAGGAAGAGCAGACCGGGCTGCCCGGACAGCTCCCGGGCCTTGACCACGGCGCCGTCCGGGAGCGTGACCTTGGTGCCCGCGGTCACGTACAGCCCCGCCTCGACCACGCAGTCGTCGCCGAGCGAGATGCCGGTGCCGCCGTTCGCGCCGAGCAGGCAGCGCTTGCCGATCGAGATCACCTGCTTGCCGCCGCCGGACAGCGTGCCCATGATCGACGCGCCCGCGCCGATGTCGCTGCCGTCGTCGACCACGACGCCGGCGACGATCCGGCCCTCGACCATCGACGTGCCGAGCGTGCCGGCGTTGAAGTTCACGAACCCTTCGTGCATGACCGTCGTGCCCGCGGCCAGGTGCGCGCCGAGCCGGACCCGGTCCGCGTCGCCGATCCGCACCCCGGACGGTACGACGTAGTCCGTCATCCGCGGGAACTTGTCCACGCTCGTGACGCTCAGGTGCTTGCCCGCCGCACGGGCGCGCAGCCGGACGCTCTCGATCTCGTCGACCGGGACCGGGCCGAGCGACGTCCACGCGTTGTTCGGCAGGGCGCCGAAGACGCCGTCCAGGTTCACGCCGTGCGGGCGGACGAGCCGGTGGCTCAGTAGGTGCAGCCGCAGGTACGCGTCCGCCGTACCGCTCGGGGCGTCGGCCAGGGCGATCTCGGTCGCCACCACCGCACGCCGGACCTGGCGGAGTTCGTCGTTGCCCTCCGCCGCGACCAGCTCGGCCGGCGCCTTGGCGTCGTCCGGCCGCGTCCCGAGCGCGGGCGCCGGGTACCAGACGTCGAGGACGTCCCCGGCGGTCGTAACGGTGGCGAGGCCGAAGCCCCAGGCGTGCGTGGCGTTCTCCGTCATACCCACACCCTAATTCGGCAGCGCCGGACGACGACGCGTGGTCTACTTTTCGGATGCTTCCTGCGTGGGTTCCGGGACGGGTGGTTCTGGAGGCTCTGGGTGCTCCGGCGGAGGACGCGGTGCACGGCGAGCTGTTGCGGCAGTGGGGCTCGTCCGAGGTGCGGCGGCTGTCGTACGGTCTGCGCAGCGTGATCGTGAAGCACGGGACCGACACGCAGTTCGGCGAGGACGCGGCGTACGAGCGGTTCGTCGTACCGCTGGAGCTGCCGGCGCCCCGCCTGCTGTACGGCGGTGACGGCGTGATCGTGCTCGAGGACGTCGGCCGGGTGACGCTGGAGCAGGAGCCGACCGCGGACGGGTTCCTCGCCGCCGCCGACCTGCTCGCCGGGATCCGCGGCCGGGCGGTGCCGGGGCCGAGCGGTTTCCCGCCGGAGCGTGTGAAGGAGCTGGCCGGCCGGATCGGCCGGGTCTCGTTCGACATCGCGCCGCTGACCGAGGCGCTGGCGGCGCTGCACCGGCAGGCATCGTTGAGTGTCGTGCACGGCGACTTCGTACCGAAGAACCTCGTCACCGACGGGACCCGGTGGACCGCGGTCGACTGGCCGCTGGCGTACGTCGCCCCGCACCTGAGCGACCTCTACACGCTGGTCCGCGATGCCGTTGCCTTCGGCTACGAGCGCGGGCCGATCGTGGCGCGGTACGTCGAGGCCGCCGGGGAGGACTCGTTCCTGGTCGATCGGCAGCTGCTCGTCGGCGGCGCCTGCTTCTGCCTGCTCGCGCTGACGTTCGTGGTCGAGGAGGGGGTGCGGACGATCCCGGAGTCGGAGGGCTGGATCGATCCGCTGCTGGCCGAGCTGGCGGATCTGGTGGAGCAGCTGTCGTGAGGCTTCTCGTCCTCGGCGGCACGAAGAACCTCGGGCGGCACGTCGTCGAGGCCGCGCTCGCGGACGGCCACGAGGTGACACTGTTCAACCGCGGCCGGACGAATCCCGCACTGTTCCCGTCGGTCCGCCGGATCGTGGGCGACCGCGCCGCGCCCGAGGCCCTGGCGACCGGCGAGTGGGACGGCGTGATCGACATGTCCGGCTTCCTGGTCCGCGACGTCGCTCTGACCGCGGCCGTCCTCCGTGACCGCTGCGAGCACTACACCTACATGTCCTCTATCGCGGTGTACGCCGACCGGATCACCCCCGGGATGACCGAGACCGCGCCGCTGCTGCCGTGGCCGGACGGCGCCCCCGAGGACCATTTCACGATGGACCTCTACGGCCCGTCGAAGGTCCGCAACGAATCGTTGCTCACCGCCACCTTCGGCGACCGCGCCGCCGCCGTCCGCTCCGGCTTCGTCGTCGGCCCCTACAACCCGGACTTCGGCAACTGGGGCTGGGCGCTGGCGCACGGCCTCCCGATGGAATGTTCCGCCCGCCCCGGCCAGCCGGTCCAGTACATCGACGCCCGCGACCTCGCCGCCTTCCTGCTGCACCTCACGACGCGCCGCGTGCCGGGCCCGTTCAACGCGGTCGGCCCGACCCACACGCTCGCGGACCTGGCCGCCGTCTGGCAGTCCGTCGTACCCGACCCGAAGCCGGTCGACTGGTCACCCGCCGTGGACCGCTTCCATCTCCCGCACGACGGCTCCAACGACGGCACCTTCCAGCTGACCAACACCCGGGCCCGCGCGGCCGGGCTCACCCTCCGCCCAGCCGCCGAAACCGCTCGCGACTACGTGGCCTGGGTCCACGATGGAAACATCCCTCCGGAGCCGCCGCACTGATTCGTAGGATTGCGGCGTGATGATCGAGACCGGTGGTGGACCAGGTGGACCGACCAGCCCGCGGGCGGGGTTCAGTGCGGTGGACGGGACGCGGTACTCCGGGACGAGCGGCGGGCGGCAGGAGGCCGAGCTGCCGGGCGCCGGGGGAGTGGTCGCCGCGGGGGACCGCTTGCGGTACAAGATCTACCCGGAGCTGGACGCGGGGCTGACGTACGCCGCGACGTACGCGGCCGTCGAACTGATGTTCGCCGACGGGACCCGGCTGGACGGCGCCCGGGACCAGTACGGGAAGGCGGCCGACGCGGCGAGCCAGGGCGCGGCGAAGATCCTGTACGCCGACCAGTGGAACGACGTACAGGTCGACCTGACCGCGGCCGCCGGCCGGACGATCGCGCAGGTGCTGCTCGTGGTCGACGCGCCGCAGGCCGGGCACGAGTTCGCGGGCTGGATCGACGACGTCGAGATCGGCCCGGCGCCGGCGGAGCCCGACGGCTCGGACCTCGCGGCGTACGTCGACACCCGGCGCGGGACCAACGCCAGCCACGACTTCTCCCGCGGCAACACGCTCCCGATCACCGCCTGGCCGAACGGGTTCAACTTCCTCACCCCGGTCACTAACGCCTCGACGCACCGCTGGCCGTACGAGTACCAGCGGGCCAACAACGCGGACAACCGCCCCGAGCTGCAGGGGCTCACGTTCTCGCACCAGCCGAGCCCGTGGATGGGCGACCGCGATCAGCTGACGATCATGCCGGTCGCCGCCGCCGAGCCGCTGGGCGATCCGGCCGAGCGCGCCGCCGCGTTCAGCCACGACGACGAGACCGCCCGCCCCGACCTGTACGCGGTCGCGCTCGCGAACGGCGTCCGCGCGGAGCTCGCCCCGACCGACCACGGCGCGATCTTCCGCTTCACGTTCCCGGCCGGCGCGCCCGGACGGCACCTGGTCTTCGACACCATCGACGAGCACGGTGCCTTCGCGTACGACGGGAACGCCGTCACCGGCTGGGTCGAGAACGGCTCGGAGTTCGGCCGCACCCGGATGTTCTGCTACGGCGTGTTCTCGAGTGCGCCGACGGCCTTCGGCGCCACGTCGGGCGGCCGCGACAACGCCCGCGCCGCGAGCTTCGACGCCTCCGAGGTGACGTTGCGGATCGCGACGTCGTTCATCGGGGTCGATCAGGCCCGGCACAACCTGGAGCTCGAACTCGAAGGCCGCTCGTTCGAGGAGATCCAGGCCGCCGCCAACGCGATCTGGAACGAGCGGCTGCAGGTGATCCGCCCCGAGGGCGCGACGCCGCCGCAGCTGCTGACCGTGTACGGCAACCTCTACCGCCTCAACCTCTATCCGAACTCGCACTTCGAGAACGTGGCGAGCGCGGAGAACCCGGACCATCGGTACGCGAGCCCGGTCCTGCCCACCGAGGGCGAGGCCACTGACCAGGTCACGAACGCAGTGGTCAGGCCCGGCAAGATGTACGTGAACAGCGGGTTCTGGGACACGTACCGGACCGCCTGGCCGGCGTACGCGTTCTTCTACCCGGCCCTGGCCGCCGAGCTGGTGGACGGGTTCGTGCAGCAGTACCGCGACGGCGGCTGGATCGCCCGCTGGTCGTCGCCGGGCTACGCGGACTGCATGACCGGGACGAGCTCCGACGTGTCCTTCGCGGACGCGTACCTCAAGGGCGTGGCGTTGCCGGACCCGCTGGCGACGTACGACGCCGGCCTGCGGAACGCGACCGTCGCGCCGGAGGCGACCGAGGTCGGGCGGAAGGGCGTCGAGACCGGGTTCTTCGCCGGCTACGTGAGCACGGACACCGAGGAGAGCGTGTCCTGGTCGCTCGAGGCGTACCTGAACGATTTCGCCCTCGCCGAGATGGCCACCCGCCTGGCCGACGTCCATCCCGAGCGTCGGGCGCAGCTCCTGGTCGAAGCGGAGTACCTGCGCCGCCGGTCGCTCAACTACGTGCTGCTGTTCGACCAGGACATCGACTTCTTCCAGGGCCGCCGGCCGGACGGGACCTTCGCGAAGAGCCCGGAGAGCTTCGACCCGGAGGAGTGGGGCGGCGACTTCACCGAGACCTGCGGCTGGAACTTCGCCTTCCACGTCGCCCACGACCCGCGCGGCCTGGCCAACCTGTACGGCGGTCGGCGCGGCCTGGAGGCCAAGCTCGACGCGTTCTTCGCGACGCCCGAGCTCGCCACGAAGAAGGGCACCTACTCGATCGTCATCCACGAGATGCTCGAGGCGCAGGCGGTCCGGATGGGCCAGTTCGGCTTCTCGAACCAGCCCGCGCACCACATCGCCTGGATGTACAACTACGCCGGCGCCCCGGCCAAGACGCAGGCGATCGTCCGCGAGGTCCTCGACCGGCTGTACGTCGGCGAGCAGATCGGGCAGGGGTACCCGGGCGACGAGGACAACGGCGAGATGTCCGCCTGGTACCTGTTCGCCGCCCTCGGCCTCTACCCGCTCCGCGTCGGCGCGCCCGAGTACGCGATCGGCTCGCCGCTGTTCCGGCGGACGGTCGTGGCGCCGATCGGCGGCGCACCGCTGACGATCACCGCGACGGGTGCCGAACACCCTTATGTGCAAGAGGTCCAGGCAGACGGCAAGCAGTTGGCCGTAGCGTCGATCACCCACGAGGCATTGACGACGGCCGGCCGGCTCGACTTCACGCTGGGAGCCGAGCCGTCCGACTGGGCGACCCTGGAGTCACCGCCCGCACTCACCCAGGACGACGCTGTCCCGGTGCCGCTCGTTGATCTCGTCCCGGTCGACGCCGGCAACCCGCTCTTCGACGACACATCCGCCACGGAGACGGTTGTCGACCAGAGCGTCACGTGGTCGCTGCCCGCGCCCGCAACGCCGACCCTCTACACCGTGACGTCAGGCTCCGGCCCAGCGCCGACCACCTGGCAGCTGGAAGGCTCCACGGACGGCACCACCTGGACCGTCCTGGACTCCCGAGCCGGCGAGACCTTCACCTGGCCTCGCCAGCTTCGCCCCTTCACCATCGAGAACCCGGGCGAGTACGAGCTGTACCGGCTGACCACCGCCACGCCGGTCACTCTCGCCCAGCTGGAACTCTTCCACTGATCCTCCCCGCCGATCGTCACGACTCGACGCGGTGTGGGTCAGGTCTTGGGGGCGGAGGTGGCTCGGATGTGGAGCTCGGTGCGCAGGGTGACGGTGGACGGCGGGCGGCCGGGGGAGGCGGTCCGGTCCTTCAGCAGCAGGCCGGCGGTGCGGCCGAGCTCGTACGTCGGCTGGGCGACTGTGGTCAGGCTGGGCACGACCAGGTCCGCCCACGGGATGTCGTCGAAACCGACGATCGCGATGTCGTCGGGCGCCCGCAAACCCTTGCGCGCCAAGCACTCCAAGGCACCAACAGTCATCAGGTTGTTGGTGGCGAACAGCGCCTCGGGCGGATCGGCCAGCTCGAGCAGGCTCTCCATCGCGGCGTACCCGCCGGCCTCGCGGAAGTCGGCGTGCCGGACCAGGTCCTTGTCGTAGCGGATCCCGCCCGCCCGCAACGCCGAGCGGTACCCGGCGAGCCGGTCCATCGCGGTCGAGACCTTGCGCGGCCCGGTGATACAGGCGATCCGCCGGTAGCCGCCGTCGATCAGGTGTTTGACGCCCTCGAAGGCGCCGTGCTCGTTGTCGACCAGCACGGTGTCGGCCTCGACGCCCTCGACGCGGCGGTCGATCATCACCATCGGGATCTTCGCGTCGGCGAGCAGATGCACGCCCTCGGCGGTCGACGTCGGGGAGATCACCACCCCCGCCATCTGGTCGGTCAGCACCGCCGACGCGTACGCCGCTTCCTTCGCGGCGTCCTCGTCGGAGTTGCAGAGCACGACGTGGTATCCCTCGGTCTGCGCCACGTCCTCGAGCCCGCGGACCAGCGAGGTGAAGAACGGGTTCTCGATGTCGGAGATGACCACGGCCCACAGGTTCGTCGACGACTTCCGCAGGTTCCGCGCGACGCCGTTCGGCCGGTAGCCGAGCTCCGCGACCGCGGCCCGGACCTTCGCGGACAGCTCGGGATCCACGTTCCGCCGGCCGCTCAGCACCCGGGACACCGTCGCCGGTGACACGCCCGACCTACGCGCGACGTCGTAGATCGTCGTCATACCCGCTCCCCGCTGGAGATCCGATGGTCGTCTGGATCGCACTCTAACTCCGATCCGACCGAAAGGATCTCATGAGGCGGAGGTTGCGCCGTCCAGCAGTGCCAGCGCTGCCGCGTGGGAAGGCGCCGAGTCCGCGGCGCCGTTCACAGTGGTCGACAGGGCACCGGCCGCGTTCGCCAGCCGTACGGCGTCCACCAGGCCGGCCCCGTGTGCGAGCGACGCGGCCAGCGATCCGCAGAACGCGTCCCCGGCGCCGACCGTGTCGATCGTGTCGACGTCGTGGGCGGCGATCCGTTCCTCGAACCCGCCGGCCCGGTCCAGTACGTAAGCACCCCGGGACCCCAGCGTCACCACGCAGGCGCGCAGATCCCAGTCCTCGGCGAGCTTGCGGGCGATCATCGGCACCTGCGACTCGTCGTCGCAGTCCAGCCCGGTGAGCGCCGCCGCCTCCACCTCGTTCGGCACCAGGATGTCGACGTACCCGGCCAGCGTCGGGTCGACCGGGCCGACCGGGGCCGGGGTGAGGATCGTCGTGACACCTGCGGCCGAGGCGAGCCGGAGGGCGGTGTGGCTGGCCTCGACCGGGAGCTCGAGTTGCACGCTCAGCACCTTGCTCGACGTCAGCACCTCCCGCGCGGCCTCGACATCCGGCGCGGTGATCGCCGCGTTCGCACGGGACACGATGATGATCGAGTTGCCGCCGTCGGGCAGCACCAGCGGCAGTCCCACGCCGGTCCCCAGCGACGGGTGCCGCACGACCCACGAGGTGTCGACCGCGTTCGCCGCCAGCAGTTCGAGGAACTCCTCGCCGTACCGGTCCTCGCCGATCGTCCCGACGATCGCGGTCCGGGCGCCCATCCGGGCCGCCGCGATCGCCTGGTTGACGCCCTTGCCGCCGAGGAACTCCGCGAAGCCGGTGCCGTGCAGCGTCTCGCCCGGCAACGGCCGCCGCTCCGCCGACGCGACCAGGTCCTTCATGAACGATCCGAGCACGCACACCTCCGTCATGCCTGGTCCTCCAGCAGACGCTTGCCCAGGGCACCGGACGGGTGGAAGCGCGCGAAGTCGTGATGACTGAACTCCCGCAGGACGACAAGGGCGCAGGCCAGCGCGTCGCCCATCGCGAGGGACGCCGTCGTCGACGCGGTCGGCGCCAGGTTCAACGGGTCTGCCTCGCGGAGCACCATCGTGTCCAGCGTGTACGTCGCCAGCTGCGCCAGGGTCGACTCCTCGCGGCCGGTCATCGCGATCACCGGGATGTCCCGTTGCCGCAGCATCCGCACGAACGCGCACACCTCGGCCGTCTCGCCGGACGCCGACAAGGCCAGGACGAGGTCGCGTGCCGTGACCGCGCCGGAGTCCCCGTGCAACGCGTCGCCGGAGTGGATGAACGTCGCCGGTGTCCCCGTACTCGCCAGCGTCGCGGCGATCTTGCGGCCGACGAGGCCGGACTTGCCGAGGCCGGTCACCACCAGGTGGCCTTCGCAGCGGGCGACCGCGGTCAGGACCTCCAGGAAGACCCCGTCCAGCCGGTCGGCGAGCGCCGACACGGCCGCGGCCTCGGTCTCGATGGCGTCCCGCGCCGCTTGCAGTCCCCGTGCCACCAGGTCCCTGGACAGCTCGTCGGCCGTGCGGTGGGCGGACGCACGGTTCGGCACAACTGGCATCCCAGCGCCTCTCATCTCAGAAATCGATTTCCGCAGATTAGGCAGCAGGGCCGGGACGTGTCAACGTCTGCACCCAGGTCGAATCCCTTGTGTGCAGGCGGGAATCCGGCGAGTTGACCACATCGGCACCCCGCCGCCCCTTGACCGGCATGGCGGCTACTCGTAAATTGCGAGAAATCGATTGCCCTCGCACCACGGCTAGACCGTTCGAGACACCCCCTGGAGCACTGATGGCCGCAACACCGTCCCCTGCCAGGCAGTTCAGCCGCCGGTCCGTCCTGCGCGGCGGGCTCGGCGCCCTCGCCGCGTCCGCGGCCGGCGTCCCGTTGCTGTCCGCCTGCGGCGGCAACTCCTCCGGCGGCGACGCCAAGGAGATGTCGTTCTGGAACTTCTACGGACCGTCCGACGACCAAGGCCCGCAGAGCAAGTGGTTCGTCGACACCGTCGCGGAGTGGAACAAGAACAACGACGTCAAGGTCAAGCTGCGCTACATCCCCGGCAAGGACTACCTGAACGGGACCACGCTGCAGACCGCGTTCCAGTCCGGGCAGGGTCCGGACATCTTCCTGATCAGCCCCGGCGACTTCCTGCGCTACTACAACGGCGGCGTCCTGCAGGACCTCGGGTCCGCGCTGTCGGAGGAGTCCAAGAAGGACTACCTGCCCGGCCTGCTCGAGGCCCGCAGCGTGGACGGCAAGGTCTACGGCCTGCCGATGGAGATCGAGCCGCTCGCGCTGTACTACAGCGAGGCCGCTTTCGAGAGCGCCGGCCTGTCCGAGGCGGACCTGCCGAAGACCTGGGACCAGACCCTCGCCGTCGCGCAGAAACTCACCAACAGCAAACGGTACGGCGTGATGTTCGAGACGCTGCCCGGCTACTACCAGAACTTCACCTGGTACCCGTTCCTGTGGCAGGGCGACGGCAACGCGATCAAGGACGGCAAGGCCGCCTTCGACTCGCCCGCCGCCGCGCAGGCGCTGCAGTTCTGGGGCGACACGATCAAGAACAAGGTGGCTCCGCGCAAGGCGCTCGGCGACGGCGGCGGCGACGTGGTGTCGAACCTCGGCTCGGGCGCGGCGGCGATGCAGCAGAGCGGTATCTGGGCAGTCGCCGACCTGCGTGCGAAGGCGAAGAACTTCAAGTACGGCATCATCCCGCACCCGACGCCGGACGGCGGCAAGCCGGCCACTGACCTCGGCGGCTGGGCGTTCGTCGCGAACTCCAAGGGCAAGAACCCGGAGGCCGCGGCGAAGTTCATCGCCTGGGCGCTCGGCTCCACCGACGAGGCCGGTGTCGAGCGACAGCGGCAGTGGAACACGGTCGTCAAGACCAACGTCCCGCCGCGCAAGTCCGTGCAGGAGGCCGCCGACGCCAAGGGCGCGTTCGGCGAGGGCGTGCTGAAGAAGTTCGTCAGCGAGATCGCGCCGACCGGCAAGCCGGAGCCGCGGTTCCCACCGGAGGTGTACCAGCCGATCGCGGACGCGATCCAGGCCTGCCAGCTGAACGCGGCCGATCCGGCCAAGGCGGCGGCCGACGCGGCCGAGAAGATCGACACGTTCCTGAAGACCTACCAGGGCGCGCCGATCAGCTGATGGTGACCACAACCGCTCCTCCGTCCGAACCCAGGGCTCGCGTGCGGGCGTTGCCGAAGGCGGGGATGACGAGGAAACGGCGCGAGGCACTGGCGGCGTACGCCTTCCTCGCGCCGGACACCCTCGGTCTGCTGATCTTCGTCGCGATCCCGATGGTGCTCGCCTTCGGCGTCGCGTTCTTCAAGGTCGACGGCTTCGGCAACTATCAGTACGTCGGTCTGGCCAACTACAAGCTGATGGCGGGCGACGACCAGCTGTGGGCGTCGTTGAAGGTCACCGCGACGTATGTGGTGACGTTCGTGCCGATCGCGTTCGTGGTGAGCTTCGCGCTGGCCATGCTGGTTCGCAACCACTTCAAGGGCATCGGCTGGGTCCGGTCGGCGTTCTTCCTGCCGAACGTGGTCAGCCTGGTCGTGGTCGGCCTGATCTGGCAGTTCCTGCTCGTCGACAAGCGCGGCGCGCTGTCCAAGATCCTGGCGCCGCTCGGCCTCGGCGACGTGTCGTTCCTGGGGACGCCGTCGCTCGCGCTCGGCACGTACGTCGTGATCAGCGTCTGGTTCCTGATGGGCTACCAGATGCTGGTGTTCCTGGCCGGCCTGAAGGACGTGCCGAAGGAGCTCGAGGACGCCGCGGCCATCGACGGTGCGGGCCCATGGCAACGATTCCGGTACGTGATCTGGCCGCTGCTGCGCCCGACCAGCTTCTTCGTCGTGGTGAACTCGACGATCGGCGCGGTCACCGGCCTGCAGGCGTTCGACCTGGTCTTCGTGCTGACCAAGGGCGGTCCGGCGCGCGCGACCAGCACGGTCGTGCTCTACATCTACGAGCAGGCCTTCACCTTCAACAACATGGGGTACGCCGCCGCGCTGACCACCGTGGTCGTCGCGATCCTCGTCGTCTGCACCGGCCTGATGTTCGGCTTCACCCGAGGAGGTCGCTTCGATGAGGATTAGAGTCCTGCCGGTTGTCGCGCACGTCCTGGCGGTGATCGCGATCCTGCCGCTGCTGTGGATCCTGATCAGTGCGCTGAAACCGGCCGAGGAGGTGTTCGACTTCGGGTGGCCGGCGCACTGGACGCTGGACAACTTGCGGTACGTCCTGCTGAAGATCCCGATGCCGCGGTTCATGCTGAACTCGGCGATCGTGTCCGTGGCGGTTACCGTGATCGCGCTGTTCTTCCACTCGATGGCGGCGTACGCGCTGGCCCGGCTGCGGTTCCCCGGGCGCGGGATCATCTTCTCCGGCATCATGTCGACGCTGCTGGTGTCGCTGCCGGTGATCCTGGTCCCGCTGTTCCTGGTGGCCAAGCAGCTCGGTCTGCTGGACAGTTACGCCGGTCTGATCGTGCCGAGCATCTTCCACGCGTTCGGGATCTTCCTGCTCCGGCAGTACTACCTGAACATCCCGCGGGAGCTCGAGGAAGCGGCCGACCTGGACGGCTGCGGGTACTGGCGGCGGTACTGGAGCGTCATCCTGCCGCTCAGCCGCCCGGTCCTCGCGTCGCTCTCGGTGCTGTTCTTCCTGGCCAACTGGAACGCGTTCCTCTGGCCGCTGACCATCACCCGGAACCCGGACCTGCGGGTGATCCAGCTCGGCGTCTCCGGCATGCAGGGGCAGTACGCCTCCGCGTGGAACCTCATTCTCGCGGCCGCGGTGATCGCGGCCGTCCCGACGGTCGTGGTGTTCGTCGCGGGCCAGCGCCGGCTGGTCGACGCGATGAAGACGACCGGCCTCAAGTAAAGGGCGTATATGTACGGCGACTATGGCAGCAGTCTGCGTGATCTGCCCCGGCTGCGGGACTCAAAGCGGCGCAGAGCGTCCAGTTGGGACCGCACCGGCGGCAACGACGACCGGTTGACGATCCGTCCGGGTGAGACCGCCGTCCTGGCGGACATCGAGGGACCGGGATCGATCAACCACATCTGGTGCACCGTCGCACGAGACAGCCCGTGGGGGCCGGACGAGATGGACGGCGACTACCTGCGGAAGCTGATCCTGCGCATCACCTGGGAGGACTCCGACCGGCCCAGTGTGCTCGTGCCGCTCGGTGACTTCTTCGGCGTCGGGCACGGGAAGACGGTCAACTTCGTGAGTGCGCCGCTGCAGATGAGCCCGCAGGACGGGAAGGGCTTCAACTGCTGGTTCCACATGCCGTTCGCGTCCCGGGCGCGGGTGGAGATCGTCTCGGAGCTGTCCGCGGCTCCGGTGTTCTTCTACTACTACGTCGACTACGAGCTGTTCGACGGCGCGCAGGACGGGCTCGGGTACTTCCATGCGTCGTACAACCGGCAGCAGCCCACCGACGGGGTCGAGCAGGGCGACGAGACGCTGCGGCAGTACCAGGTGGAAGGCACCAACCTCACCGGCGACGGGAACTACGTCGTCCTCGACACCGAGGGCAAGGGGCACTACGTCGGCTGCGTGGTGAGCATCCGGAACCTGCGCGAGTCGGCCGAGTGGAACTGGTACGGCGAGGGCGACGACATGATCTTCATCGACGGCGAATCGTTCCCGCCGTCCTTGCACGGCACCGGCACCGAGGACTACTTCAACACCGCGTGGTGTCCGAGCGAGGCGTACTCGGCGCCGTACCACGGGATCACACTGCCCGGTGGACCCAACTGGAGCGGGGAGATCTCGCTGTACCGCTTCCACATCGAGGATCCGATCACGTTCTTCCGCAGCATCCGCGTGACCATCGAGCACGGTCACGCCAACAAGCGCAGCGACGACTGGTCGTCGGTCGCGTACTGGTACCAGACCCTGAAGGGATAGCTCATGAAGCGTGGGGCCTTGCTTGCTGTCCTCCCGCTGGTCTTCGGATCGGCGGCGCTGTTCACTCAATCCTCTGATTCCTCGCCCGCTCCGGTCGCTGCCTCGGCTGGGATCGGCACCGCTCAGGTGGAGTCGAAGGGCAGGCCCAGCCCGAGCGACGGCGACCTGTGGCCGTCCTGCTGGGCCGGCAACGACAAGCTGTACGCCGCGAACGGCGACGGCAAGGGATTCAGCCTCGACGGGGACTTCGCCGACATCGCGGTCAGCGAGATCACCGGTACGCCGGGAAACTTGTCCGGGGCAACGATCTCGAAGGGCAACCAGGTCGGGTCGATCTGGAGCGGCGCGGGATACAACCGCAAACCCACCGGGATGGTGTGCGTCGGGGACACGATGTACCTCGCCGTCCAGGACCTCGCGCTGGACTTCAACGACGTACCGGCGGCGACGATCCTGAAGTCGACCGACCACGGCCGGACCTGGACCTGGGACAAGTCGAAGCCGATGTTCGCGGACCACGTCTTCACGACGATCTGGTTCGCGGACTTCGGGCGCGGCGGGGCGCTGGCGCCGGACGGATACGTCTACGCGTACGGACTGGACGGGAACTGGCGGGACTCGTTCGACGACACCGTCGCCGATCCGCAGTCGGTCTTCCTGGCGCGGGTGCCTCGCGGAAGTGTTCAGGACCGCGGCGCGTGGAAGTTCTACACCGGCGCCGGATGGTCCTCGAAGATCGCGGACCGCAGACCGGTGCTGACCGACACGCGGCGGTTGTACGCGCAGACGTACGGGACGAACGCGTCCAACCTGAGCGTGATCAGCCAGGGCGGCGTGACCTACCTGCCCGCGCAGAAGCGGTACGTGTACACGTCCTGGACGGAGTACACGTTCGAGTTCTACGAGTCGCCGACGCCGTGGGGACCGTGGAAGCACTTCCTGAGCAAGGACTTCGGCGGGTATCCGTGGTCGACCTCGAAGTACGGCGGCTACGGCGTCACGATCCCGTCGAAGTTCGTGCAGCCCGACGGCGAGACGATGTACGTCCAGGCGAACGTCTGCCCGTGCGGCGGTGGCGGGATCGGCACGTCGGTCTACAACTTCAACCTGCGCAAGCTGGTGCTGACCCCGTCCGCCGGTACGCCGGCCTCGAACCTGCCGGGACCTGAGAACCTCGCGACGACCGGCGCTGTGGCGATCTCCAAGTCGACGCAGTCGGGCAGTCTCGCGCTGATGAACGACGGCGCTCGTACCGGGAGCGAGTCGGACTTCGACGACGAGGTCAAGGGCGCGTCGTGGTGGGGCTACGAATGGCCCGCGAAGTACAAGGTGAACACCGTCGAGTTCACCTCCGGCGCGGTCTCGGCGGAGGGCGGCTACTTCACCGGCCGGCCGCGGGTGCAGGTGCGCCACAACGGGCAGTGGATCGAGGTCGGGTCGCAGACCGTGTCCCCGGCGTACCCGGGTGACGCGTCGGCCGGCGCGAACACGACGTACACGATCACGTTCCCCGTGCAGGAGACGGACGGGGTCCGGGTGATCGGTCTGCCCGGCGGAACGCGGTCGTACTCGACTGTTTCCGAGCTGGCGGTCCGTTACGTCTCGCAGCTCGCCGACGGCGGATTCGAGGGCACCGGCGGCGGCAAGCCGGCCTGGCTCTTCGAAGGCACCGCGGCCAACGGCGTCGACCGCGGCCTCGGCTTCGCACACTCAGGAGCCAACAACGGCTGGATCCGGTGCACGTGTACAGGCTGGAGCGCGCTCTACCAGACCGTCCCTGTGGTCCCGGGCGCGACGTACACCTTCGGCGCCTGGGTCAACGCGTCGGCGAACCTCCCCGCCGATCAGGGCCGCTTCGGCATCCGCGCCGGGACACAGGACCTGGCCAGCAAGACCTTCGGCGCCGGCACCGGTTACGTGCACCACGAGGTCACCGTGAAGGTTCCGCCCGACGTCCACGAGTTGACCGTCTACGCAGGTTTCAACGCGCCGAACAAGGACACCTGGATCCAGGTGGACGACTTCACGGTCAGCTAAGGCCAGGGGAGGAGCTCCGGTGCCGGGCCTGTGATCGGGCCCGGTGCCGGCCGGCCGGCGTACCAGGCGGTGAGGTCGGTGAGTGCGCCTTCGAGGGTGACGGTCTCGCCGGCGCCGTTGTCCCAGGTGACGGTGGGGGACTTCAGGACCAGGTGGACGTCGTCCGGGGTGCGCGGGCGGAGGAAGTCGAGCAGGTGCAGACAGAAGTCCTCGGACCACGCGGTCGGCGTGATGCCGAGGTTCAGGTCCGCGGTGTGGATCGTGAGTTCCCGCCAGGTGGCCTGCAGGCCGGCCGAGAGATTGCTGTTGCGGTGCAGGATCGGGAGCGGCCAGTCGGTCGGGCCGACCTTGTCCCACGCGTCGAGCAACGCGGTCACGGCCTGGTTCAGGTGCGCTTCGAGCTCCGCCGCGGAGCGGTCCGCGCCGGCCTCGATCGCGGCGTCGCGCGCGGGGCGGCCGCCGTCGTACACCTCGACGAGCCGGCCCTGGAGCGCCTCCTCGACCTGCCGCGTCATCGCCTCGGAGAAGTTCGCGATGTGCGTGATCACGTGCCCGCGGGACCAGCCGGGCAGCACCGAGTCGCCGCGCGCGGCGGCGTCGTCGAGATCTGCCGTCAGCGCGAGCAGTTGCTGGGCGGTCGCACGTACTTCGTTCAGGGCCACAGCCGCGACCCTAAGCGATGGATTCACATGGCAGCAAGCGACTTTCCCATTAGAATCCCCGGATGAACAACCTGGCCTTCGCCCTGGCCGCCACGATCAAGCACGACGGGCACGGCGGAATCGATGACCTGTTGTCCACTCCGGAAGAGGCGGCCGTCTGGCTGGCTGACCACGCGGAGCTCGTCGCTGAGGTGCTCGGGCGGCGGGTCGGGCCGGCGGCCGTGGAGGCCTGGCCGGAGCTGGTGGGGATCAGGCGGGCGGTGCGGGCGCTGTTCGCCCGAGCGGTGGCGCCGGGAGCGCCGAGCAAGGCCGACGCGGACCGTTTGATGGATGCCGACGCGGCGGTCCGGATGGTGAACCGCGCGGCAGACCGGTTGGGGAGCCAGCGGCTCGAGTGGCCCGCGGACGGCGAACCCGTCGTACGGCGGGTCGCGCGCACCGAGGATCCCGTCGCGCTGGTGACCGGCGCCGTCGGGCGGTCGGCGATCGACTTCCTGGCGGGTCCGGACCGGGCCCGGCTGCGGGCGTGCCCGGCGGCGCGGTGCGTGAAGTACTTCCTGCAGGACGATCCGCGGCAGACCTGGTGCTCGCCCGCCTGCGGAAACCGGGAACGCGTCAATCGCCACTACCGCAGGCGCACCGCCGGATAGCCTGGTCGTCATGACCATCGCGCGTTTCAAGGACCTCTGCGTCGACGTGTCGTCGCCGAGCGAGATGGCCGCGTTCTGGGGCCGGGTGATCGGCCTCGCGACCCCCGCCGACAACCCGAACGTCCTGGTCGGCGACGCCCCCGAGAAGACCGTCTGGATGTGCACGGTCCCGGAGAAGAAGACCGTCAAGAACCGGGTCCACCTGGACGTCGTCACCGGCGCGGTCGCGGACCTGGAGCGGACGGGTGCGGAGGTGCTGACCCCGGCGAGCGAGCAGCAGCGGTGGACGGTGCTGACCGATCCGGAGGGCGGTGAGTTCTGCGGGTTCGTGCGCGAGACCGTCCCGGCGTACCGGCTGATGGAGCTCATCGTCGACTCGGCCGACCCGCAGGCACAGGCCCGGTGGTGGGCGGGCGTGGTCGGCGGCGAGTTCTCGACCCGCCCGGGCCGGCCGTACTACTGGATCGAGAACGTGCCCGGGATGCCGTTCAAGTACTGGGTCTTCGTGCCGGTCCCGGAGCCGAAGACAGTGAAGAACCGCGTGCACTGGGACGTCACCGCCCCCGCCCTGCAGCCGGTCCTCGACGCGGGTGCGACACTGCTGCGGCCCAAGGACGACGAGATCGGCTGGCACGTCTGCGCCGACCCCGAGGGCAACGAATTCTGCGTGTTCCTGCCCCCGGAGGCCTCATGAAGCTGGATCTGTCCGCGTCCGCGTCCGACCTGACCGAGGCGCTGGTCAACATCTCCTCGGTCAGCGGCACCGAGGAGAAGCTCGCGGACAAGGTCGAGAAGGCGCTCTCGGCGTACCCGCACCTGAAGGTGTTCCGGCACGGCAACACCGTCGTCGCCCGCACCGACATCGGCCGCGCCGAGCGCGTCGTCCTGGCCGGCCACCTCGACACGGTGCCGCTCAACGACAACCTGCCCGCGCGCCGCGCCGACGGCCTGATCCACGGCCTCGGCGCCTGCGACATGAAGGGCGGTGTCGCGGTCGCGCTCCGGCTCGCCGCGACCGTCGACGCGCCGAACCGCGACGTCACCTACGTGTTCTACGACTGCGAGGAGATCGAGGCCGAGCGGAACGGCCTGCTCAAGCTGACCCGCTCCAACCCCGAGCTGCTCGAGGGCGTGTTCGCGGTCGTGATGGAGCCGTCCAACGCGGTCGTCGAGGCCGGCTGCCAGGGCACCATGCGGATCGAGGTCAGCACCCTCGGCGAGCGCGCGCACTCGGCCCGCTCGTGGATGGGGTCGAACGCGATCCATGCCGCGGGCGAGGTGCTCGCCCGGCTCTCGGCGTACGAGCCGCGGCGGGTGCCGATCGACGGCCTGGAGTACCGCGAGGGGCTGAGCGCGGTCGCGATCGCGGGCGGCGTCGCGGGCAACGTCGTACCGGACCTGTGCACGGTCACGATCAACTACCGGTTCGCGCCGAACCGGTCCGAGGCGGAGGCCGAGGAACACCTGCGCGAGGTGTTCGAGGGGTACGACGTGGTCGTCACGGACTCCGCGCCGGGCGGACTCCCGGGGCTCGAGCGGCCCGCGGCGGCGGCGTTCCTGCAGGTGGTGGGCGGCGAGCCGCAGCCGAAGTTCGGGTGGACGGACGTGGCGCGGTTCACGCTGCTCGGCGTACCGGCGGTGAACTACGGCCCCGGCGACCCGCTGTACGCGCACAAGCAGGACGAGTTCGTGCCCGAGGCGGAGATCGAGCTGTGTGAACAGCGGCTGAGGAGTTGGTTGACAGACCGCGCGTAGCCGGGCCGGGCTACCGCCCAGGCAATAACCTGGAAGCATGTCAGAACCATCGATCCACCCCGACCGTCCGGTCGGCCAGCAGCAGCGCGGGCCGATCGTGATGCGGCGCAAGCAGGTGCAGCACTCCACCTCCGAGCAGCGGCTGCTGGACAGCCGCGGCCCGTCGGACTGGGTGCACACCGATCCCTGGCGGGTGCTGCGGATCCAGTCGGAGTTCATCGAGGGGTTCGGCATGCTCGCCGAGCTCGGCGCCGCGATCAGCGTGTTCGGCTCGGCGCGCACCAAGGTCGAGGACCCGATGTACGCCGCCGCCGAGGAGTTCGGGCGGAAACTGGTCGGTGCCGGGTACGCCGTGATCACCGGCGGCGGGCCGGGCGTGATGGAGGCCGCGAACAAGGGCGCCTCCGAGGCCGGCGGCGTGTCCGTCGGGCTCGGCATCGAGCTGCCGTTCGAGAACGGCCTCAACGAGTGGGTCGACATCGGTATGAACTTCCGGTACTTCTTCACCCGGAAGACGATGTTCGTGAAGTACGCCCAGGGGTTCGTGGTGATGCCGGGCGGGTTCGGCACGCTCGACGAGATGTTCGAGGCGCTCACGCTGGCGCAGACCCGGAAGGTCACGTCGTTCCCGGTCGTGCTGTTCGGCACGTCGTACTGGGGCGGCCTGGTCGACTGGCTGCGCACCACGATGCTCGAGGACGGCAAGATCTCGGCCGCCGACCTGGACATGTTCATCGTCACCGACGACGTCGACGAGGCGATCAGCTACATCGTCAAGGCCGGCGAACTGGCCGACGAGGCCGCCGAGGAGGCCGCCGAAGCCGCTGCCCGCGAGGTGGACGCCGCCAACGATCCGGCCCGCCGAGCCCACCGCCTGGGCTCCGACGGGAGCTGAAATCCTGGGTGTTTTCGCGGTTGACTCGCCCGGCATGGCACGATCGGTCCCGTGATGTGGTTCTTCGGGCTGATCGTGGTGCTGTTGATCGGGGCTGTCGCGGTAGTCGCCTCGGGTCGTTGGGGTGCCATGAACACGGCGTACGACGACCGGCCCGACATGACCGTGCCTGCCCGGCAGGCACTCACGTCCACCGACATCGAGTCGGCCCGCTTCGCGGTCGGCGTCCGCGGCTACCGGATGGACGAGGTCGACACCCTGCTCGAACGCGTCGCCAAGGAGGTCGCCGAGCGCGACCGCCGCATCGCCGACCTCGAACGCGCCGTGGCCCCCATCGTCGAGGCCCCCGACGGCCACGGCTTCACGTCCCGCCCCTACGACCCCGCCGAATTCGAAGACACCGGCACCCAGCCCCCCATCCTCGTCGGCGGCGACTTCCCGGCCGACGACCCCGCGGACGCCCCTGGCAGCACCAGCGGCACGGCAGGCGCGGATGGACCGGGTGGAACGGCGCACGAGGCGGGCAGCGCTGACGACGCGGATGAAGCCAGCGGTCCGGCAGGCGCGGCTGGATCGGGCGGGTCGGCGCACACGCCGGGTGGCGCGGATGAAGCCAGTGGTACGCCGTCGTCGGCGGCAGGCGCGGCTGACGGCGCGGACGGACCTGGCGGTACGGCGCAGGCGGCGGGTGGCGCTGCCGGCCCAGGCGGTGCGGCGCACGCGGCGGGTGGCGAGGACGAAGCCGGCGGTACGGCGGGCGCGGGCGGCAGTGAGGATGGACCGGCCGGGTCGGCGTACGCCGCGGCCGGAGACGACGGCCCGAGTGGAACCGGCGGTACGCCGTACGCGGCGGGCACAGCTGGTCCCGGCGGGTCGGCGTATGCGGAGGCAGGGGACGCCGACGAGCCGGAGACGAGCGAGCTGCCGCGGGCGAGCCGTGCGGCTGCCGATGAGTACGAGCGCCTGCAGGCCGAGGCCCGCGCCGTACTGGAGGCCCAGTCCCAGCCCGTCAGCCCCCGCCGCACCCCAGCCCCGCAACAGCCGGCTGGGGAGTCGGCTTCGTTGACGCCCGCGCAACGGTACGACCAGCTGGTGCAGAACCAGCGGCCGGCACCCAGCCAGTCCGCACCCGCCGAGCCGGAGCCCGACAGCCAGACCGCAACGCACTGGACGTCACAGCCCCGGCAGCAGGAGCAGGCCCGCGACACCCAGGCGACGGAGCAGGCGCCGGACCAACAGAGCCCGCAGCAGCAGGAGCAGGGCGGCGAGACTCAGGCGACCGAGCAGGCGAAGCAGCAGACCCCGCAGCAGCAGGGTGGGGTGGAGGCGGCTAACGGTGCGGCTGGGGATGAGGAAGGGTGGCGGTTCTGGCCGCCGGCCGATCAGGCCGGCGAAGGTGCTTATCACCGGCCTAGCTGATCGGCAGGACGGCTAGCTGTCACGCAGCCGTTTGTAGTTCTGTCGGTGGGGTCGGGTTGACTGGGGGCATGGTCTTCACACATCGGGAGCGCACGGTGCGACACCTGGGGCGCGTTGGCGTCGGTCGGGGTTTGTGGGGTGCGGGTATGACGGTGGTCGGGCCGGACGGGCTGGCGCGGTGTGGGTGGGCGACTTCCGCGCCGGAGTACGTCGAGTATCACGACACCGAGTGGGGCAAGCAGATCCGCGACGACCTCGGGCTGTTCGAGCGGATGACGCTCGAGGGGTTCCAGTCGGGCCTGTCGTGGATCACGATCCTGCGCAAGCGGGAGAACTTCCGGGCCGCGTTCGCGCGGTTCGATCCGGAGACGATCGCGAAGTACGACGATGCGGACTTCGAGCGGCTGATGGCCGACCCCGGGATCGTCCGCAACCGGCTGAAGATCAACGCGACGATCTCGAACGCCCGCGCGCTGCTCGACCTGGCCGACGGCGAGTTCACCGAGCTGCTCTGGTCGTTCCGTCCGGCGAAGCACAAGGCGCCGAAGACGCTCGCCGACGTGCCGGCCACGACGCCGGAGTCCGTGGCCATGTCGAAGGCGCTGAAGAAGAAGGGTTTCGTGTTCGTCGGACCCACCACGGCGTACGCGTTGATGCAGGCCACCGGCATCGTCAACGACCACTTGACGACCTGTATAGCCCGGTAAATCTCGTGCACGTGCATCTGCAAAAGGCAGCTGCATAAGGCTCTTTGGGGAAATCAAAAGACAAACGGCTGAATGAGTTGTGCTCCGGCCACTGAACGTGATGAAGTGTCGGCGGGCTCCCCGGCTGTCAGGTGGTTGTCCGGCCGTGACTCGCCCTGCCGGAACGTGGTCGTGGGGCCCACCAAACGTTCAGAAGGGGGTCCGGGCTGTGGCCCGGACCCCCTTCTACGGAAGCTTGTTCGTGCCGTCCGCGGTGAAGGCGGTCCGGAACACGTCGGTTCCGGTCAGCCCGGTCAACTGGGTGCCGGCGGACGTCGTGGTGAGGTAGAGATTCGCTTCGGCGTAAGCGTCTGCCGCATCGTCGTCCGCCGTGCCGAACTGTCGCGTCCAGGTCCGCGTCCGGTCGGGCGCGTACTTCGCCAGCACACCGTCGAACTTGCCCAGTGGTGCGACCAACGATCCGTCGGTGAACCCGCCGACGTGGACAGCGCCGCCCGGATCGACAGCGATCGCGGCCGCCTTGTCGTTCCCGGTGGTTCCGAACTGGTCCCGCCACGTCATTACGCCGTCCGCGTCGGCACGAGCAACCAGGATGTCCTTGTCGCCGTTCAGCGTTCCCGCGAAATCGCCCGCGGTGTAGCCCGCCAGATATACGCCGCCCACCGGATCGGCCGCCATACCCCACACCTCGTCGGACGCCGCCGTGCCGAACTGCTTCGTCCACACCGCATCGCCCCCGGCCGAGTAGCGCGCCAGGAACCCGTCGATCCCGCCGGCCGACGTGCCGAGCTCGCCGGCTGTCATGCCCGCCAGGTAGACCGCGCCGCCCGACACCGCGACCGCCATCCCCTTGTCCTCGCCCGCGCTGCCGGTCTGCCGCAACCACACCTGCTTCCCGTCGGCGTCGAGCCGCGCGACGAACACGTCCTTGTCGCCCTGGTTCGCGCCGCCGAGCGCGCCCTTCGTGTAGCCGCCGACGTACACCGTGGTCCCGTCGACCGCCAGCGAGTAGCTCCGATCCGCCACGCCCGGTACGCCGAACTGCGTCAGCCACCGCCGGTTCCCGTCGGCGTCGTACTGCGCCACGAAGGCGTCGTCCGTGGCGTTCCCCGGATGCGCACCGTCCAGGTCGCCATTCGTGTACCCGGTCACCACGACGCGTCCGTCCGCGTCCACCGAGACGCCGTACGCGCGCTCCGTCCCGCCGGTGCCCAGCGATCGCGTCCACTCCCGCGACCCGTCGGGGCGGAACTTGACCAGCGCCACGTCCGTCCCGCCGGCGTACGGCTGCCCGTCCAGCGCGCCCGCCGCCGCGACCGCCTGATAAACGTTGCCTGCGGCATCTGTCGCGATCCCGCCGGCGCGGTCCTCGCCCGGCGTACCGGTGATCGCCGCCTGCATCGGCGTTGCCGGCGGCTTCCCGAGGTACTGGAAGACGTACTTCGCGCCTTCGGCGAACGTCGGGCCCCACACGTCCCAGTCGTGGCCGCCGTCGACGACGCGGAACTCCGATGTCAGGGTCGGCACCCGGGACGCCTGGTTGAACACGACATGTGCCTCGAAGTCGAGGTCATGGGTCGCGTCGACCGCTCGGGGGTTCTTGTACTCGTCGTCGCCGACCGCGATGAACAGGTGCGAGCGCAGCCCGGTGGCGGCGAACGACTTCAGCGCGGCCGGCCAGTTCAGCTTCAGGTACGTCGCCTCCACGAACGGGTCCTTGCCCTTGCCGAAGGCACCGAATTCACGGGTGCTCGAATCGCCCGGCGGCAGCGGGAAGTACACCGCCGGGCTGAGCGCGATCGCGGCGCCGAACAGGTCCGGGTGCGCGAGCGCGTACCGCAGCGCGCCGGCGCCGCCCATCGAGTACCCGGCGATCGCCCGGCCGCTGCGATCCGCGACCGTGCGGTACGTCGCGTCGACGTGCGGCACGAGGTCCTCGAGGAACGCGGTCTCGACCGGCCGTCCCGGATCGGTTCCGGTGTAGGCCGAGTCGACGTACCAGCTCGCCCGGCTGCTCCACGGCGCGTCCGGCATGATCGCGATCGTCGGCGGGATCTCACCGCCGCCGATCAGCTCGTCCAGCCGGCTCTTCACCTGCGTCCAGGCGCTCATCGAGTCGCCGCGCCCGTGCAGCAGGTAGATCACCGGGTAGCGCTGCGCCGACGCGTCGTACCCCGCCGGCAGGTAGACGTTGTAGTTGATGTTCTCGCCGAGCGTCGCCGACCGCACGGCGGCCGGCGCGATGGTGCCCGGGGGGACGGCCGGCGTCGCGGGGGACCCGGGCACGACAAAGCTTCCGACCAGCGTGGCGGCGGTCAGAACAGGCAGCAGCAGTTTCCTCACAGGTCAGGTTGTAATCGCTTACGTAAACGATTACAAGACCTGGCCGCTCAGCGGCCGCGGAAGGTGGGCTTCTGCTTGGCGACGAAGGCGTCGACGGCGTTGCGGTGGTCCTCGGTGCCGCCGGTGAGCTGCATCTTGGTCGCCTCGAACGCGATCGACTCGGCGAGTGTGTGGCTGGCCGAGTAGCCGATGGACTGCCGGACGGCCCCGTATGCGACGGTCGGGCCGGCCGCGAGTTTCCCGGCCAGTTCGGCGACCGCGCCCTCCAGGCCGTCGGCCGGGACGACCGAACTCGCCAGGCCGAGGTCGAGGGCCTCGGCGGCCGGGATGGTGCGCGGGAAGTACAGGAGCTCGAGCGCCTTCGCCTGGCCGATCAGGCGCGGGAGGGTCCAGGAGATGCCGGTGTCGCAGGACAGCGCGATCCCCGCGAACGCGACGTTGAAGCCCGCGGTGTCGGCCACGATCCGGAAGTCGCACGCGAACGCCATCGACGCGCCGGCCCCGGCCGCGACGCCGTTCACCGCCGCGATCACCGGCTTCGGCATCTCGGCGAGCGCCAGGGCGATCGGCGCGTAGTGGTCCGGCACGGTGCTCCACAGCGCGGCCTGGTCGTTGGCCTGCAGCAGCCCGATGTGCTCCTTCAGGTCCTGCCCGACGCAGAACGCCCGTCCGGTTCCGGTCAGGACGACGACCCGTACGGCAGGGTCGTCGGCGGCGGCCTGGATCGTGTCGCGGAGCAGGACCTTGGTCGGCGTGTCGAGCGCGTTCATCGCCTCCGGCCGGTTGAGGGTGACGGTCGCGACACCTTCGGCGACGGCGTACGTGACGAGATCACTCATCGTGGTCAGCTCCTTGACTGTCAGTGAGATTCAGGCGGGATTTTCAGTGCTGGGTCAGGCAGTTGTCGACGAAACGCCCGGCCGCGGGGCTCAGTCGTTCGGCGTGGAAATCGAAGAACGCGGCGGCCTTCGTCCCGGCCCAGCCGGCCGGCAGCAGCTCGTCCGGAAGCCCCGGATCGCGGAACAGGAACTTGCGCCACTCGTGCACCAGCTCGGACCGGACCGCGAACGCCTGCTCGTCGCCCGTCTCGGCGCCGGCGGCGTCCACCACGGCCTTCGCCTCGATCAGCCAGGCCTCGTACGACGCGCCGAGCTCGTCGAGTTTCCAGACCCGCCGGGCGAACGCCGGAGCGCCGCTGTCGACCGGGGCGCGGAACCGGTCCGCGGCGATGCCCTCCGCCGCGAGGATCTGGTCGACCTCGGCGTCGTTGCGCAGCCCGACCCAGGCGCCGTCGGACAGCGGAGCCCAACCCAGGAAGGAAAGTTGGCCAACCAGCTGGTCGCGGCGGCGGGCGTTCGGGACCTCGCGCAGGATGCCCAGGTGCCAGTGCCGGTCCCAGTCGCCCGGGCCCTCGGAACCGGCCGCCACCGGTGTGCCGTCGGGCGCGGTGCGGTAGATCCGGACGGCCGCGTCGTCGAGGCGGCGACGCGCCCGGGCGGTCAGCGCGTATCCGGGCTGGCCGTCGATCCGGACCGGCTCCAGCCAGCCCTGCCGGACCATCCGGGAGACAGCTGTCCGGACCGCGGGCGGATGGACGCCGAGCGGCGCCAGCAGCCGGACGAGAGCGGCGACCGGAGCCTGCGCACCTCGCGCGCGCAGGTGATCGCCGTACAGGTCGAAGAGGGCTGAACGGGCGTGCACAAGACTCGAGTCTGCCGTATGGTGCACGCCTCTGGCCCGGGATCGGGAATAATGGGGCCTGACACACACAGATACACACTGCGATACGCGCCGACGGCGCATCACCGCAACGGCGCCGGCGACGGAACGTCTGCGCGGTGTCGTCGCTCAACACCGACACTGGGAAGGGGTGCGCGCATGGCGGCGATGAAGCCGCGGACGGGCGATGGTCCGCTCGAGGTCACCAAGGAGGGCCGCGGGATCGTGATGCGGGTTCCGCTCGAGGGCGGCGGCCGGCTCGTCGTCGAGCTCAACGCCGAAGAGGCGACCGAGCTCGGGAACGCACTGAAGGCCGTCGTCGGCTGATCACATCCTCCGGGGGTGACCTTCGCCCCTGCCTTTCACCGGCCCCGGTGGGTGCCGCTCTTTTCGGCACCGGCCGGGGTCGTTACGGTTTGCTTTGCCCTGTCTGATCAAACAGTGAGGTTCGACCCAAGTGGCTCGCCGCAGCAGCACGTCTGTTTTTCCCAGTCTTCCGGTCGTTGCCTGGCAGCCCGGTCTGCCGGTGCACGGGTCGTCGACGTGGGTGATCGTCGTCGGTGCCGAGGACGGTCTTCCGGCGGCCGCGAAGGAAGCGGGGAAGCGACTCGGCGTCGACCTCGACCGGTTGTACGAGGCGCAGTGCGGCACCGGGTTCAGTCCGTCCGCGGGCGCCACGGCGGCGTACCCGCTGCTGACCGGTGACGTCGCCGAGATCCTGCTCGTCGGGGCCGGCGACCTGAGCGCCAAGGACCTGCGACACGCCGGGGCGGCGGTCGCGCGGTTCGGTCGCGGCAAGGACGAACTCACCACTGTCGTTGCCGAAGGCATCGACGATGCGAGGCTGCAGGCGTTCGCCGAGGGCGTGGTGCTCGGCTCGTTCTCGTACACGCAGAAGACGGTCGACCCGGGCAAGCCCGCGGTCGGCACGGTGACGCTGACCGACGGGTCGGCCGCGGTGCGGCAGCCGGCGATCGACCGCGGTGTGGTGATCGGGCGCACCGGCTGGCTGGCCCGGCAACTCGCGATCACCCCGTCGAACGAGAAGGACCCGGCCTGGCTGGCGGCGCGCGCGACCGAGGTCGCCGCCGCGACCGGCCTCGAGGTGACGGTCTGGGACGAGAAGAAGCTCGCCGCGGACGGCTTCGGCGGCATCCTCGCGGTCGGCCAGGGCTCGACCCGGCCGCCGCGGTTCGTCCGGCTCGACTACACGCCCGCGGGCGCGACCAAGAAGACGCCGTACGTCGTACTGGTCGGCAAGGGCATCACCTACGACACCGGCGGCCTGTCGCTGAAACCGCGCGAGGGCATGGTGTCGATGAAGCGCGACATGACCGGCGGCGGCTCGGTGATCGCCACGATGTCCGCGCTGCGCGACCTCGGCGCGAACGTCCGGGTCACCGGCCTGGTCTGCGCCGCGGAGAACATGCCGTCCGGTTCGGCGTACCGTCCGGACGACGTGATCCGGCACTTCGGCGGCCGCACCACCGAGGTGAAGAACACCGACGCCGAGGGCCGCTTGGTGCTCGCCGACGGGCTCGCGTACGCCGTGCAGGAGCTGAAGCCCGACGTGCTCGTCGACATCGCCACGCTGACCGGTGCGATCAAGGTGTCGCTCGGCGCGATGCTGTACGGCGGGATGTTCGCGACCGACGACGCGCTGGCGGACAACCTCGCGGATGCCGGCCGGGTGTCCGGTGAGGAGCTGTGGCGGATGCCGCTGCCGGCCGAGTACGAGGAGCTGATCTCGACGCCGATCGCCGACTCGGTGAACAGCTCGAAGGGCCCCGGCTCGATCACGGCGGCACTGTTCCTGAAGGCGTTCGCCGGCGACGTCCCGTGGGCCCACCTCGACCTGTCGTCGATCGCCGAGTCCCCGGCCGACCGCTTCGAGTACTCCGTCGGCGCGACCGGCGCCGGCGCCCGCCTGCTCAGCACCTGGCTGTCCTCCGACACGCCGACCTCCGGCATCGGCTGATCGGGGCTCGTGGCAACTACCTGAAGCGGTCGCGGAGGAAATCGACGATGCGGTCGCGGGCCGGGCGGGCCTGCGGTACCAGGCCGGGCATGCTGATGAACGCGTGTCCGGCCTTGGGGTACTCGCTGACGGCGACTGTGGTGCCCGCCTCCCGCAGCCGCTCGGCGTACACGCGCCCGTGGTCCGCGACCGGGTCGAGCACCGGGATCACCAACAGCGTCGGCGGCAGCCCGCCGAGGTGGTCGGCGTACAGCGGTGACACCGGGCGCGGATCCGTCCCCTCCGGTACGGCGAGGCGGCGGAAGAATGTGAGCGACTCGCGGGTGAGCGTCGGCGTGTCCGGGTACTGCCGCACCGAGTCGTAGTCGAGCGCGGTCGAGGTCACGTCGACGCAGGCATTGACCAGCACCTGCGCCCGCAAGGACAGTCCCGCGTCGCGGGCCCTCAGTGCGGAGAGTGCGGCCACCATCGAGCCTGCGCTCTCGCCGGCCACAGCGACCCGGGTCGGGTCGATGCCCCACTCGGACGCGTGCTGGAACACGTGCCGCAGGACGTCCCAGCCGTCGTCGACCATCGCCGCGAGCGGAGTCTGGTGGTCCATCAGCCGGTGCTCGACGGAGATGACGACCGCGGACGCCCGCGCGGCGACGTGGCTGTTGATCCAGTCGCACTGCACCGCGGTGCCCACGTAGCCGCCCCCGTGCACATGCAGGACCAGCGGCAGTGTGCCCGAGTTCTTCGGGCGGTGCACCCGAACCCGGATCGTGCGGTCGGCGAGCCGGACCTGCTGCCAGCTGATGGTCACGCCGCTGTGCGGGATGCCGGTGAGCAGGCGGGCGAAGCGGGAGTTGACGATCCGGTTCGCGACTTCGCCGAAGGCGGCGAGATCGGCCGGCGTCATCGACCGGTAGTCGGGCTCCTTGCGCACGGAGTAGACCAGGCGGACGCCCAGAGGGGCCCGCTGTGCGGGCGGGGCCAGGGTGGCGGATCTGTTCATCGAGCACCGTCCTTGCGGTTTCGCTACGACTGGTATCGATACCGAAGGTAGCATAACTCGGTAAGGTGGGCTCATGGCTCCCAGCACACGGCCGCCCGGCCGGCCCCGGTCGAGTGTCGACGCGGAGGTGTTCGCCGCAACGCTGGCGACGATCCACGAGCTCGGCTACACCCGGGCCACGGTCGACCGGATCGCGGCGGCGACCGGGATCGCGAAGACGACGATCTACCGGCGGTGGCCGTCCAAGGGCGCGCTCGTGACCGCGTGCCTGGTCGACACCTTCGGCCCGCTGCCCCCGGCCGGCCGCGACCGTGCGCAGGACCTGGCCGCGGCGATCCGCTTCGGGGCGCGCCGGATCGCCGAGCCCGGGGTCGCGGCCGCGTTCTCCGGCGTTTTCACGGACGCGATCGGTGATCCGGAGCTGCGCGAGATCCTGTCCACGCAACTGCAGGACCCGTACCGGAAGGTGCTCATCGAGTCGCTCGGGTTGTCCGAGCAACGCGTCCTGTTCTTCATCGACGTCGTCATCGGCACGCTGCTGCACCGCATGGGCATGACCGGTGAACCGATGGTCGAGTCGGATGTCGAGGCCCTGATCGTGATGCTCCAACGCGAACTGGAGGGTTGGTTACCGTAGATCGCATGGACGGTACGAACGCCTTGGGCGACTACCTCCGGGCCCGGCGTGAGCAGGTGCGGCCCGAGGACGTCGGCATCCGGAGTATCGGCGTGCGCCGCGTCCCCGGGCTGCGGCGCGAGGAGGTCGCACTGCTCGCGGGCATCAGCTCCGACTACTACCTCCGCCTGGAGCAAGGCAGGGACCGCAACCCGTCGGTGCAGGTGCTCGAGGCGCTCGCCGGCGTACTGCGGCTGGATGCCGACGCCACGGCGTACCTGCTCGGGCTTGCGCAGGAGCGCTCCGTCCCGAGACAGCAGCCGCGGGGCGAGCAGGCTCCGGAGAGCATCGTCGAGCTGATCACCGGGTGGCCGAACAATCCGGCGTACGTGCAGAACAAGTACACCGACGTCCTCGCGGTCAACGCGCTCTGTGCGGCGCTCTCACCGAACTACGCCGTCGGCGTCAACCTGCTGACCGCCGTCCTGCTCGACCCCCGCGAGCAGGACCTGCGCCGGGACTGGGACGAGCTCACCGAGGAAGGCGTCGCCGTGCTGCGCTCCGAGCTCGGCCCGAACGTCGACGACGCGCGGCTGAAGGACCTGGTGGGCGACCTGTCGGTCCGTAGCGAACGGTTCCGGCAGTTGTGGGCGCGCCACGAGGTGCGGCCCCGGCGCGGCCGGCTGAGCAAGCTCACTCATCCGGAGGTCGGGGACCTCGACCTCCGGTCGGACAAGCTGACGATCGGCGGCACCGACAACGTGACGCTGGTCGTCTTCCATGCCGTGCCGGGATCGCGCGACGAGGAGTCGCTCGCCCTGCTCGGCAGCCTGGTCGCCCCTCAGGACGCACCCCGCGTCAGGCCCAGCGAGCATAGGCCCGAATGATCTCCGGGAACGCCGCGAACGCCGTTCCCACATGGTCGACGGCGCCCATCGAATGCACCGTCACGCTCGCTCCACGGGAGCGCAGGGACGCAGCGCACGAGTCGGCGTTGGAGGCGACCACGTCGGTGTCCTTCGTTCCGTTGTAGAGGTGCACCGGGACGCGCGGCGTCCAGTCCTGGCAGATCCGGTCGGCCTGCCGGAGTGCCTGCAGGAACCGGCCGGCGGGGTACTGCAGCCGCTCGGCGAACTCCGGCGTGAACAGCTTCTCGGGCGAGTCCGGCAGGCCGGCGACGATCTCCTCGAAGGTGTGTGAGCCGTCGAACAGTCCCTCGACGGTCGCCGCGTACGGCGCCTGGAACGCCTCGCGCGGATCGTCGTACAACCCGACGGTCCGGTTCCACGCGGTCACGAAGTAGCCGAGGTAGAACGTGGCGGTCGGCGGGATCACCCGCCCGTCGAAGGCGGCCGGGAACTCCTGCCCGAGCAGGTCGTACGGTCCCGCGACTGCGCGGATCGCGCCCAGCCGGAACGGCCCGGCCTCGCCGCGGCTCAACGCGCGCCCGAACGCCAGCGAGGCGCGACCGCCCTGCGAGAACCCGGTGACGAGCACGTCCCGCTTCAGCGCCACCCCGTGCCGGGCCGCGAACGTCCGCGCGGCCGTCAGCAGATCCACCGACGCGGAGGTCTCGGTCTTCGTGTCGATGTACGGATGCAGGCCCGGCCCCGCGCCCAGCCCGAGGTAGTCGGGCGCCACGCCCACCAGCCCCTGACCCGCGAACAGCGCCGTGACCAGGCGATCCGTCGACGTGTCGTCGACCGAGGCGGCGTCCTTCTTGGTGGCGCTGGTGCCGTGCAGGTACTCCACCACGGTCAGCGCGCCGCGGCGGCCGTCCGGGAGTACGACGATGCCGCTCGCCGTTGTCGGACGGCCGTGAGTGTCGACCGTCCGGTAGATCAGCCGGTGCGCCGTGACGCCGTACGACGAGCGCGGCGCATTGGGGAAGTCGGCTGCCGCCGCGTCGAGCTGGGCCGCTGTCAGGTGGGCGATCGGCGTTGCCGAGACGACTGCGCCGCGCAGACCCAGGACCGTTGCGGCGGCGGGGTTGAAGGCTGCCGGTTGGTTTGTTGCCGCGAAGGCGGCCGCCGGGTAGGCGAGCAGGGCGGCAGTGGCGAGAGTGGCGGCGACCGTCTTGGTCAGGCGAGAAGTCATACCTCAACCCAACCGCCGCTGGCCCCCGCGGAGAATGGTGCGAACTCCCGGACGCAGGTGGGGTTTTGCCTACCCGAGCAGGCTGGTGTACAGCTCGACGGTGCGTTGCGCGACGGCGTCCCACCCGAACTGCGAGACCGCGCGTTCGCGCCCTGCCTTGCCCATCGCCGACGCCTTGGCCGGGTCGTCGACGAGCGCGTTGATCCCGTCCGCCAGACCGCGCTCGAAGGTGTCCGTGTCGTGCTCGTCGTACGGCACCAGGATGCCGGTCACGCCGTCGTCGACGACCTCGGGGATGCCGCCGACCGCGCTCGCGACGACCGCGGTCTCGCAGGCCGTCGCCTCCAGGTTGACGATGCCGAGCGGCTCGTAGATCGACGGGCAGCAGAACGCCAGCGCGTGCGTCAGCACCTGCCGGACCTCTTCGCGCGGCAGCATCTCGGAGACCACGAACACGCCGTCCCGGGCCAGCCGCAGGTCGTCGATCAGCGCGTCGGTCTCGGCCTTCAGCTCGGCCGTGTCGGCCGCGCCCGCGAGCAGTACGAGCTGCACCGAGGGGTCCAGCCGCAGCCCGGCCCGGAGCAGGTGCGGCACGCCCTTCTGCCGGGTGATCCGGCCGACGAACGTCACGTACGGACGGCTCAGGTCGACGCCGAGCCGCTCGAGCACGTGCGTCGACGGATCCGGCCGGTAGAAGTCCGCGTCGATGCCGTTGGAGATCACGTGCACGCGCGCCGGGTCGATCGACGGGTAGCAGTCGAGGACGTCGGTCCGCATCCCGCGGCTGACCGCGACCACGGCGTCGGCGGCCTCGTACGCGGTCCGCTCGGCCCAGCTCGACAGCCGGTAGCCGCCGCCCAGCTGCTCGGCCTTCCACGGCCGGCGCGGCTCCAGCGAGTGCGCGGTCACCACGTGCGGTACGTCGTACAGCAGCTTGGCCCAGTGCCCCGCCATGTTCGCGTACCAGGTGTGCGAGTGCACGAGCTGCGAGCCGCCGACCGCCGCGGTCATCGTCAGGTCGGTGGACAGGATCCGCAGCGCGGCGTTCGCGTTCGGGATCCGCGGGTCGTCCTCGGAGTGTGCGGTCGCGCCCTGCCGGGGCTCGCCCATGCAGTGCACGTCGACGTCGATCAGCCGGCGCAGCTCGCGGACCAGGAAGTCCACATGCACCCCCGCCCCGCCGTACACGTCCGGAGGAAACTCACGCGTCAGAATGGCGACCTTCATAAGCTCCGACCATAGGGCATATCGCCCGATCCCGCGCCTACTGCGCGGCACTCGGCACGGCACCTCGCCGCACGGGAGCAAAGGCCACGATGCTCCGCATCGAGACCTTCGCTCCCGCGCGCCGATGCACCGCACCGAGCACCTGCTCGCGACGGCGCGGGATCGGGCGACATGCCCTCGGTCATCAAACGACGTGTGTCGGCACCCAGAAGCGCAGCTTTCCGTGTCGTTCGTCTTCCAGTTCGCCGCCGGCTGCCTCGATCACCTTGCGCGACGCGGTGTTGTCCAGGTCGCACGTCACCAGGGCGGGGTCGATGCCGAGCCCGGCGGCGATCGGCAGCGACTGGACGAGCATCTGGGTCGCGTACCCGTTGCGGCGGGCCGACGGGCGGACGAAGTACCCGATGTGCCCGCCGACCTCGGTCAGCGCCGGCGTCAGCTCGTGCCGGATCGAGAGCCGGCCGAGGAACTCGACGCCGTCGACGAACCACAGCACGGTCTGGTGCACGAACCCGGCCGGCAGCACCGTCGCCGGCTCGGCCTCGCTCCTGATCGCCTCGACCAGCCGGTGGAACTCGCCCGGGTCGGCGGCCTGCTCCCGGGTCCACTCGGTGTCGTCGGCGAGTGACCGGGTGCCCATCCAGCGCTCATGATCCGGACCGAGCTCGTCCCAGGCCGCGAGAAACGAACGGTGAACGGCGACGGACGGAACGATGAGGATCGGCATCCTCACAGTGTCGCGACACGAGCAACCGCTTATGCAAGAGGGCTCCCGGCGTTAAGGTGCGGACATGGCAAAGGCGCCCAGAGTTCTCGGAATCGTGTTGGCCGGTGGCGAGGGGAAGCGGTTGATGCCGCTGACGGCGGACCGGGCCAAACCGGCCGTGCCGTTCGGCGGCAGTTATCGCCTGATCGACTTCGTACTGTCGAATTTGGTCAACGCCGGTTATCGAAATCTCTGTGTGCTGACGCAGTACAAATCGCATTCGCTCGACCGGCACGTCACGCTGACCTGGCGGATGTCGACGTTCCTCGGCAACTACGTGACGTGCGTCCCGGCGCAGCAGCGGCTCGGCCCGCAGTGGTACCAGGGCAGCGCGGACGCGATCTACCAGTCGATGAACCTGATCAACGACGCGGACCCGGAGTACATCGTGGTCTTCGGCGCCGACCACGTGTACCGGATGGACGCCTCGCAGATGGTCGCCGCGCACATCGAGCGCGGCAACGGGGTCACCGTGGCCGGCATCCGGGTGCCGCGCGTCGAGGCGACCGAGTTCGGCGTCATCAAGACCGGCGCCGACGGCCAGGTGATCGAGGAGTTCCTGGAGAAGCCGGCCGACCCGCCGGGGCTGCCGGACTCCCCGGACGAGACGTTCGCGTCGATGGGCAACTACGTGTTCACCCGGGACGTGCTGGTCGAGGCGCTGCGCAAGGACGCCGCGAACCCGGCGTCGCGGCACGACATGGGCGGTGACATCGTCCCGATGCTCGTTGCCGAGGGCAAGGCGGGCGTCTACGACTTCAAGGACAACGACGTACCGGGCGCCCTGGACCGGGACCGCTCGTACTGGCGGGACGTGGGGTCGCTGGACTCCTACCACGAGGCGCACATGGACCTGGTGTCGATCCAGCCGGTGTTCAACCTGTACAACCACGACTGGCCGATCTTCACCTCGCACCCGCAGCTGCCGGGCGCGAAGTTCACCGACGACGCGACGGTCGGCGAGTCGATCGTCTGCCAGGGCTCGATCGTGTCCGGCGCGCACGTGGACCACTCGGTGCTCGGGTCGAACGTGATCGTCAGCGCCGGCGCCGACATCCAGCGCTCGGTGATCATGGACAACTGCCGGATCGGCAAGAACGTCGTGCTGAAGAACGTGATCCTGGACAAGAACGTCGTCGTCCCGGACGGCACCGAGATCGGCGTCGACCAGGACTACGACCGCGAACGCGGCTTCACCGTCTCCAAGGGCGGCGTCACGGTGCTCGGCAAGGGACAGGTGATCGAGCCGCCGAAGGCCGCGATGTCCGACCAGGCCGGCGCCGACGAGGTCACCGAGGCGTGAGCACGCAAGCCGACGCGCTGCAGCTCGATGCCGCGGATCCCGGGCACCGGGAGCTGTTCGACGTACCGCCGGCGCAGGGCGGCGACCACCCCGAGGTGGCGTACTTCGCCGGCAACTCGCTGGGGCTCCGGCCGAAGGCGACCCGGGCCGAGCTGCTCCAGGACCTGGACTCGTGGGCCGCACTCGGCGTCGAAGGCCATCTCGACGCCGAGCGGCCCTGGCTGCCGTACCACGAGCTGCTCACCGGTCCCGCGGCGCGGCTGGTCGGCGCGTTGCCGAGCGAGACGGTCGTGATGAACACGCTCACCGTCAACCTGCACCTGTTGATGGTGTCGTTCTACCGGCCGACGCGGTCGCGGCACCGGATCGTGATCGAGGACTCGGCGTTTCCTTCGGACAGCTACGCCGTCCGGTCGCAGGTCCGCTTCCACGGGTACGACCCGGAGGACGCGGTCGTCCGGTTGCGCCCGCGGCCGGGGGAGAACAGCCTGCGGACGGCGGACGTCGTCGAGCAGCTCGGTGGCGACGTGGCGCTCGTCCTCCTCGGCGGCGTGAACTACCTGACCGGCGAGCTGATGGACATCCCGACGATCACCAAGGCCGGTCACGCGGCCGGCGCGGTCGTCGGATGGGACCTCGCGCACGCGGCCGGCAACGTCCCGCTGGCGTTGCACGACTGGAACGTGGATTTCGCGGCGTGGTGTTCGTACAAGTACCTGAACTCCGGTCCGGGCGCGATCGCCGGTGCGTTCGTGCACGAACGGCATCTCGGCGGGGACCTGCCGCGGTTCGAGGGCTGGTGGAGCACGGAGGCGAAGACGCGGTTCGAGATGACGCCCGAGTCGCGGCCGCCGGCGAGCGCGGACGCGTGGCAGGTGTCCAACCCGCCGATCTTCTCGATGAGCCCGGTGCGGACCTCGCTGGAGATCTTCGACCGGATCGGCATCGACGTCCTGCGGGAGCGGAGCGTGCGGCTGACGGCGTACCTGTCGGAGCTGCTCGCGGGCTTCGACGTCATCACGCCGAGCGACCCGGCGCGGCGCGGGGCGCAGCTGTCGTTGCGGGTCCGCGGCGGGGCGGGGGAGCTGTCGCGACGGTTGCGCTTCGAGTACGGCGTGATCGCGGACTCCCGGGAGCCTGACGTATTGCGGCTCGCGCCGGTGCCGCTGTACTCGACGTACCACGACTGCTGGCGGGCCGCATCGGCGTTGGCCGGGGTGATGGCATGAAGGTCGCGATCGTCGGCGCCGGCCTGACCGGCTCGCTGCTCGCGTGTTTCCTCGCCCGGCGCGGGTTGTCCGTGACGCTGTACGAGCGCCGCCCGGATCCGCGGGTCGCCCAGGTCGAGCGGGGCCGATCGATCAACCTGGCCATCTCCGAACGCGGACTGCACGCGCTGCGGCGGATCGGCCTGGTCGACGAGGTGATGGCGGACGCGCTGCCGATGAAGGGCCGGATGATCCATCCGGTCGCGGGGCCGCTGGACTTCCAGGCGTACTCGGCGTCGGGGGACCGGGCGATCAACTCGATCAGCCGCGGCGCGCTGAACAACGCCTTGCTGTCGGCCGCGGCGGCCGCCGACGGCGTGACGGTCGAGTTCGAGCACCGGCTGGTGGAGCTCGATTCGGCCGCCGGGCAACTGGTGTTCGCGACCCCGTCCGGGAAGGTCTCGGCGACGGCCGACGTGGTGCTCGGCGCCGACGGCGCGGGGTCCGCGGTCCGTGAGCAACTGCTTGCCGAGGGCATCGTCGCGGAGGACGTGGACTTCCTCGACTACGGGTACAAGGAGCTGTCGATCCCGGCCGACGACGGCGAGTTCGCGCTGGATCCGGGCGCGCTGCACATCTGGCCGCGCGGTACGTCGATGATGATCGCGCTGCCCAACCCGGACCGCTCGTTCACCTGCACGCTGTTCTGGCCGGCCGGGTCGTTCGACGCGCTGACCACGGCGGACGCGATCTCGGCGCACTTCCGCGAGCACTATCCCGATCTGTTGCCGCTGGCCCCTGATCTGGTCGACGACTACCTGAACAACCCGGTCGGCGTGCTCGGGACCGTGCACACGCTGCCGTGGCAGGCGCACGGACGGACGGCGCTGCTCGGCGACGCGGCGCACGCGATCGTCCCGTTCTACGGCCAGGGCGCGAACTGCGCGTTCGAGGACGTGGTCGAGCTGGACCGCTGTCTCGACGACACCGGCGGCTCGTGGGCGCGGGCCCTGCCGCTGTTCGAGACGCGCCGGCGGGAGAACACCGAGGCGATCGCGGAGATGGCGCTGGCCAACTTCGTCGAGATGCGCGACAAGGTCGCCTCCCCGGTCTTCCGGCTGCAGAAACAGGTGGAGCACGCGCTCGAACGCCTGCTCCCGGGCCGGTACGTCTCCCGCTACGAGCTGGTCTCCTTCTCCACCACGCCGTACGCCGAGGTCCAACGCCGCGTCCGCCGCCAGCAGCAGGTGCTGGGCGCGGCGGCGGTCGCCGTTGCCGGAGCCCTCCTCACCCTCGCCCGCCGAAGGCTCCGCCGATGACCGCGCGAACCCCCGCGCCGCGCCCGCCGCTCCGCGCGCGAGGGGATAACCCCGCGCGTTGGGGGTTCTTCGCTGGTATGCCGACGAAGAACCCCTCACACCAGCGGATAACCCCGCGACTGTCACCGCCCGGGGAGGTGGGATCGGATGAGCTTGTGGTCGCCTGAGTTGCTGACGGGGCAGCCCGCGGCGGTTGGGTTGTTGCGACACTTTGTCGGTGGATCGTTCGTGGAGAGTTCCTCGCGGTTCGCCAAGGTTTCGCCGGTGACGGGGGAGCAGATCTTTGATGTCTGTGAGGCCGATGAGGCGACTGTCGATGCGGCTGTGGGGGCGGCTCGTGCTGCGCTGAAAGGCCCGTGGGGGCGGATGAGCGAGCAGGAGCGCGCCGTCGTACTACGGCGGGTCGCGGACGGGCTCGAGCGGCGCTTCGAGGACCTGGTGGCGGCCGAGGTCGGCGACACCGGGAAGTCGATCAGCCAGGCGCGCACGCTGGACATCCCGCGCGGCGCGGCGAACTTCCGCGCGTTCGCCGACTTCGCGACGACGCTGCCGACCGAGTCGTACGCGACCACGCTGCCCGACGGGCGACGGGCGCTGAACTACGCCGTCCGTAAACCGGTCGGTGTGGTCGCCATCGTCGTCCCGTGGAACCTGCCGCTGCTGCTGCTCACCTGGAAGGTCGCCCCAGCTCTCGCCTGCGGGAACGCTGTCGTGGTGAAGCCGTCCGAGGAGACGCCCGCGTCGGCGACCGTGCTCGCGGAGGTGATGGCGGAGGCCGGCGTACCGGACGGTGTCTTCAACCTGGTGCACGGCTTCGGCCCGTCGTCGGCGGGGGAGTACCTGACCCGGCACCCGGGCGTGGACGCGATCACGTTCACCGGCGAGTCGGCGACCGGGACGGCGATCGCGAAGGTCGCGGCGGACCGGGTCAAGGCGGTGTCGTTCGAACTCGGCGGCAAGAACGCCGGCCTGGTCTTCGCCGACGCCTCGCTCGACGACGCCGTCGAAGGCTCGGTCCGCTCGACCTTCACCAACGGTGGCCAGGTCTGCCTTTGCACCGAACGCCTCTATGTGCAGCGACCGGTGTTCGACGAGTTCTGTACGCGCCTGGCCGCGCGCGCCGCCGAGCTCACGTACGGCTGGCCCGCCGACGAGGCCACCACGAACATGCCGCTGATCTCGAAACAACACCGCGACAAGGTCCTGTCGTACTACGACCTCGCTCGGGCCGAAGGCGCCGAGGTGGTGACCGGCGGCGGCGTACCCACCTTCGGGGACGCCCGCGACGGCGGCTGCTACATCCAGCCGACCGTGGTCACCGGTCTGCCCGAAGACGCTCGGACGAATCGCGAAGAGATCTTCGGCCCGATCTGTCATGTCGCCCCGTTCGACACCGAAGAGGAAGCCTTCGCCCTGGCCAACGACAGCGACTACGGCCTCGCGGCGACGGTCTGGACCCGGGACGTGGGCCGGGCCCACCGTGCCGGCGCCGCTCTCGACGTCGGTCTGTGCTGGGTGAACACCTGGTTCCTCCGCGACCTGCGCACGCCGTTCGGTGGCGTGAAGCTGTCGGGCGTCGGGCGTGAGGGCGGGCGGCATTCGGTGGACTTCTACACCGAAACGACGAACGTCTGCGTGGAGCTGTCATGACCGTCGTGCCCGGGAAGGCCACGCCGCGCGGCCGGTTCCCGCATGTGAAGGTCAGCGGCGGCTTCGCCTTCGTGTCGGGTACGTCGAGCCGGCGGCCGGACAACTCGATCGCCGGGGCCTCGGTGGACTCGATGGGCACGGTGTCACTGGACATCCGCGAGCAGACGCGGGCGGTGCTGGAGAACATCCGTGACATCCTGGCGGCGGTGGGCGCGGGACTCGAGGATCTCGTCAGCGTCACGACGTACCTGGTGTCGATGAACGACTTCGGGGGGTACAACGAGGTGTACGCCGAATTCTTCGACGAGTCCGGGCCGGCCCGGACGACCGTCGCAGTGCATCAGCTGCCGCATCCCCAGCTGCTGATCGAAATCCAGGCCGTAGCGGCGATCCCGCACGAGGAGGAGTGAGTGATGGTCAACCTGGAGTCGACGAACTTCCCGCAGTGGATCGAGGAGAACAAGCACCTGCTGAAGCCGCCGGTCGGCAACAAGCAGATGTTCCCGACCGGGGACGACTTCATCACGATGGTGGTCGGCGGCCCGAACCAGCGCACCGACTTCCACGTCGACCCGTACGAGGAGTTCTTCTACCAGATCTCCGGCGAGCTCAAGGTCAACGTGATGACCGACGACGGCCCGGCGACCGTCGCGGTCAACGCCGGCGAGATGTGGGTGCTGCCACGGAACATGCCGCACTCGCCGCAGCGCGGCCCGAACTCGATCGGCCTGGTGATCGAGCGCGTCCGGGAGCCAGGCGTGCTGGAGAAGTTCCGCTGGTACTGCGCGAGCTGCGACGGGATCGTCCACGAGGTCGAGCTCCAGGTCAGTGACATCGTCGCCGACCTGCCGCCGGTCTTCAAAGCGTTCTACGACAGCGAGGAAGCCCGCACCTGCCCGAACTGCGGCACGGTGCACCCGGGTAAATGACCGTCGACGTCCACACCCACCTGGTACCCCACGGCTGGCCGGACCTCGCGGCGGCGTGCGGTGGGGACGGGTGGCCGTGGCTGCGGATCGACTCCGAGCGGGCCGCGATGATCATGGTCGGCTCGACGGAGTTCCGCCCGATCGGACCGCAGGCCTGGGATCCGGCCGTCCGGCGCGCCGATATGGATGCCGACGGCATCGATCTTCAGGTGGTGTCGCCGACCCCGGTGTTCTTCGGGTACGAGCGTCCCGCGGCGCAGGCCGTGAAGCTGGCCGAGATCTTCAACGACCTCACTCTGCAGACGCTGGCCGGCGACGACCGGTTCGTGCCGTTCTGCCAGGTGCCGCTGCAGGATCCGGACCTGGCGTGCGCCGAGCTGGACCGGTGCCGCGCGGCCGGCCATGTGGGGGTGGAGATCGGCAACCACGTCGGCGACAAAGACCTGGACGACGCCGGGATCGTTGCCTTCCTCAACCATTGCGCCGCGACCGGTACGCCGGTGCTGGTGCACCCGTGGGACATGCCGGGCGGCCCGCGGCTGGATCGCTGGATGGCGCGCTGGCTGACCGGGATGCCCGCCGAGACCCATCTGTCGGTGCTGGCGATGATCCTCGGCGGCGCGTTCGACCGGTTGCCGCCGTCGCTGCGGATCTGTTTCGCCCACGGCGGCGGGAGTTTCGCGTTCTGGCTGGGGCGGCTGGAGAACGCCTGGCACCGGCGCGGCGACATCGTCCGTGGTTGCTCCGAGCATCCACCGTCGGCGTACCTGGACCGGATCCTGGTCGACACGGTCGTGTTCGAATCAGCGCCTTTGCGGCTCCTTGTCGATACCTTGGGGGAAGACCGCGTTCTGGTCGGCAGTGACTATCCCTATCCACTGGGTGAGCGGCCGGTCGGGGAGGTGGTACGGAAGGCCGGCTTCCTGACCGCGGAGCAGCAGCACAAGTTGCTGACGTCGAACGCCCTGCGTTATCTCGGGAGGTCTGAATGAGTGAGGACCGATCGGTACTGTCGCGCAAGGCGCCGGAACCGGACCAGGAACTGCGGTACGGCGCCCACGCGGACCAGGTGATCGACTACTGGCCCGCGAAGGAGTACCGGCCGCTGATCGTCTTCCTGCACGGCGGCTTCTGGCGGCCGGAGTACGACCGGGTGCATGCCCGCTCACTGGGCGCGGCACTGTCCGACCTCGGCTGGCCGGTCCTCTCCGTCGAGTACCGCCGCGAGCCCGGCAACCCGGACACCACCACCGCTGACATCCGTACGGCGCTGGACGCGCTACCCGACCTCGTGGACGTCCACGCGGGCTACGTGCTGATGGGGCACTCCGCAGGCGGCCAGCTGGCGCTGTGGGCCGCCTCCACCCTCAACCCGGTCCGGCTACGCGCTGTCCTCGCCCTCGCCCCGGTGGCTGACCTGTTGATGGCCGACCAGCGCATGATCGGCGACAGCGCCGTCCAGGCCTTCATCGGCGGCGGCGTCCGCAACGACCTGGACCCGGTCCACCTCCCGGCCTCCATCGCCCCCGTCACTCTCATCCACGGCGCGAACGACACCGTCGTCCCCATCGCCGTCACCGAGTCCTACTTCTCCGCCCACCCCACAGCCCACCTCCACCGCGTCCCCCACTGCGGCCACTACGAACTGATAGACCCCCAGTCCGACCCCTGGCACGACGTAACCACCGAACTAACCCGCCTGACGAGCTAGCGGCTACTTCAGGCGCTTGGCGGCGGTGAGGAGGCCGTCGGAGGTGGGGAGGAGGGCGGAGACCAGGTTGTCGTCGTCGCGGACGGCGCGGATCAGGTCTCGGAGGGCCATCGTGTCGGGGTCGCGGTGGGCGGGGTCGGCGACGCGGCCGCCGGTGAGGATGCCGGCGAAGGCGACGATGCCGCCGGGGCGGAGCAGCCGGAGCGCCTCGTGCAGGTACGCCGTGTTCTCGCGCCGGTCCGCGTCGCAGAAGACCAGGTCGTAGTGACCGTCGGTGAGCCGGGTGACGACGTCCAGCCCGGCGCCGGCGATCAGGCGGAACCGGTTCGACGCGACGCCCGCGTCCAGGAACGTCTTGCGCGCCAGCCGCTGGTTCTCCGCGTCGATGTCGACCGTGGTGAGGGTGCCGTCGGGCCGCATCCCGCGCAGCAGCGCGAGCCCGGAGACGCCGGTCCCGGTGCCGATCTCGACGACCGCCTTCGCGCCCACGCCGGCGGCGAGCAGGCTCAGCGCGGCGGCCGCACCCGGGCCGATCGGGGCGACACCGCTGTCCGCGGCGCTCGCCCGCGCACCGGTGACGACCTCGTCCTCACCAGTGTAGTCCTCGGCGTACGCCCAGGACGTCGGGTCGATGCCGGTGGCGATGGCGTCCTCCCAGTGGTCAGCGAAGTGATGTGCGGCTGCGGTACCCATGCTGAACCGAAGCCTAGCGGTTGGAGGTCCGCTTTCCGTGACGCACGCGCGGACGCTGCGCAGTCTTGCTCATAACAACCTTGCCCTGATCAGATATGATCGTCTCAACGAGACGCGACTCACCTGGTGAGGGAGGTGTGGAGTGAGATCAGGCGCGGATGACGTCGATACCGGCTTCCTTGAAGACGGCGAGCTGGGTCTCGTCGGCCTGGGCGTCGGTGACGAGGGTGTCGATCTCGCTCAGCTCGCAGATCCGGGCGAAGGCGCGCTGCCCGAGCTTGGAGGAGTCGGCGACCACGACCACCTTCGCGGCCCGGCTGACGATCAGCTGGTTGATGTTCGCCTCGCCCTCGTGGTGGGCGGTGGCGCCGGTCTCGTCGATCCCGTCGACGCCGATGAAGGCGATGTCCAGGGACAGGTCCGACAGGATCCGGTGCGACAGCGGACCGATCATCTCGTAGGACTGCGGCCGCGCCACGCCGCCGGTCAGCACCATCTTCACGTGCGGCCGGACGATCAGCTCGTTGGCGATGTTCAGGGCGTTCGTGACGAGCGTGAAGGCCGGCTCGCCGTGCTCCGCGGACAGCTCCGGCCGGGTGGCCAGCGTCCGCGCCACCTCGGAGATCGTGGTGCCGCCGTTCATGCCGATCACCATGCCGCGCCGGACCAGCGTGGCCGCGGCCTGCGCGATCCGCTGCTTCTCGGACGCGAAACGCGCAGTCTTGTAGCGCAGCGGCAGGTCGTACGACACCGCGTTGGCGACCGCGCCGCCGCGGGTCCGGGTGAGGAGCTGCTGCTTGCCGAGATGGTCCAGGTCACGCCTGATCGTGGCCGCGGACACGTGCAGCTGCTCGGCGAGCTCGTCGACGTCGATGGCGCCCTTCTCGGCGAGCGACTCGAGCAAGGTGTTGAGGCGTTCATAACGCTTCACCCGGGGCTCCTCCTTCACACAATCGGTCAGCCGGATGGCGGCTGGTTGGCACCATTCGATCACGTTCGAGCAGTTTCGACCATGACAAGTGCGGAGACGACATGACCCAGACGCCTTTTGTGAGCACTGAGATCGCCAGTCAACCAGACCTCTGGCGACAGGTCTCGGACGGTTTCGCGCAGTACGGCGGTGCGCTTCCGAAGGCCGGCCAGCGCGTCGCGGCCGTCGGGTGCGGCACGTCCTGGTTCATGGCGATGGCCTACGCCGCGCTCCGCGAGGACCTCGGCCAGGGTGAGACCGACGCGTTCGCCGGCTCGGAGTTCCCGGCCGGCCGGTCGTACGACGCGATCGTGGTGATCAGCCGCTCCGGGACGACGACCGAGGTGCTCGACCTGATCCGGGCCACCGACCTGCCGACCGTGGCGATCACCGCGACCGCGGGCTCGCCGATCTTCGACCTGGCCGACCGGACCATCCTGCTGGACTTCGCCGACGAGCAGTCCGTCGTACAGACCCGGTTCGCGACCACGACGCTGGCGCTGCTGCGCGCGTCGCTCGGTGAGGACCTGTCGAAGGCCGCTGCGGACGCTCAGACCGCACTGACCGTCGATGTCGACGACCTGGCCAAGCTCGAGCAGGTCACGTACGTCGGCACGCGCTGGACCGTCGGCCTGGCGCACGAGGCCGCGCTCAAGCAGCGTGAGGCCGCGTCGGCGTGGACCGAGGCCTACCCGGCGATGGACTACCGGCACGGTCCGATCGCCATCGCCCAGCCCGGCCGCGGTGTCTGGATCTTCGGCGAGGCGCCGGCTGGTCTGCTGGACGACGTCGCCGCTACCGGCGCGACGGTCGTGCACCACCGCGACCTGGACCCGATGGCGTCCCTCGTCGTCGCTCAGCGCGTCGCCGTCGCCAAGTCCCTGGCTCTCGGTCTCAACCCGGACCAGCCGCGCAGCCTGTCCCGCTCGGTCATCCTCGGCTGACCGCAGCGGTCATGGGCGCGTCGAGCGTCCATCCCAAGGCGCTGTAGAGCGCCCGTCCGTCCTCCGTTGCCACCAGTACGCCGGCCGTCGCGCCGGCGTACTGCGCAGCGCTCGCCAAGGCGGTCATGACGCTGCGGCCAAGTCCACGCCGGCGATGCTCCGGTGACGTCTCGATCTGGTCGAACATGGCAGCGTCCCGGGCGAGCGCCGCCTTTCCGCGCGCGGCGACCGAGCCGTCAGCAGCCGTCACGGTCACATCGAGGATGGCGCCTCGCTGCGTGTGCGTCAGCTCGTACGACGGCGGGACCACGGCCCGCGTGGCGCTCAACTGTGTCGTCATGAGGTACTCCCGCGGCTGCACCTCCCAGCGAGCATCCAGGGCGACCTCGCCGCGGATCTTGAGCCAGGTGTCAGGACTGCGCAGCCCGTCGACCAACCCAGCGTCGTACGCGTGCAACACGTAGCGGACCGCGTGGCCAGGGAGGCCTACGTCGACGCGAGAGCCACTTGGCAGCGGCACTGGCGCCGGGGTGTTGCGGGAGATGGTCCAGCCATGGACCCAGGCGTCAAGCATGCGCAGGAACCTTCGCGTTGAGGACGGACAGACGACCGATGCCTGCGGCGACCAGGAGCCCGCCGCCTACGACCAGCAGGGTTGCCCTGGCACCGAGGCTCGGTACGAGCAGGCCGGCGGTCGCCTGGCCCAGTGCAGAGGCGCCGACGCGCAGACTGGCCGCCGTGGTGCTGACCCGGCCCTGCAGGGACTCCGGGCTGTACCGCTGCCGCGCGGCGAACATCGCGGGCAACGTGGGACCTTCGAGGAGCCCGGCAAGAAGCGCGAGCACGAGCAGTACGGCGAGCGACGGCGCGAGCGGCCACGTGATGAGAGCCAGGCCGTAAGCGCTGACGGACAGCATCACGACGTACTCCGGTGGCCAGCGCGACTGCAGCCGGCCGAGGAGGAGGGCTGTGGTGACGCTGCCGAGCTCGACCGCTGTCCACAGGTAGCCGGCCGCAGACTCCGGCCGGCCGAGCTCCACCATGTGCAGGGGCAGTGCGATCAGCAGCATTCCGGTGAAGCCCATGAGCAGGGTCGTCGTGATCGTCGAGGCACGCAGGCGCGGGGTGTGTGCGAGGTGGCGGAGACCGCCGACGACAGACACCAGGAACGGCTCGCCACCGGCCCCGCTCGGTGGCAGCGCGGGCAGCCGGCCGATCGCGACGATGCTGAGTCCGGCGGTGACGACGATCACCACGACGGCCGCGTCGACCGAGACCGCGGCGGTAATCGTGGCAGCGGTGGCCGGTCCCGCGATCGCGGCAGCGCTGAAGCTCACCGACTCGAACGAGTTGGCGCGGGCCAGGCGATCCGGACGGAACAGGCTGGGCAGCATGCTCGTGAATCCGCCGCTCACCATTGGCAGCGTGGCGCCGGCGACCGCTGCGAGGGCCGGCGCGATCCAGTGCGGGCTGTTCCCGACGACCAGCAACAGCGCGATCATGACGGCGCCCAGCGTTGCCTGGTTGGCTGCGAGTGCGCTCCGGCGGTGCGGCGTCCGGTCGAGCCAGGCGCCGAGCAGCGGGCCGGTGACGATCGCCGGGAGGGCGTACGCCGCGCCGGTGAGGCCGGCGAGTGCGGGACTGCCGGTGCGGTCCAGCACGAGGAGGACGAGCGTGAAGGCGACCATCTCGTCGGCGAGCCGGGCGAGGGTCGCGGCCAGGTAGTAGCTGAACACGCCGCGGCCCTCCTGTTACGTGAAGATCAGTGTTACGCGTTACGCTAGCAAATACGTTACGACGAGGAGAAGCCGTGGACATTCCGGCCCCCGACCGCTTGGTGCGGCTCGCGGTCGACCTGGTGAACACCCGCACGCTCTCGCCGGAGCGCCTGACGTCGCCGGCCGCGGTGCGCGAGTTCCTCCTCGACCACGGCGAGTCCGACCCGATCACGCTCGACGACGCGGATCTGGTGGCGGTCCGGGCTGTCCGGGAGCGGATCCGGCCGGTGTTCCACGCCGAGCCCGCGACGGCGGCCCGGGTGCTCAACGAGCTGCTCGAGGAGTACGCCGTACGCCCGTATCTGTCCGACCATGACGGATCGCCGTGGCACCTGCACGTGGCCAAACCCGGGGCCACGTGGGCGGAGTGGCTGGCCGCGACGACCGCTCTCGGGCTGGCGAGCTTCGTCGCCGGGCACGGTTTCAAGGCGCTCGCGGTCTGCGCGGCGGCCGACTGTGAGCAGGTCTTCGCCAATGCGGCGGAGAAGCGGCCGCGCCGGTTCTGCACGCCGCGGTGCTCGAGCCGCACGCGCGTGGCGTCGTACCGGGCCCGCCAGGGCTGACTTCCAGGCTGAGCGAAACCAGTTTCGCCTGAGGTCTGGTATTTGCGAAAGCGCTTGCGCTACTCTGCGGAACGGTCGGCTTGCCGATCGCCATCCCCGCAGAGGAGTTCCGATGAACAGGTTTGCCATCCGTTGTGCTGCAGGGCTTTCCGTGCCGTTCCTGCTCGTGGCCTGCTCCAGCGCGCCGTCGTCCGGCGGCGGTTCCAGTTCCCCGGGGCAGGTGACGCTCACGGTCGGTGACCGCCCGAGCAGTTCCGATCCCGCCAACCGGGCGTCCTTCGACAAGAAGGTCGCCGACTTCCAGCAGGCCAACCCGGACATCAAGCTGAACCCGGTGGAGACCATCTGGGACGCGACCACGTTCCAGGCGCAGGCGGCCGGCGGGCAGCTGCCGGACGTGCTCAACGTGCCGTTCACCGAGCCGCAGGGCCTGATCGCCCGCAAGCAGGTCGCCGACCTGACCAAGGTGCTCAAGGACGACGGCCTGCTGGACGAGCTGAATCCGAACGTGCTCAAGATCGGCCAGGACCAGTCCGGCAACGTGTACGCCGTGCCGACCGCCGCCTACTCGGTCGGTCTGGTCTACAACCGCGAGCTGTTCACGAAGGCCGGGCTGGACCCGGACAAGCCGCCGGCCACCTGGGACGAGCTGCGGGCGGACGCCAAGCAGATCGCACAGAAGACCGGGCAGGCCGGCTACGCGCAGATGACCACGAACAACACCGGCGGCTGGATGTTCACCACCCAGACGTACGCGTTCGGCGGCTCGATCGAGAACGAGGACGGCAGCAAGGCGACGTTCGACGACGCGCCGTCCAAGGCCGCGCTGCAGTTGCTGCACGAGATGAAGTGGACCGACAAGTCGATGGGCCAGGCCGTGCTCTACGACATCGACGGCATCTCCAAGGCGTTCGCGGCCGGCAAGATCGGCATGTTCATGTCGGCGCCGGACGCCTACCGCACGCTGGTCCAGACGAACGGCCTGAAGGCGTCGGCGTTCGGCATCGGCCCGATGCCGCAGCAGGGCGGCGGCCACGGCACGCTCAGCGGCGGCAGCGTCCAGATCGTCAGCCCGAACGCGACGGACGCCGAGAAGGCGGCGGCGATCAAGTGGATCAAGTTCGCCTACCTGAACAAGTACGTGAACCAGGACGCGGCCGTGACGAGCGCCAAGAACGGCGTGGCGGCGAAGCTGCCGGTCGGCACTCCGGGTCTTCCGGTGGTCAACGCGGACCAGTGGTCGACGTACCAGTCCTGGATCAAGCCGTACGTCAACGTGCCGCTGGAGAACTTCGCGCCGTACACGAAGGTGGCGGCCGATCAGAAGATCATCCCTGAGCCGCCGGTGAAGGCTCAGGAGGTGTACGCCGCGCTCGATCCGGTCGTGCAGACCGTCCTGGGGAACGCGAAGGCCGACATCCCGGCCCTGCTGACCAAGGCGGCCGGCACGGTGAACGCCAAGCTCGGGCGCTGAGTTGCTCCGCCGCCTGCGCAACGGGGTGCCGGCAGTGCTGTTCGCGCTGCCGGTGCTCCTGGTCTTCCTGGTGTTCTCCTGGGGCCCGATCGTCAAGGGCCTGGTGATGAGCGTCCAGCAGACCAATCTCGTCGATCCGGTGAAGTGGGTCGGGCTGGAGAACTTCCGGTACGTGCTGACCGACCCCGCGGTCGGGCAGGCGTCCCTCAACACGCTCTGGTTCACCCTGCTGGCGTTGCTGTTCGGCTTCCCGGTCCCGGTGCTGCTGGCGATGTTCTTGTCCGAGCTGCGCGGCCGGTCCTGGCTCTACACGACGCTGGCCTACCTGCCGGTGATCACGCCGCCGGTGGTCGCCATCCTGCTCTGGCGGTTCTTCTACGACCCGTCGCCCAACGGGATGTTCAACTCGATCCTCGGCGCTGTCGGACTCGGACCGTTCCTCTGGCTGGACAGCCCGGGCTCGGCGATGCCGTCGATCGTGCTGGAAGCGACCTGGGCCGGTGCCGGCAACGCGGTGATCATCTACCTGGCAGCACTGACCTCTGTGCGCACGGACCTGTACGAGGCGGCCGAGCTGGACGGTGCCGGAGTGGTACGCCGGGTGTGGCACGTCATGTTGCCGCACTTGCGCAGCGTCCTGTTGCTGATGCTGCTCCTGCAGGTGCTCGGAACGATGCAACTGTTCACCGAGCCACTGCTCTTCACCGGCGGTGGACCACAGGGGTCGACGATGACGATTCTGCTGCTCATCTACAACTACGCCTTCGTCAACGGCGACTACGGTGCAGCCACTGCGCTGAGCGTCCTCCTGGCGCTGGCTCTCGCCGTCCTGTCGGCGGTCTTCCAGCTGGCCACGCGTGGCTGGAGTACCGCATGAGTGTGCTGTCGGACTCGGACCGCAAGCTGACCCGGATCCGCGTGCCGTTCGTCATCGGCCAGGTGGTCGTCCTGCTCGGACTGCTGGTGGCCGGGCTCGGACCGCTGCTGTGGTTGCTGAAGGCAGCGATCTCGCCGACGCAGGACAGCATCCGGTCGCCGCTCGCGTGGTTCCCGTCCGGTCAAGTGCAGTGGGGGAACCTCGCCACCGCCTGGCAACAGGGCCACATCGGGTACTACCTCGGCAACACCGCCATGATCGCGGCGGGTACGGCGCTGGCGTCGCTGATCGTCTGTACGACGGCCGGCTACGTGCTAAGCGTGCTGCGGCCGCGCTGGGGCGCACTGCTCTCGGCAGCGATCCTGGCCACGCTCTTCGTACCCCACATCGTCTCGCTCGTACCGCTGTACCTGACCGTGCTGAAAGTACCTGTGGTGCACACCAACCTGACCAACACGTTCTGGGCGGTCTGGCTGCCGCCCGCGGCCAGTGCGTTCAACGTCCTGATCGTGAAGCGGTTCTTCGACGGCATCCCCCGGGAGTACTTCGAAGCCGCCCGGATCGACGGCGCCGGTTCGGTGCGCGTGTTCACCTCGCTGGTGCTCCCACTGTCCCGGCCGATCCTCGGTGTGGTCGTGCTGCTCAGCATCATCTCTTCCTGGAAGGACTACCTGTGGCCCCTGCTGGTGCTGACCAATCCGGATCTGCAGCCGGTCTCGGTGGCGTTGCCGAAGATCGCCAAGGTGACGGAGCTCAACATCCAGTTGGCAGGCCTGTTCCTGGCGCTGCTGATCCCCGTCCTGCTGTTCCTGGTCTTCCAGCGAGCATTTCTGCGTGGCGTGGGCCTGTCTGGGGGGATCAAGGCGTGAAACGCGTTCTCGTCACCGGGGCGGACGGCTCGATCGGCCGCGCCGCGGTGGACGGCCTGCACGCCGCCGGGTACGACGTCACCGGTCTGTCGCTGCGCTACGACCACAGCAGTACGGCGGACCGCGCACTGGTCGGCGACGCGCGGTCGGCGAGTGACGTAGCCGCGGCGCTCGACGGTGTGGACGCCGTACTGCATCTGGCCGCGATCCCGCATCCCAGCCTGGGTACGCCGGAGGAGGTGTTCGAGAACAACGTCGCCGCGACCTTCAACGTCCTGGCGCAGGCGGGGCAGGCCGGTGTCGGCCGGGTGGTGATCGCGAGCAGCATCAACGCGTTCGGCGTACCGATGAACGTGAACGACGTGGAGCCGGCGTACTACCCGCTCGACGAGGAGGTGGAGGCCGACATCGCCGACGCGTACTCGCTGTCCAAGAGCGTCGACGAGCAGAGCGCCCGGATGGCGTGGCGACGCTGGGGGACCAACGTGATCGCGTTGCGCTTCCCGCTCGTGAAGAGCCGCGAGGAGCTGTTCAGGTTTCGCACGATGGTCGAGCGCGATCCGTCCGGAATGGCCCGGGAGGGCTGGGCGTACCTGGACCTGCGGGACGGCATCCGGGCGGTCGTCGCCGCGCTGGAGTCAGCGGCCGCCGGCGCCCAGGTGGTCGGCCTGGCGGCGGACGACATCCTCATCGACCGGCCGACCGGCGAGCTGCTGCGCGAGTACGCCCCGAACGTGCCGCTGCGACGGCCGGTGCGGGGACGTGCGGGCCTGGTCGACACCACGCGAGCCCGGGAGCTGCTCGGGTTCGTGCCGCAGTACTCGATCCACGACGAGGATCAGGTGGTCTTCGCGGTCACGACCTGAGGGGTGACGTAGCGGACGCCGGGCTGCGGGTCCGGGTCGAGCAGATGGGCCGCCACCTGCCGGCCGATCTCCTCGAGGCCGACGTCGATCGTGGTGAGGTGCCGGGAGACCCGCTGGTCGTGCATCAGCTGCTCCCAGTTGTCGACGCCGATCAGTGCGACGTCGCCCGGCACGTCCCGGCCGGACGCCCGGACCGCACGCTCGGCGCCCCGGCCGATCGCGTCGCTGCCGCAGAAGATCGCGTCCACCTCCGGCGCCTCGGCCAGCAGCTCGGCGACGGCCTCCTCGCCCCAGTCCTCGCGCCAGCGCCCGAAGCGCACCGGGCTCGCCCACTGCAGTCCGGCCTCCGCCAGGACCTCCGCGGCGCCGGCCGCGCGGCGCTGGGCGGCGTTGTCGTGCGGCTCCGCGGTGATGTGGGCGATCCGCCGGCGGCCCTTCGACAACAGGTGCCGGACGGCGAGCCGGCCGATCTCCTCGTCGTCGGCGGTGATCGTGACGTCGTCCGGGTCCTCGGTGAAGGTGAACGCGTAGATCACCGGGACGTCGAAGCGGCTGGTCAGCGACGGGCTCGGGAACGACGTGCCGGTGCCGATCACGATCACGCCGTCGATCCGGCGGGCCCGCAGTTGCAGGATCGACTCGGTGACGTCGCGGTCGCCGATCCGCGCGTCGTACAGCAGGATGGCCTGCTCCTTGGCGCCGAGCTCGGTCGCGGCGGTGGCCAGCACCACGCGGGTGAACGGGTTCGAGGCGCGATGGGTGAGCACGCCGATCGTCTGGCTGCGGCCGCGGGCGAACGAGCGGGCCAGGGCGTTGTGCCGGAAGCCGAGCCGGTCCGCGGTCGTGCGGACGTGCTCCCGGGTGGCTTCCGAGATCCGGTCGGTGCCGTTCAGCGCCTTGGAGGCCGTCGACAGCGACACCCCGGCCGCGGCGGCGACGTCGGACAGCGTGATCACCTGATCGGCCATGTGCTCATCGTAGTCAGCTTCGAGCCGTTGACACGGGCTCGCCGGGGCATCAGGGTGTGATTTGCGAAACCGCTTTCGCTTCCTCTGGGAGGAGAAAACTCCATGACCCGTCGCCGCTCCGGCGCAGTCAGTCTTCTCACGGCCGGCTTGCTCCTCGCCGCCGTACTGCAGTCACCCGCCCGCGCGGCCACGACGGCCGCGCCGACTCTGACGATCACGCCGACCACGGTGGGCAACACGTTCACCGTCGGGCAGCAGGTACAGCTGGGCTTCAGTACCGACGCCACCACCGTCAGCTGGACTGTCCGCGACGCGGGTGGCACCGAAGTGGCCAAGGGCTCCGCGCCGGCCGCCACGCTCAACGGACAGCTCACCCTGCCGATCAGTACGCCCGGCTGGTACCAGACCGACCTGACAGCTGTCGGGGCCGACGGTACGACGACGCTCGGCGGCACCGACTTCGCCGTACTGACGCCGCACGACTTCTCGACGTCCACCGACACGCGGATCGGTGTCGCCGGCGCGCTGGCGTTCGGAGGTGCGGCCAACCCAGGGCTGGAAGCCGTCCCATTGATGGCCAAGGGCGGGATCTCCACCGACCGCGACGAGGCTTTCTGGTCGGCCGCGGAGACCACCAAGGGAGTCATCCAGTTCCCGCAGCGGTACAAGGACTACAAGGCCGCGCTGGACGCCAACAACATCGACTTCCTGAACATCCTCGACTACGGGAACACGCTGTACTACCCGGACGAGGCGCCCGCCACGGACGAGCAGCGCGAAGCCTTCACCCGGTACGCCGTCGCGGCCGTCGACCAGTGGGGGACCGAGCACACGACGTACGAGCTGTGGAACGAGTGGAACCTGCGGGACCCGAACGGCGCTGCCAAGGGCAGCCCGGAGAACTACGTCGCACTGCTGAAGATGGTGAGTCCCGCGGTGCGGGCGAAGCACCCGGACGTGAAGCTGACCGGTCCGTCGCTGGCGGTCATCAACGACTGGCAGGGCTGGTTCACCAAGTTCGCCGACCTCGGCGGGCTGGACTACGTGGACGCGGTGACCATCCACCCGTACGTGCAGCCTCTCGACCCCGAGGCCTCGGTCACCTACGTCAACACCATCCGCAACATCATGGCGGCGCACGACTCGACCAAGCCGATCTACATCAGCGAACAGGGCTGGGCGACGGGCACGAACCCCAGCGCGGTCTCCGAGCCGGCCCAGGCGCGTGACCTGGTGCGCGGCAACCTGCTGGCGTACGGCAACGGTGTGGCGCGCTACAGCTCCTACAACTTCATGGACTCGGGCACCGACCCGTCCAACGTCGAGCACCGGTTCGGCCTGGTGCGCAACCGGCTCGACGCGCGCGGTGCGCTGGTACCCAAGCCGTCGTACGTCGCGACCGCCGTGCTCGCCCGTCAGATCGACGAGCTCCCGTTGATCGGCCAGACCCGTTTCGGCTCCAACGGGTACGACGTGGCGTTCAACGCGGGCGGTGGACAGAGCGTCCACGCAGTCTGGTCCACCACGCCAGGGGTGGTCGCTGCCACGGCACCCGCCGGCTCGACCGTCCAGGTGACCAATCTGTACGGCGTCGAGACGACACTGACAGCGGATGCGGGTGGGCACGTCTGGGTGACCGCCGGCCCGGACCCGGTCTACCTGAAGGGTGCGATCACCGGACCGATGCTGCCGTCCGGCCGCTTCGCGATGTCGGTCGGCCCGGAGATCGCCGGTGACCCGGCCGCCGGCACACTGACGTTCACCAACCCGGACTCGGTCACCCACGCGTTCACGGTCTCCGCGGGCGGCGCCGAAACCAGCGGCTCGGTCGCGCCGGGCGCCACGGCCACTGCACCGGTGACCTACCCGGCACAGGAGTCCACGGGGCCGCGGACGTACTCGGCCACGGTGACGGTCGACGGCCGTGCGGTCGCGGTCATCTCCGCCGCGGGCACGGCCACCCCGCCGCTGTCCGTCACGGGCTCACACGTGCTCAACGGCAGCGGGCAGGGCCTGCTCCGCTTCCGTGTCACCAACGCTTCGTCACACGACCTGCCGATCGCTGGTCTGGACTGGGTGTCCGGTACGGCGTCCGGAACGCTGCTGGCCGACACCACGGTGGCCGCTCACGCCACTGTGCAGGCCGACGTCCCGCTCCCGGACGTGTCGACCTGGTCTGCGAACCTCAGGCGCACCGGTCTGGCCGACATCAAGGCCTCCGGCAAGCTCGTACCGGTCGCTGCGCCGACGGTCGCGAAACGCCATACGGTCACGCTCGACGGGGCCATCGACCCAGCGGTGGCCAGGCAGCCCGCCATCGCGCTGGAAGGCACGGGCACGCCACCGGTGACGGGATGGGGCGGGCCGAGCGACCTGTCCGGGTCGTTGTGGCTCACGCACGACGACCAGAACCTGTACCTGTCCGCCAAGGTCACCGACGACGTGTTCTCCCAGCCGAACCGCGCCGGCAACATCTGGGGCGGAGACGGGATCCAGCTCGGTATGACAGCGGGTGCGCCCGGTGAGGCCACAAGCACCCAGGAGATCGGTGTGGCGCTCACTGACGCCGGTCCGGTGGACACCTGGCGCTGGACGCCGACCTCCCGGACCGGTACGCCGCCCGGGGTCCAGGCCAAGGTCGTGCGGGACGAGGCCGCGCACACCACGACGTACGAGATCGCCGTGCCGTGGAGCACGCTCGGGTTCGCCGCCGAGGACCGGCTGCTGTCGGCCACCGTGGTCCTCAACGAGAACGACGGCACCGGGCGGCGCGGCTGGCTGACCTGGGGCAAGGGCGTCGCCGAGACCAAGAACCCGGCGCTGTTCAACGCCGTCCGGCTGGACCCGGCTGCCGCCCCGTGACCGGCGCCCTGGCCCGGTCCGCCTAGGATCGGGCCAGGGATTCCGGACCGCGAGGAGTGCGAGTTGAGTCACACCGTGCTGGCCGAGCTGGTGGCCAACGTGCTGAAGGTCACCGCCAAGGCCGGGGACACGGTGGGCCCGGACGACACACTGGTCATCCTGGAGTCGATGAAGATGGAGATCCCGGTGCTGGCCGAGGTGGCCGGCACGATCTCCGAACTGAAGGTCGCCGAGGGCGAGGTCGTCCGCGACGGCGACCCGATCGCTGTGATCGAGGAGACATAGTTCAACCGAAATGACCTCTCAAGCGTCTTGGGTAGTGAGGGCACCGGCCGGGAACTTCCGGCCGGGGCGCCGCGTTGAGCCGACGTACAGCGAACCCACGGAACTCAGGGTCGAACCCGGGTTCTCCCGACGTGCGCAGAGGACGGTGACCGCGGCACCATGGCCTTCACGCTCATTGCCGAGAGGACCCAGGGAGGCGTCGCGGTGAAGCCGTTCGACACGTCGACCGTGCGGTCGGTCCCCGCACCCCAGCAGGTGCCGGAGGTACCGGATGCGCTGCCGTCGTGGGACGAGATCGTCCGCACCCACTCGGCGCGCGTCTACCGCCTGGCGTACCGGCTGACCGGGAACAAGCACGACGCCGAGGACCTGACCCAGGAAGTGTTCGTCCGGGTCTTCCGCTCGCTGTCGTCGTACACGCCGGGCACGTTCGAGGGCTGGCTCTACCGCATCACCACGAACCTGTTCCTGGACGGCGCCCGCCGCAAGCAGCGGATCCGGTTCGACGGCCTGCCCGAGGACGCCCACGACCGGCTGCCGGCCAAGGGCGAGGGCCCGGCCGAGAAGCTGGACTCCGACCTGTTCGACCACGACGTCCAGGACGCGCTCGACGCGCTGCCCGAGGACTTCCGCGCCGCCGTCGTACTGTGCGACATCGAGGGCATGACGTACGACGAGATCGCGGACGTCCTGGACGTGAAGCTCGGCACCGTCCGCAGCCGCATCCACCGCGGCCGGTCGATGCTGCGCAAACACCTCGAGCACCGCGCCCCGCGCTCCGGCCAGACCCGGGTCGGTGGCCCGCCCGTCGACGGCGGCCTGTTCGGCGACGGGGGTGACCTCGCATGACGCACCCGCTGGACAAGCTGAGCGCCGTGGTCGACGGCCAGCTCGACCACGACTCGCGTGACAGGGTCCTGAGCCACCTGGTCGGCTGCGACACCTGCCGTGCCGAGGTGGACGCTCAGCGCCGGGTCAAGGCACGGATGGCCGCGCTGGAGTCGCCGGATCCGTCCACCGACCTGATGCAGCGCCTGATGGGTGTCTCGTCGTTCTCGACCGAGCCGCGCGAAGAGGTCCGCCCGGTGATGACGCCGGTCAGCCTGTTCCCGCAGCGGTCCGCGTTCCCGGCCGGGCGCAGCACCGGCGGCACCCGGCCCGGAACCGCCCGCGGCACCCGGTCCCGCCGCCGCGCCGGCGTCCTCGGTGCGGCCGGCTCGGCCGCCGCGGTCGCCTCCCTGCTCGGTACGGCGTTCGTCGTCGGCGACCCGGCCCGCTCGGAGCAGCCCCCGACGCTGCAGCCCCCGGTTGCGAGCTTCTCGTCCGACCACGCGAGCACCAGCAGCGGTGCGCCGTTCGCGGACCCGGTCGCGCTGCTGAACTCCTACAACGGCGCGGGGTACGCCGGGCTGAATTCGACGCTGCGGCCGGTGGCCCTGACAGGACGCTGACCGGTGAGCCTGTCCCGGCTCGCTGTGCTGGTCAGCACCGCCCTGATCGGCTTCGGCCTGCCCACCTCCGCGGCCGCCGTGCCGGCGCTGACCAAGGCGGACTCGCCGACGGCGGTCAGCTGGCTGCAGCGCGCGGCCGCCGCACCGAACCACGTCTCGTACCACGGCACGCAGATCATCACGTCCTGGGGACCGCAGGGCTCGAGCTCCGCGATGCTGGACGTCGTGCACGCCGCGTCGCAGGGCTCCGAGATCAGCGTGCTCGGCTCGTCCGCTCCGGGCGCCAAGGCGTTCGTGCAGCGCGCCACCACCACGGACGCGGCGGTCGACGGCGGACCGCTGGCGTTGCTGCAAGCGACGTACCAGCTGGTCGACAAGTGCTGCACAGACTTGATCGGTCGCAGCGCCGTGCTCGTCGAGGCGCTGCGGAGTGACCAGACGCTGGCGGCGAAGTTCTGGATCGACAAGGCCTCCGGGCTGCTCCTGCAGCGTCAGCTGTTCAGTGCGGACGGCAAGACGATGGTGCGAGCCACTGTCTTCACCGAGCTGGAGATCGAGAGCTCGGAGTTCCTCGGCCACCTGCCGCCGACGGTGCCCAGCGGCGTCGAGGCGGTCGGCATGGGCAAGGTCGGCCACCTGCGCTCCGAGGGCTGGGTCTGCGCGCCGGAGCTGCCTGCCGCCCTCAAGCTCTACGACGTCCACCGGGACACCACCAACGGCTCCCTGCAGTTCTCGTACTCGGACGGCCTGTTCAACGTCTCGCTGTTCGAGCAGCGCGGCGCACTGGACCCGGCCGCCGTGGAGGGCTTCGGCGCCACCGACAGCCCGGGTGTCTACGTGCGCTACGGCATGCCGTCGTACGTCGTCTGGTCTTCCGGGGGCATCGTCTACACGCTGATCGGCGACCTGCCGCCCGACCAGCTCGGACAGGTCGTCCGATCGTTCCCGCACGAGCGGCCGGTCAAGGTGAGCGCGATCCAGCGGCTGGGCACCGGGCTGGCCAAAATCGCGACCTGGCTGACTCCGATGGGTGCACTTTCGCCGAAGCTGGGATAATCGAAGATGGAACCTCCTCCGGTTACCGCCGGGGGGCTCCACCGACGACCACGACGATGTGAGGCGGGGCACCGTGACCAGCGACGACGCCGAGCCGACAGTTCCGAACCCGGCGACCGCGGATCCCACCGCGGAGCTGCCCGCCGCGCCTGCCGCGAACGGGCCCGCCGAGGCCGCGCCGAGCGCGAACGGGAACGGGCCGTCGGCTGGTCCGCCGGTGACCGCACTGGCCCCGCCGGCGCCCGGCGCGGGCGCGATGCCGCTGCGCACGCCAGGGTCGGACGCGGCCTACCGGCAGACCAACGGTGGCCGCTCCACCACGCAGCGCAGCTTCGGGCGTCCTGAGCCGCAGCAGAGCTTCCGTCCGGTCTACCCGGGACAGGCCTGGCCGACCGAGCAGCCGCAGTACCGGCCGGCGTACGTGCCGCCGCCACCCGCCGACTGGCACCAGCAGCAGGCCCGTTCGTACGCGTCGGAGCCGCAGAAGGTGAACCGGGTCGTCACGATCGCTGCCCTGGTCGCTCTCGTCATCGGTGTCCTCGCCGGAGCCGGTGCCGCGACGGCCGTGGTCGCTCTGAGCGGCAACGGCACCCCGATCGCGCAGCAGCCCGATCCGCCCGTCGGCACCGGGGCCGACCCCAAGATCCGCACCGGCTCGGTGTCCGCGGTCGCCTCGACCCTGCTGCCGAGCGTCGTGCAGCTGAAGGTCCAGGGCTCGGACAACTCCGACGCCACCGGGTCCGGGTTCGTGATCGACAACGTCGGCCACATCTTGACCAACAACCACGTCGTCGCGGCCGCGGCCACCGGCGGCTCGATCCAGGTCGTCACGAACGACAACAAGACCGCGACCGCGCGGCTCGTCGGCCGCTCCCCGGCGTACGACCTGGCGGTCGTCCAGGTGGCCGGCCTGACCGCGCCGTCGGTGAAGTTCGGCCGGTCGGACCAGGCGGTCGTCGGGCAGGACGTGGTGGCGATCGGCTCGCCGCTCGGGCTGGCCGGCACCGTCACGTCCGGCATCATCTCGGCGAAGAACCGCCCGGTGACCACCGGCGACGACACCGGACAGGCCTCGTCGTACATCAGTGCGCTGCAGACCGACGCCGCGATCAACCCGGGCAACTCCGGCGGCCCGCTGGTCGACATGAACGCGCGGGTGATCGGGGTGAACTCCGCGATCGCCACCGTGCGCGGCTCCGAGGAGGGGCAGAGCGGGAGCATCGGGCTCGGGTTCGCGATCCCGATCGACCAGGCCCGGCGGACGGCCCAGCAGCTGATCGCGACCGGCAAGGCGTCGTACCCGGTGATCGGGGCCAGCGTCGACATGACGTTCGAGGGCGGCGGCCGGGTCAGCGCGGTCAGCCCGAGTTCGCCGGCCGCGCGGGCCGGTCTGCGGGTCGGTGACGTGATCACCGCGGTCAACAACGACCCGGTGGACAGCGCCGAGGTGCTGATCGTCGCGATTCGTACCCACCAGCCGGGAGAGGCCGTGCGGCTCGCGTACGAACGCGGCGGACGGTCCCGGACGGTTACGCTCACTCTCGCCCAGCAGATCGGCTGAAGTCCCGTGACCGGAGTCGGGTTACCCTTGTCGGCGTCCGAAGCGATGTACAGAAGTGAGGTGCGGGCATGTTCGGCATCGGGCCACTCGAACTGGTCGTGATCGCGATCGTCGCCGTGCTCGTCTTCGGACCGGATCGGCTGCCGGAGTTCGCGCGGACGGCGGGACGGCTGCTGCGGCAGGTCCGTCAGATGGTCACCAACGCGCAGAACGACCTGCGCAGCGAGCTCGGCCCGGAGTACGCCGACCTCGAACTGCAGGACCTGAACCCGAAGAACTTCGTCCGCAAGCACCTCCTCGACCCGATCGAGGACGAGGTGAAGTCCGTGAGCACCGACTTCACCGACACCACGCCGCCGCGCCTCCCGGCCGGGGCCAAGCCGCCGTTCGACCCCGAGTCGACCTGACCTACCTGCGCCGGAGCAACACAACGGCTCCGGCGAGCACGGGCAGGAGTGCCAGGACTCCCCACAGTGGTGGGAACGGGTGTACGCCGTACTCGGTGACGAACAGCAGGGTCAGCCCGGCGCCGAGCGTGAGCAGGACCGCGAGCACGGCGACCCCGATCACGACCGGTCGCGGCCTGCGCGCGACGGCGACCACCGCCAGCCAGATCAGCGCGTTGACGACGGCTACGGCGTACACCACGCCGTAGACCGTCCCGGACGTGATCGTCTTGCCGTACGGCGCATAGACGGACGCGGCGTGGTCGAACAGGCTGCGACCGCCTGACTGATCCACGATCGCGACGACGGCGAGCACCAGCGAGAGCCCGACGGCGAGCAGCGCTGTGCGACTTTCTGAAAGTGACTGTCTCATGCAAGTGACTGTACGAACGGCGGTTCGTGGCGGTCAAGAGTTTTAGACAGTGACTTGCTGAAGCGTGAGACTGTCTCTTAGGGTCGAGGTATGACCGGTCTACGGGCGCGCTGGCGCGAGAAGGCGCGGCGGACGATCCAGGAGCGTGCGCTCGACCTGTTCGACGAGCGCGGCTTCGGCGCCGTGACGATCGAGGAGATCGCCGCCGCGGCCGAGGTGTCGCCGTCGTCGGTCTACCGCTACTTCGGCACCAAGGAGGGCCTGCTCGTCGCCGACGAGTTCGACACGATGAGCGAGGAGGCACTGGCCGAGCTGTTCGACCCCAGGGACCCGGTGGGCACGATGACCCGGATCGTCCGCGACTACGAGGCGGTCCCGGCCGACGGCGAGCCGGCCCCGTGGCGGCGGATCCGCTACTTCTTCAAGGAGCCGTCGGTGCGGACGGCGTTCTGCGCGTCGCTGGACCGCGCGAGCCAGCGCATCGCCCCGCTGATGGCCGGCGGCCGCTTCACCGAGACCCAGGCCCGGGTCGCCGCCAACGCCCTTGTTTTCGGGTACTTCTCGGCGTTGGAGCAGTGGTATCTCGACGGCGGCGTGCGCTCCGTCGCGGAGTACGTCGAGGAAGGTCTGGCGCCGTTGCGCCCGATCTGGTCAGTCGGTGATCAGTAGGTCGTAGGTGACCTTGTCGTCGACGCGGGTGGCGATCTGGAACGCGGCCCGCTCGGTGCCGACGTGCCGGAATCCGGCCTTCTCGGCGGTACGCCGGGCCGCCGCGTTCGTGGCCGCCGTACGGATGAACAGCCGCCGGCCGCCGAAGCCGCCGTCGTTCGCGGGGGCGAAGTACCACCGGGCGACGGCCTGGACCGCCTCGCTCATCACGCCGCGACCCTGCGCCTCGGGGTGCATCCAGAACCCCACCTCGGCGTCGCGGACCTCGCCGCGGGTGTGGATGCCGAACAGCGTGAGGTTGCCGAGCCCCTGATCGGTGCCCGCGTCTGCCACGCACCAGTTGAACCGCGTCCCGGCGGACGCCTGCTCGGCCATGTCCTTCAGCCAGAAGCGCGCGTCCTCGACAGTGAAGGGCTGCGGGATGAACGGCAGGAACAGCGCGGTCGCGGCGTTGGTGCGGGCAGTGGCGACCCGTTCGAGCTCGTCGTCACGCCACCTGCGCAACCGCAGCCGTGCCGTCTCCAGCACCGGGTGGAACACAGTGCCGGTTGCTGTCAGCGGCCGGCGGGGGACAGGCCCAGCTGGCGCCCGAGGAGACCGCGCGGCTTGCCGCCGAGCGTCTGCGCGATCTTGTCGAGCATCTGCGCGGCAGGGGTGTCCGGGTCCGCGGCCGTGAGCGGCTGACCGAGGTCGCCGCCGGAGCGGAGCCGCTCGTCCAGCGGGATCTCGCCGAGCAGCGGGATCTGGTAGCCGAGACGCGCGGACAGCGTCTCCGCGACCCGCGTACCGCCGCCGGTGCCGAAGATCTCGATGCGGTGCTCCGGGCCGCAGTGCGGGCACGGCAGGTACGACATGTTCTCGACCACGCCGGCCACCCGCTGGTGCACCATCTGCGCCATCGTGCCGGCCCGCTCGGCCACCTCCGCGGCGGCCTCCTGCGGGGTCGTCACGACGATCACCTCGGCGCTGGTGAGCCGCTGGCCGACCGAGATCGCGATGTCGCCGGTGCCCGGCGGCAGGTCGAGGAGCAGGACGTCGAGGTCGCCCCAGTACACGTCCGCGAGCATCTGCACCAGCGCGCGGTCCAGGATCGGGCCGCGCCAGGCGACCACCTGGTCGCGCTTCGGCTTCAGCATGCCGATCGAGATCACCTTCACGCCGTGCGCGGGCACCGGCATGATCATGTCGTCGACAGCGGTCGGCCGCTCGTCCGCGACGCCGAACATGGCCGGCACCGAGTGGCCGTAGATGTCCGCGTCGAGCACACCGACCGACAGGCCCTGCCGTGCCATCGCGACCGCCAGGTTCACCGTCACCGACGACTTGCCCACGCCGCCCTTGCCGGACGCGATCGCGAACACCTTGGTCAGCGAGTCGGGCCGGGAGAACGGGATCTCCTTCTCGGCCACGCCGCCGCGCAACTGGGTCTGCAGGGCCGCACGCTGCTCGGCCGACATCACGCCGAGGTCGATCTCGACGCCGGTGACGCCGTCGAGTTTGCGCACCGCGGCGGTCACGTCGCGGCGCAGCGTGTCCTTCATCGGACAGCCGGCGACGGTCAGCAGGATGCGGACCGCGACCACGCCGTCCTCACGCACGACGACGGACTCGACCATGCCCAGATCCGTGATCGGTTTCTTGATCTCCGGGTCCAGCACACCACCGAGCGCCGTGGTCACCTGATCAGCAGTGGGAGCCATGCCCCAAGGCTACGTGCTCGCCCCACTCCACCCGACCGCGGTCCGTGTGATGCTCACTTCACAGCCCTGGTGCCCCGTAGATCGGGAACCAGCGGGAAAGGTCCTGCTCGAAGTTGAGGTCCGCGCCGACCACCGACTTGATCTGGAGTTCCTGGGCGTTGTCGCGGCGGTCGGCGCCGACGGGGACGAACGGGTACCAGGAGCCGCGTTTGTAGAGGTAGACGAGGCCCAGCGACTGGCTGCCGTTGGTGAACGCGACGAGCGTGCACAACAGAGCGTTGCCGAAGCCCGCGTCGACGAGGGAGCTGTTGACCGCGTGCAGGTCGGTGACCAGCGTCTCCAGGTCGTCGGGAGCCGTCTGCCGGACCAGCCAGGTGAAGCCGTACGAGTCCGTCGTACTGGAGAACTTGGCGTTGTCCAGCGCGAGCAGCTTGTCGACCTCCTCGCGCAGCGCGGTGAACCCGCCGCCCTCGGCCGCCTTGAAGCAGACCGACCCGCTGCCCGTCGGACGGTAGCCGGCCGCGGTCTCCAGGGTGATCGCGGCCGACGGAAGTGAGAACAGCTGGTCGAGATTCGGCGGCACAGCCTTGCTGCGCCCGAGCAAGATGTCGAGAAGGCCCATAGGTCTAAGCTTGCTCGCCCAGCTCGCGGGAGAGGGCGCCGAGGCGGTCGAGGCGTGTCTCGAGCGGCGGGTGCGTCGAGAACAGCGACGAGACGCTCTTGCCGGACAGCGCCGGCGCGAAGAAGAACGCGTTGAACGCCTGCGCCTGGCGCAGGTCGCGGGACGGGATCCGGGCGATGTCCCCGCTGATCTTCGTCAGCGCCGATGCCAGCGTCGACGGTCTGCCGGTGAGCATCGCCCCGGCCCGGTCCGCGGCCAGTTCGCGGTACCGCGACAGCGCCCGGGTGAGCAGGAACGAGATCGCGTAGACGACGACCGACACCGCGATGATGGTCAGGACGACGAGGGCCGCGTTCTGGTCCCGGTTCCGCCCGAGGCCGCCGTACAGGCCGAAGCGGGTGATGAGGCCGGCCAGGACGCCGAGGAACGACGCGATCGTCATCACCGCGACGTCACGGTGCGCGACGTGCGAGAGCTCGTGCGACAGCACGCCCTCGAGCTCGTCGTCGTCCAGCCGGCGCATGATGCCGGTGGTCACGCAGACCACCGCGTTCTTCGGGTTGCGGCCGGTGGCGAACGCGTTCGGCAGGTCGACGTCGGCGATCGCGACCCGCGGTTTCGGCATGTCGGCGAGCGCGCACAGCCGGTCGATCGCACCGTGCAGCTGCGGCGCCTCCTCGGGCGTCACGATCCGGCCGTGCATCGCGTACAGCGCGACCCGGTCGGAGAACCAGTACTGCGCGAACAGCGCGCCGCCCGCGATCACCACCGCCAGCACCGCGCTCTTGGTCAGCGCGATCAGCAGCCCCACGAAGCCGACGTACAGCAGTCCGAGCAGGAAGGCCGTGATCAGCATCCGGCTGGACAGCCCACGATCAGGAGCGAATCGAGTCTTCATCCCCATGTCCTTCTTCTTCTCACCTGATAGTGAGCGTAGCTCGGGGTCAAACCCGGTCGTCCTCGCGAGTGTCCAGGTCGGCGAGCAGCGAGCGCAGCTCGGAGCGCAGGAAGTCCCGGGTGGCGACCTCGCCGACCGCCATCCGCAGCGACGCCATCTCGCGGGCCAGGAACTCCATGTCCGCCCGGGTCCGGGCGTCCACGTCCCGGTCCCGCTCGTACTGCACCCGGTCGCGGGCCTCCTGCCGGTTCTGCGCGAGCAGGATCAGCGGGGCGGCGTACGACGCCTGCAGGCTGAGCGCCAGCGTGAGGAAGATGAACGGGTACTCGTCGAAGCGCAGGCTCGCCGGGGCGAAGATGTTCCAGCCGACCCAGAACAGGATGGTCGCGGTCATGTAGACCAGGAACTGCCCGGTGCCGAGGAACCGCGCGATCCGCTCGGACAGCCGCCCGAACGCGTCGGCGTCGTACGCCGGGCGCGGGACGAAGGTGCGCCGCCAGTCCCGGGGCACGTCGAGCCGGGTGCTCCCGCGGAACATCCGGCGCTCGTCCATGCTGCGGTCGTCACGGGGCATCGTGGTCCACCTCCTGCGGCTCGGGCCGGTCGGGCTCGTCGGGATGGTCGTGCTCACGCCAGTCCTCGGGCAGCAGGTGGTCGAGGACGTCGTCGACCGTGACCGCGCCGATCAGCCGGCCCTCGTCGTCGAGCACCGGCGCGGCGACCAGGTTGTACGTCGCGAGGTACTTGCTGACCGTGTTCAGGCTGTCGTCGGGCCGCAGCCCGTCCAGGTCGGTGTCCAGGACGGCCGACACCAGCTCCGACGGCGGCTCGCGCAGCAGCCGTTGGATGTGGCCGATCCCGATGAACCGTCCGGTCGGTGTCTCGAGCGGCGGTCGGCAGACGTAGATCATCGCGGCGAGCGCGGGGCTCAGCTCCGCGTTGCGGACCCGGGCGAGCGCATCGGCGACAGTGGCGTCCACGGGCAGGATGACCGGCTCCGACGTCATCAGACCGCCGGCGGTGTGCTCCTCGTAGGTCAGCAGCCGCCGGACGTCCTCGGCCTCGTCCGGCTCCATCAGCGTCAGCAGGCGCTCGGCCGTCTCGGTCGGCAGCTCGGCGATCAGGTCGGCCGCGTCGTCCGGCGACATCTCCTCCAGCACGTCGGCCGCCCGTTCGGTGTCCAGGCCGTCGAGGATCTCGACCTGGATGTCCTCGGGCAGCTCCTCGAGTACGTCGGCCAGCCGCTCGTCGTCCAGCGCGACCGCGATCTCCTTGCGCCGCTTGGGGGACAGGTCGTGCAGTACGCCGGCCAGGTCCGCGGGCCGCATCGACTCGAAGGCGGCCAGGATGTGCGTCGCGCCCTGCCCCTCCTCGATGCGCGTGAACCCGCTGACGTCGCCCCAGTCGAGCACATGGGTCTGCCCGCGGCGCCGGAACCGTTTGGAACCCTCCCGGACCGCCACCTTGGTCAGCATCCAGTCCCGGGCCCGCCGCTGCTCCATGGCCATGTCGAACACCACCGCGGTGGCGCCGGTGTCGGCGATGGTGACGGTCCGGTCGAGCAGCTCGCCGAGCACGAGCACCTCGGTCGCGCGCTGCTCGAAGCGGCGCATGTTGAGCAGTCCGGTGGTGATCACGTGGCCGACGTCGACCGAGGTGACCCGGGTCATCGGCAGGAAGATCCGGCGCCGGGTGAACACCTCGACGACCAGGCCCAGCACACGCGGCGGCTGGTCGCCCTGACGCATCATGGCCACCATGTCCCGGACCTTGCCGACCTGGTCCCCGTTGGGGTCGTACACCGGCAGCCCCGCCAGCCGAGCGACGTAGACCCGCGACGGTGATCCGCTCATGTCCGAAGGCTAACCCGCAGAGGCCGGGTCCCGGCTGAGGACGCTTCGTAGACTTTGTTTCTCGGGCAAACAATCGAAGTGGGGGCGGCATGCTGGGATCCACCGGGCTCGGCTCCGATGACGAGGCGACGTACCTGGATCTGATCCGGCGGGGGGCGGCGTCCTTGGTGGACCTGGCCGCACGTATCGGGCGGCCGCTGCAGGAGGTCCAGCGCGCCGTCGACGTACTGCTCAGCGAGGGTTTCGTGCACCGGACGCCGCCGCCGGCCGAGCTGATCGTGCCGGTGCCTCCGGAGCTCGCCGTGGAGCAGCTCATCCTGCGGCAGGAGGAGGAGTTCGACCGGATCCGCAAGGCGGCGTACCGGCTGGCGGCCGAGGCGACCAGGCAGAGCGGCGCGCGGCGGACCGAGGAGCTGATCGAGATCGTCAGCGGGGAGACGGCGGTCGGCCTGGCGTTCGACCGGGTGCAGCGGACCGCACGGAACGAGATGCGCGAGCTGGTCGCGCCGCCGTACGTCGCCTCGGCGGAGGTGAACAGTACGCAGCTGGCGCGGCAGGGCGCCGGTGTGACCTACCGGGTGGTCTACGACAGCTCGGCGTTGGGCGACGCGGTGCTGGCGGCCAGTGCGGTCAGCCACGTGCGGGCGGGGGAGCAGGCCCGGATCGCGGACGAGCTGCCGACCAAGCTGGCGATCGCGGACCGGGAGCTGGCATTGCTGCCGCTGGACTGGGCAACACCGGCTCAGGACGCGGCGCTGCTGGTGCATCCGTGCAGCCTCCTGGACGCGTTGGTCGCGCTGTTCGAGACCGTGTGGAATCGGGCCAGTCCGTTGTCGGTGACGGAGTCGGACAAGCTGGAGGCCGAGGAGGCGATGTCGGCCGAGGACCGGCATCTGCTGTCGCTGCTAGTCGCCGGCCTGACCGACGACGCGGCCGGTGCGCGCCTCGGCATCAGTCGCCGCACTGTTGCCCGACGGGTTCAGCAGCTGATGGAGCAGACCCACTCCCGCTCCCGGTTGCAGCTGGGCTGGCATGCACGCGATCGCGGGTGGCTCTAGGGCCCTGGCCGGATTGGTCGTGACCGCTTTGCGCCATGCAGATCCGTAGCAGCAGGACTGGGGCGCCGCATGTAATGCGGAGAATCCCCTGAGCTTGGAGTTTCTGTGTCCCTCCCAACGTCCTTCCGCCGTGGGTTGACCGCCCTCGGCGCGGCCGTGCTGGCGCTGACCGCCGTCACGACGCCGCAGGCCGGCGCAGCCCAACCGGCAGCTCAGCCGGCAGCGCAGCCTGCAACCGGTTCGCAACCGGGCAGTACGCCGCCGCGCACCGTCACGCTGATCACCGGTGACAAGGTCAGTGTGACCACCGTCGCCGGCCGTCCGACCGCGACCGTGCGCAAGCCGAACGGCGGCCCGGCCGGTGCGCACATCATGGCCGTCGGCAACGACCTGTACGTCTACCCGGACGCCGCCCTGCCGTATCTCGCGTCCGGTGTCCTCGACGAGCGCCTCTTCAACGTCACCGAGCTCCTCGCCGACGGGTACGACGACGCGCACAGCGACGGCACGCCGCTGATCGTGTCCTACGCCCCGGGACGCAAGCAGGTCCCGCCGGCAGGTGCGCGCCAGACCCGCGCGCTGACCAGCATCAAGGGCGCCGCCATCACCGCCGACCACGACCAGGCGGCGTCGTTCTGGTCGTCGTTCACCGGCGGGAGCGCGACGGCGCGGACCGGTTTCGCGAAGGTCTGGCTGGACGGCAAGTCCAGGGCGAGCCTGTCCGACACGACCGCGCAGATCGGTGCGCCGGAGGTTTGGCAGGGCGGCAACACCGGGCAGGGCGTGGACGTCGCCGTCCTCGACACCGGTATCGACGCCGCGCATCCGGACTTCGGCGGGCGGATCGTCGCCTCGCAGAGCTTCGTGCCCGGCAAGGACGTCACCGACCGGAACGGTCACGGGACCCATGTCGCCTCGACGATCGCCGGAACGGGTGCGGCGTCCGGCGGCAAGGAGCAGGGCGTTGCGCCCGGCGCCGGGCTGCACATCGGCAAGGTCCTGGACGACGACGGCGGCGGCCAGGACTCCTGGATCCTCGCCGGCATGGAGTGGGCCGCGCGCGACCAGCATGCCAAGGTGATCAGCATGAGCCTCGGCTCCGGGCCGACCGACGGCACCGACCCGATGAGCCAGGCGGTCAACACGTTGAGCGCCGAGACCGGTGCCTTGTTCGTGATTGCCGCGGGCAACTCGGGACCGGACCCGTTCAGCGTCTCGGCACCGGGTGCCGCGGACGCGGCTCTGACCGTTGGTGCGGTCGACGGCTCCGACCGGCTGGCACCGTTCTCCAGCCGCGGTCCGCGCCTCGGCGACAGCGGCCTCAAGCCGGACCTGACCGCGCCGGGCGTCGACGTACTCGCTGCGCGATCGCAGTACTCGCCGGAAGGTGAGGGTTCGTACGTCGCGATGAGCGGCACGTCGATGGCCACGCCGCACGTTGCCGGCGCGGCTGCGTTGCTGGCGCAGGCACACCCTGACTGGACCGCGCAGCAGTTGAAGGACGCGCTGGTCAGTACGACCAAGACCACGGTGCAGTACAGCCCCTTCGCTGCAGGCACGGGCCGGCTGGACGTGGCCGCGGCTGTGCGCAGCACGTTGTTCGCGTCCGGCTCTGCCTTCGCCGCGGTGAAGTGGCCGTACCCGGCGAGCGGACTGGTGCAGCGAGACGTCACCTACACCAACAACGGCGCGGAGCCCGTCACGCTGAACCTGTCTCTCAAGAACCAGGGCATCCCCGCCGGTCTGTTCACGCTGACGACTCCGCAGATCACTGTCCCGGCCCACGGCACGGCGACTGCCGGAGTGGTGAGTCACCTCGACATCGCGGCCGATGACGCCGGTTACAGCTCAATGCTCACCGCAACGGATGCGGGCGGAGCAGTACGCACCCACACCTCGATCGGCGTCAGCAAGCAGAGCCAGCGCGTCAAGTTGTCGCTCCGCGCGCAGGACCCGCACGGCGCGCCGCTGTCCGGCGTCGTCGTACTGAAGGACATCAAGCGGGACGTGGTACCCCAGGTGTTCATGGTGGGCGGAAGCCTCGACGTCGACGTCCGCCCGAGCACGTACGCCGGATGGATGTACGCCGACGTCCGCGGCCTGGACGGGCCGCACTCGCTCGGCCGTGCCGTCATCAGCCAGCCTGAGGTCGACGTCGCCCAGGACACGACGGTCACGTTCGACGCGGCCGGCCTGCGCAAGGTCGAGGCGGTCGCCCCGTTGCCTACTGACAACACGTACGTCCGGCTGGATCAGTACCGCAGCTACGGCGACCTGCATCGCTTTGTCGACACGTATCAGCTGGAGTGGTGGATCTACGACTCCTTATGGGCCACGCCGAGCCGCAAGGTGACCCAGGGGTCCTACACGTTCGCTACGCGCTGGCGCCAGGTGCAGCCTGCTCTGACAGTCGGCTCCTTCAGCAGCATGGTCCAGAGCTGGTCGCCGAAGCTGCCTGAGGGCGTCGGCAACTACCCGGTCGTGTACGTCGGCTCCGACCCGTCGAAGCACAACGTCCGCGGCAAGATCGTCGTTGCCCAACGCAACGATGCCGTACCGCCGACGGCGCAGGCAGCGGCTGCCGCGAAGGGTGGTGCGAAGCTCCTGCTGATCCTGAACGACGGATACGGCCCGCTGGACGCGTGGGCCGATCTGCCGCAGGAGGAAGCGCCGGCACTCCCGGTCGCTTCGCTCGACACCGACCAGGGCCGGCAGTTGCTGGCACACCAACCCAAGCTGCTGAAGCTCGTGTCACACCCGTACCCGGAGTACCTCTACGACCTCGTCCAGCACCATGACGGGGCGGTACCGAAGGACCCCGGCTACCGGCCGACCGCACGTGATCTGGCGCGGATCGACGAGTCCTTCCGGGACACCAAGCCGGGCGAGGCACTCGACATCCGGTTCGACCTGTCCGCCGACCTGACGTGGGCAGTAGGCGCGGCGTCGACACCAGTGCCTGCGCAAGGTGATCACACTGCCTGGGTCACGGCGTCGCCGCAGGTGAAGTGGCTCAGCATGGCCGCGGTACCGGACCTGTCCCAGCAGGGCTCGTCGTTGTCCTACCGCGCCGGCAGCACGACGAAGGAGACCTGGTTCAGCGGCATCCAGCGCCCACGGCTGCTCAGCGACAGTGCCTTGTCGACGCCGCCGTCACGGGTCGGCGACCTCATGAGCGTCTTCACCCTGCCCGGCTACGCCGACTCAGGTCCGCACCAGGGCATCGTGTACGACGTGGGCGCACCGGTCACGTCGGCGTTCTACCAGGGCGACACGCTGCTCGGTGAGGGCGCTGACATATTGACGGTCGAGGTCGCTCCGGAGCCGCTGCCGTACCGGCTTGTCGTGGACACCAAGCGCGACCTGCCGAACCGGCCGTACTCGCCGACCACGCACACCGAGTGGGGCTTCACGTCCGACCAGGCCGACTACGCGAACCTGGAGACGCTCCCGCTGCTCCAGCTCGACTACTCGATCGCAACAGACCTGTCCGGCCGGGCGAAGCGGCACGCGGACCTGGCGGTGACCGCCTCGCACCTGCCCGGTGCTGTGGACATCGGCAAGGTCAGTGCGGCGACGCTGGAGGTGTCGTACGACGACGGCGCCACCTGGCGAGCCGTCCGGCTGCAGCGGTCCGGGTCGGGCTGGAGCGGGCGGCTGGATGCACCTGCGTCGGCCGAGTACGTGAGCGTGCGGGCGACCGCGCGCGACACGGCGGGCAACAGCGTGAGCCAGACCGTGCAGCGCGCCTTCGGGATCCGCTAACTCAGTTTGGGACGGCGCCGCACCGGACGGTGCAACGTCGCCGGTGGCTTGCCGCGGGTCGTGGCTCTTGTCGGCACCGGAGCCTCGGCCCGCGGCGTCGCGTCGTACCGTCCCGCCGACTCGCTGATCTCACCGGTCGGCTCCAGGACGAGGATGTCCGCCTCCGTGCGCCACCGGTCGAGCTGGGTGTCGAGCTCGGACGCGTTGAGCCTCTCAGTGCGTAGCACCTGGGCGGCAGTCGTCCACTCGTCGCTGCCGGGCTCCAGCCGCCGTACGGTCGCCTTCCAGCTCGCGAGGCGGTTGGTGGCGGGCTTGGCCGGTACGACGACCTCCACGGAGTCCGCCGCTGCCAGCCCGGGCAGCGGCTGCTCGGCGCCGTCGGCCGTGTCGGCGAGGACGACGTACTGGCCGTCGACGGTGGCGAACCAGGCCGGCACCGGCCGCTGTCCGTCCCAGCCCAGCCAGACGAGCCCGGCCTTCTTCATGACGCCGGCGATCTCCTCGATGCTCACAGGCCCCAGCGTGTCACATCACTGCCGCTGCATCGCAGCCTGAGCACCGGCCTGGAAGCGGGTCCGTGCCCCGAGCTCCTGCATCAACGCGGCGATCTTGCGCTGCGCCGTGCGCTCACTGACACCCAACTGCCGGGCAATTGCCTGGTCGGTCAGACCCGCGAGGAGCAGCTCGACAAGGGCTCCGTCTGCCTTCACCGGGAGAGCCTGCTCCCACAGTGCCTCGAACAACTCGACGTACGCGTCGAACAGGCCACAGGCCTGCACCAGTACGGCTGACTCGTCGCTCAGCAGGACCAGCGCCAGCCTGTCGTCCGCCAGGTACAGGTGCATCGGTAGCGCCGGAAGCATCCGCGCCGTCTCGTTGCTATGCGCATCCAGCACGCCGTGCTCGTACACGGTCCTGCACTCGGCCCGCGGCACCAAGGGATCGCCGTACGGCGTTCTGACCAGCCGACGGAGCTCCGTCCGGGCTGCTGCCTGCACCTGGTCGATCCGCTGCCGGACAGCCGCAGCACCGGTCACCAGCTCGACCAGGGTCGCCGTCGGGGTGCCAGTGTGACTGCGGTACGCCGCTGACAGGTCGTCGATGTGAGAGCGTGCGTCGCGCAGCAGGCGCTCCTGCTCCAGCAGCAGCACTTCCAACGCGATGTCCGGCGCGACTGCCACGTAGCGATCGCCCACGCGACTCACCAGCCCCTTGTCGATCAGGTTGGTCAGTACGGCGTTCTGCTCGCTCTCGGACGGTCCGGACGCGACGAGCGCGCTGTAGGTCGCCTCCTCGGCGGGGGAGAGGCCGAGAGCCGTCAGGTCACCCACGGTGCCCCAGCCAACCTCGCCGTACGGCCTGATAGCCCGCCTCGAAGCGGGTGTCCGCGTCGAGGCGGTGCCGCATGCCGTCGATGTGCTTGCGGACAGTGCGCTCGCTCCAGCCCAGGTGCGCCGCCATCTCGTTGTCCGTGAAGCCGGACATGAGCAGCGCGAGCAGGTCGCGTTCGGTTGCCGTCGGACGATCGGCGGCGGGCGGCTGGCCGTCGTACGTCGCCAGCGGGACGGCCTTGCGCCAGTACAGCTCGAACAGCGCGGCCAGGCCGTCGACCATGACGGGGTCGTGGACCAGCAACGCGGTCTCGTGATGCGTCGCGTGCACGTCGAACGGGACGAACGCCATCGGCGCGTCGGTGACGATCAGCTTCATCGGTACGTCGCCCACCCGCGCCTGTTCGCCGTCCGCGATGCCCTGGATCAGCGCGGCCAGCCGCCCCGGCCGGTCCACCGAGCCGCGGCGGTCGTAGATCACGCGGAACGCCACTCCCCGCCTCAGCTGATCGATCTCCAGCTGGTTCACCTGGTTCGGGTCGTCCCGGTACGGCGGTGCGTCCCAGCCGCACACCTCGTGCCGCGCCCCGAGCAGCAGCCTGCTCATCGACTGCGCGATCGCCTGGTCGCCGTGCAGGACTTCGACCAGGTCCGCCGGCTCGCGTCGCGACGTACTGCCGTGGAACCGCACGGTCAGCTCGACCATCGTCCGGCGGGCTGCTGCCAGCTCCCGCTCGCGCCGCCGGGCCAGCACGTCCAGGGCGGTGTCGGGCGGCAGTACGACGTACCGCGGCGGTTCCGTGCCCGCCAGCGTGACCAGGTCGAGCTCGACCAGCTTGGCAAGTGCGGCGGAGCGGTCGGCGAGCTCTGTGGCGCGCACGGGAGGCCGGGACACGAGTTCCTCGTAGAGGTCCTGTTCCTCGCGGTTCAGACCGAGCGACTCGAGCACCGACCGATCATCTCCGGTTTCCGCCATTGGCGGGAACTGCCCGGCCAGACCGCTTCCGGACATGGCGCGCCCTTGACAACCTCGACGCCATGACGAAATGGCGCGCTCCCGTCGCAGTGCTGTCCGCCCTGGCGCTACTGCTCGGATCCACGTCCGCTGTCGCTGCTGACACCCCGGCCGTCCCGCCGGGCAAGGAGCAGGCGGCGCTGCCGACCGGGACCGAGCAGGTCACGCTGATCACCGGCGATCAGGTCACCTACCGGTTCACGGCGGACGGTACGCCGGTGGACGCCGACGTGACTGCGGCGCCACGGGCGAACGGCCGCCCGGTCGTGTTCACCCAGCTCCGCCAGGGCGACCAGTACTACGTCTACCCGTCCGACGCGTCCGAGCTGATCAGGGCGGGCCGCCTCGACAGGCGGCTGTTCGACGTGGCCTACCTGACCAAGTACGGCTACACGGACAGCAAGACGAAGACGCTGCCCCTCATTGTTGAGCGCACTGCGGCGAAGTCAGCGCTGCCAGGGACGCGCAGTGTGCGACCGCTGGCCAGCATCCGGTCAGAAGCGGTCAGCCTCGGCAAGCCCCAGGCACGCGGGTTCTGGGCTGCAGCGCCTGCTCTCAAGAGCATCTGGCTCGACGGCAAAGTCCAGGCGAGCCTCGATGTCAGCGTGCCGCAGATCGGTGCCCCCGCAGCCTGGCAGGCCGGCTACACCGGCAAGGGCGTCAAGGTCGCCGTACTCGACACCGGGGTCGACGAGACGCACCCCGACCTGGCCGGGAAGGTCTCGGAAGCAGTGAGCTTCGTACCCGGTCTGGACGCCACCGACAAGCACGGTCACGGCACCCACGTCGCCGACACGATCGTCGGCTCCGGCGCAGCGTCCGGCGGTAGGTACAAGGGCGTCGCACCCGATGCCACCCTGCTGGTCGGGAAGGTGCTCGACAATAACGGCGGCGGATCCGAGTCCGACATCATCGCCGGCATGCAGTGGGCGGCTACACAAGGCGCCGACGTGATCAGCATGAGCCTCGGCGGCTGCTGCACCGACGGCACGGACCCGATGAGTCAGGCCGTGAACGACCTCACCGCGCAGTACCACACGCTGTTCGTGATCGCGGCCGGCAACGACTTCGCACCCGGGACGGTCGGGGCGCCGGGGGTCGCGGACGCGGCGCTGACCGTCGCGGCTGTCGACAAGCAGGACCAGCGCGCCTCGTTCTCCAGCCAGGGACCGCGGCGGGTCGACTACGGGCTCAAGCCGGACATCTCCGCACCGGGCGTCTCGATCGTGGCAGCACGCGCGGCCGGTACGTCGCTCGGTCCGCTGGTCGGCGACAAGTACACGAGCCTCAGCGGCACGTCCATGGCCACACCGCACGTTGCCGGCGCGGCGGCACTGCTGGCGCAGGAGCACCCGGACTGGACCGGCGAGCAGTTGAAGGGCCACCTGATCAGCAGCAGCAAGCAGATAGACGGTACGGCGTACCAAGTCGGCTCGGGGCGGGTCGACGTCGCTCGCGCTGTCAGCCAAGGCGTCTACAGCTCCGGCAACCTGGACTTCGGCATCCTTCCGGGGCCGTACGACGTGCCTGCCACCAAGACCATCACCTACGTCAACACCACCGACGAGCCCGTCACCCTGCATCTGAGCGCCACGATCAAGGCTACGGAAGGCACCGCGCCGCCGGACGCGCTACAGGTCCCCGCCGACGTCACGGTCCCCGCCAATGGTTCCGCGCCGGTGACAGCGACATTCGACCCGAGCGGACCGGGCACCTGGTACCAGGGCTCGATCGTCGCCACCTCCGGCCAGATCGAGCTCCGCAACGCCGTCGCGGCGTACACGCACGCGGCGCGGCACAAGCTGACCGGGTCGATCAAGCTCCCGGCCGGGGCGACCGACGTGCAGTACAACACCTGGTACTTCCTGCGGACCGATGACCAGAACGACCTCGACATCACCAACAACGTCGGGTACGCCGGGGGAGCGCAGAACATCAGCGGCAGCCTCGACGAGGGCACGTACAGCATCCAGACGTCCATCAACTGGCGCGACGCTGCCGGGCAACCGCAAGTCTCCTTGCTGACCAGTCCGCAGGTCGACGTCCGTTCCGACCAGAACGTCGTTCTCGACGCCAGTGCCGCGACCAAGGTGAGTACACGGACCCCGCAGGCCTCTGTGCCGGTCGAGTCGCAGGTGGGTTGGGTGCAGGCGTCCGCGACCGGCATGTGGACGCTGCGGGTCGGTGCGGCGTCGGTCTACGAGCAGGAATGGGGTCTGTGGGCCACCCCAACGCAGCAAGTCACGGTCGGCACCTTCCTGTGGCGAGACGACCGGCTCCTTACGACACCGCCCGTAGCGATGTACGCCGGTGGCAGGACGCTCGACGCGAAGTACCTGGGCCTCGAGGCAGACGACCCACGCTTCGACGGCACGAAGGTGCTCCCGTTCGTCGTCGGTACGCCGACTCGCGGTGCGGTCGTACTGCTCGACGTATCGGACCTGTGCCCGGCCGCCGAGTGGACGTGCCAGTCCGGCGTGCTGACCCGGGCCCTGGCTGTGCAGAAGGCCGGCGCGGCCGGTGTGCTCCTGTACGGCGCACGTGGTCGTGCTGTCGTCGTCGACGATGTCGCCGTACCGATTCCGGTGCTGACGATCCCGGCCGAGCAGGGGCAGGCGCTGCGAGCGCACCCGCCGCGGGCGGTGACAGTACGAGCCAAGGCAGTGATGCCGTACGTCTACGCGATGTCGTACCCGGTGGAAGGACGCGTGCCCGTGCTGCAGAAGACGGTCCGCACAAGCGACGTGTTCCGTTTCGACACCAGCTACCACGCTGACGCGCCCAGTACGGTCTCGCTCGGCTGGAACGCTGCGAAGAAGTACAACCGCAACCTCGGCAGCCTGAAGCTCACGATGCGCGCGCCCAACACGCTGACGGAGTACGTCGGACCGATCCAGAGCGACGTCCGGCGCAGCCGGGGCGCCAGTCTCTCGTACGACGCACCGGCCGACATGGAGGCGTTCCACGCGACCGGTTGGACGCAGAGCCGGGCCGACGTACTCACCCGAGCAGGGCATCGCACCGACACGTTCGGCGCGCAGCCGCTGGTGCACTCGGCCCTGCGGAACGTGACACCGGAGATCAACGACTACACGTGGATCCTCTGCCAGGCCTGTCGCAGCGGCAACATCTTCATGCCCTGGCACCTCCAGAGCAGCGACGGCCTGACGCAAGGATCGCAGACCTACTACTCGACCGACATCCTGCGCGGCGAGCCGCAGACCCAGCTGAAGCTGTGGGGGCCGGACGGCAACGAGATCCCGGTAGAGCAGGGCTACTGGCTGTTCTTCATCGCGTTCATCGCGGTGCCGTACTTCGTCCTGCCCGACGAACCAGGTCGCTACCGGATGACCGAGACCTACCCTGCGCCGTACAAGCTGCAGCGTTGGGCACGGACTGTCGACTCGGAGTGGACGTTCACCACGGCCGAGCCCACCGACGGCTTCCCGTACCGGCCGCCGAAGGGGTACGGCGTGCACTGCGGCACGTGGGACACGATCACCCGCCTCGGACAGGACAAGGGCAGCTGTGCCGCCAACAGCCAGCTGTACCTGGGCTACGACCTCGGACTGCGGCTGGACAACACCCTGCCCGCGGGGCGGGACAACAAGATCACCATCAGCGGCTACCACCACTCGTACCTCGACAGCGACCCGGAGCTGACCAGCCTGAAGCTGTCGGTCAGCTACGACGACGGCAGGACCTGGCAGTCGGTCAGGACGTCCAAGTCGGGTCGGAGCGAGTACACGGCCGTGCTCAACCACCCGAAGCACGCGAGCGCCGTCAGCCTGCGGACGGAAGGAGTCGACGCGGCAGGCAACACGATCAAGCAGACGATCACCCGCGCGTACGGTCTCACCGCACGGTGAATCGGGACACACTCGGAAGGGAAGTGAGCCGGGTCACCGGGACAGCGGCGGCCGACGCCGTACGCTGCCGGTGACCGGTGGGTAACCGAGTGGAGGTCGAGCGATGACGGAGCAGGTCTTACGGAGCAGGCGGTCCTGCCTGGCCACGCCGGGGTCGAACCCGCGGTTCCTGACCAAGGCCAAGGGGCTGGACGCCGACCAGGTGTTCCTGGACCTCGAGGACTCGGTCGCCCCGCTCGCCAAGCCGGACGCCCGCAAGAACATCGTCGCCGCGCTGAACGAGGGCGGTTGGGGCACCAAGCTGCGCGTCGTCCGGGTGAACGACTGGACCACCGAGTGGACCTACGCCGACGTGATCGAGGTGGTCGGCGGCGCCGGCGCGAACCTGGACTGCATCATGCTGCCGAAGGTGCAGACCGCCGAGCAGGTGGTCGCGCTCGACCTGCTGCTCACCCAGCTGGAGAAGGTGCACGGCTACGAGCCGGGCCGGATCGGCATCGAGGCGCAGATCGAGAACGCGCTCGGCCTCACCAACGTGAACGCGATCGCGACCGCGTCGCCGCGGGTCGAGACGATCATCTTCGGCCCGGCGGACTTCATGGCGTCGATCAACATGAAGTCGCTGGTGGTCGGCGAGCAGCCGCCCGGGTACGACGTCGGCGACGCGTACCACTACATCCTGATGCAGATCCTGATGGCCGCCCGCGCGCACGGCAAGCAGGCGATCGACGGGCCGTATCTGCAGATCAAGGACGTCGACGGCTTCCGCCGGGTGGCCGGCCGGTCGGCCGCCCTCGGCTTCGACGGCAAGTGGGTCCTGCACCCCGACCAGATCGCCGCCGCGAACGAGGTCTACTCGCCGCGCCAGGACGACTACGACCACGCCGAGAACATCCTCGACGCCTACGACCACTACACCTCGGCCGCCGGCGGCGCCCGCGGCGCGGTGATGCTCGGCGACGAGATGATCGACGAGGCCAGCCGCAAGATGGCCCTCGTCATCTCCGCGAAGGGCCGTGCCGCCGGTCTCACCCGAACCGACATCTGGCACCCGCCGGCCGACTAGACCTGCGCCATGATCGCCAGCAATTGACCGTCGGGGTCGGGGAAGAACGCCATCCATTCCTCGACCCCGTTGTCGTGCTTGTGGATCAGGTGCGGGGCGTTCTCGAACACCACTCCGCGGTCGCGGAGTTCGTCGTACGCCGCGTTGATGTCGTCGACCCGGAAGTACAGGGTCGACGCCTCGCCCTCGCCGACGCTGAGGAACAGCCGCGTTCCGCCGCAGTCGAAGAACGCCAGGTCGCCGAAGGTGTACAGGTGCGGGAGTCGCAGTACGTCGCGGTAGAACTCGACCGCCTTGCCGATGTCGCTGCACGGGCGGGCGATCTGCCCGATCTCGCCAAGCTGCACCATGTCCGGGCCTCCCTGTCTTCGCAACGCGCTGTCGAAGGGCACTCCGCGCCAAGTTCGCAGCTCGGCCCGGCGAGCCAGGCCGAGCTTCTGCAGTGCGTTCGCGACGTGGAACTTGACCGCGTCCACGCTGATCCCGCGGCGCTGCGCGATCTGCCGGTTCGACAGGCCGTGGCGCACCATGTCGACCACCCGCCACTCGGCGGGGGTCAGCACGTCCGGGTGTCTCGGCCGACCGCGGTTGCCCACAACGACAAGCTAGCGCCGCGGACGCGGAATTACCCTCCCCCTCAGCGGGCCCAGACCTTGTAGATCCGGATCGGCTTGGCCGGCGGGCCGTCCTGGTCGGGGTCGGCGATCCCGGCGGCCACCATCCGGTCGAACGTGGACATGCCGGCGATCACGTGCCCGAGCACCGTGTAGTTGGGCGCGATGTGCGCGAAGGAGTGCACGACGAAGAACTCCGAGCCGTTCGTGCCCGGTCCCTGGTTGCCATAGGCAACGGTGCCGCGCTCGTACGTCTCCTGGCCGGTCACCTCGTCGGGGAACTTGTACCCCGGCCCGCCTTCCTCCTGGCGGTAGATGTCACCGCACTGCAGGACCCCCAGCCGGGCGGAGTTCGTCAGCCGGAAGCACTGGGTCGCGTCGTAGAACCGGCTCTTCACCAGGTGCACGAAGTTGTGGACGCCGCACGGCGCGTTGGCGCGGTCCATCCGGACCACGAACGGTCCGTAGTTCGTCACGAAGTACACGTCGACCGTGCCCTTCGCACGGGCGACCGGGGACGGCACCCGGACCGGCTTGGCGGCCGGGTTCTCCGGGGTCGGGGTGAACTCGCATTTCGCCACCGGACGCGCGCTGGGCGCGGCGGCGGCAGTTGTGGTCGTCAGCGTCGTCGCGACCAGCACGGCCGCGATCAGGGCGGGAATCGATCGCTTCATGCGACACACCGTAATACCTCGATCGCGCTCCGCAGAGCTTTCTGGGGGCTTTCTGAAGCTTTCCGGCCCGGACTCGTACATTGCGGCACTTCCCGCCTAAGGTGATCCGGTCCGCTGCGGAAGGTGTATGTGTTGAACGGCAAGGTACTGGCAGGTCGGTACCGGTTGCTGACCCTGCTGGGCAGGGGCGGTGCGGGTGAGGTGTGGCAGGCGGAGGACACGGTCCTCGCCCGCCAGGTGGCGGTGAAACTGCTGCGCAGCCTCGACGGCGACCCGATGGACGCGGTCGAGCGGTTCCGGGCCGAGGCTCAATCAGCCGCTCGATTGACGCATCCGAACGTGGTCGCGACGTACGACGTCGGCACGGAGGGCGACCACGTCTTCCTGGTGATGGAGCTCGTCCAGGGCCCCGACCTCGCCAAGCTGATGCGGACGTCGGGACTCCCGACCGCCGGCCTGGTCGCGAACATCGCCACGCAGGGCGCCCGCGCGCTGGACGCGGCGCACGCCGCCGGGATCGTGCACCGCGACGTGAAGCCCGCCAACCTGCTGCTGGCCCCCGACGGCACGCTCAAGATGACCGACTTCGGCATCGCCAAGCGGGCCGGCAACGAGACGACCGCGCTGGGCGTCCTGCTCGGTACGGCGTCGTACGTGTCGCCGGAGCAGATCCGCGGCGAGCAGGCCACCCCGGCGAGCGACTGGTACGCGTTCGGCTGCGTGCTGCACGAGCTGCTGACCGGTCGGCCGCCGTTCACCGGCCCGACCGCGGACGCGGTCATGCGGCAGCATCTCGACGCACCGCCGCCGCAGATCACCCGCACCGACGTGCCCGCCGAGCTGGCCGGCCTCGTGACGCACCTGCTCGCCAAGAACCCGGCCGACCGCCCGTCATCGGAAGCTGACGTGGCCGCACTCCTCAGCAACGCCGCCAACACACAGGTGCTCGCCTTCACGCCGGGGGCTCCGGCTGAGGAGCCGCTCGACATCGGGCACTGGGAAGACGAGCCCACCACGCACCGTGCACCCAAGCGCGCCTTCCCGCTGGCCAAGGTAGGTATCGGGGCCGCAGTGGTGCTCGCAGCCATCAGCGGTCTCCTCTTGCTGCGTGAGGGCGTCACCAACGACACCCCGACGGCACAGGCCGTCGGTACGCCGTCCGCGCCGGTGCAGAAGGCCACGGCCGCTCCGACGACCACGCCCAAGCCCACGGCGACGACGCCCACTCCCACCAAGACGAAGCCGACGAAGAAGCCGACGCCCAAGCAGACGCAGAATCCGCAGGCGATCCTGATCCAGCGGCTGCGCACGCTGGCCGCGCAGGTGCGTGCGACCCAGCAGAACAGCCGCAGCAAGGCGCCGCGCGAGGCAGCGCACGATCTGGACCAGGCTGCCCAGGCGCTCGACCAGGGCGACACCGGGTCCGCCGCGCAGCACTTCTACACCGCGCGGCGCACGCTGTACGAGGCCCAGCGACGCCACCGCTGGCAGGCGACACCGGAGATCGCTGCGCTGTTCTCGACCATCGAGCAGTCGCTGCCCCGCCCCGACCGCGGCGGCGAGTGAGGCACACGACCTCTCCCAGGTGGCCGGTATCACAGCGGGTTTCCCTCTCGTGCCTTGATGCTGGTAACCGCGATACTCGCGGGTAAGCCGGCCGAAGGAGACGCACGATGAGCAGGTTGCAGCAGACCGACGGGCTGACCGACGTCCAGGAGGAGATCCTGAAGACGGTCCGGGCCTTCGTCGAGGCCGAGATCCTCCCGGTCGCCACCGAGCTCGAGCACCGCGACGAGTACCCGACCGAGATCGTCGAGGGCCTCAAGGAGCTCGGCCTGTTCGGGCTGATGATCCCCGAGGAGTACGGCGGCCTCGGCGAGTCCCTACTGACGTACGCGCTGTGCGTCGAGGAGATCGCCCGCGGCTGGATGAGCGTGTCCGGCATCATCAACACGCACTTCATCGTCGCGTACATGTTGCTCCAGCACGGGACCGACGAGCAGAAGCAGAAGTACCTGCCGCGGATGGCCACCGGCGAGGTCCGCGGCGCGTTCTCGATGTCCGAGCCGGGCTGCGGCTCGGACGTGTCCGCGATCAAGACCAAGGCCACCCGCGCGGGCGACGGCTACGTGATCAACGGGCAGAAGATGTGGCTGACCAACGGCGGCTCGTCGAACCTGGTCGCGGTGCTGGTGAAGACCGACGAGGGCGCGGACTCGGTCTACAAGAACATGACCACGTTCCTGGTCGAGAAGGAGCCCGGCTTCGGCGAGGTCGACAAGGGCCTGACGGTGCCCGGCAAGATCGAGAAGATGGGCTACAAGGGCGTCGACACCACCGAGCTGGTGTTCGACGGGTACGCGATCGACGGCGCCCAGATCCTCGGCGGCGTACCCGGCAAGGGCTTCTACCAGATGATGGACGGCGTCGAGGTCGGCCGGGTGAACGTGGCCGCGCGCGGCTGCGGTGTGGCCCGGCGGGCGTTCGAGCTCGGGATCGCGTACGCGCAGCAGCGCGAGACGTTCGGCAAGAAGATCGCCGACCACCAGGCGGTGCTGTTCCGGCTCGCCGACATGGCCGTCAAGGTGGAGGCCGCGCACGAGCTGATGGTGAAGGCCGCGCGCAAGAAGGACAGCGGCTCCCGCAACGACTTCGAGGCCGGCGTCGCGAAGTACCTGGCCAGCGAGTACTGCGCGCAGGTCGTCGAGGACTCGTTCCGCATCCACGGCGGCTACGGCTTCTCCAAGGAGTACGAGATCGAACGCCTCTACCGCGAAGCCCCGATGCTGCTGATCGGCGAGGGCACCGCCGACATCCAGCGGATGATCATCGGCCGCCGTCTGCTGGAGGACTACAAGCTCTGACCCGGCGCGCTGGGTCGACAGGCGGGGCGGTGCCGGTCGGCCCAGCGCGCGATGGGGCAGGGTTCGGGGGCTAGGCGGGGGTGCGGGACCGCGGGCGCGGCCGGCCGGAGCCGTAGCCGGAGAGCAGCCAGATGCCCAGCTGGGTGATCTCGTGGCGGACGGACGCGCCGTCGCGGCGGGTGGTGATCAGGCCGGCCTCCCGCAGGACCGTCGCCTGGTGGCTGGCGGCCGCAGGGGAGATGCGGCAGCGCTTGGCCAGCTCGGTCGTCGTACAGCCGCTCACGGCCGCCTCCAGCGCGGCGGCCCGGGTCGAGCCCAGCAACGCGGCCAGCGGGTCACTCGACGGCAGCTGCTCCATCGACGTCTGCCGCAGGATCCCGGGCGCATGCTGAATGGGGTAGACCAGGATCGGTTTGAGATCCGGGTCCCGCAGCTTGGTCGGTACCTGCCAGCAGAACGCCGAAGGCTGCAACTCGATTCCCCTGCCATCGAGATACAGATCTCGGTCGTTCATGTCCAGCACCTGCAGCACCGGTGGTACCCACCTGACCCGCGGATGCAAGGACGACAACAATCGGTCCACACCGTGCCGGGCCAGCGCCTCCCCGCGATGGGCGTGGTCGGCGGACACGTGCGTCCCGATCGACTTCCAGTACGGCTTGATCGCCGCGTCGTGGTACGTCCGGATGGCCCGGCCGAGCTTCTGCAGCGACGCCCGGCCGCCCTGCGCCAGCTCACGCGTCCAGGGCGACGGGGCCCGGTACTGCGCGAGCAGGTCGAGCTGGCTGCGGAGCTGCTGCTGCGGCGTCGCCAGCGTCTGCTCCAGCGCGGCGTCGAAGTCCGGTGCGGGCTCCGCCGGGGTCAGGAAGTCGGGGGAGTACCCCTTCGACGGGGTCAGCTCCAGCAGCAGCCGCATCTGGTCCGGAGCGACCGTGGCCCGGACGTGCCGCCGCCAGTCCTCGAAGATCAGCCGGCCCTCCGAGTGCTGCAGCATGTGCAGGCTCAGCAGCACCTCCCACAGCGGCGCCGGCGTGGTCGCGACCGTGACCCGGGTCAGGTCGCGTGGCGTGAAGTGAATCCGGAGCACCGCGATCCCCTCCCGTCCCAACGTCAAATGGTCGCGGAAAGTAATCAATTCCTGACCGAATGCGATTCGGGAATTGAATCAAGGCAGCAGATCCCGGGACAACAGTTTGAACATTCCAATCCGGGAGGACTTTCGGCCATGGCAAAAGGTTGCCAACTCACCCGACCGGGGCCGGAGTGAACTCCGGGGTCAGAGCCAGTGGTTCCGCTTGAACAACCGGTAAAGCACGAAACACGCGCCCAGCATCACGCCGAGCACCACGAAGTACGCGTACTTGAGCCGCAACTCCGGCAGGTAGTCGAAGTTCATCCCGTAGATCCCGGCGATCATCGTCGGCACCGCCAGGATCGCCACCCACGCCGAGATCCGCCGCATGTCCTCGTTCTCGGCGACCTGGACCTGGGCGAGCCCCGCCTGCAGGATCGAGCTGAGCAGCTCGTCGAACGAGATCACCTGCTCCTTCACGCGCTGCAGATGGTCGTCGACGTCGCGGAAGTAGTTCCGGGTCTCCTCGGCGATCAGCGGGTGCCGCAGGGTGGCGAGCGCGCGCATCGGGCCGGTCAGCGGCGCCACCGCCCGTTTGAGCTCCAGCACCTCACGCTTCAGCTGGTACACCCGGTCGATGCTGCGCCAGCCTCGCGGTGTGAACATCGACGTCTCGATCAGGTCGATATCGGCCTGGACGGCGTCCGCGACCTCCAGGTACCGGTCCACGACGTGGTCCGCGATGGCGTGCAGGACGGCGCCGGGGCCGGTGGCCAGCCGGTGCGGTTCCTGCTCCAGTTCCTGACGCAGCCCGGTCAGCTCGCTGTGCTCACCGTGGCGGACCGTGACCACGAAGCCTGGTCCGCAGAACACCATGACCTCACCGGTCGCGACCACCTCGCTGGTCGCGGTCAGGTCGCCGTGCGGGACGTACGTGACCGTTTTGAACACCGCGAACAGCGTCTCGCCGTACCGCTCCAGCTTGGGGCGCTGATGCGCCTCGGACGCGTCCTCCAGGGCCAGCGGGTGCAGGCCGAACTCCGCGCCGATGATGGCGAGCTGATGGGCGGTCGGCTGGAACAGGCCGATCCACACGAAACCCTGTCCGCGCTGTGCCCGGTCCAGGGCCTCGGTGTAGGAATTGACCCGCCGGTCGCGGACACCGTCGCGGTACAGTCCCCAGTCGACCAGCGCACCCTCGAGCTTGCCGGTCATCACGTCGTCCGGGGGACGCCCGGCGCCGCCGCCACGCCGGGCGAAGACTCGTCCGACACGGCGTGTCGCGCCCATGTCCCATCGTCGCCCGGTCATCACCGGCGAGGCTATCAAGACGTGGTAACCAGCCGTCGGCAATGATGGGGGGTGCAAGCACGTGGAGAGGAACGACGATGACCACGCAGGGCATGCCCTCGATGGACCCCAGGCCGACCGGCCTCACGATCGGGACGTACGACACCTACCGGGAGGCACAGCGAGCCGTCGACTACCTCTCGGACGAGAAGTTCCCGGTCGAGCACACGACCATCGTCGGCAACAACCTCCGTCAGGTCGAGAAGATCACCGGCCGCCTCACCTGGGGCCGGGCGCTGACCGCGGGCCTGGCCAGCGGCGCCTGGTTCGGTCTGTTCGTCGGTCTGCTGCTGGGGTTGTTCACGACCGGCAACTGGCTCGCGGCACTGCTCACCGGCGTGGTGCTGGGCGCCTTCTTCGGGTTGGTGTTCGGCGGCCTGAGCTACGCGCAGTCGGCCGGCCGCCGCGACTTCACCTCGCGGACCGCGGTGGTGGCGACGACGTACGACGTGCTGTGCGACTTCAAGTTCGCCGAGGAGGCCCGCAACCACCTGGCCAAGCTGGCGCTGAAGGGCGAGGTGCACCCGCTGCTGCCGAACCACGCGGACCAGCCGGTCCAGGAGACGACGCAGCGGCCCACCGACTGAGGTGACCTAAATCTCCCGCCGGTGAGAGCCAGACCACGGTCCGGATGCGCCCGGACCGGCAGCATGGGGATTCCAGCAGCCGAGGAGGAACCGCGATGCAGTTCGGGCGCAGTTACGAGGAGTTCGAGGTCGGTGCGGTCTACAAGCACTGGCCGGGCAAGACGGTGACCGAATACGACGACCACCTGTTCTGCCTGCTCACGATGAACCACCATCCGCTGCATCTGGACACGCACTACGCGGAAGAGACCACGCAGTTCGGCAAGAACGTTGTGGTCGGCAACTACATCTACTCGATCCTGCTCGGGATGTCGGTCCCCGACGTCAGCGGCAAGGCGATCGCGAACCTGGAGATCGAGTCCCTGCGCCACGTCGCGCCGACCTTCCACGGCGACACGATCTACGGCGAGACCGTCGTGCTGGACAAGTGGGAGTCCAAGTCCAAGGACGACCGCGGCGTCGTCTACGTCGAGACCAAGGGCTACAAGCAGGACGGCACCGTGGTCTGCCTGTTCCGCCGCAAGGTCATGGTCCCGAAGAACAACTACCTCGACGCCCGCGGCGGCGAGCAGCCGGGCCGCCCGGTCCCCGCCGAATAGCCAGGACATGACGAGCGGCCCGTCCGGCGAGGGGAAACCGGACGGACCGCGCGTCGACCGCGGACCGATCGTCTAGAGGAACAGCTCGATCACGGGGACGAGCACGTTCGGCTTCTGGATGGGGAGCTTCAGCGTCAGGGTCTCGGTCGAGACCCCGCCCATCGTGGTGTTCTGGGCCTGCTGGTGCGGGTCGTTGACGATCCGCTTGATCTCGGACGCGTCGTTCAGCAGTTGCGCGTACTTGACCTTGCCGGCCAGACCGTTCAGGTGGATGTGCCCCATCGGCCACGAGAACAGGTGCAGGTAGAGCCGGTCGCCCTTCTGCGTGAAGCGGCAGTCGACGGGAGCGGAGTACTCCGTCGCCGGCCGCGCGCCGCGGATCGACCGCTCGTGCAGCCGCATCCACTCACCGATCGAGGCCAGCGTCGCCAGCGCCCGCGGGTCGAACTCGCCGCGACCGGTCGGCCCGACGTTCAGCAGCAGGTTGCCGTCCTTGGAGACCGAGTCGACGAGCATCTTCACCAGCGTCTCCGGCGACTTCCAGTCCAGGTTGTCCCGGTCGTAGCCCCAGCTGCCGTTCAGCGTCTGGCAGGCCTCCCACACCACCGGTACGCCGTCGCGCTGCATCGGCCCGTCCGGCTGGTACTGCTCGGGCGTCACGAAGTCGCCCGGGATGTCCAGCCGGTCGTTGATCAGGATGTCCGGCTGCAACTCCCGGACCATCGCCATCAGTTCCTCGGAGCGCCAGTCGTCGCGGCCCTTGCCGTGGCCATCGCGTCCGTCCGGGTACGTGCGGCCCGGGTAGGAGAAGTCGAACCACATGATGTCGATCGGCCCGTAGTTGGTCAGCAGCTCACGGGTCTGGGCGTGCAGGTAATCGGCGTACACCTGGACGTCCCGCCCGGCCGCCTTCGCGATCGCCTCCTCGTCGTCGCGCTGCGGGTGCACGAGGTCGATCGGGAACTCGGGGTGGTGCCAGTCGATCAGCGAGTGGTAGAAGCCGACCCCGAGGCCCTCGGCCCGGCACGCCTCGACGAACCGCTTGACCAGGTCGTTGTCCTCGGCGTCCTTGCCCCAGGCGGTGTGCGCGACCGTGTAGTCCGACACCTCGGAGTCCCACAGACAGAAGCCTTCGTGGTGCTTGGTCGTGAGGACGGCGTACCGCATACCGGCCTCGCGGGCGGCCCGGGCCCACTTGGTGGGGTCGTACAGGTCCGGCTCGAAGTGGTCGAAGTACGGCTGGTAGTCCTCGTCGGTCAGCCGCTCGTAGTTCTTCACCCACTCGTGCCGGGCCGGCAGCGAGTACAGGCCCCAGTGGACGAACAGGCCGAACCGCCAGTCGCGGAACTTCTCCACCGAAGCCGCGGGAGGCGTGTCAGTCATCTTTGTCTCCTTAGTGATCAACGACCGCCGAGGCCGGTCACGAGCAGGCCGCGGACGAGGTGCTTCTGCAACAGGACGACGAGCAGGACGGTCGGGATCATCGCCATCACCGACGCGGCCATCATCAGGTTCCACTGGGTGCCCTGCTGGCCGATGAACTGGGCCAGGCCGAGCGGGACGGTGCCCTTGTCGGCGACGCTGTTGACGATGATCAGCGGCCACAGGAAGCTGCCCCAGAAGCTGATGAACGTGAAGACGGTCAGGACGGCGATGGCCGGCCGCGCGAGCGGCAGCATGATCCGCAGGAACGAGCCGAACGGCCCGCACCCGTCCACCCGGGCCGCCTCCTCCAGCTCGGCCGGGACGGTCAGGAAGAACTGCCGCAGCAGGAAGGTGCCGAACGCGGTGAACGCCCACGGCAGGATCAGCGCCCAGTAGCTGTCCACCCAGCCGAGCGACTGCATCAGCCAGTACATCGGCACGATCAGGACCTCCTGCGGCACCATCAAGGTCCCGAGGAACAGCACGAACAGTTGCTCCCGGCCCTTGAACTTCAGCCGCGCGAAGGCGTACGCCGACATGCTCGAGGCGATCACCACGACGAGCGTGCCGGCGATCGCGACGAACAGGCTGTTCAGGAAGTACCGGCCGAACGGCGCGAACTCGAACGCGTCGGCGTAGTTCTGCCAGCGGATCTCGGACCCGAACAGGTGCGGCGTCGGTGTGAACACCTCGTCCGCGGGCTTCAGTGACGTCGAGACGGCGTACACCAGGGGGCCGAGGAAGACGATCGCGACGATGATCAGCAAGACATGTGAGACACCGCTGCGCACGCGGCGGGCGGCGACAGAAGTCTCAGACATCGTAGTTCACCCACTTCCGCTGGCCGACGAACTGGATCGCGGTGATGCCCATGATGATCACGAACAGCACCCAGCCGGCCGCCGACGCCAGACCCATGGTGAGGAACTGCCAGCCCTGGTTGTAGACGTACATGACGATCGTCTGGGTGGACACGCCCGGCCCGCCCTGGGTCAGGATGAACGGCTGCGCGAACACCTGGAACGAGGTGATCAGCGTCATCGTGGTGGCGAAGAAGATCGACGGCGTGATCATCGGCCAGGTCACGTACCGGAACCGCTGCAGCGGCCCGGCGCCGTCGATCTGCGCCGACTCCAGCTGTGACTGCGGCACCTGGTCGAGGGCGGCCGAGAAGACCAGGAAGTTGTACCCGAACCCCTGCCAGATCGACATCGCCACGATCGCCGGCATCGCCCAGCTCGACGAGCCGAGGAAGTTCGGCGCGTCGATGCCGAACCAGCTGTTCAGGCCGGCGTCGAGCAGGCCGCCGGGCTGGAACAGCAGCCGCCAGACCATCACGTTGGCGACCATCGGCGTCATCACCGGGATGAAGAACAGCACCCGGAACGCCTGCCGGCCCTTGATCTTCGGCCCGAGCCAGGTCGCCAGCCCGAGTGAGAGGACCACGTTCAGCGGCACGTACAGCACCACGAACAGCGCCGTGTTGAACACCACCCGGCGGAACACCGGGTCGCCGAACAGGTGCGTGTAGTTCCCGAACCCGAGGAACTCGCGCTCGCCGAACACCGGCCAGTCGAACAGGCTGATCGCCAGCGCCATCGCGGTCGGGAACAACGTGAACAGGGCCAGTCCGGCCAGGCTCGGGGCCAGGAAGACCGACGCGTACCGCCCGTCCCGCCGCAACGCCGGCCGCCGCCCCGACCGAACAGTCTCGGTCGGGGCCACGGTGTCGTTGAGGGTTACCATCAGGAACCAGCGCCCGCCTGGTCCTGGATCGTCTTCAGCGCCTGGTCCGGCGGGATCTCACCGTTCAGCGCCTGGGTGCCGAACCGGGTGAGTAGGTCGTTGACCTGGACCCAGTTCTTCGAGGTGACCAGCGGGACCGAGTTCTCCGACGCGTACTCGATGACCTCCTTGGCCTCCGGGATCTTCGCGGCGGTGAACCAGGCCGGGTGCGCCGCGGTCCGGGCCGGGTAGGCACGGCCGGCGGCGGCCAGCGTGGTCAGTGGCTTGTCGCTGGTCATCGACATGATCGCCTGGAACGCGGCGTCCGGCGTCTTGCAGGACCGGGAGATGCCGAAGCCGGAGCCCGCGGTGTAGGTCTTGGAACCGTCCGCACCGGCCGGGATCGGCGCGATCCCGAGGTTGAACTTGACCTTGCCGAGGGTGTCGATCAGCGACCACGGACCGTTCAGCTGCATCGCCGACTTGCCGGAGACGAACTGCGTGGTCTCGAAGTCGGAGTTGCCGGACGGCACCTGCGGCGCGATCTTGTCGGTCCGGACGAAGTTCGCCCAGGTCGTGAACCCGTCGGCGAACTTCGCGTCGGTGAGGTTCAGCTTGCCGTCCGCCAGCGGCTCGGCGCCGCTGATCGTGCGGACCCAGGAAGCTGTCCCGAGGTCGGACGGCGTCGTCACCAGGCCGGTCCGTCCAGCACTCGTCAGCTTCTTCGCGGCCGCCTTGAACTCGTCGATCGTCCAGCCCGGCTTCGGGTCCGGTACGCCGGCCGCCTTGAACAGGTCCTTGTTGTAGAAGATCACCATCGGGCCGGAGTCGTACGGGATCGCGATCTGCTTCCCGTCCACCTTCAGGCCGTCCATGATCGGCTTGTCGAAGTCCTCGGGCTTCAGGTTGTACTTCTTGATCAGGTCGTCGAGCGGCAGCATCGCGTTCGCGTACGACGCCAGGCGCAGCGACTGCATGCCGATGATGCAGGGGGCCTTGCCGCTGGCCAGCAGGGTGCCGATCTTCGACCAGTAGTTGTTCCAGTCGGTGCCCTGCAGCTTGACGGTGATGCCGGAGCGGTCGGTGTGCGCCTGGTCGGCGACCTTCTGCCAGGCGGCCTGGTCCTCGGTCCCGCCGACCCAGAACTGCCAGGTCAGGTCGGCCTTGTCGGCCGACCCGGACCCGCTGCCGCCGCTGCCGTCGTTGCCGCCGCCACAGGCGGCAACGGCCGTCAGCGCCAGCACCGCACAGGTTGCGGTGATCCAGCGGCGCGCCCGAGTTGGTGTTCCTCTCATCCTGACCTCCAAGGAGAGCTGTAAGTCATCCGATCAATATGTCGAGATCTTGACGAGAGTCAACAGTTGGGCGTCTTATTTCAGGAAGAAAATCAACTCGCCACGCTCTAGCGCAGCACCCAGACCTCCGATGTATGGTCCAAAGACATCGGAGGTTTCAGGGTGAAGGGAGGGGTGCGCATGGCGGTGACCGACGCGGCGATCGACCGGATCAAGCAGATGATCGTGGCCGGTGAGCTGCAACCCGGCGACCGGCTGCCGCGCGAGGCCGACCTGGCCTCCCGGCTCGGGCTGTCCCGCAACTCGCTGCGCGAGGCGGTCAAGGCACTGGCTCTGATCCGGGTGCTCGAGGTCCGGCAGGGCGACGGCACCTACGTGACCAGCCTCGACCCGCCGCTGCTGATGGAGACGCTCGGCTTCGTCCTGGACCTGCACCAGGACGCCTCGGTGCTGGAGTTCTTCGAGGTACGGCGGATCCTGGAGCCGGCCGCCGCGGCGCGGGCCGCGCTCCGGATGCCCGACGACGAGATCGCCGGGATGCGCGCACTGCTGGACGACCTCGGCGACAACCCGTCGGCCGACGACCAGCTCGCCTGTGACGTCGAGTTCCACCGGCTGCTCGCGATCGGCAGCGGGAACCGGACGCTGGCCTCGATCATCGAGAGCCTGCGGCAGCCGACCTACCGGGCCCGGATCTGGCGCGGCCTCACCCAGACCGGCGCGGTGAACCGCTCGGTCGCCGAGCACCGCTCGATCCTGGACGCGATCGCCGCCCGCGAGCCCGAGGTCGCCCAGGCCTGGGCGACCGTGCACATCGCGGGCGTCGAACGCTGGCTCAACGAGGCGGTCAAACTCGAGGTGGACGGAGCTCCAGCAGCACAGCGGCCGGCATCGGCAGCGTCACCTCGAGCGCTGAACCATTCCACTCGAGTGGGGTACTGACCAGCTGTGTGCGGTCGGCCAACTCGGCCAGTTCGTCGTCGGTCGGCCAGTCCGGCAGGCCCACGGCGGCTGCCGCCAGGTCTGCTGTCCCGATCGCGAGAGTCGTCGCGGTTGCTTCCCAGGACGAGTCCACACCCGGCAGTTGGACGCGGATGTTCCGCGTCAGCTCGGCTGCGCCGTCCGCCTTCGACTGATCCAGGGTGAGGCTCCACAGCAGTACGGCGATCCGGTCGCGGTCTCTCGAGGCCCACGCTTCCACCAGGCTGCCGGCGCCGTCACCGTCGTACGTGACGGGCAGTTCGACCGGGCCGAGGCGACTGAGCATCGTCATCGCGTGGTAGCGCGGTTTCGCCAGCCCGCCGACGGTCTGCAGGCCGAAACCGCCGTGCAGGAACCGGGGCGGCCGGCCGAGTTCCTCGAAGTGATCGGACGCGACCCAGTACGAGAGCGCGTCGATCCGGCCGGCCGCGGACCGCATACCGCGGAGCAGGAACACCCCGGAGAACACCGAGTCGTTGATCGGGTTGAAGTGCCTCGGCGTGACACCCCACTCGGTCCACAGGATCCGCGCATCGCCGTACCCGTGCCGCTCCAGCGACGCCCGCACGTCGAGCGGCGGGGACCCGTAGGTGTGCGTGGACACGAAGTCGACCGGCGTGCCGTACCGCTTGGTGTGGTCGAGCAGGTCGTCGACCCATCCGGCCGCGGCGGACGACGGCCCGCCGACCGCGAGGCGCGGGTCGACCGACTTCACGGCCGCCGCGGACACGTCGTACAGCTGGAGCCACTCGGCCTTGGTGCCGGACCAGAAGACCTCCAGGTTCGCCTCGTTCCACACCTCGAAGTCCCAGGTCAGCACCTCGTCGAGGCCGTACCGGTCGACCAGGTGCTGCACGAGCGCGCGGACCAGGTCGTGCCAGCGCTGGTACGACGCGGGCGGCGAGATGATCGCCGCGTACTCGAAGACCGTCTTGGCGGGATCGCTCGCCAGCTCCCGGGGCATGAACCCGAGCTCGACCACCGGCCGCAGCCCGATCGCGAGCAGCTTGTCGTAGATCGCGTCCACCACGGAGAAGTCGTACGACGGGCCGTCGACGACGTGGGTGTCGTCGTGGAAGATCGCGTGCGCGCGCACCGTCCGGACCCCGAGCTCGTCGTGCATCCGGCGCAGCGCGTCCTCGAGCTCGCGGCCGATCTCGTGCCCGCCGGTGAGGTCCTTGCAGAGCAGCTGGCTGAGCCGCTCGCTGCCGACCATCGGCTCCCACGGCCGCTCCAGCTCGATGCCCTCGGCAACCACATCGACAGTTACCGTGACGTTCGGAGCTACGGTGCCGGCGACCAGCGGCACGGCGCCGACGGTGGAGCTCGGCCGTCCGTGGGCCGTCACCTCGGGCACGCTCGCCACGGCGTAGCGGTACGGCGTGCCCGGGGTGCACGTGGTGTCGACGTACGGCGGCGACGGAACCGATAGCACATCGCCGCTGTGGTGATCGACCGGCTCCAGCGGGCCGTGCGCGCCGGCGCCGCGGAGGATCAGGTAGCCGGCCGCGCCGTCCACCGGCGACCAGTCGATCGTCACCTGGCCGACGCCGCCGGCCGCTGTGACCTCCTTCGGCGGATCGAGGTCGGGGAAGGTGAACTCACGCTCCTCGTCGCTGCGCAGCGCGATCCGCTCGTCCCAGTCGGCCTTGGCGTTCTCCTGCATTCAGGCGACTCCGGATCCGAACTGTTCCATCCCGATCAACGGCCGGATCCGCTGCTCGACCGTCCGGCTCGCGAAGCTCCGCCGGATCAGGTCGTTGCCGAACACGTTGCCGATGGCACCCATCACCATGGCCTGGTCGAGCGACAGGTAGCGCCGCGCGATCAGTCCCGACTTCACCGCGACCGAGTCGTAGAACCCGCCCCCGCCGTACGCGTGCAGGGTGTTCTCGATCTTGCTCAGGTTGTCGATCGCCTGCCGCGGCGCGTACGCCATCGCGAGGAACGCCGCGTGCGGCGTGACCACACCGTCGCCGTACGCCGGCTTCGGATTGGTGCCTTCGCGGCAGCCGTCGAACCCGCCGTCGTAGTTGGTGCCCTCGAGGTCGGACGGGTAGCCGGACGGGTCCATCCCGATCGCCTCGACACCGTAGACGGAGTACCCGCCCTTCGGGTTCGACGCGGGGGAGAAGCCCCAATAGCCGTAGCGAGCGTCGTCCAGGCCGTGCTCGATGTGCGCGCGGACGGTCAGCGGGTGGTTGAGGCCCCAGCTGCGCGGCGCCCACGTCGCCTCGGGCACGAACAGGTCGGGCATCAGCGACTCGAACATGTCGCCGCCCCAGGACGGGACCAGCCGCATCCCGCGGTACTCGTAGGTCCCTTCGAAGACGTCGAGACCGAGGTACGTCCGGTGCACGCCCTTCGGCTTCTGCTCCACCCAGGACCAGTCACAGCTGTCCGGGAAGGTGCGGTACGTCGCGAAGTACTGCGTGTGCGGGACCTGGTTGAGGGCGAACCCGACGTATCCGGCGATCCGCGCCTCGGTGTTGCAGGTGTCGTAGTGGAACTTGCGGTAGTACACGTCCGGGCCGACGCCGGCGTGGTTGCCCTGGTCGGTCTCCTCGTCCGGCGGCGGGGTCTCGAAGAAGCCGCCGCGCATCAGACCGCCCGGGCGGGCCGCGGGGTTGTAGTAGAACGCGAAGTTCATCTTGTTCAGCAGGGAATCCGCGAGCGCCTGGGCACGCGGCTCGGCGTTGCGGACCACCATCAGCGCGCAGGCGAACCAGGCGTTGTCGACGCTCGACACGAACGGCGTGATCGGCCTGGTGCCGTCCGGGTCGGTGTGCAGCACCTCGCCGGTCGCCTCGTCGTACCAGTTGAAGAACATGCCGCTCGGCTCGTGGTGGACGACGTTCTTCATCGTCGTCAGCGTCTGCGTGATGCGGCGCAGCGACTCCTGCGGCGAGATGATGCCGAAGTGCTTGGCGACGACCGTGCTCCACAGGTAGCCGCCGATGTTGGTGGGGGAGGTGTACTTGCTGCGCACCGGGTTCGTCACGGACTCACCGATGTTGTCGGCCGGCAGCCCGGTGCGCTCGTCCGTCATGGCGACCAGGCTGCGCCAGGTGTCGCGGGCCCACCGTCCGGCCAGAGCGCGATCGCCCGGGCTCGGTACCCACCCGCCTTTCAGCAGTTGGGCGGGTGCGGGCGTCCCGCCGTACGCGGATGATCCGGCGGCTCCGGCGACGGCGAGCGCTCCGGTGGAGGCGAGCAAGGTGCGGCGACTGATGAAGGCGGTCATCTGAAGTCTCCTATTTCAGTCCGGTGATGGCGATGCCCTTGGTCACGTGCCGCTGGAACGCCAGGAAGATGACGAGCACGGGGACGACGACCACGACCGCGCCGGCCATCAGCAGGCCGAAGTTCTGCGCGTTCTGCCCGGTCGAGTACAGGGCGAGGGCGACGGGAAGCGTGTACTTGTCCTCGGTCTGGGCGACCACCAGCGGCCAGAGGAAGTTGTTCCAGGATCCGAGGAAGGTGAGGATGCCGAGCGTCGCCAGCGCGGGCCGGGTCAGCGGCAGCATGATCCGGGCGAAGATGCCCAGCTCGCCGGTGCCGTCGACCCGGCCGGCGTCGATCAGGTCGTCGGGCAGCCCCTGGAAGAACTGCCGCATCAGGAACACGCCGAACGGCGAGACCAGGAACGGCAGGATCAGGCCGGGGTAGGAGTTCGCGAGCCCGGCGTTGGTGACGAGGACGAACAGCGGGACGAACGTGACCATGCCGGGGATCATCAGCGTGGCCATCACCACCACGAACAGCGCGTTGCGGCCCTTGAACCGCAGCTTGGCCAGCGCGTAGCCGATCATCGAGCAGAAGGTCAGGTTGCCGGCCGTGACGGCCAGCGCGACCACCGTGGAGTTCAGGAAGTAGCGCGGGAAGTTCGCCTTGCTGAACAGGTCCGCGTAGTTCTGGTTCGTCGGCCGGTCCGGCCACCAGGTCGGCGGCACCCGGAGCAGCTCGCCCTGGGTCTTGAAGCTGCCGAGCACCATCCACAGGAACGGCGCCGCGACCGCGACCAGCCCCAGGACCCCGATCAGGTAGATCCACCAGGTACGGCGCATCACTTCTCCCTCAGCAGCCGGAACTGGATGAACGTGACGACCGCGATGACGACGAACAGGATGTACGCCATCGCCGTCGCCAGCCCGTAGTTCCCGAACCCGAACTGGTTGTAGGTGTACATCGACACCGACAGCGTGCTGTTCAACGGCCCGCCGTCGGTCATCACCAGCGGCTCCTCGAAGAACTGCAGGTAGCCGATGACGGTGGTGACCGTGGTGAACAGCACCGTCGGTCGTAGCAGCGGCAGGATCAGGTACCGGAAGCGCTGCCACGACCCGGCGCCGTCCAGCTGGCCGGCCTCCTCGACCGTCTGCGGTATGCCCTGCAGACCGGCCAGGAAGATCAGCATCGCGGTCCCGAAGTTGCGCCAGACCGCCATCGCGATCAGCGACGGCATCGCCCAGGTCTTCGAGGCCAACCAGTTGGGTCCGTCGATCCCGAACCAGCCGAGCACGCTGTTGACCAGCCCGGAGTCGGGGGCCAGGACGAACCGCCAGATCACCGCGATCGCCACGATCGAGGTCACCACCGGCAGGTAGTACCCGACCCGGAAGACGCTGCGGAACCGCTGCACGCCGCGATCCAGCAGCACCGCCGCCGCCAGCGCGACGACCAGCGTCAGCGGTACGCCGACGACCACGAAGTACGCGGTGTTGAACGCCGCCTTGCGGAACGTCTCGTCCGACAGAGCCTTGGCGTAGTTGCCGAACCCGACGCCGTCCACCGCGAACGGTGTCCGCAGGTCCCGCTGCCTGATGTCGGTGAACGACATCCCCAACGACCCGAGCACCGGGCCAGCGGTGAACGCCAGGAACAACAGCACGAAGGGCAGGACGAGAACCCACGCGGCCACGGTCTGCCGGTCCCAGGCCCCGCGCCGCCGCCGGCCCAAGACTCCGGCAGGCGCGGCGGCGGCAACCCCGCCCGTGGTCTCCCGGGAGCTCATCAGCTGCCGCCGGTACCGATCTGGGAGGCCTTGGCCTGGATGGCCTTGGCGGTGTCGGCAGGAGACTGACCGGCCTTGACCATCTTCTCCACCTCGGCGTCGAACGCGGTCGCGACCTGCTCCCAGTTCGGGACGCTCGGCGGTGCCTTCGCGGTCTCCAGCTGCTTCCCGAAGACCGGGAGCAGCGGGTCACCGGCAATGCTCGGGTCCTGCCAGGCGCTCTTCACCGCGGGCAGGTCGGACGACATCTTGTACCACGCCGCCTGCGTCTTCGGGTCGGACAGGAACTTGACCAGCTTCCAGGCACTGTCCTTGTTCTTCGACGACTTGAACACCACGAAGTCCGACCCGCCGACGAACGACGTCGACGTCTTGTTGGCAGGCAGTTCGAACACCCCGATGTTCGGCTTCATCGCGGCGCCGCCGAGCTTGGCGACCGACCCGGCCATCCACGGTCCGGAGATGAAGATCGGCGCCTTGCCGGTGACGAAGTACGCCTCGGTGTTGTCCGGCGGGATGTCGGTGCCGGCGAGCTTGCCGGTGAAGAAGCTCTGGTAGTACGTCAGAGCTTCCTGCAGCTGCGGCGTGTCGAAGGTGAACTCCTTCTGGTCGTCGCCAGTGATGCTCGCACCCGCGGACCATGCGAACGGCATCACCGTCTGCCAGGAGCCGGTCCCGCCGGGCGTCAGGTTGATCCCGTACTTCGCGCCGGCCTTGTCCTGCATCGCCTTGGCCATCGCCTTCAGCCCGTCCCAGTCCGTCGGGGGCGTGCTGAACCCGGCCTTCGCGGCGAGATCCTTGCGGTAGTAGACCGAACGCGTCTCGACGTACCACGGCACGCCGTACTGCGTCCCGCCGACCTTCGTGGTGTCGAGCGCGCCGGGGAAGAAGACGGAGCTGTCGATGCCCTGCGGTGTCGGGTCGAGCGCGCCGAGGTCGGCGAACTCACCCATCCAGGTGGTGCCGACCATGGCGGCGTCGGGCAGCGTGTTCGCGGTGATCGCGGTGGTGAACTTGTTGTGCGCGGCGTCCCACGGGATCGGGGTGACGGTCACGTTGACGCCGGGGTTGGCCTGCTTGAACTGCTCCATCAGCTTCGGCAGGTTCTCGCCCTCGGTGCCCATCGCCCAGACGGTCAGATTCCCGGTGGCGGGCCCGTCGCTGATCGTGGCAGCCGGTTGGGATCCGCCGCTCGGCGTGTCCTCCGACCGCCCACAACCGGCCAGCGCGAGCGCTGTGGCGGTGAGCGCAGCGCTGCCGATCACCAGCCGGCGGCGGATGCTGTGGGTGAACATGTGTGTCTCCTCACTGGATTACTTCTGCAGCCGTCTCATTCGTCGCCCACCCCACCGCCCCGGTCAGGCGCTTGGTGCCGCAGCTGTCCCGCAGCACCAGTTGTGTTGCCAGTACGTCGTTGCGGGCCCGGGTCCGGACGCCGGTCACCCGCTCGTGCAACCGCTCCGCGGCAACCCGGCCCAGCTCGGCCATCGGCTGCCGCACCGTGGTCAGCCCCGGCGACACGTACCGCGCCGCCATCACGTCGTCCCACCCGGTCACCACGATGTCGCCGGGCACATGCACCCCGTGCGCGGCGAATGTCACCAGCGCAGCCAGGGCAAGCTCGTCGTTGGCACACACCAGCCCGTCCGGCCGGGTGGTTGCCTGCAGCATCTTCTCGGCGACGGTCCGGCCGGCTTCCTCCGTGAGTGGAACCCGCAACGGCTTCGGTACCGGCAGCCCGCGGAGTTGGTGCGCCTTCGCGAAGCCGGCGTACCGCTCGGACACGTCGTACGAGCTGGCGGGATCACCGACGAACTGCAGCTGCTCCCGGCCGTGCTCGAGCAGCCGGGTCGTCAGTTGCTCCGCGCTGGCGGCGCTCTCGCTCCGCACCGAGTCGCAGCCGGTGACGGGTGGATGCGCGATCAGCACCACCGGTACGCCGGCCTTGCGCAGGCCCTGCACCGTCGGCAGCTCGAGAGCGTTGCCGTGGACAACTATCCCGTCGACGCGCCCGGCGAGGTCCATCACACTGCGTCGCGGGTCCGGGTTGCCGTGTGTGACGGTGATGACGACGCTCTGGCCGTGCTCGCCGGCCCAGCGCTCGTACCCCATCAGGAGGTCGCCGTAGAACGGGCCGGCCAGATCCGGCAGCACCAGCCCGTGCGCCTCGTGCCGCTGGACGGCGAGGCTCCGCGCCGCCCGCAGCGGTACGTAGTTCAGCTCCTGCGCCGCCTGGTCGACCCGCGCCCGCGCCTTGGCCGAAACCGGGCCGGTCCCTTGCAGGACACGGGAAACCGTCGCGATCGACAGCTTCGCGCGGGCCGCGACGTCATAGATCGTCGCCGGCCGGCCGGTGGGACCGGAAGGCATCGGGGTTCGCTCCTCAGGGGGGCAGTGGAAGCGCTTACAGTTTCGATACCCTGCCGTGGATCGTTCAAACGGTCAAGACCTCGGGGCCGGTTTGAGAGGATGCGGGGGTGACCTCAGACGAGCGGAAGGACCGGGTCTTCCTGGTCCGGCACGGAGAGACCGAGTGGAGCAAGTCGGGCCGGCACACGTCGGTCACCGACCTGCCGCTGACGGCTGACGGTGAGCGCGTCGCCGCGAGTCTGCGCGACCGGCTGGCGGCGGAGTCCTTCGACCTGGTGCTGACGTCACCGCGGCAGCGCGCCCGGCGTACGGCGGAGCTTGCGGGCTTCCCCGGCGCGGAGGTCGACGACGACCTGGTCGAGTGGAACTACGGGGACTACGAGGGGATCACCACCGCGGAGATCCGCGAGACCGTCCCCGGCTGGACCGTCTGGGACGATCCGGTGCCGAACGGCGAGACCCCCGCCGAGGTCGCCGCGCGCCTCGACCGCGTCAACGCCCGCCTGGCCGCGGTGCCCGGTGACGTGCTGGTCTTCGGCCACTCCCACGCCCTCCGCGGCCTCACCGCCCGCTGGCTGGAACTCGACGTCACCGAGGGCCGCCACTTCGTCCTGAACACCGCCACCGTCTCGACCCTCGGCTGGGAGCGAGGTTCACCGGCGATCCTGCACTGGAACGCCTGACGGTCTTTCCGGAACATTTCCCGCACTATCCGGCAGAAATGTTCCGGAAAGCCTCAACGGGACATGTCGGCGAACACGGCCGGGCGTCGAGGAGCGAGTTCGTCCGGCGAAGCACCTGAAGCACCTGTACGGCGGCGTCGCACGCGCGGTTCGTGACGTCGAACCACCCGTACCGCAGCGTTGCTTCGGTCCGCAGCGTGGCGCGATTGTCCCGCTCGAGGTCACGCCACCGCTGCTGCGGGACCAGATGGAGGCGTCCGTCGAGCTCTACGTTCAGACCCGATCCGGGGTAGTGCACGTCGGTGAACTCACCGTCGACGGAGCGCTGCCGCTGCCCGCGCGGCAGCCCGTGGCGACGCTCGACGTCCCGCGCATAGCGGATCTCCAGCAACGAATGCGATCCGGCGACCACGTCGGCGATGATCGGCCGGAGGCTGCGGAGGTGCCGCAGGCGTGGGCGGTCGACGAGCGAGCCCAGGATGTCCTCCGCGCCGACCCGCCCGCTCTGGCAGGCCTCGGCGATCACCGCGGCCGCGGTGTCCAGGGAGGGAGAGATGCCGACGATGTCGAGGACCGCATCGGCGGGCCTGCGTCGTGGTGGGGCGACCGCGGCGAGGCGAGCCGCCCAGTGCTCGTCGCGATGAATGACGAGACCTGTACGCGCCCGAACCCTTCTGCGCTCCGGGATGGTCACGAAGACGCGGCGCTCCGGATCAGGCTTGATCAGGCCGAGTTGCTCCGCCGCGGTGTAATGGCTCCACGCCGCCTCGGGGCCGGCGTACAAGAGCGCGGCGAGCAGGCGTTCGGCGTACCCGATCGGGCCGGTGTGTGTCTCATACACACCGGGATGAACGGTTCGCCAGCGCCTGTTGCGCAGCGGCCGGCGGATCTGCGACTCGGACCATCCGGCCGCGAGCAGTTGGGCGCGCGACACGATCTTGCCCTGCTCGTGGATCAACGCGTCGATCCCCTTCGCGTGCAATGACCGCGTCCACCACCAGTCCACCCACCCTAGGGTGACCGATTTCGCCGGCACCCGTGGTACGGCCTGTGGACAACCGAATCGGGCGTTGGTTTCCGGAGCTTATTCGCCGCCTGGTGACGAATTCTTTCCGGAGAAGCGGGTGATCAGGAGGTCCACGCGCGCCCGGGTGTGGGTGGGGCGTAACCGGGACACGTGGGCGAGCGTGGCCTGGCCGTGCAGGGCGCTCCAGAAGACCTCGGTGAGGGTCTCGGGGTCGTCGCCGGCGAAGGGCGCGACCGCGTCCTGGATCTCGCCGAAGGCGGCCTTCAGCAGTGCCGGGCTGTCGGTGCTGGCGAACGTGAGGCCGGTGGGGCGGACGAAGATCGCCTCGTAGACGGCGGGATGGTCGGAGGCGTACTCGAGGTAGGCCGTGGCCAGTGCGCGCAGTCCCGCCGTGGGGTCCGGCGTGCTCGTGCGGGCGTCGCGCAGCACGGTCATCAGTTCCTCGACGCCCTGCAGGGCGACCGCGTCGGCGATCGCGTCCATGTTCTTGAAGTGGCCGTAGAGGACCGGCTGGCTGTAGTCGACGGCCTCGGCCAGGCGGCGGGTGGTGACCGCGCCCCAGCCGACGGACTCGGCGAGCTCGCGGGCGGTGCGCAGGATCAGGTCGTGGCGTTCCGCGCGGGCCCGCTCGCGGCGTGACTGGGTCGGCATACCCGAATGCTAGCACCGCTAGACAATCTAGCGGCGACAGGTCTAGCATTGCTAGAAAGATTAGCGATGCTAGATCAGAGGAGTTCCACCATGCGCCGCTTCACCACCGTCCTGACCGTTCTGCTCGGGATCTTCCCGCTGACCTTCGGTTCACGGTTCCTGTTCGACGGGGCCGGCGCCGCGGCCGGGTTCGGCATCGACCCGTGGCCGACCGGCACGGCCGCCGGGTACTTCCCGGTGAAGGGCATCCGCGACATCGCCCTCGGGCTCGTGCTGCTCACCCTGTTCGTCGTGCTGCGGCAGCGCCGGACCACCGGCGTGATCATGGCGGTCCTCGTGATCATCCCGATCACGGACATGATCGTCGTCTTCAGCCACGGCGGCCCGGCCGCGACGGCCCTGGGCGTGCACGGCCTCACGGCCGCCGTCATGCTCGTCGACGCGCTGCTCCTGCTCCGCGAACGCGTCGTCACCACGGAGAAGGACCTTCAGCCGGTCCACTCGTAGAACTCGATGGAGCAGTGCTCGCGGAACCCGAGCGCCTCGTACACGGGCCGCCCGGCCGACGACGATCCCAGGACGGCGTACTCCGCGTCCACGTCACGCAGGGCGCCGTACGTGATCGCCGCCCCGATCCCACGCCGCCGGGCCTGCGGCACCGTCATCACGAAGTAGAGCCCGGCCACGCCCGCGCCGAGGAACACCGTCGCGGTCGCGACCGGCGTACCGTCCGACCACCCGATGTAGTGCCGCCACGGGTCGTCGTACCCGAGTTTGCGGTAGACCGACGCGACCCACCGGGCCTCCCGCTCGCCCTCGCCGAAGCCCTGTCCGAGCGTTGCTTCCCACACCGCCAGCGCCTCGTCGTCGCCGACCCGGGTCAACGACAACCCGGGAACGGCGCGGGGCTCGACCAGCTCCGGGATCCGCACCGCCATCCCCGGCTCCGCACCGGCGGGAACGAACCCCGCCGCGACCAGATCCGCGGCCGCGATCCGCATCGACGGGCCGACGTGCCAGGTCCCCGGGACGCCGTGGTTCGTCAACTCCGCCACGGATTCGGCGATCACCCCCGCGTCGGAGGCCCGCACCACCGCGTTGTGGTAATCGATGGGCGACCCGCCGATCGTCCACTCCGCCCGCTCGTCCACCCGCTGCGAACCACCGCCCGCGGCGCCCATCGCCATCAGCAATTCGGCCGCGTTCTCCTCGATCGCCCGCACCACGTCCATCTGCCCAGTCTGTACGGTCGCGCGACAAGCGCCGGTGTCTGGGGACAGGTTATTGCTTGTTCCCAGACCCCAACGGATGTCGTCACTACCCCGGCAGGGCGTTCCACTGCTCGAGCGTGGAGATCAGGAGCGTGGCGGTGGGGAGCGCGGCGATCTCGGAGCGGGTCACGAAGCGTGCGTCCGACGCGTCGTCACCCGGCGTGAGCTCGCCGCCGACGGCTGTCGCCTCGTAGTCGCGGATCACGTAGAGCTGTCCCCGCGGGCCGGGGCGCTCGACCTCGCCGACCAGGGTGCCGACCTCGACGGTCAGGCCCGTCTCCTCGGCGACCTCCCGCGCGACCGCCGCCGGATCGTCCTCGCCCGGCTCGACCCGTCCGCCCGGGATCGACCACAGGCCGCGCCCCGGCTCGTTGGCACGACGTACCACGAGCAGCCGGTGCTGCTCGTCGTACACCAGGGCACCCACACAGTCGACGCGCTCCATGCCCCCGAAGAATAGAGCGTCTGTGCACAAGTGCCAGGTCTCGTCGGTGAACGCGGATAGCATCAGCGGTGACAGCCACCCGGCGAAGGGACCCAGGACCGCTCGTGCTCATCGACCTGCACACCCACTCGAACCGTTCGGACGGCACCGATCCGGTGGACGTCCTGATGAGGCATGCGCAGCAGGCCGGGCTCGATGTGATCGCGCTCACCGACCACGACACCGCCGACGGGTGGGTGGACGGCCGCCGGGCCGCCGAGGAGCTCGGCATCGGCTTCGTCCCGGGGCTGGAGATCTCCTGCAAGCTCAACGGGATCAGCGTCCACCTGCTCGGCTACCTGCTCGACCCGGCCTACGCCCCGCTCGCGAAAGACCTGCAGGTGGTCCGCGAGGGCCGCACCGACCGGATCCCGACGATCGTGGCCCGGTTGAACAGCATCGGCGTGCCGCTCACCGTCGAGGAGGTGCTGGCCCAGGCGACAGGGACGCCGTCGGTCGGCCGCCCGCACGTCGCCGACGCCCTGGTCGCGAACGGCACGGTCGCGAACCGCAGCGAGGCGTTCGACCGCTTCCTCGCCGACGGCCGCGCCGGCCACGTGCCGCACTACGCACTCGAGCCGGGCCACGCGATCGACCTGGTCCGCCAGGCCGGCGGGGTGCCGGTCATCGCGCACCCGTGGGGCCGGTCGAGCTACAAGGTGATGACCGAGGAGAACCTGGCCGCTCTGGTCGCCGACCACGGCCTGGCCGGCATCGAGGTCGACCACCAGGACCACTCGCCGGAGTCGCGGGAGGCGCTGCGCGCCATCGCCCGCAACCTCGGCATCGTGTACACCGGCTCCAGCGACCACCACGGCGCCGGGAAGATCGACCACGACCTGGGTGTGAACTCGACCGAGCCCGAGCAGTTCGAGCGCCTGCTGGAGATCGCCAAGAGCAACGCCGCCGCCTCCGACGCGCAGGTCCCCGAGGCCTACCTTCCGTGAACAGTGTCATCAACTTGGGGTTGCTCAGTGAGGTGGTGGTCACGCTGTTCGTGATCATGGACCCGCCGGGCACCGTGCCGGTCTTCATCTCGCTCACCGCCGGCCAGTCCCGCGCGGTGCGGAAGAAGGCGGCCTGGCAGGCGGTGCTGGTCGCGTTCGGCGTGATCGTCGTGTTCGCGGCGTTCGGCCAGCAGATCCTGCACCACCTCGGCATCACGCTGCCCGCCTTGCAGTGCGCGGGCGGTCTGCTGCTCCTGCTGATCGCGCTGCAGTTGCTGACCGACACCGCCGAGGACCCGGTGCAGACGAAGAACGTGAACATCGCGTTCGTCCCGCTCGGTACACCGCTGCTCGCCGGGCCGGGCGCGATCGTCGCCACGATGGTGTTCGTGCAGCGGGCGAACGGGTCGCTGCCGGACGTGGTCGCGATCTCGGTCGGCATCATCGCGATCCACCTGGTGATGTGGCTGACGCTGCGGTTCTCCGGCGTCATCATGCGGATCCTGGGGGAGAACGGCGTCCTGCTCGTCACCCGGATCGCCGGTCTGCTGCTGAGCGCGATCGCCGTCCAGCTGGTCGCGGACGCGGTCACCGACTTCATCAAGGCCGGCTGAGATGAACGACATGCTTCCCGGGATGCCGACGCGGTTGTTCGTGGCGACGCCGACGAAGCTGCTGACGTTCGCGGACTGCAAGCGGAAGTACCGCTACACCTACCTCGAGACGCCCCGGCCGCCGAAGGGGCCGCCGTGGGCGCACAACACGGTCGGCGCGATCGTGCACGAGGTGCTCGCCGACTTCTTCGGGCGCTGGCCCGCGTCCCGCCGGACGCCGGACGAGGTCGTCGCGAAGATGCGGTCGAGCTGGCGCAGCGAAGGGTTCCGCGACGAGCAGCAGTCGCTGGACTGGCGGGACCGGTCGACCGAGATGGTGCTCGGCTACCTGCGCGACTCCGATCCGTACTACGAACCGCGCGGCGTCGAGCGGACGGTCGCCTTCACCACCGCACGGGCCTCACTGCGCGGGCGGGTCGACCGGATCGACGAGCGCCCGGCTCGCGACGGGAGCGGCGGGACCGAGCTGGCGATCGTCGACTACAAGACCGGACGCCGGCCGCTGACCCCGGTCGACGCCCGGTCGTCGCTGGCGATGGCGCTGTACGTGCTCGGTGCGCGGCGCGTGCTGCACAAGCCGTGCACGCGGGTCGAGCTCCACCACCTCCCGACGAACACGGTCGCCGCCGCCGATCACGACGACGCGTCGCTCGCCCGGCACCAGCAGCGCGCCGAGGCGATGGCCGACGACGCGGCCGCCGCCGAGGCCCGCTGGGCCGAGGGCCTGACGCCGGCGGAGGCCGACGCCGTGTTCCCGCCGGAGCCGTCGCCGCTATGCGGCTGGTGCGACTTCGCCAAGATCTGCCCGCAGGGCCGCCGCGAGTCCCCGCCCCGCGACCCGTGGGCCGGCCTGGACGAACCGTCGCCGATCCCGCTCGAGGATGTTGGCTGAGCCGTGCCAGCGGCGTGTGCGTGGGATGCCAGCGGAGCGGAGCACTCTGAGGGTGAACGCCATACCGAATGAGAAACGGGGGCTCGCCTGATGGGTGCGAAGACTGTGAACAAGCTGGCGGTGCCGGGGGCAACGCTGCACTACGAGGTCACCGGATCGGGACCGGTGCTGTTGCTGATCGCGGGCGGCGGGACCGACGCCGGCGTGTTCTCCGGGATGGTCGGCCAGCTCGCCGCCGAGTACACGGTGGTGACCTACGACCCGCGCGGCAACTCCCGCAGCCGGTCCGACGGTGACGCGACGGACGAGTCCGTCGAGCAGTCGGCCGCCGACGCGCTGGCCCTGCTCGACGCGGTCGCCGGCCACGAGCCGGCGTACGTCTTCGGCACCAGTTCGGGCGCGATCACCGGCCTCGAGCTGATCACCCGGCACCCCGACCGGGTCCGGATGCTGGTCGCGCACGAGCCGCCGTGCACCGAGGTGCTGCCGGACGCGGACGATGCGCGCGCGTTCTTCGAGGACGTGTTCGAGACGTACCGCGAGGACGGGCTGACCGCGGCCGACGTGGTGTTCATGATGGGCACCGGCATGGACGACGACGCGATGCCGCCGATGGAGGACCTGCTGCCGGAGTACCGCGAGCTCGCGGAACGGATGCAGGCGAATGCGGCCACCTTCTACGAGCACAAACTGCTGCCGTTCACCCGGTACGTGCCGGATCTGGACGCGTTGCGGCGGGTCGCCGATCGCGTGGTCCCGGCCGCCGGGCTGGAGTCGTTCGCGCACCTTCCCGGGCGGCCGATCGAGGTCGTCGCGGAACACCTCGGCTGGCCGGTGGTGATGTTCCCGGGCGGGCACGGCGGCTACGCGAGCCACCCGGCGCCGTTCGCCACCCACCTCGCCCATCTGCTGAAGACCGACACCCTGTAGGTTCCTGTTCTTCCCCCGGGCACCGGTCCGGGCGTGGGTCTGAGGGGTCCCGCGCCCGGACCGGTTATTTTGTTGACGCCTCGGCGCGCACCGGCGTACCGTCCCTCTTCTGCCCTTGACAATTCGGCGTGGTCCAACCATGCCGTCACAGTGGTGTCCGAACCCCCGGGTCCTGATGGATCCGGGGCAGTTCCGCGTGCCGCTGTGCTTCTCGGACACCGCTAGGAGTGCGAGAGGAGGTAGTAGTGGGTGTCTACTGGGCGATCGCCGTCCGGTCCTTCCGGCGGTTCTCGACGTACCGGATCGCCAGCGTGTCCGGCATCTTCACCAACACGATCTTCGGGTTCATCCTGTGCGGCGTCTATCTGACCCTGTGGCGCGAACGCCCCGGGCTCGGCGGGTACGACGTCCCTGACGCGCTCACGTTCGTGTGGTTGCAGCAGGGGTTGCTGATGCCGATCGGGATCTTCGGCGCGACCACCACGAACGAACTGGGGGAGCGGGTCCGCAGCGGCGAGATCGCCGTCGACCTGTACCGGCCGACGCAGCTGTTGCTGTGGTGGATGTCCGTCGATCTCGGGCGGGCGATGTTCCAGCTGCTGGTCCGCGGCGGCGCACCGTTGCTGGTCGGCGCGCTGGTGTTCGACCTCAAGTTCCCGACGAGCGTGAGCCTGTGGCCGGTGATCGCGCTCGGGCTGGTGCTCGGGATCCTGGTCAGTTTCTCGATCCGGTACCTGGTCGCGTTGTCCGGGTTCTGGATCACGGACTCGCGCGGGATGGAGCACCTCGCGCTGGTGCTGTCGCTGTTCTTCGCCGGGACCATCCTGCCGCTGGTCGCGTTCCCCGGCTGGATCGGTACGGTCGCGCGTGCGACGCCGTGGGCCGCGACCATGCAGGTGCCGATCGACATCTGGCTCGGCCGGAACCCCGCTGGGACCGGGGCGGCGCTGGTGTTCCAGGTGGGCTGGCTCCTGGTGCTGCTGCTGATCGGGCAGTTCGCCACCACGCTCGCAACCCGGAAGGTGGTGATCCAGGGTGGTTGAGCGTGTCCTCCGCGCGCCCGCGCAGTACTGGATGCTGATCGTGTTGTGGATCCGGTCCGCGCTGGCGTACCCGGCGTCGTTCGTGCTGATGCTGGTGAGCTCGATGCTGGTCACGGTGACGGACTTCATCGCGGTGCTGTTCATGTTCAGTCACATCAGGTCGTTCGGCGGGTTCTCGCTGCCGGAGATGGCGTTGCTCTACGCAACGGCCTCGATGGCGCTCGGGGTGGCCGATCTGGTCACCGGATCGATCGAGCGGGTCGGCGAGCGGATCCGGACCGGCTCGTTCGACGCGTACCTGATCCGGCCGGTGCCCGCGTTCCTGCAGACCGCGGCGGACGGGTTCGCGCTGCGCCGGCTCGGCCGCCCGCTGCAGGCCGCGACCGTGCTGGTGCTCGCGCTGATCCACCTCGAGGTCGACTGGACAGTTGCCCGCGGCCTCATGCTGGGCGTCTCGCTGGTCGCCGGGTCGGTGATCTTCGGGGCCCTGTTCGTGCTCGGCGGCGCGTTCCAGTTCGTCTCGGTCGACTCCGCCGAGTTGGCCAACTCGGTCACGTACGGCGGGCAGGCGCTGACGCAGTTCCCGTTGACGATCTTCGGCAAGGAGATCGTGCGGGCCGTGACGTTCGTCGTACCGCTTGCCTTCGTCAACTACTACCCGGTGCTGTTCGTGCTGGGTAAGCCGGCCCCGCTGGGCCTGCCGTCCTGGATCGGGCTGCTGTCGCCGCTGGTCGCGGTGCTGATGGTCGCGCTGGCATCGCTGGCGTGGCGGGCCGGTCTTCGTCGCTATCGCAGTACTGGGAGCTGAAGTGGCTGTCATCGAGTTGGACAACGTGTCGCGGGCGTTCACGGTCACCTCGCGGTCCGGGATGCGCCGGACCAAACGGGAGGTCCGGGCGGTGGATGGGATGACCTTCACCGTCGAGCCGGGCGAGGTGGTGGGCTACATCGGGCCGAACGGGGCTGGGAAGTCCACCACGATCAAGATGCTGACCGGGATCCTGGTGCCGTCCGGCGGATCGATCCGGGTGGCCGGCGTCGACCCGTCGCGGCACCGGCTGAAACTCGCCCGGCGCATCGGCGTCGTCTTCGGCCAGCGCACCACCCTGTGGTGGGACCTGCCGTTGAAGGATTCGTTCGCCGTCCTGCAGAAGATGTACGACGTCCCGCTCGCCCGGCACCGGGAGAACCTGGCGACGTTCGTCGAACTGCTCGACCTCGGCGACCTGCTCGACGTCCCCGTCCGCCAGCTGTCGCTCGGGCAGCGGATGCGCGGCGACATCGCGGCCGCCCTGCTGCACGACCCCGAGATCGTCTACCTGGACGAGCCGACGATCGGGCTGGATGTGATCAGCAAGGCGCGGCTGCGCGAGTTCCTGGCGCAGGTCAACGCGGAGCGCCGGACGACGATCGTCCTCACCACCCACGACCTCGACGACATCGAGGCGCTCTGCACCCGGGTGATGGTCATCGACCACGGCCGCCAGATCTTCGACGGCACCCTCGACCGCCTCAAGTCCAGCCAGTCCGCGCCCCGCACCCTGGTCGTCGACCTCGCCACCTCGCTGCCACCGATCGAGGTCACCGGAGCGACCGTGGTCAAGGTCGACGGCCCGCGCCAGCACATCACCTTCCCGACCAGCACGAGCGCGGCGCCCCTACTGGCCGAGATCGCCGCCAACTACCCGCTGATGGACCTCTCGGTCTCCGAACCCACCATCGAATCCGTCATCACCCAGCTCTACACCCGCAACCCGGTGACTAGCGGGTGAGACCGTTCGGCCTGTGGGCGGTCCTGGGCTGGGATGCCCGCTCGGTGGTCGTCGCGGCGGCTTGCTCGGTCGGCGCCGGCGCGAGTCGCAGCTGTTCGTTCATCACCCGGTGAAAACCGTCCTGGCCGCGAACCATCCCGTCCAGGTCGATGGCCTGCGGCAACACCGGCGCCGCGTCGAACACCCGGGCATGAGCCGCGACCAGGAACGTCCGCATGATCGCGTCGCTGCCCCGCTTGAACTCGGGCCCCTGCACGAGGAAGTACGCCGCGTCGGTGAAAATCCTGCGTTGCTCGGGGTCGCGCGGATCCGCCGTACCCGCGGCCCGTGCCTCCTCCAGCTCGGCCAGCGCGTCGAACGACGCACGCCGCAGGACCTCGCAGTCCGCCTGGTCTGCGGTCTCCGTGACCACCTGGTCCGGGGACCCCAGATACGGACCGCCGGTCGCCGGATCCCGCGGCGCAGCCAGGAAGACCAGCCGGTTCCCGTTCACCGTCTCGCCGCCGCGCAACGTCACGACGTTCTGCATCCTGTGGTCGCGACCCATCCGCTCCAGAGCAACCGCCTCCAACTCGGACAGCAACTTCCACGCCGGCGTCCCCGGCTCCCGATTCCCCGCCGACGGCGACAGGCGGTACCGCATGTGCCCCTCACCGATCGTGGCCCGGACGTCGTCCGCACTCGCGTGAGGCCGCGTCCACTGCCCCTGCAGAGCAACCTGGTACCGCCACTCGGCCACATGCCGATACGCCGCCTCGAACCCCGCAACCCGCTCAGCCCGTGAGCCCGCCGACGCCAGCCGCTCCTGCAACACCCCCAGAGCCGCAGCAGCCTCAGCAGCCTGCACCTCCGCAAACCCACCCAACTGATCCCAAGCAGCCGGATTGTTCACCGTCTTCACCAAGTCAGGCGTAGGAAAACTCCGCCCAGTGATCCGCACACCCATACCCCGAAACCTACAAGCCCCAGGGTCCCCCGACCGCTGCCGTCAACCCTGCAACGATCCTCACCGAAGATCCGCGACCACACTCGCAAACACCTGCTCAGGCTCCAAGGCCCGCGCATCCGCCCGCCACTCCGCGAGGTGATCCGCCATCACCTCCGGATCCAACGCCGGAAGCCCACCCTCGATCAACCGCCGTGCCCCAGCCACGCCCACCGCCTCGTACGCCAACTCCTGCTCCATGAAGAAGTCGTCCCGCACCCCGTCGCTCCGATGAAACCGCCCGGTATCCGGCACGAAGCAGTACACATCCTCACCCAACACCGCCGCGACCCAGAGTCGCCGCTCGCCCTGGCTGACCAGAAACAACCGCGTCACCTCGACCGCCTACTCGTTGAGGCCGGCTGCCATGGCCAGTACGTCGGCGGGCGCCAGCGGATTCGGGTCGGAACGCCACTTGGCGAGTGCGGTCGGGTGCTCGTCGTCGTCGAGAGTGCCGACGCCCTGCGCGATCAACCGCCTGGCCTCGGCGGGCCCGATCTCTTGGTAGGTGAAGTCGCGAACCATGTAGAAATCGTTGCGCAGGGCATTGTTGTTGTGGAACATGCCGGTGTTCGCCACGTATGCGTACATCACCTCGTGCGCCAACGCCGCGACCCACACCAGACGATCGTCTTCCTTGACCAAGTAGAGCCTCATCGCGCGATCCCATCAGTCGTCTGGCCGAGCGTGGTGGAGCGTGGCGTCCGTGACTCGCCTTGTCGTGCCCTGCTTCGATTCGCCGCAGAGGGCTGCCGGAAGTCACTGTAGTTGTTCACTGCGACCCGTGTTCCGCCCAATGTGGTCAGTCTGTCGATGCCGGACGGCGGCTTCAGCGTCTTCGATGCCTCGACGCAGTTCAGCCTCGCCTCTGCACGCTCCTGCGCGGTGGCAGCCGGGCTTCGCTCGACCTCGTACCAGGGCGTTGTCAGCTCCTTGACCTTGACGGACGCCACCGAGTGGAACTGGACCTCGATCCGCGGCCCCGCTGCGGTCGCCATACCGGCGTGAAGGCCCTTGTATCTCGACCCTTCGGTGTACGAGTGCATCGCCGATCCGACTCGCCAGCCATGGTCGTTGAGGGCGTCGACAGCGCGGCATGCGGCCGCCACGAGCTCATCGGGGCTTTCGGTCAGCACCGTGTACCGCAGCAGGTCGTTGATCGGCCGGGACTGGCCTGCGATTTCCCAGTCGACGATCTTGCGAGCAAGGGACTCCGGTGACTTCACCCGTCGGTCGAGCTGATACGGGCTGGTCCCGAGGGGCAGCGAGTCAAGAAACTGGTTGGTCACCGTCGGTTCGACCGCGGCTGCCTGCTCGAGCAGCTGCAGGCTCCGCCGCGTCGCGGGGCCGCCGTGGAGGCGACTGATCTCGGCTACGGAGAGCGGAGTGTGACTCCAGCTGAGTGGGTAGGTGGTCTCGAAGGCCCGGTGAAGGGCGGCGGGATCGAGTGGGTGGCCCGGAGGGCATGGCATCTGATCCCCCTGGTCGATGGACTGGTCCTTCGACCGTACGGACTCCGGAAGGGGCCGTGGGGTGGGTTTCAGGGATCTGTGGATAACTCGGGTGGGTTACGGAATGGCGTGAAGTGGTGACGTTGGGGTGGTGGGGTCGTTGAGATTCGGGTAGGAGCCAACCGGGTGGGCTGATCGGGGGTAGAGAAGGTATGCCGACGATGACGGGTGAGCCGGTGGTGGGCGTGCAAGAGCCGCCGGGGGACGGGCCTGGGTTTGTGGCGTGGGTGCGGCCGCATCTGGTGGCTATGGCCCGGCTGGCGGGGCGGCTTGCGGTGGGGGCGGACCGGGACGACATCGTGCAGGAGGCGCTCGCGCGGGCCTGGGCCAAGCGGGGGCAGTACGACGCCAGTCGCGGTACGCCGTCCGCCTGGCTGCTCGCGATCACGGCGGATCAGGCCCGGAAAGCGGTACGCCGGATGCGCACCGGAGCCTCGCTGACCGTGATCGAGGACGCGGGGCCGGTGGCTTCACGGCCGGATCTCGATGCGCGGATGGACGTCGACCACGCGATCATGTCGCTGTCGGAGCGGCAGCGGCTCGCGGTCGACTGCTATTACTTCGCCGACCTGTCCGTAGCCGAGACCGCGGCCGTCATGGGCTGCTCCGAAGGCACCGTGAAGTCCACGCTGTCCGACGCGCGCAACCGGCTCCGCACCCTACTGGAGGTGACCGAATGAACCAGACCGATGAAGTCGACGACCTGCTGACCCGGGCCGGCGCTCGCTGGCGGGCTGACCAGGAGGCGCCGCCGGAGCCCGATCTCGAGTACATGCTGGGCGGCGGCCGGAAGAACCGGCGCTGGGTGCCCGCGCTCGCGGCGGCCAGTGTCGCGGTCGTGGCGGCCGGCGTCCTCTCCGTACTGCCGGACCCGAAGACCCCGGCACCTCCCGCCACGTCGGCAACCGGCACCCCGCAAGCGTTTGCTCAGGGCAACGACAAGTGGCTGGTGAAGCCGGGTGACAAGGTGCGGGTGAGCGGCGAGATCATCGCCGTACCGGGCAAGGCTCCGGTCTTCTGTGCGCCGCTGGCGAAGACCGCAATCGGCTATCTGCCGGGGAAGGAGCCGGCGCCGAGCTGCCCGGCCGACTTCGCGGTCGAGCTCAACGGCCTGCAGGTCGACCGGATCCCGGGCGTGACCACGATCAAGGGCGTCCGGACCGGCCAGGCGTCCGTCACCGGTATCTGGCGCGACGGCTCGATCGACGTCCAGCAGCAGGCCGAGCCGATCCGCACAGCCGACGCCGGTTTGCCGAAGTTGCCGTGCGCGGCCCCGCCCGGCGGGTGGCCGTCGAAGCCGAGCAACATCTGGTCGACCGCGGTGAAGACGTTCCTCGCCGCGCATGCCGCCCAGGCCTACGGCCCGGTCACCTACTACCCGAACGGCACGTCCCGGAACGCCCCCGTGGTGATGATGGTCGGTGTCGCGCACGGTGATCTCGCTGCGTTCCGTACGGCGTTCGAAAAGGTGTACAGCGGCAACCTGTGCGTCGCCCCGGTCCTGATGAGCAACGCCGACAGCGACCGGGTCCGGGAGACGCTGAACGGCATCCTCAGCAAGCAGAACCTCGGCGTGTCCATGAGCGGAGGCGCCGACGGGATGACCGGCGGAGCCGCGCCGGTTCAGCTGCTCGTCTACACCGAGCAGGTGAAAGCCGCTCTGACCCCGGTCGGCCTCGACCTGCTCGACGTCCAGCCGGCGGTCCGGCCGGTCAGGTAGTGGTAGCGGTCAGGTCCGGGTAGTCGTGGAAGAAGTCCACCAGGAGGCGGGCGGTCGCGGCCGGCTGGTCGATGGCCGGTGAGTGGCCGGCGCCGGGGATGACCTCAGCCTGCACACCGAGGCGCTCGGCCATCGCCTCCTGGACCCGGATCGGCCAGCCGTCGTCGGTCTCGCCGTGCAGCACCTGCGTGCGGACGCCGGACTTGGCGAGCTGATCGGTCTTGTCCTCGGCGTCCGTCAGCCGCCGGGTGATCTCCGCCAGGCTGGTCGGTACGTTGCCGGTGAACCGCTTCCGCAGGAACGCGACGATGTCGTCGGCCGGTACGACGTACCCAGGGGCCTTGCGGTCGTGCTCGAGCTTGAAGTCGTACACCTGCTCGATCGGCAGGTTCGCCAGCCCGAACGCGAGCATCTGCAGGCTCTGCAGCGTTGCCTCGTCGGTGAACGCGGCCGGTCCCGAGCAGAGCAGGCTGAGCGTCGAGAACACCGACGGATCGGTCAGCACGGCCTCACGCGCGACCAGCCCGCCGAACGAGTGCCCGACCAGCTGGCTGTACCCGCCGAGCGCCTTGCTCATCGCCACCACGTCCGCGCCCAGCTCGGCCAGCGAGTACGCCGACGCGTCAGCCGGACCCGGGGTCTCGTACTGACCACGCTGGTCGACGGCCACCGCCCGCCACCCGTACCGGCACAGGTGGTCGACGAGCGGTGTGAAGTCCTCTTTGCTGCCGGTCCAGCCCGGCACCAGCAGGACCGTGCCGAGCGGCGTACCGATGTCGGGTACGGCGGTCAGCGTGGCGAACGAGCCACGGTCGGTCTCGAGTGTCTCGGGGCGCACCCCGTCGGGCAGCGTCAGCGTACGCGGCGTACTCACAAGTAAAGAGACTAACCGCTCACCTGGTCCGAACCAGCTTGGCCGTGGTCGCTGCAAGGATCAGAACCATCACGACACTCATCACAGCCGCCAGCTGTACGCCGTTGGTGTACGCGTCCCGCGCCGTCGTGAGCAACTGCTGGGCGAGCGGTGCGGGCAGATGCTCAGCCTCGACCACCGCACTGCCCAGAGTGTCGCGTACGGAGTCCGGTGCACCGGCCGTCCCCGACACCCCGGCGCGGTAGACCGCTGTGACGATGCTGCCGGCGATGGCGATGGCGATGCCGAGCGCGATCCCGAGCTCAGTGCCGGTCTCGCCCATCCCGGACGCCACACCGGCTCGCTCCGGCGGTGCGCTGCTGATGACGACGTCGTACGTGAGCGCCAGCACCAGCTGGATGCCCAGACCGGCGAGACTCAGCCCGATGACGACCGGCCAGCGCCCGGTCGCGGCAGCCATCAGTGCGAGCCCGGGCGCCGCGACGAGGAAGCCGACGGTCATGGCGGTGCCGGGCCGGAGTAGGCGGATCACGTACGGCCCAGCGAGCGTGCCTGCGATGCCCGCGACCGTCGTGGGCAGCATCCAGAGACCGGCCTCGAACGGGCTCATCCCGAGCACGAGTTGGAAGTACTGCACGGCGAGGAACTGCATCGCGGCCAGCACGTACAGCCCGAAGGTCTGCGCACCGAGCGAGGCGCTGAACGCGGACCGACGGAACAAGTGCAGATCGAGGAGCGGCTCGGACAGCCCGAGCTGGCGGCGGACGAACCACCAGCCGAGTCCCACACCGACCACCGCGACAGCCAGAGTGCCCGGGTGCAGGCCGCCCTTCGCGGTCTCCTTGACGGCGTAGACCACCGAGAGGATCGCCGCGACGGAGAGAACCACGCTGAGCAGGTCGATCCGGCCGGCGTGCTCGTTGCGGTACTCGGGGAGCAGCAGCCGTCCGACAGCGAGCAGGAGCAGCAGCGGTGGTATGCCGATCAGGAACACCGAGCCCCACCAGAAACGGTCGAGGAGCACGCCGCCGATCAGCGGACCGGCCATGCCGCCGATCATGAAGTTCGTCATCCAGATCGCGATCGCCAGCCGGCGCTGGCCGGGATCGCGGAACATGTTGCTGAGCAGCGACAACGTCGACGGCATCAGGGTCGCCCCGGCCAGGCCGAGCAGGGCCCGCGCGGTGATCAGCAGCTCCGCGCTGGTCGCGAACGCCGCCAGCAGCGAGGCGACGAGGAAGCCCGCCGCACCGATCATCAGCAGGCGGCGGCGCCCGATCCGGTCGCCGACCGTCCCCATCGTCACGAGCAGCCCGGCCACCACGAAGCCGTACACGTCGACGATCCACAGCAGCTGCGACGAGCTGGGGGCGAGGTCGGCACTCAGCGCCGGAGCCGCGAGGTGCAGCGCGGTCCCGTCGAGGCCGATCAGGACGGTCGGCAGCGCCAGGACGGCCAGTCCCAGCCACTCCCGCCGCCCGGCCCGGGCCGGTACCGCCGGCTGGTCGTCGCAGTCGGGGGTCGGGGGATCGGGGCAGATGCTCGTTCCGGTCATGTCCAGCATGCTCGGAGCTCAAGTGGCCTTGAAGTCAACAGCTCGGTCGGTGTGGGCCGGCGGTCCGCCGTACGGCACAATGGCCGGGTGCCTCGCACTCTCGCGGTCGCCAATCAGAAGGGCGGCGTGGCCAAGACGACCACGGTCGCCACCCTCGGCGCAGCCCTGGCCGAGCTCGGCCAACGGGTGCTGCTGGTCGATCTCGACCCCCAGGCCTGCCTGACGTTCTCGGTCGGTATCGATCCCGAGGACCTGGACCAGTCGATCCACCACGTGCTGCTCGGCGGCGTGCGCGCCCGCGACGTACTGATCGAGTCCGACGACGCCCCGGACCTGCTGCCCGCCACGATCGCGCTCGCCACCGCGGACGTCCAGCTGGCCCGGGAGAGCGGTCCGGAGCAGGTCCTGCGGACCGCGCTGCGCCCGCTGCGTACGTCGTACGACTGGATCATCGTCGACTGCCCGCCGACCCTCGGGCTGCTCACCGTGAACGGCCTGTCCGCGGCGTCCGACGTGCTGATCCCCTTGCAGTGCGAGACGTTGGCGCATCGTGGCGTTGGGCAACTACTCGACACCGTGAACGACGTCCAGCGGCTGACGAACCCGGGCCTGCGGGTGCTCGGTGTGCTGCCGACGCTGTACGACGGCCGTACGAGGCATGCACAGACGGTCCTCGAGACGATCGCGGACACGTACTCGCTGGACGTGCTGCAGCCGGCGATCCCCAAGTCGATCCGGTTCGCGGAGGCGCCGGCGATCGGCGACACCGTGCTCAGCACGGCGCCGGCCTCGCCCGGCGCGAAGGCCTACCGGGCGTTGGCCGGCGCACTGCTTCACTGACCGCTGTTCGGCGCCGGCGGGGGCAGCGGGGCCGGGGCCGGCTGGCGGCGCAGCTTGTTCCGGAAGAGCCACAGCGGTACGAGGACGATCGCGAGCAGCACCAGGAACGGCAGCAGCGCGCCGACGGCGGTCGCGATCGCGGAGAAGACCGCGGTGAACGCGTGCCAGCCGCCCTTCAGGCCCGCCACGAAACCTTTGTCCGGCTCCTCGACGGTCTGCACCGGCGGTTTGCCCTTCTCGGTCAGCGTCAGCGTTAGCGTCGCGAGGTCGGTCTGCAGGGCCAGGTTCTTCTGCTTGGCCAGCAGCGACTCCAGGTCCGACTCGCGGCGGGTCAGCTCACTCTCGACCGAGACGATCTCGCCGATCGTGTTCGCCTTCGTCATCAGCGCGCGGGTCCGGTCCAGGCTGGCGCGCTGCGACTCGATCCGGCTGGCGACGTCGACGACCTGCTCGGTGACGTCGGTCGACTCCTGGTGGATCTGCAGGCGCTTCCCGAGGTCGGACAGCCGCTGGATCGCGGTCTCGAACGACTTGGTCGGCACCTTCAGGACCAGGTTCGACCGGTTGATGCGGCCGTCGGGGTCGCTCATGGTGTCCTCGGCGGCCACCTGACCGCCGAGGCCGCTGATCGTGGCGACCGCCTTCTGCCGCAGGGCGGAGACATCTTCACCCTCGACGGCCAGCGAGCCGCTCTTGATGATCGCCCGCGTGATCGTCGGCTCGTCCTTGCCGCCGCCTCCGGACGAGTCCGACTTGCCGGCGGCCGGCGCCTGCGGTTTCGCGTTGCCCGCCGCCTCGCCGGAGCTCTGCCTCGGCGCGGCCGCGGAGTCGCCGGCCGAGTTGCTGTCGTTGCCACTGGCACTACAACCGGCCAGCACCACGACCCCCACGACAGCCATCACGGCCGTCACCGCCCTGATCCGCCTCATCACCCAGCCCCTCTCTCGTGATTACCGTCCTAGGACGGCCCACGCGGGGCTGGGTGTTGCAGCGTCAGATCACCATTCGGAAACGGTCACTCCGGCGCACTGAAGATCGGCGTGGTCGCCGCCTTCCGCGCCCGCTTCACCGGCTTCTCGTCCGCAGCCGGCTCCTCCGCCGCGCTCGCAGCGGCCTTCCGGGTCCGCGTGCGCTTCACAGGCTTCTCGCCGGCGCCCGCCGGCTGCTCGGCCTTCGCCTCGGCCGCCGGTGCCTGTGCGGTCTTGCGGGTGCGAGTGCGCTTGACAGGCTTGTCCTCCGCAGCCGCAGCCACCTCGGCAGCGGCCTGCGGCGCGTCAGCCGTCTTACGCGTCCGCGCCCGCTTCACCGGCTTCGCGTCCGCCGCCGCTTCCGCAGCAGCCGGCTCAGCCGCAGCCGCCTTCCGGGTCCGCGTGCGCTTCACCGGCTGCTCGTCCGCGACCACCTCGGCCTGTGCCTCGGCAGCCTCGGGCGCCTGCGCGGTCTTGCGGGTGCGCGTGCGTTTGGCGGGCTGCTCGTTCGCGACCACTTCGGCCTGTGCCTCGGCTGCCGGCTCCGGTGCCTGCGCGGTCTTGCGGGTGCGCGTGCGCTTGGCGGGCTTGTCGTCCGCGACCACCTCGGCCTGTGCCTCGGCAGCCGCCTCGGGCGCCTGCGCGGTCTTGCGGGTGCGCGTGCGTTTGGCGGGCTGCTCGTTCGCGACGACCTCGGCCTGTGCCTCGGCAGCCGCCTCGGGCGCCTGCGCCGCCTTCCGGGTGCGCGTGCGCTTGGCCGGCTTCGCGTCGGCTGCCGACTCGTCCGCCTTCGCCTCGGCGACCTCGACCTCGGCTACGGCCGACTCGGCCGTGGGGGCCTCTGCGGTCTTCCGGGTGCGGGTGCGCTTGCGCGCCTTCCGGGCGGGCGCCTCCTCGGCGACCGTCTCGGTCGACACCGGTACGTCGGTCTTCGTGGTGACGTCGGCGCGCTCCTCGAGCGGCTGGCCGGCCCGCGTGCGCTTCCGGGTCCGGTTCCGCTTGCGACCCGGCCGCTCGCCGTCGGAACGGCCTTCGTCGCGACGACCGCGCGGCCGGTCCTCCCGCGCCTCGCGAACCTCCTGCGGCGCGCGCGCCGGACGGATCCGGCCCTTCGCCTCCGACGGGATCCCGAGGTCGTGGTACAGCTCCGGCGACGTGGAGTAGATCTCCTGCGGCTCGTCGTACGGCAGGTCGAGCGCCTTGTTGATCACCTTCCACCGGGTCACGTCCGGCCAGTCCACGAAGGTCACGGCGATGCCGCTGGCCCCCGCGCGCCCGGTCCGCCCGATCCGGTGGATGTAGGTCTTCTCGTCCTCCGGGCAGGTGTTGTTGATCACGTGCGTGACGCCCTCGACGTCGATGCCGCGGGCGGCGACGTCGGTGCAGACCAGGACGTCGATCTTGTCGCCGCGGAACCGGGTCAGCGCCCGCTCGCGGGCCTGCTGGTTGAGGTCACCGTGGATCGCGGCCGCCTTGAACCCGCGGTCCTGCAGGTCGTCGGTCAGCCGGGACGCCTCGCGCTTGGTCCGGCAGAAGATCATCACCCGGCCGCGGTCCTCGGCCTGCAGGATCCGCGCCACCACCTCGGGCTTGTCCAGATCGTGCGCCCGGTAGACGAACTGTGCCGTGGTCGGCACCATCTGGGTGTCCTCGTGCGACTCGGCCCGGATGTTCAGCGGGTGCCGCATGTGGGTGCGGGCGAGGCCGATCACGGCCGACGGCATGGTTGCCGAGAACAACATGGTCTGGCGCAGCTCGGGCGTCTTGCGCAGGATCCGCTCGACGTCGGGCAGGAAGCCGAGGTCGAGCATCTCGTCGGCCTCGTCCAGCACCAGGACCTTGATGTGGCTGAGGTCGAGAACCCCGCGGTTGGCCAGGTCCAGCAGGCGTCCCGGCGTACCGACGACCACGTCGACGCCGCTCTTCAGGGCGTCCAGCTGCGGCTCGTACGCGACGCCGCCGTAGATGGTCAGGATCCGCACGGTGCGCACGGTGGAGGCAGTCACCAGGTCCTTGGCGACCTGGATGGTCAGTTCCCGGGTCGGGGTGACGACCAGCGCCTGCGGTTTGCCCGGGGCGGCGAGTTCCTCGTAGTCGGCCTCGCCGGGGGAGATGGTGCGCTGCAGCAACGGGATGCCGAAGCCGAGCGTCTTGCCGGTGCCGGTACGGGCCTGCCCGATCAGATCGGTGCCCATCAGCGCGACGGGGAGCGTCATTTCCTGGATCGGGAACGGCTCTTTGATGTTGACACGGTCGAGCGCGTCGCAGATCTCGGGCAGAACCCCGAGCTCTCGGAAGGTGGTCAGGCTGATCGCCTCTCACATGCTTGTGCGGACAGATGCTTCACGTGGCCGGGCGCCTGGGGCCTGGAAGCCCCGATCGTGAGGCGCGGGGACACTGTGCAAGCACCTCGCACCAGCTTGCCCATCTGGGCGCGTCACCGGCGAATCGCCCACCAGTGTAACCGCAGCGGCTGTCAACGCCGCTTCGTGTGGCATGCGCCACTCCCGTGCGCGGCCCGATAGGGTGCCGGGCATGGAGCAGACGGCCTTTGACGACCCCGCCTACCGGGCCGCGGCGGTGGACCTGCTGGGAGTGCTCGCGTACGGCGAGCTGACCGCGTTCGAGCGGATGGCCGAGGACGCCAAACTGGCCCCGACCCTGGACGACAAGGCGGAGCTGGCGGCGCTGGCGACCACCGAGTTCGGGCATTTCCAGCGGCTCCGGGACCGGCTCGTCCAGCTCGGCGTGGACCCGATGGACGCGATGCGGCCGTTCGTCACGCCGCTGGACGCGTTCCACGACCACACCGCGCCGTCCGACTGGCTCGAGGGCCTGGTCAAGGCGTACGTCGGGGACGGGTTGGCCAACGACTTCTACCGGGAGATCGCGTCGTTCGTGGACGCGGAGACGCGGGCGCTGGTGCTGGAGGTGTTCGCCGACTCCGGTCAGGCCGAGTTCGTGGTGGACCGGGTCCGGGCCGCGATCGACGAGGACCCGAAGCTCGGCGGGCGGCTGGCGCTGTGGGGCCGCCGCCTGGTGGGCGAGGCGCTCAGTCAGGCGCAGCGCATCGCCGCCGACCGGGATTCGCTGGCCGCCCTGCTGGCCGGCAGCGTGGACCGTCCGGGCCTGGACCTGGCCGCGATCGGCCGGATGTTCACTCGGCTCACCGAGGCCCACACCGCCCGCATGACCGCCCTGGGCCTGCAGGCCTGAGTCCCAATTTGCCTGGTTGACCCACCAAATTCCGGGTTCTGCACCCTGAATCAGGGGGCCGAACCCGGCACTTGGCTGGTTTACCAGGCAAATGGCAACGGCCGCCTTCCCCCGCGGGGGTGGCGGCCGTTTGGTTGTGCCTGCGTCAGGCGGCTTTGGTCCTGCTGTTCCTTGCGGAGATGATCGCGACCACGATCGCGGCGCAGATGATCTGGATCAGGTACTGGGTCCAGTCCGGGCCGGGGGTGTCCTTGACACCGAGGAGCTTCGCGATCAGACCGCCGATGAAGGCGCCGATGCCGCCGCCCAGGATGGTCCAGCCGAGGCTGATGTTCTGCTTGCCGGGGAGCACCAGCCGGGCCAGCGGCCCGAAGATGATGCCCGCGATGAGACTGACGATGATCATCCAGACCCAGTACACGGTGTCCTCCTAGTGAGGGATGGTGAACCTGCGCCGGTCCGGTGCCCCGTGACAAACCAGACCACCTGAGCGCAGGTCTCACCGTCATCGTGCCCTCTCGGTGGCTTTCCGCAACCGGGACACGCGCGACTGTGTCCGGAACGCGATCAGATCGCGCCGAACCCGACCTTGCGGGTCGACACCTCGCCGATCTCGACGTACGCGAGCCGGTCGGCCGGGATCAGCACCCGGCGGCCCTTCTCGTCGGTCAGCTCGAGCAGACCGGACTTGCCGGTGAGCGCCGCGGCGACCAGTGCCTGGACCTCTTCCGGAGTCTGCTCGCTCTCCAGAACCAATTCCCGATTGGCGTGCTGCACGCCGATCTTGACCTCCACGAAACCCTCCGGGCACGTTCGACCGGCGACTCTCGCCGATGACACTTCGAGCCTATCCGGTCGTTCTGCCGGGCCCGCACCCGTCCGCCGAGAGCAGAACCGTCAGCCGTCGGTGCGCGGGAAGCCCCGGATACCCCGCCACGCGAGGGAGGCGACCAGGTCGGCGGCCTGCTGCTGCGGGAACGACGGGTCGCCGGCGCCGAGCCAGTAGCGGGCGCTGACCTGGGCCATGCCGACCAGGCTGACGGCCAGCACCATCGACTGCTCACGGCTGAGGCCGGCGTCGGCGCTGATCACCTCGGAGACCGCCTCGGCGCACGCGTGCGTGACCCGGTCGACGCGCTCGCGGACGGCCGGCTCGTTGGTCAGGTCCGACTCGAACACCAGCCGGAAGGCGCCCTGCGCGTTCGCCACGTAGTCGTAGAACGCGTGCATGGTCGCCGCGACCCGGAGCTTGTTGTCCTCGGTCGACTTCAGCGCGTCCTGCACCGACGCCACGATCGCGTCGCAGGAGCTGTCCAGCAGCGCCAGGTACAGCTCCAGCTTCCCGGGGAAGTGCTGGTACAGGACCGGCTTGGACACGCCCGCGCGGTCGGCGATGTCGTCCATCGCGGCGGCGTGGTACCCGTTCGCGACGAAGACCTCCTGGGCCGCCTCGAGCAGTTGGGCGCGGCGAGCCAGCCGGGGCAGGCGGCTGCCACGCTTGGGTGCGGTCTCCGGTGTCGTCGACACGGTCGGCTCCTTCGGTGGTGCTCTCCGGCGGCCGGCTTCGTCCGGCACCGGGTCGTTCCACGAATCCTACCCAGCAGTCCTTCCCGTCAGTAGCTTCCCCGCCGACCAACCCGCCACGGACCGTTCCATCGTGGTACTGCGGTCCGCGGCAGGTACGGCGGTCAGCGGTAGTCGTCCTCGTCGGCGTCGCCCACCTCGCGGCGCTGCTCCTCCACGTCCGCCGGGTCCGCCTCGCTCGGGAGTCCGGACTCCTCGGACCGGTCGTCCACCACGGTCGAGGCCAGGCGCTGCTCGAGCACGTCCGCCTCGGAGGCCTCGGTCGGCAGGTTGTCGTCGCCCGGGCCCTCGTAATCGGGTCCACTGGTCATCTGGCTCGCGCTCCTCTCATCTAGGCCGGTAGCGGCTTGGGGTCGTCGTACAGCCCTTCGAGTACGTCGCCGTACTCCTCGATCCGGGCGAGTACGTCGTGCGGCAGGAACCGGAGATCCTCGGGGGAGGTCGCGGACGCCACCTCGTCCCAATCGATCGGCGTCGACACCCGCGGCTCGTCGGAGCCGCGCAGCGAGTACGGCGCCAGCGTGGTCTTGGCGCTGGCGTTCTGACTCCAGTCGATGAACACCTTGTTGGGCCGTAGCGCCTTGGTCATGTTGGCGGTGACGTTCTCCGGCAGCGCCTCCGCCAGCTGCTCGGCGAGCTGCTTGGCGAACGCACTGGTCTGCTTGGACGGCGCGGGCTCGATCGGTACGTACAGGTGCATGCCCTTGTTCCCGGACGTCTTCGGCCAGCCTTCCAGACCGAAGTGGCCGAGCAGTTCCCGCAGCCCCAGCGCCACGTCGCAGCACTCGACGATCGTCGCTCCCGGCCCGGGGTCGAGGTCGAACACGATCAGGTCCGCCCGCGGGTCCTTGCCCTGGTCGGACAGCCCGATCCGCCACTGCGGCACGTGCAGCTCCAGTGCGGCCAGGTTGGCCAGCCACACCACGGTCTGTACGTCGTCGCACACCACGAAGCTCATCTCGTCGCGTCCGGTGGAGCTGCCGGGTGTCGGCAGCGTCTCGGTCCGCACCCAGGCCGGCGTACCGCGGGGAGCGTTCTTCTCGAAGAAGTACGCCGCCTCGGTGCCGTCCGGCCAGCGTTTGCGGGTCAGCGGCCGGTCGGACAGGTGGGGGAGGAGCAGCGTCGCCACTTGGTGGTAGTAGTCGATCACCTCGGCCTTGGTGAACCCGGTCCGTGGATACAGGACCTTGCCGAGGTTGGTGAGCTTCATCGTCTGCCCGTCCACCTCGGTCGTCAGCTGCTGCTGCGCACCCGCCATACGTCCCAGTCTCCATCAGCGGAGCGGCCTAACATGGGTGCTGTGGATAGTTACGGACCAGTAACCGCAGACGGGTCGCCGCTGGCGGTCCGGGACTGGCCGGTGCGGCGGGTCCCGGTCTCCGGCATGGATGTGGCGGTCAGGGACCTGCCCGGTGCGGCGACGGATCTGCCGCCGGCCCTGTTCGTGCACGGCCTCGGCGGGTCGTCACTGAACTGGACAGCCCTCGGGCTGCTCCTGAACGACTCGGTCCGCGGCATTGCGCCCGATCTCCCCGGTCACGGGCGTACGCCGCTGTCCGGCGTGACCGGGATCTCCGAGCAGGCCGACCTGCTCGTCCAGCTCCTGGAGCGGGAGTACGCGGGCCCGGCGCATGTCTTCGGGAACTCGATGGGCGGGGCCGCCTCGGTGGCTCTGGCGGCGCAGCGGCCGGACCTGGTCGCCTCGCTGACGCTCGTGTCGCCGGCCCTGCCACATCCGCGGGTGTCGGCCAGTGCCCTGTGGTTCACAGCGCTGGCAACTCCCCGGCTCGGTCCGGCCGTGCTGGAGCGGACGAGGCGGATGCCGTTCGACCGGCGCTTCCAGGCGTCGCTCGCGATGGTGTTCGGTGATCCACGAGGGCTGGACCCAGAGGTGCGGGCGGCGTACGAGGAGGAGCTGCACCGTCGCGACACCGACCCTTGGGCCCAGCAGGCCACAGTGGACGGCGCACGCAGCATCCTGCGGTCCTCGCTGGCCCCACCGCGGCGGTCGCTCTGGGCGGATGCCGCGACTGTGCAGTGCCCGGTGCTGCTGATTTACGGCGGCAAGGACCGTCTGGTCGACGCGCGGATCCGGACCAAGGCCCAGCGCACGTTCCCGGACGCGCGCACGCTGTACCTGCCGCGGTCCGGGCATGTCGCGCAGATGGAACATCCGGACCAGGTGGCGCGGGCGTTCCGTCAGTTGATCGGCTGATCGAGTCGAATCCGACGCCCGGCTGAGACACGACTGAGCGGCGGGTCAGGTCAACTTGGCCGCGTGAATGGCAGAACCGCCCGAAATCTGTCGTTGGGAATCGCCGTACTGCTCGGTGTGGGGCCGCTGACCGCGACCGCCGCACCGCCTGTAGTTGCTCAAAGCAACCACTGGGACGTGCGGCCGCTCGCCAACGGATTCCAGCTGACCCTTCGTCTCGACGAGCCCGCGCCGATGCGTGCGTCCCTTCCGCTGCTGGAGGTCGACGGCAAACCGCTCGGTGTCGCCAAGCAGTCTCCGGACCGCAGAACGCTGACCCTGGTCAGCACGGACCCGGCCGTACTGAAGGCGCGCGACGTACGCCTGGTCTGGTCCGGGGACCTGGGGAAGGAGTCCGGCAAGAGCCGGGCTGTCAACCCGGCCGGACCGACCGATGCCGACTGGCTGAAGGCGCGCCGCGGCCCGCTGCTGCCGTCGGACCCCGGTGCACTCGGCAAGTACAAGGTCGACACCGCGGAGTACGACCTGGGTGACGAGGCCGTCTACCTGCCGGGCCTCAAGCACCGGGCGGAGCTGCGCGGAAAGGTGTACTCACCACGTGGTGCGGTTGGACCGCGGCCGCTGGTGGTCTTCCTGCACGGCCGGCACGAGGTCTGTTACGGCGAGCCGACCCACCCGTCCGACGACGAGAAGCCGTGGCCGTGCCCGCCGGGGATGAAGCCCATCCCCAGCTTCCGGGGGTACGACGGCCCGGCGACCGCGCTGGCCAGCAACGGGTACCAGGTGGTGTCGATCAGCGCCAACGCGATCAACGGCTGGGACAGCGACGCGTACGACGCGGGCGCGCAGGCGCGGGCCGAGCTGATCCTGGACCACCTCGCACTGTGGCGGAGGTGGTCGACGATCGGCGGCGGCCCGATGGGCACCCGCTTCGTCGGCAAGATCGACCTCCAGAACGTTGGCCTGATGGGGCACTCGCGGGGCGGCGAGGGCGTGGCGCGGGCAGCCGTGCTGAACGCTGACCGCGGCGGGCAGTACGGGATCCGCGCGGTACTGCCGCTGGCTCCCACGGACTTCGCGCGCGCCACGGTGCCCGGCGTCGCGATGAGCGTCGTACTGCCGTACTGCGACGGCGACGTGTCCGACCTGCAGGGCCAGAAGTTCTACGACGACACCCGGTACTCGGTCGGCGGCGACACCGCACCGCGCTCCACCGTGACGGTGCTGGGCGCCAACCACAACTTCTTCAACACCGAGTGGACCCCTGGCCAGTCGGTCGCTCCGTCGAACGACGACTGGTTCGGTGACGAGAAGGCGTCGCCGTGCGGAGCCAAGTACGCCGGCCGGTTGACCGCGAAGCAGCAGCAGGCCGTCGGCACGGCGTACGTCGCGGGGTTCTTCCGTCTGCAGTTGGGGCGCGAGATGCAGTTCCTGCCGCAGTTCGACGGCTCTGACTCGCGGGCGGCGTCTGCCGGGAAGGCCGTCGTGCGAGTGGTGTCGCAGGCGCCGCTGAGGTCGCGGCTGGACCTGAACCACTTCGACAAGCCCCTGCAGGCGGGAGCGGTCAGCGGCAAGCTGTCGGCGACTGTCTGCGCTGGTGTGACTGCCGTGAACGTGCGGGCGAGTACGCCGACGTGCATGGACACCGAGGACTGGGGCAACGCGCCGCACTGGGACACAGCGTGGTTCGCCGCGAACACACCGACCACCGCGGTCACCAAGCTGAAGTGGACAAGCACGAACGGCGTGCTGCGCGTCGACGTACCGGCTGGGCACCGCGACGTACGGCGGTTTGCGGCCCTGACGTTCCGTGCCGCGCCCGACCCGTCCGGTGCCTCCAAGACCGACCTGAGCGTCCGTGTGGTCGACGGGCACGGACGGGCGGCCGTGGTACCGGTGTCCGCGGTCAGTGACGCGCTGGTGCGGATGCCGGGCAACAACGAGGTCGGCCTGCCGAAGAACCTGCTGCGGACTGTCCGCATCCCCGTGCTGTCGCTGAAGGGCGTGGACCTGCGCGACGTACGAGCTGTGGAGCTGCGGACGGACAGGGTCGCCGGCGGGTCGGCGTACGTGAGCGACCTGGGCTTCTCGTCGCCCGGACTCGGCTTCTCGGCGCCGGCAGTGCTGCTGCCGAAGCTGTCTGCCTCCAGCGTCACGGTGAAGGAGAGGGACAAGGGCACGCACACGGTGGACTTCTGGGTCCGCCTGTCGCGGCCGAGCATCCGGCCGGTCAGCGTGTACGTCGAGACCAACGGCGAGCTCGGCGAATCGGTCGGGGACGTGGCGCAGCACTTGGTGTTCAGGCCCGGCCAGGTGCGCCAAAAGGTGACTGTGCCGATCAAAGCGAACACCCGAGACAGCTACGACCTGCCGTTCAATCTGGTGCTGTCGGCGCCGCACGACGCGCTGCTGGACGAGTCCTTCGGTCACGGTCTGGTCATCGACGACGACCCGACGCCGACACTGACCTTGACCAACCTGAAGACGCCCGAGAAGGCCGGCGTGGTGAGCTTCGGAGTGAAGCTGTCCGCGCCGAGCGACAAGTACGTCAGCTTCTCCGGCGTCCTGAAGGACGGCACGGCGGTCATCCGCAAGGACTACACCGGCGTCAACGACGACGGCACCGGTCCCGTGGACCGGACGATCGACGCGTACATCGAGCCCGGCAAGACCACCGGCGACCTCCAGGTCAAGATCCTCGACGACAAGGTCAGGGAACCGGCCGAGACGTTCACCGCGGTCATCGACCAGGTCGACGGCGCCGTCCTCCGCGTTCCGGCGACCCTGACCGCCACGATCACCGACAACGACTGAGACGCGCGTACCGGGATGTGGACCCGGACGGGGGTGCTTGGGAGAGTGCGGGAACATGGAGGTGGGAGAGATGGTTGAAAACCGGAGATCCCGTCCGACGTCTTCCTGAGGAGCCGACAACGTGTCACTGCCACCGCTGGTCGAACCGGCCGACGAGCTGACGATTGACGAGGTGCGGCGGTATTCGCGGCACCTGATCATCCCCGAGGTCGGGATGGCCGGGCAGAAGCGGCTGAAGAACGCCAAGGTGCTGGTGATCGGCGCCGGCGGTCTCGGCAGCCCGGCGCTGCTGTACCTGGCTGCCGCCGGTGTCGGCACGCTCGGCATCGTCGAGTTCGACACCGTCGACGAGTCCAACCTGCAGCGTCAGGTCATCCACGGCCAGTCCGACGTGGGCAAGTCCAAGGCGCAGTCCGCCAAGGAGTCCATCCTCGAGGTCAACCCGTACACGAACGTCGTCCTGCACGAGACCCGGCTGGACAACGACAACGTGTTCGAGATCTTCGAGCCGTACGACCTGATCGTCGACGGCACCGACAACTTCGCCACCCGGTACCTGGTGAACGACGCCGCGGTGCTGCTGCACAAGCCGTACGTGTGGGGTTCGATCTTCCGCTTCGACGGACAGGTCAGCGTGTTCTGGGCCGACAACGGCCCGTGCTACCGCTGCCTGTACCCGGAGCCCCCGCCGCCCGGCATGGTCCCGTCCTGCGCCGAGGGCGGCGTGCTCGGCGTGCTCTGCGCGTCGGTCGGCGCCGCGCAGGTCACCGAGGCGATCAAGCTGCTCACCGGGATCGGCGACCCGTCGCTCGGCCGGCTGAACATCTACGAGGCGCTCGACCTGAACTGGCGCACCCTGAAGGTCCGCAAGGACCCGAACTGCGCGATCTGCGGCGAGAACCCGACCGTCACCGAGCTGATCGACTACGAGAGCTTCTGCGGTGCGATCACCGAGGAGGCGGCCGACGCGGCCGCCGGCTCGACGATCTCGGTCAAGCAGCTCAGCGAGTGGATCAAGCTCAAGGACAACGGCGAGAAGGACTTCGTCCTGATCGACGTCCGGGAGCCGAACGAGTACGAGATCAACAAGATCCCGGGCTCGGTGCTGATCCCGAAGGCGGACTTCCAGACCGGCGTCGCGCTGGAGAAGCTGCCGCAGGACAAGCAGCTGGTCTTCCACTGCAAGTCCGGCGTCCGCTCCGCGGAGGTGCTCGCGATCGCCAAGGGCGCGGGCTTCTCCGACGCCGTCCACGTCGGCGGCGGGGTCGTGGCCTGGGTCGACCAGATCGACCCGAGCCAGCCGTCGTACTAGACGTCGTACTAGAAGGGCATTCGGCAGGACGCGACCGCCTCGGCGGCTACGGGATCACCCGTGACCGCCGGGGCGTCGTCGCGTCCGGACACGGTCCGCATGTACCCGACCGCGTCCACCGTGGCACGCCCCACCGGCTCACCTCTCCCGAGCCGGTAGGTCCCGCCGCCCTGCCCGGTCAGCTCGACCTCGACGGCCGGCCGGTGCTCCCACCACGGTCCGTCCATCAGGTCGTACATCACCTGCGCGACCAGCTCCCCGGCGTACGGCCCGGCGTCGAACGGGCGGCCAAGCGCCTGGCAGACGTCGTCGCGGTGCATCCACAGGTCGCGTGCCAGCAGGATGTCCTGGATGTACCCGAGGCTGAACTTCACGACGTGGAACCCGTCGATCGTCATCGACACCCGGCGGATCAGCTCGGGGTTCTTGGAGATCTTCCGGGTCGCCTTCGCCCACACCTGGTCGAACTCGGTGCGCAGCCCGGCGGGCGGCGTACCGCGGTGCTCGTCGGCCTGCACCATCATGTGCGCGTCGATCCGCAGCACGTCGGGATAGACCCGCTTCGCCTTCCGGTACCGGCGCGGGAACGAGAACGCCTTGTTCACGTCCTCGGCCTGGCCGATCAGGTGACCGGCGATGTCGGCGACGTCCCACTCGTCGCAGACCGTACGGCGCTGCCACTCGTCCCCCTCGATCGACGCAAGCAGCTCGTGCCACGCCCGGAGCTCGGCGTCCCGGTGGACCCGGCACCGCGCGCGGTCGGCCCGCCCGATCTGTTCCGCGAGTACTGCGGTCATTTGCTCCCCCTGATTGGTGCGTAGCGTTGATGGAACATCTCGAGCACGGTCGGCAGCATCCGGATGAACCGCCCGTCCTCGAACGAGGCGTCCGGCTCGTTCGCCATCTGCTGGGACAGCAGCCCGGCGGTGAGTGACGTGAACAGCGCGACGCCTTCGTCGCCGGCGGCGTCCGGGTGCAGGTAGCCCGCGTCGGCCGTCGCCTGCAGGTGGTCACGGAGATCCCGCAGCGTCTCCTGCGCCGGCGCGTACGCCTCCGCGCTCGGCTCGAAGCCGGGCACCGTCCGCCAGAACATGAGCTGGGTGTAGACGGGGTTCTCCAGGCACCACCGGCTGAACGCGGTCGCTGCGATCAGGTTGAGCTCCAGCGGATCCCCGGTCGCGGCCGTCGTGAGCGCCGCCCGGTACGCGTCCCGCTGCAGCTCGCTGCCGCGCTGGAAGAGCGCGTCGTAGATCGCCATCTTCGACGGGAAGTACTGGTACAGCGACGGCGGCTGCATGCCGAGCCGCCGGGCCACCGCGGACAGGCTGAGCGCCGCGACGCCCTCGGACGCCATCAGTTCGATCGCGACGTCGAGGATCTCCTCGATCGTCTGCTGACGACGGCGGGTCCGACGGTCCGGCGCGGTAGTGCTCATGCCATGAGGAAAACCTAATGCCATTAGGGTTGTCAATACCCCGTAGTTGTCCCCGGCGGCACGTACTGTCGGGAGCATGTGCAGAAACATCACCGTGCTCCGGGGACTGGAGCCGTCGGCGACCTCCGAAGAGATCTACGCGGCCGCGCTGCAATATGTGCGCAAGGTGACGGGCGTCGGCTCGCTGAGCGCGACCACCCGCGGCCCGATCGAGCGCGCGGCCACCGAGGTCGCCCGCATCACCGAGCAGCTCCTCGAGGAGATGCCGGCCCGCCGCACCCCGCCGCAGACCGTCCCGCCGCTGCGTCGCCCCGAGGTCCGTGCCCGCCTCGGCCTCGACTGAGCGCGAACGGGGGTAATGTCGCCTCCGGGAAACGGTTACCTCTGAGTGGTTGCCTTAGGGAGGCGCGGGATGCGGTTCGCGATCAAGACCAGGCCGGAGCACACCACCTGGCAGCAGATGCGGGACGTGTGGGTCGCGGCGGACCAGTTCGAGATCTTCGAGTCCGCCTGGCACTGGGACCATTTCTACCCGCTGACCGGTGACATGCAGGGGCCGAACCTGGAGGCCTGGACGACGCTGGCCGCGCTCGCGCAGGCGACGTCGCGGATCCGGCTCGGCTGCCAGGTGACCGGGATGATCTACCGGCACCCGGCCGTGCTCGCGAACATGGCCGCGACCACCGACATCATCAGCAACGGACGGCTCGAGCTCGGCATCGGCGCGGGCTGGAACGAGATGGAGACCGCGGCGTACGGCATCGACCTGTACCCGCTGAAGGAGCGCTTCGACCGGTTCGACGAGGGCACCCAGGCGATCATCGCGCTGCTCACCGAAGAGGTCGCGAACTTCGACGGCAAGTACGTCAAGCTCACCGACGCGTACTGCAACCCGAAGGCCGTGCAGACGCCGCACCCGCCGATCACCATCGGCGGCAAGGGCCCGAACCGCACGCTCCGCGCGGTCGCCAAGTGGGCCCAGCAGTGGAACGTCATCGTCCCGAACCCGCAGGAGTGGAAGGCGCTCAAGGACGTCCTGGTGCAGCGCTGCGAGGAGGCCGGCCGCGACGTCGGCGAAATCACCTGCTCGGTGAACGTCCGGATCGACCCCGACAGCCCGCTCGACAAGGCGGTCGCCGAGGCCGCGGCGTACGGCGAGGCCGGTGTCGACCTGGTCGTCATGAACCTTCCGCTGGACGCGCCGCCGTCGGTTCTGGAGCCGCTCGCGAAGGCGCTCGCCCCGCTCGCCTAGATTGGGCGCGTGGACAGGGAGGAGTACGTCGAGGCCGTGCTGCAGGCCGTGGAGTCGATCCCGGAGGGCAGCGTCGCGACGTACGGCGACATCGCGGAGTACGTGGGGCAGGGCGGCCCGCGGCAGGTCGGCGCGATCATGCGCGAGTACGGCGCGAGCGTGCCGTGGTGGCGGGTGATCCGCGCGTCCGGCGTACCGGCCGATGAGGTCGGCGACGAGCAGCTCCACCGGCTGCGCTCCGACGGCGTGCGGATCACCAACGGCCGGGTGAACCTGCGCCAGGCCCGTTGGGATCCGCACGACTAGAGCGTCTACTCGCCGTACAGCGACGAACCCTCCTGCGACGTGCGCAGGCAGTAGATCGGGTCGTTGAACGTGCCGGGCACCTTGCCCAGGGCCTGGATGACCGTGGCGGTTCCGTTGGCGTGCCCGACCGCATACAGGTACGCCGACCCGCTGTCCCGGTCGACCGCGGCGAGCAGCGTGCTCTGCGTGCCGCACTTCTCCGCGACGATCGCCTCGAAGCCCTGCCAGGTCGACGTCCGCACGGCCTTCACCACCGGCGTCATCGGCGACGTGACCGGGATCCGGATCGTGTACAGCGCGCCGCCTCGCGTGGTCGCGAGGAGTGTGTCGTACGTCGCGGTCTGGCTGATCAGCGTCATGGTCTTGACCGCGGAGAACCCGGCGGACGAACCGAGCCCGTGGAAGCCGGTGCTGTCCTTCTTCCAGCGGAACAGCACGCCGTCGTTGCGCAGCCCGTACAGGTACTCGCGGGTCGGGTCCGCGCCCTTCGGATAGCCGGACCGGGCGAGCTGGGTGTAGTCGCCCATCCCGTCCTGGATGTTCGCCTGACCCCACCACGGTCCGTCCGGCGGCCGGGCGATCAGCGTGCTGTAGAGCCAGGTGCCGTAGATCGCGTAGCCGCGGTCGACGATGCCGTCGTGGCTGTCGTAGGAGAACTCCCAGGTCGCACTGGCCTTCGTCTCGCCCGGGTCGGCGATCTGCGGGCCCACCCGGCGTTCGCTCGCGGCCGGCGGGCTCGCGGCGGACAGAACCTGGTCGACGTAGTTGCCTCCTGCGGTGATCGAGCCGAGGTCGAGTGAGCAGATCGACGCGATCTTCGGGTTCGCCGCCGAGGCGGTGGTGGTCGTCGGTCCTGCGAGGAGAACAGCCGTCCCCAGGAGGGCGGCGGTGTGCCGCAGCGTCCTCATTCGGTGCTCCTTGTCGTCGTGTTGCCGTCGAGGAACTCGATGCACGGGAACTGCGGAAAGTTATCGGCCGGCTACGCGGTTCTGTCCGCTTTCCGGCTATCCGGTCGGCGGCCGGGGAGCCTCGTCGCGGACTGTCGGTGCCGTCTGTTGAGATGTGTCGGTGGTCAGCAGACAGGGATCCCGGTACCGGTTGGTCCGGGAGGAGCGCCGGAGCGCGGAAGCGCCTGTTCTCGACGCCGACCAGCAAGCCGTCGTGCAGCACCCGGGCGGCCCGCTGCTGGTGCTCGCGGGGCCTGGCACCGGCAAGACCACGACGTTGGTGGAGGCCGTCGTCGACCGGGTCCGCAACCGCGGCCTGAGTCCCGACGAGGTGCTCGTGCTGACGTTCGGCCGGAAGGCCGCGACCGAGCTCCGCGATCGCATCACCGGGCGGCTCGGGCGGACGACGCGGGTGATGCCGTCGATGACGTTCCATTCCTTCTGCTACGCGTTGCTGCGCCGGTTCACGCCGGCCGACGCGTTCGACGTACCGCTGCGGTTGCCGTCCGGCCCGGAGCAGGCGCTGCGGTTGAGCGAGGCGTTGTCGGGCAGCCGTGACGTCGGCGCGGTGCACTGGCCGGGCAGTCTGCATCCGGCGTTGAAGACGCGCGGGTTCACCGACGAGGTGCAGGCCGTGATCGGCAAGGCGCGCCAGTTGGGGCTCGACCCGGAGGACCTGTCCGCGATCGGGCGGTCGGCCGAGCGGGCCGAGTGGGTCGCGGTCGGCGACTTCTTCCAGGAGTACCTGCAGATCCTCGACGCCGAGCAGGTGCTGGACTACTCCGAGCTGATCCATCGCGCGGTGATCCTCGCGCAGCAGCCGCAGGTGCAGGCGAAGCTGCGGGCGGAGTTCAAAGCGGTGTTCGTGGACGAGTACCAGGACACCGATCCCGGTCAGACGAAGCTGTTGCAGGCGATCGCGGGTGATGGTCGCGACCTGGTCGTCGTGGGCGACCCGGACCAGTCGATCTACACGTTCCGCGGCGCGGACGTGCGTGGGCTGCTGCGGTTCACCGACGAGTTCCGCACCCGCGACGGCGCGGAGGCCGCGCAGATCGCGCTGGGGACGACGCGGCGCTTCGGCACCACGTTGCAGCGCGTGTCGCGCAACGTCGTCAACCGGCTCGGTGTGCCGGGATCGCTGGACCGTGACACGTTCGAGCGCTTCCGCAACCCCGACGCGTCCGCGTGTGTGTACGGCCCGGGCAAGGTCGAGGCGAACCTGTACTCGACCAGCGGCGCCGAGCTGGAGCACATCGCCGATCTGCTCCGCCGGGCGCACGTCCAGGACGGCATCGGGTGGAACGAGATGGCCGTGCTCGTGCGCTCCGGCAGCAGGTCGATCCCGCCGTTGCGGCGGGCGTTGTCCGCGGCCGGCATCCCGGTGGACGTCGCGGGCGACGAGCTGCCGTTCTCGCGCGAGCCCGCCGTCCGGCCGATGCTGCTGGCGCTGCGGGCGGTGGCCGACCCGGAGACCCTGACCGTCGATGTTGTCCGGGCGTTGGCGCTGTCGCCGTTGGGTGCGATGGACGCGGGGCAGCTGCGGCGGCTGGCGCGGGTGCTGCGCCGGCGGGACCGCGACGCGGCGGGCGGGCAGCGGTTGCCGCGGTCGTCGGACGAGCTGTTGCGCGAGGCGATGCTGAACCCGCTGCTGCTTGACCAGGAGGCATCACCGGCCGAGGCGCGGTTCGCGGCGCTCGGCGAGCGGTTGCTCAAGGCAAGGAACATCGTGACCGCGGGTGCGGCGCCGGACGAGGTGATGTGGTCGCTGTGGTCGGAGTCGCCGTGGCTGCGACGGCTGCGCGGCCAGGCCTCGTCGGGCGGCGAGCTCGCGCGCACCGCGAACCGGGACCTCGACTCGCTGTGCGCGCTGTTCGACGCGGCCGGCCGGGCCGAGGAGCAGGTCGGGTTCAAGGGCGTGTCGGCGTTCCTGTCCGAGCTGGAGTCGCTGGACATCGCGGCGGACAACCGGTTCGACGGGACGTACCGTGAGGCCGGCGTCCAGCTGATGACGGCGCACCGGTCGAAGGGGCTGCAATGGCGGCTCGTCGTGGTCGCCTCCGTCCAGGAAGGGCAGTGGCCGGACCTGCGGCGCCGCGGCTCGTTGCTGGAACCGGACCGGTTGGGGCCCGACGGGTTGATCGACCCGTTGTCGGCGGGCGCGTTGCTCGCCGAGGAGAGACGGTTGTTCTACGTCGCGATCACCCGGGCCCGCGAGCGGTTGATCGTGACCGCCGTACAGGCACCTGAGGCCGACGGCGACCAGCCCTCCCGATTCATTGCCGAGCTCGACATTCCTTGGAAGCTGGTCGCGGGGCGCCCGCGGCGGCCGTTGTCGTTGCCGGGGCTGGTGGCGGATCTGCGTTGCGTGCTGGCGGATCCGGCGTCGTCGCCGGCGTTGAAGCGGGCGGCGGCGGACCGGCTGGCGTTGCTGGCCTCGGCTGTCGACGACCGGGATCAGGCCTTGGTGCCGACGGCCGATCCGTCGCGCTGGTGGGGCGTGCGGGAGCGCACCGAGTCGGCGCGGCCGATCGCGGATCCCGCCGAGCCGGTTCCGCTGTCGGGAAGTGCGCTGACGACGATCGTGGACTGTCCGCTGCGCTGGTTCCTGACCCGGCGGGCCGGTGGGGAGACACCGAGTACGTCGGCGCTCGGTTTCGGCTCGGTGCTGCACGCGCTGGCCGACGCGGTAGCGACGGGAACGCTGCCGCCGTCGGTCGACGAGCTGAACGGCTGGCTCGACAAGGTCTGGACCCAGCTCGAGTTCGAGTCCGCCTGGATCTCGGACCGGGAGCGCGGTGAGGCGGAGCAGGCGTTGCGGCGGTTCGTCGCGTGGCACCAAGGCCGTCCGGACCGGACGCTGGTCGGGACCGAAGTGGAATTCGACGTCCTGCTGCCCGACGCGGAGCACCCGGCGGTGCGGGTGAAGGGCCGGATGGACCGTGTCGAGAAGGACCCCGAAGGCATGGTCCGGGTGGTCGACCTGAAGACCGGGCGGAACATCCCGACCAAGCCGGCGCTCGAGCGGCATGTGCAGCTGGCCATCTACCAGCGGGCGATCAACGCGCGGCAGCTGAAGAAGCTCGGCGAGGACGCGGTCGCCGGCGGCGCCGAGCTCGTGCAGCTGCGGCACGACGACAACGGCGGCTTCCCGAAGGTCCAGCACCAGGGCCCGCTGGAGACCGACGAGGACGGCCGGACCTGGCTCGACGAGGCCGTCGACGACGCCGAGACGATGATCCGCTCGGAGGATTTCGTGGCCAAACGCAACGACGGCTGCAGCCGCTGCGAGGCGCGCGCCCTCTGCCCCATCCAGCCCGAAGGCCGGGAGATCGTCTGATGCAGACACTTCGCACGACGGCTGACCTGTGCGATCTGCTGGGGATTCCGTTCTCCGATCAGCAGCTGGCGGCGATCACCGCGCCCTTGGCGCCGGGGGTGATCGTCGCGGGTGCCGGGTCGGGGAAGACGACCGCGATGGCGGCGCGGGTGGTGTGGCTGATCTGCACGGGGCAGGTGAAGCCGGAGGAAGTGCTCGGGCTGACGTTCACCAAGAAGGCGGCCAACGAGCTCGACGTCCGGATCCGTGAGGACCTGACGAAGGCCGGTGTCCTCGGATCGACGCTGCCGAGAGACCAGCACCCGATCCTCGCGGCGCACCTGCGCAGCAACATCCCCAACTGGGAGCCGGAGGAGCCGGGCGAGCCCGTCGTCTCGACGTACCACGCGTTCGCCGGCACGTTGATCGCGGAGCACGGGCTCCGGCTCGGCCTCGAGCCGGACTCGCGGGTGCTCGCCGACGCCACCAGGTTCCAGCTGGCCGGCCGGGTCGTACGGCGGTCCGCCGGGCCGATCCGGTTCGCGTCGCACCACGTGCCGACGCTCGTCAACAGCCTGCTCGCGCTGGACGGCGAGCTCGCCGACCACCTGCTCCGCCCGGACGACATCCGCGACCATGACGACGCCGTACGACAGGAGGTCGCCGCGGCGCGCAAGCAGACCGTGGAGGTCCGCAAGCTCGCCGAGACTGCCCTGAAGCGCGGGGAGATCCTGCAGCTCGTCGAGGAGTACCAGGCGTACAAGGGGGAGCGCGGCGTCGTCGACTTCGCCGACCAGATGGCGCTCGGCGCGCGGCTCGCGGAGGAGTGTCCCGAGGTCGCCGCGGTCGAGCGCGCGCGGTACAAGGTCGTCCTGCTCGACGAGTACCAGGACACGTCGGTGTCGCAGCGCCGGATGCTCACGGCGCTGTTCGCAGGGCCGGACGCCGGGCACGGCCGGGGCCATCCGGTCACCGCGGTCGGCGACCCGTGCCAGGCGATCTACGGCTGGCGCGGCGCCTCCGTGGCGAACCTGGACGAATTCCCCGAGCATTTCCCGCAGGCGGACGGCTCACCGGCGCAGCGGTACGTTCTGAGCGTGAACCGGCGCTGCGGCAGCCGGATCCTCGCCGCCGCGAACCAGCACGCCGCCGAGCTGTACGAACAGCACCCCGGCGTCATCCCGCTCGAGGCGCCGCCGGACGCTCCCGAAGGCGCGATCACCGTCGGGCTGTTCGAGACGCGCTCGCAGGAGATCGAGTGGGTCGCCGACGCGATCGTCGCCGCGCACCGCACCCGGAACCGCCGCTGGAAGGACATCGGCATCCTGATGCGGACCAACGTCGACCTCAGCGCCGTCCACGAGGCCCTGATTGCGCGCAAGGTCCCGGTCGAGGTCGTCGGCCTCGGCGGTCTGCTCGCGCTTCCCGAGGTCGTCGACGTCGTCGCGACGCTGCAGGCCGTCAACGACCTGACGGCGAACGCGGCGATGCTCCGCATCCTCACGGGCCCGCGGTACCGGATCGGTCACCGCGACCTCGCGCTGCTCGCCAACCGCGCCCGCGGACTCGCGGACGCGGGGGAGCGGCCGGCCGCCGACGACCTGGTCGCTGCGCTCGACGCGGCCGTGGCCGGAATGGACTCGACCGAGGTCATCGCGCTCGCCGAGGCGGTCGACGACCCGGGACCGCTGCCGTACGCGGCGGAGGCCCTGACCCGCTTCAAGGAGCTGTCGGTCGAGCTCCGCGAGTTGCGCGCCCACGCGGGTGAACCGCTGCTCGACCTGGTCCGACGGGTGATCAGCACGATCGGCCTTGACGTCGAGCTGACTGCGACACCCGACCACGTCGACGCCGGACGCCGTGATCACCTGGCCGCGTTCCTCGATGCCGTGGGCAACTTCGTGTCGACCGAGTCGGACGGCTCGCTCGACGGTCTGCTGGCGTACCTGGCGGCCGAGGAGGAGTACGCGGCCGGTCTCGACCTCGCCGTACCGAGCGAGGCGGACTCGGTGAAGCTGCTCACCACGCATCGCTCGAAGGGCCTGGAGTGGCCGGTCGTGTTCGTGCCGACCCTGGTGTCGAAGGTGTTCCCCTCGGACCGCGGCCGGGACAAGTGGACGACGAACGCGAAGGTCCTGCCGTGGCCGCTGCGCGGCGACGCCGACACCCTCCCGGACATCCACGACCTGACGAACGCCGGGCTGAAGGCGTTCGCCGACGAGTGCAAGGACGTGAACGCGCTCGAAGAGCGGCGGCTCGGGTATGTCGCGTTCACCCGCGCGAAGGAGCTGCTGGTGGCGACCGGTCACTGGTGGGGTCCGACGCAGAAACGCCCGCGCGGCCCGTCGGCGTACCTCGACACCCTGAAGAAGCACGCCGGGGAGCGGGTGATCGCCTGGGCGGACCAGCCCGAGCTCACCGCGGAGAACCCGGAGCTCGCCGAGCAGACGCAGGCGCCCTGGCCGACGGCGTACGACCTGGAGTCGTACCAGCGGCGGCTCGACGCGGCGGCGCTCGTGCAGCAGGCGCGCGCTGAAGGACCGTCCGCCGCGGCGGAGGAGTCGCTGCTGCTCGACGAGCAGGCGACGGTCGCGCGCTGGGACTCCGAGCTCGAGCGATTGTTGTCCGAGGCAAGGGAAAGCCGGAGCCGGAAGGCGTACGACGTGACGCTGCCGGCCGCGCTGTCCGCGACCCAGGTGATGCGGCTGGCGAAGGACCCGGACGGCCTGGCCGCCGACCTGGCCCGGCCGATGCCGCGCAAACCGAACCGGGCCGCGCGCTTCGGCACGCGGTTCCACGCCTGGGTGGAGAGCTACTTCGGGCAGCAGCTACTGCTCGACCCCGACGACCTCCCCGGCGCCGCGGACGAGGACATCGTCGACGACACCGACCTCACCGACCTGATGGACGCCTTCCGCGACGGCCCGTTCGGCGACACCACGCCGTACGAGATCGAGGCCCCGTTCGCCCTGGCCCTCGACGGCCGGGTGATCCGCGGCCGCATCGACGCCGTCTACCAGGTCGTCCGCACTGACGGCTCCCGCGGCTACGACGTCATCGACTGGAAAACCACCCGCGGCGAAACCGCCGACCCCCTGCAGTTGGCCATCTACCGAGTCGCCTGGTCCGAACTCATGAACATCCCCCTCGACCACGTCACCGCAGCCTTCTACTACGTCCGCACCGGCGACATCATCCGCCCCGAAAACCTCCCCACCAAACCCCAACTCACCCAACTCCTCGACGGCTGATCACCTGGTAAGGGGTGAGGGATGAGGGTCTCAGTGGACGATGTCGGCGGGGACGATGCGGACCGGGAACGGCAGCTCCCTCGTCCGGTGCAGCGTCGAGATCAGCAAGCGTGAATTCACCAGGTTCGACAGGGCACATGCCCCGAGCCTGCACCGGACAGGCCCAGGTACGGGAGGGCAGACAAGCATCTGCCCCGGGTTGCCCCGCTGGTGCTAGATGACGAGGTCGGCGGGGACGATACGAACCGGGAACGGCAGCTCGGCCTCGAACGCGTCCTTGCCGGTGACAACTGCCCGCTCGACATAGGCGTCGCCTTCGAGTTCGAGCACGGTCAGTTCTTCTTCGGCCGGGTCGAAGATCCAGTACGACGTCACGCCGGCCTGCTCGTACAGGCGTCGCTTGAGGACCCGGTCCGCCAGGCTGGTTGACTGGGACAGTACCTCGACCGCCAGTAGCAGCGGCTGCTCGATCGTCTTGCGTCCGACATCTTTCCGGTGGCAGACGAGCACGTCGGGCTGTACCGATCTCGTCGGCGTCGGCCGGTAGTCCGTCGGTGCAACCAGCACTTTCAGGTCGCCTGGGCAGCGATGCCGAAGAACATAGGTGAGTTCGACGACCGCTGTCTGATGGACCGTCAACGGCGCGGGCGTCACCAGCAGCATCCCGTCGACCACCTCGTAGCGGTTCCCGTCGTCGGGAAGCGTTTCGAGATCGGCCAGCGTGAAGTGTCCCGGCTCAAGTGTTTCCACGTACCCCATGGTGGTGCCTCCTTCTCGATCACACAACCAGCATGGCGGCAGTTGACAGGTGGTTGATGCCATTTCTCTGATCTGCCCCTGGATGCCCTTGGATGCCCCGGTTTTTGGCACGGATCGTGGGTCATCTGATGAGGGCGGACGGGCAGAGGGTGATCGGGAACGGGGTTGTGGTGTGAAAGGTTTCCTCGGACTGGATGACCGCCTGGCAGGTGTAGCCGGTGGGGGTCAGGTCGAGGATGGTTAGTTCTTGGGTGGTGGGGTCGAGGAGCCAGTACGACGGGATGCGGTGTTGCTCGTAGATGGTGCGTTTGAGGACTACGTCGGTGGTGCGGGTGGTGGGGGAGAGGACCTCGACGGCCAGGACGGGTGGGGCTGTGAGGAGGTGGGGGCCGGCGTCGGTGCGGTGGCAGATCAGGAGGTCAGGGCGGAGAGTCGTGTTGAGGTTGGGGCGGTAGTCGAGGGAGTTGACCGCGACCAGCAGACCGGGTGGGCAGGCGTGCTTCAGTAGCACCAGGAGTGCGACGACGGCGGCGTGATGGGCCGGGGGCTGTGGGCCGGTGATCAGCAGGCGGCCGTCCAGCACCTCGTATCGCCGGGCGTCGTGCGGAGCGGAGACTGTGGTCACCCCATGAGCTTGCCCGATCTCGCCGTACCGCCGCGGGAGTTATCCACAAGCACCCTGGTCAGTCAGTTACTACCGTGACCAGCGGGTTGTCCAAGGTCCCGGCGAACTGCAAGGACCCGGCGACGTCAGTCAGGTCGACCATCTGCTGGTTGTTGCGCAGCTGCAGCCGGTTCAAGCAGGACAGCGCGAACAACGGCGCGAAGATGTCGTACTTCGCGAACGCGTCGGCGAGCTCCGGCGTCGCCGCCTGGTAGTCACGGATCGACGACGCCACCACCGACCAGAACTCGGCCGGCGTCAGCAGGCCTTCGCGGTCGAGCAGCGGTGACAGGAACCGGAAGATGCAGTCGAACACGTCGGTGAAGATCGACAGCAGCTTCTCGTCGTCCGGTACGTCGGCCCGCACCCGCTCCGCCTCGGCCGGTACCGGTGTCGACGGACTCAGGACGGCGATCTCCTCGGCGATGTCCTTCATGATCACCCGGATCGGAATCGCGTCCCGCAGCACCAGGATCAGGTTCTCGCCGTGCGGCATGAACACGAGCTCGTACGCGTAGAAGCTGTGCAGCAACGGGATCAGATACGCGTCGAGGTACGCGCGCAACCAGTCCGCCGGCGCCAGCCCGGACGCCCGGACCAGGGCCGCGGCCAGCGATGCTCCGTGCCGGTCGACGTGCAGCAGCGACGCCATCGTCGCGAGCCGTTCGCCGGGCTCCAGCGACGGCACCGGGCTCTCCCGCCACAGCGCCGACAGCATCTTCCGGTACGGCGAGGTCTTGTCCGTCGCGTTCTCGTAGTACCGGTTGTGGTACCCGACCGCGGCGATCTCCCGCAGGACGGTGAACCCGTGCCGCTTGAAGACAAGGTCGTTCGAGACGACCGAATGCACCCAGTCGTTGATCGCCGGCGTCGCGGCCATGTACGACGGCGACAACCCGCGCATGAACCCCATGTTGAGCACCGACAAGGCCGTCTTCACATAGCACCGCGACGGCGCGGAACGGTTGAAGAACGTCCGGATCGACTGCTGCGGCTGATAAACATCGTCCGTCGAGCCGAGGTGGACGATGTGCCGCAAAGCAATGTCGGCGGCGAAGGTGATCGAGGTCTTGTTGTCCCACTGCCACGGATGCACCGGCAGGTACACGTACTCCGCCGGATCGGCGACCTCGGCGAACCGCGCCAGCGTCTCCTCGCCCAACTCGGACCGCATGAACGCGTCGAAGGCCAACGAGGAACTGCAGGAAACGGTGGTCCGGTCCCGCCGGGCCGCGATCCAGGTCAGCTGTACGCCCGCGCCGGTCTCGGGTGCGTACGCCAGGTAGTCCGTGAGGCCGAACCCGAGCCGTCCGTTGTTCGCCACGAAGCACGGATGCCCCTCGGTCATCGCGGCCTCGATCGTCTGGAAGTCCGCGGTGACCAGGTCCGTCGCCGTCAGATCGGGCTTCGACAGCTTGTATGCCGCCGAGGCCAGCGTGCTGCTGATCTCCTCCAGGTACACCGGCAGCATGTCGCGTCCGATCCCGAGCTGCTCGTGGAACTCCATGACGAACTCCAGCGCGTCGACCGTCAAACCGTCGTCACGTACCACGGCCGAGATGTCCCAGTGATTCAAGGGATAGCGCCGTGCCGTGAACCGGTACCGGCCGACCGCATACTCATTGCCGTCGGCAACAGGCTCGAGAATGCGCTCGTGGGTGAATTCCGACAACGCTTTCCGGACCAGCGCCTGGTTGACGGCCTCCCAGTGGTTCATCAGCCCGCCTCGTTCATCCGGTGCGCGTCGGCGTACTGGTCGCGGGTGCAGAAGCTCAGCCACGCCTGCTTGCCGGGCAGTGTCACGACGCTGTGCTTGCGGAACCCCATCCGCGCGTTCAGCGCCTGGATCTTCACGTTCCGTACGTCGGGCTCGACCACCACCCGGTCGACGAGCGGATCGCTGAACAGGCTGTCCATGATCGTCTCGAACACCGCCCCGGTGAACCCAGGGATCGGCGTCGCCGGGGGCCCGACCAGGACGTGCATGCCGATGTCGCCGGGCGCCGCGTCGTACACCTGGCCGACAGCGTCGTACGCCGGGGCGTAGCGCTCCATCAGGAACGCCGGCCGTCCGTCGTGCTCGCCGATGAACGCGTCGTGGTGCGGGCTCTCGGCGATCCTGAGGTACTCCGCGTGCACATCGGCGACCGACGCGGTCAGGAGTCCCCAGTACCGCGCGTACGGCTGGGTGACCCAGCTGTGCAGCGTGGTCACGTCCTCGGTGAGGTCGAACTGCCGGAGGCCGAGGGTGCCGAGGCCGGCGACGAAGCGCCGGTACGTCGGCTCGGGCAGTGCTCTGGTCATGGCGGAGCTGCTTTCAGGCTGGGCGGGCATGTTAGCTAAGGCTTACCTTAGTAGACCCTACCTGAGCCTCTGGACGGACCCCCGCGGTAGTCCGCGCGGTGGATGCGCCGGGCGGCCGGTGGTGCCTACGGTGGAGGCATGTTGATCGCGGAGGATCTGCTGCTGCTCCTGTACGACGACGAGACCGGCAAGCCGCTCACCGGGTCGCCCGGCCTGGACTACGCGCTGGCCGGTGCGGTGCTGATCGAGCTCACGCTGAGCCAGAAGCTCGACATCACCGTCGACGGCAAGGCCGGTCGCCTGCACGTGCTCGACGGTGCTCCGACCGGTGATCCGATCTTGGACGAGCGCCTGGCGTACGTCGTCAAGAGGCCCGGGAAGAAGCCGAAGGACCAGATCGGTGCGCTCTCGAAGCGCCTGCGCAACCAACTGCTGGCCCGGCTCGCCGAGCGGGGCGTGCTGGAGCAGGACCAGGGCAGGGTGCTCGGTGTGTTTCCGGTGACGCGCTGGCCCGCCAAGGACGCGCGGCAGGAGCAGGACGTGCGCGCGAAGCTCGAGAGCGTGCTGAAGGTCGGTACGACGCCGGACGAGCGAACGGCCGCGCTGATAGCTCTCCTCAGCGCGCTGAACGTCGTACCGAAGGTCGTCACGGACGCGGTGGACAAGAAGGCGCTGAAGAAGCGCGCGAAAGAGATCGCCGACTCGGACTGGGCGGCCGCCGCGGTCAAGAAGGCTGTGACCGAGATGCAGGCCGCCGTCACAACAGCCATCGTGATCGCGTCGTCGGCCGGTGCGTCAGCCGGTAGCAGCTAAGCGGGCCTTGATGTCCGGCTTGACCACCTTGCCGACCTTGGAGCGCGGCAGGTCGGGCCAGACGAGCACTTCCTTCGGCGCCTTCACGCTGCCGATGCGCGCCTTCGCGAACGCGATCAGCTCGGCGGCGTCCACCGAAGCGCCCGGCTGGAGCTGGACGACGGCCACGACCCGCTCGCCCCACTTCTCGTCGGGCTGACCGATCACCGCGCAGTCCTGGACGGCGGCGTGCGCCATCAGCGCCTGCTCCACCTCGGTGGAGTACACGTTGAAGCCGCCGGTGATGATCATGTCCTTGGCCCGGTCAACGATGTAGAGGTAGTTCTCCGCGTCCAGGTAGCCGATGTCGCCGGTGTGGTGCCAGCCGTACGCCGAAGCTGCTGCGGTCGCCTCGGCGTTGCGGTAGTACCCCTTCATCACCAGCGACCCGCGCACCACGATCTCGCCGCGCTCGCCGTGCGGGAGCAGTTCGCCGTCGGCTCCCATGATCGCCACGGTAACCAGCGGGGACGGCCGTCCCGCGGATGACAGCCGTCCCCGGGCGACGTTGCCGGCGGCATCGAAGTGCGCTGCCGGCGGCAACATCGAGATCATCATCGGCGCCTCGGTCTGCCCGAACAGCTGCGCCATCACCGGACCGATCCGCTGCAGTGCCTCCTCGAGCCGGGCGACCGACATCGGCGCCGCGCCGTACCAGAAGCACCGCAACGACGACAGGTCCGTGGAGTCGAGCTCCGGCGCCGCCAGCACCATGTAGATCAGCGTCGGCGGCAAGAACGTGTGCGTCACCCCGTGCCGCGGTATCAGCTCCAGGAACGCGTGTACGTCGGGAGCTCGCATGATCACGATCTCGCCGCCGCACGCGAGCACCGGGAAGCACAGCACGCCGGCCGCGTGCGTCAGTGGTGCCAGTGCCAGGTAGACCGGTCGCTCGCCGAACGGGTAGCCCATCAGCGTCAGCGCGGTCATCGTCTCCAGGTTGGCGTTGCCGAGCATCACCCCCTTCGGCCGGCCCGTCGTACCGCCGGTCCCGACGATCATCGCCAGGTCGTCCGGATCGGTCAGATCAGGTGCCGGCTGGGACGCGCCCCCGCAGAACGCGTCCCAGTCGACGGTCCTCCGGCCGGCGGGGTGGGGGGTGAGGCCGGAGGAGGGCTCCCCGTCGAGACACACGAACGTGTGCACCTTCGGCAAAGAGTCCCGAATGCGGTCCACCAGCGGCGCGAACGCCGACTGGTAGATCAGTACTTCACAGTCGAACTGGTCGAGCAGTTCCCGGTTCTCGGCCGCCTCGTTGCGTGGATTGATCGGGCACCAGACGGCACCCGCCCGGCTGATCCCGAACACGCAGCTGAACGCCACCGGGTCGTTCGCGGACAGGATCGCGACCTTGCCGCCGGGCCGTACGCCGGTCGCCGCCAGGGCACCCGCGATCCGGTACGACAGCTGCTGAACCTCGGCGTACGTCAGCGACTCGCCGTCCGTCGTCAGGCAGGCGGCGTCCGGCGCGAGCGATGCGCCCTTGTCCAGGTAGTCGACCAGCCGCACAGCAACTCCTCTAGTGCTGCACCGTCAGCTGCGGCTCGGACACCAGCCCGAAGCTCCGCAGTACGCCGAGCAGCTCGCGGTGACCGAAGGCCTGACAGCCACTGGCGAAACCGACCCGCTTCGGCGGCCTCTGCAGCAGCGAGTACGCCGCGTACGCCTGGAGCAGACCGGTCTGCTGGTAGTTGCTGTTGCCGTGGATGACACAGTGCGCCCGGCCGAGCGGCCCGGACGCGTGCACCGAGTCCAGCGTCTTGTTGACGCGCGGGTTCTCCCGCGGCGGCATCTCATTCATCACCTGGCGAGCGGTCTCCGTCAGTGCGGCGTTCCGCTCGTCCGGCGCCATGTCCTTGGTGGCTTCCAGTGCCGCGGCGACGATCTGCGGGACCCCGTTCATCAGCGCCGCGTTGAACACACCGCCCTGCGCCTTGCAGTTCGCCACCCGTGGATCGCGCTTGAACCACACCGGATGCGACATGCCGCCCCACGGCAGCGACAGGGCGAGCTCGTGCTGGCCGGGAACCACCAGGGGCACCAGACCCTGCTCCGGGAACTCGACGTACTGGTTGCCCTCCAAGTAGTGCGCCTTCGACGTCGCAGCGTTCACCAGGATCGTGCGGGTCGAAGCGATGGTCGGGCTGCCGCCCCAGAACACCGCGATGTCCAGGGAGTCCAGCCCGGGCTGCTCGAGACAGAGCTGCGCGGCGATCTCGCTGGTCGTGTACATCTGCGCGATGCCCGGAGCCAGCACCAGACCGGCCTCGGCGAACCGCGGACCGTACGTCTCGTCGCACGTGATCAGCCAGTCCTGCTCGCCGGTCGTGTCGGTGTAGTGCGCACCCGCAGCGAGTGCGGCTTCCACCGCCACCGGACCGAGCTCGCTGAACGGACCTACCGTGTTGAGGACGACGGACGCACCGGTGAACAGCTCGGTGAGCGCAGCAACGTCATGGTCGACCGCGGCGATCTCGTAGTCGGCTGTCTCGATACCGGGAACATGCGAGTCCATCGAGGCCTTGAGCTTCGTCTCGTCACGGCCGGCGGCCACGAAGGGCACGTGATACTGCCGCAGGTACTCGCAGACGAGCCGCCCGGTGTAGCCGGACGCGCCGTACACGACAACGGGTTTCGTGGTCATCACATCCCCATTCCGCCGTCGACCGGCAGGCCGATACCGGTGATGAAGCGGGACTCCTCGGACGCGAGGAAGACGACCGCGTCGGCCATGTCCGAGACCTCGCCGAGCCGGCCGGCCGGGGTCAGCCCGACCACCGCGGCGACCGCGGCCTCGGGCGACTCGAACAGTCCGAGCTGCGCGACGTCGTTCGCCAGGCCGGCGCCCATCGCGGTCGGGACCAGGCCCGGGTAGATGCAGTTGACGCGGACGCCGTACCCGAGCTTGCCGGACTCCATCGCGGCGACCCGGGTCAGCCGGTCGACGGCGGACTTGGTCGCGGAGTAGACCGCGATGCCGGGGAAGGCGATGGTGGCGGCGACCGATGCGACGTTGATGATCGCGCCGCCCTGACCGGCCAGGCCGTCCGGGCGCATCGTCCGCAGGCCCCACTTGATGCCGAGCGTGGTGCCGAGCACGTTGACCTCGAGCATCTTGCGGATCTGGTCGGCGGTCACCTCGGTGAGCAGGCTGGTGATCTCGATGCCTGCGTTGTTCACCAGGATGTCGAGGCCGCCGAGGATGTCGTTGGCGGCGACCACCGCGTTCTCCCAGTCGCCGTCGTCGGTGATGTCGTGGGCGACGAACCCGAAGCCCCCGCCGTACTGCTGGTCGAGCGCGTCGGCGACCGCTTCGCCGGCGTCCTTCTGGATATCGCTGATCACGACCTTGGCGCCGGCCGCGGCGAGGGCTTTCGCCATCCCCTCGCCGAGTCCCTGCGCGCCGCCGGTGACCAGGGCCTTGCGGCCGGAGAGATCGAGTGAACCCATCTGAAGCTCCTTCTGCTCGCACGGGCTGTTTCACACTCTGACCAGTCCTTTGACACTCGTCAAGACTTTGTTTGACACTTGTCAAGAAATCTCCCCGCCGCGGGACGCGCCTGGCCCGGGGCGGGGTACTCTGACGCATCGGCCCCGATTCGAGAGTGGGTGAGTGCTGTGGCGTCCGCGGCTGAGGAGCGGCCTGCCCGCGTCTCCGGGATCGACAAGATCGAGCGCCGCCGGATCGCGCTGGCCGAGTCCGCGCTGAAGACCCTCGGCGAGCTCGGGTACGCGCGCACCAGCCTGCGGGAGATCGCGAACAACTCCGAGTTCACGCACGGCGTCGTGCACTACTACTTCCGCGACAAGATCGATCTGATCAGCTACTGCGTGCGCTACTACAAGACCAAGTGCTCCCGGCGGTACGACGAGGTGGTCGAGACCGCGACGTCGGGGGAGGACCTCGTCACCGGGTTCCTGGGCAAGATGACCCAGACGCTGGTCGAGGAGACCCCGATGCACAAGCTCTGGTACGACCTGCGGGCGCAGAGCATGTTCGAGGAGCAGCTCCGGCCGGACGTCGAGGCGATCGACCAGCTGCTGGAACAGATGATCTGGCGGATCCTGAGTCGGTACGCCGATCTCACCGGCACGGCAGCGGCCGTGGACGCGCCGACGGCGTACGCCTTGATCGACGGCCTGTTCGAGCAGGCCGTCGTCGGCTACGCCGCCAACCCGGAGAAGGTCCCGGACCTGCTGACCGGCCGGCTGCTGCAGGTCCTGCCCAAGCTGGTCGCGGCGTAGCCCGACGGGTTACTCGGCTCCGCAGTTCGCCTTGCAGAGCTTGTCGGTGAGGGTGAGGATCGCGCCCGGCGCCTCGGACTCGGCCTCGGTGGAGAACTCGACGTTCCAGTTGCCGGCCGTCGTCGCGGCGGTCGTCTTGCCCTGCTGCTGCTTCAGCCAGTCGACGACCTGAGCGCGCGGGTTCACGTGCGCCAGCTCGAGAGCCTGCGGTGCGAATTCGGCCAGCTTCGTCGTCGCCTCCGCGGGCGACCCGGACGCTTGCAGCGACACCACGGGCGGACGCCGGTGGTTGCCGATGAGAACCTGCACCGAGGTGTTGCCCTGGCTGCACGTCTCGTACGCCTCGTCGGTGCTGCACGTGTAGCCCTTCGCGCCCAGCGCAGCCACGACCTGGGCGGCCGTCAGGTCCGGCAACGTCTCCTCAGGTCCTGAGGGCGTGTTGCTGGTCGCTGTCGTGCCTGAAGCGCTCGGGCTGCCGGCCTGCTCCGGCTTGTCGCCGGAGCACGCCGACGTCCCGATCAGGAGCGCGGCGCAGAGCAGTGCGGCCGCGCCGTACCGCGGGTTCAGACCGGCACCTCGATCGCCGCGTCGAGCGCGATCGTGATCATCTCGGAGAACGTCGTCTGGCGCTCCTCCGCGGACGTCACCTCGTGCGTGATCAGGTGGTCCGACACCGTCATGATGCCGAGCGCGCGGCGGCCGAACTTCGCGGCCAGCGTGTACAGCGCCGCGGCCTCCATCTCGATGCCGAGCACGCCGTACTCCGCGGTCCGCGAGACCAGGTCCGGACGGTCGTTGTAGAACAGGTCGCCGGAGAACACCTGGCCGACGTGCACGTTCAGCCCGGCCGCCTCGGCCGCGTCCACCGCCGCGCGGAGCAGTTGGTAGTCGGCCGTCGGGGCGTAGTCGATGCCGTGGAAGCGCAGCCGGTTCATCTGCGAGTCGGTGCTCGCGGACATCGCCACGATCACGTCGCGGACCCGGACCGCCTCGGTGAGCGCGCCGCAGGTGCCGACCCGGATCAGCGTCTGGACGTCGTACTCATCGAACAGCTCGTTGGCGTAGATCGAGGCGGACGCCTGGCCCATGCCGGAGCCCTGCACGGAGATGCGCTCACCCTTGTAGGTGCCGGTGAACCCGAACATGTTGCGGATCTCGGTGTAGCAGATCACGTCGGACAGGTAGGTCTCCGCGATCCACTTGGCCCGCAGCGGGTCCCCCGGGAACAGCACCCGCGGTGCGATCTGCCCCTTCTCGGCGGCGATGTGAATACTCATGCCGGGATGCTCTCATGCGGGCGGGATATGTTGAGGTACGTGGCCTACTCCATCGCACCTGGTTCGCTAGCCCTGTCCCGGCCCGTGCTCGACCGCGCCGGCGACCGTCGCCGTGACGACGACTGGCTGGAGAAGGCGTGGGCCTCGCCGGAGACGCAGGTGGTCGTGGTCGCCGGCGACCAGATCCAGGTGGTCGACGACCGCTCCACGCTGCGCTTCGTGCCGCCGTCCGAGGCGCCCGAGGGCACCCGCATCTTCCTCGGGATCGACCGCGAGTCCGGCGCCGGGATGACCGCCGAGGGCCGCGCGGTCTTCGGCGTCCTGGCCGAGGGTGAGGCCGACGAGTCGTACGGCGGTCTGCGCGAGCTGGGCGCCGTCCTGGACGACCGCGAGGCGGGAATCGCCGTCCACTTGATCGGCCTGTCCAACTGGCACGGCGTCCACACGCACTGTGCGAACTGCGGTGAACACACCGAGGTGGTGGAGGCCGGCCACGTCCGGCACTGCCCGGTCTGCGGCCGCAGCCACTTCCCGCGCAGCGACCCGGCGATCATCGTGCTCGTCACCGACGACCAGGACCGCGCGCTGCTCGGCCGCAACGAGGCCTGGCCCGCCGGCCGGTACTCGACGCTGGCCGGTTTCGTGGAGCCCGGCGAGTCCCTGGAGGCCACCGTCCGCCGGGAGGTGCTCGAGGAGACCGGCGTGATCGTCGGGCCGGAGATCGAGTACGCCGGCAGCCAGCCGTGGCCGCTGCCCGCCAGCCTGATGCTCGGGTTCTACGCCAAGGCGACCGGTTTCGACATCGAGGTGGACGGCGACGAGATCGCCGAGGCGAAGTGGTTCACCCGGGAGGACCTCCGCGCGCTGGTCGAAGCCGGCACGATGGCCCTCCCGGGAGCGATCTCGATCTCCCGCCGCCTGATCGAAGGCTGGTACGGCGACAGCCTCACCGGGAGCTGGTGATCACCGGCCCACGTCGGAGCGGGCGGCAGCGGTCACGATGAGCGTGCCTTCCCAGCGCTCGATGGAACCGTTGGCCTGGAGCTCTCGCACCTTCTGACCCACCGCGCTGACGTAGGCGCTGTGGCTCGGCCAGTCGGCCTCGGCGTCCGGCAGCACGTCGGTCAGCGTGCAGCCGTACGTCAGGAAGCGGTTCTGGACGTGGCTGTCGATGTTGCCGGTCCAGACCGTCGGCCGGACGTCGGACTGCGGACAGGGGTCGACCGGTGGCGTGTACGAGGCCAGGTTGGTCGGGTTGATGTAGCCGTCCGGCCGCAGCAGCGTGTAGTAGGTGCCGTCCGGCGTCTGGGTGAGCCGGTTGAGGCCCCGGTTGCGCAGGACGGTCGTGTCGCCGCTCAGGATGTCCAGCACGAACAGCCGGCCGCCGGTCACGCCATACAGGTAGCCGTCGCGCCAGGACAGCGCACCGTCCTGTGAGCCGGTGAATCCGCTGAACACAGGCAGCAGGCGCTTCACGTCACCGGTCGACGGATCGATGACGAACACGATCCCGTCGGCCAGACCCCAGATGTTTCCGTCCGGTCCGGTGACGAGCTCGTTGATGCTGGCCGCTCCTGACACCGGGACGATGTCGGTGAGCACCTGTCCCGTCGACGGGTTCACCTTCACCAAGTGCGCCTCGGTGGCCCGCGGCTCGGTGCCCTGACCGCCCTCGATGCTGGAGCCGACCCAGACGTCAGCGCCTGCCGGTACGACGGAGGAGATCGTCTGGTCGGTCACCAGGTTGCGGTAGACCGTGTGGCTGCCGGTCGGTACGTCGTACACGGTCAGCGCGCCGCCGTACTCGCCGTACGCCGGGGTGGTGCCGACGTACACGCGGTTGCCCGCCGGGACCACCGCGACCGGCCTGTTCTGGTGGTCGCTGTCGACCAGGCTGAACAGTTCCTTCGGGTTGGTCGGGCTGTCCGGCTGCCTCGGGTCCCAGAGCGAGAGCCGGCCGTACGGGTAGATGCCGACGTACATCTTGCCGTTGCCGTCCCAGGCCCAGCCCTCCACTTGGCCCTGCCGCGTGGTGACCGTCGACTTGCCGGTCGCCGGGTCGTACACGGCGGTGGAGCCGTTCAGGTAGACGTTGACGAACACCTTGCCCGTGCTGGGGTCGGCCAGCTCGTGCATCAGCGGCGACGGTACGTACTGGAACGGCGAGCTCCATTGCACGAGCGTCCCGTCCGCCGGGTTGTAGCGGAACGTGCCGCCGGAGTAGTTACCGGCCAGGCCGTACAGCACCGGTACGCCGTTCTCGGTCACCCAGCCGTAGCCGATGGACGCGCCACGGGTCAGTGTGCGCGGCGGCGAGACCGGACCGACCGTGTTGGTATTCAAGTCGTAGTGCGTGAGCGACAGGGTGTTGTTGGTGAAGTAGACGCCACCCGGCCCGGCGGCGGAGACACCGCGGGCGGCGATCGGGTAGTCCATCACGAGCTGACCGGTGGTGGCGTCGGTGTACTTGACCTGCTCACCGGTGACCGCGTCCACCACGACCAGCCGGCTGCTGGCGTTCGCGAACACCTTGCCGCCGGCGTAGTCCAGGTCGATGAAGTCCTTCGCGGTCGTGCCCGGGGGAGTGATGTCCTCGACCACTTTGGTGTCCGGGTCGATGCGGAGCAGCCGGGCGTTCGGGGTGGAGACGCCGACGAACAACTTGTTGTGGTCGGGGTCGTAGACCGTGGACCGGGCGTACTGCTGCACCGGGTCGAGCGAGCCGTAGTCCGTGACCTGTCCCGTCGTCGTGTCGTACTTGAACGCGTGGGCGTTCGGGTACGTCCCGGCGTACACGTTGCCGGCCGGGTCGGACGTCAGGCCGTAGATCTGGGACTGACCGGGGATGGGCTGACCCAGGTCGGTCACCTCGCCGGTGGCGGGGCTGTAGCGGTACAGGTGCGCGTTGGCGTACGTACCGAGGTAGACGTCGCCGTTGGGCGTCACGACGATCGCCCAGCCGCCCGCCGCGCCCTGCAACGGCACGGTCCGGATCAGCTCGCGGGTGTGCAGGTCGACCACGTTCAAACGAGCGTTTTCACCTGCTGGTACGGCGTACACGACGTCGCGCCCGTCAGGGGTGCGGCCGATCGCGCCTTCCATGATCGTCAGCGAACTGACCGGTGAGCCGAGGTCCTTGACGACATCGGCACTGGGCGCGAACGGCTTCGTCGGCGTGCCGAGCGGCCAGTTCTCCGACGGGAACGGGTGCGGCAGGTCCGGGGGCGCGTCGCCCGGCGGGGCTGCCGCCGCGTGCAGGCCGCTCGTGGCGAGCAGGCCGAGCACGGCGGCGAGCGTGATCAGGGCATGGCGGAATGAACGGCGCGAGAACATGGGCGGACTCCCTGCGACGGCGTTCATCGCAAGGTATAACGGCCATGACCGTAAAGTCCATAACTCAGGCGATATGACCTGAGTCGGGTGTCAGGCGACGAGCTTGTCCGCGACCTGGGCGAGCGACGGGTTGGTCATCGCGGTGCCGTCCGGGAAGACCACCGTCGGGACCGTCTGGTTCCCGTTGTTGATCTTCTCGACGATCTCGGCCGCGCCCGGCACCTGCTCGATGTCGATCTCGGTGAACTCGATGCCGGCTCGCTTGAGCTGGCCCTTGAGCCGGTGGCAGTAGCCGCACCAAGGCGTGGAGTACATCGTGAATGCCGACATCGGCGGACTCCTTGTGGAGTGGGAGGGGATTATGTCGGGCGCGCCGTCTAGGGTTGCCCTCGACGTATCCGAACCATGTTGCAGGTGGTGCTGTTCCCGCATGACCCAGCCCGTGAGCGACTTCACACGACCCGGCTCCGCCGATGACCTCCTCGAGGCCCTCGATCCGGAGCAGCGGGCGGTCGCGACCTCGTTGCACGGGGCTGTCGCGGTGCTGGCCGGCGCGGGCACCGGGAAGACCCGGGCCATCACCCACCGGATCGCGTACGGCGTGCGCACCGGCACCTTCGACCCGGTCCGGGTGCTCGCGGTGACGTTCACCCAGCGGGCCGCCGGGGAGATGCGCGGCCGGCTCGCGCAGCTCGGCGTCCAGGGCGTGCAGGCCCGCACGTTCCACTCCGCCGCGCTCCGCCAGGCCCGCTTCTTCTGGCCGAAGGTGTATGGCGGGGAGCTGCCGCCGATCGCGGACCGCAAGTTCCCGCTGCTGACCGAGGCCGCGTCCCGCTGCCGGGTCCGGGTGGACACGCCCGCGCTGCGCGACCTGGCCGGTGAGGTGGAGTGGGCCAAGGTGAGCAACGTCCGCCCGGACGACTACGCCCGGCTGGCGCCCCGGTCGGCGCGGGCGCTGGCGGCCTTCGACCCGCCGACGATCGCCCGCATCTTCGCGGCGTACGAGGACGTCAAGCTGGAGCGCGGCCGGATCGACCTGGAGGACGTGCTGCTCTGTACGGTCGCGCTGCTGGCCGAGGACGAGCGGGTCGCGGCCGAGATCCGGCGGCAGTACCGCACGTTCGTCGTGGACGAGTACCAGGACGTCTCGCCGCTGCAGCAGAGTCTGCTCGACCTCTGGCTGGGCGGCCGTGAGGATGTCTGCGTGGTCGGGGACCCGGCGCAGACCATCTACTCGTGGGCCGGCGCCGACCCGGAGAACCTGGTGCGCTTCGCGGCCCGGCACCCGTCGGCGACCGTGATCAAGCTGGTCCGCGACTACCGCTCGACACCGCAGATCGTCGACGTGGCGAACAAGATCCTGGATGCGGCCGGACCGACCGGGCTGCCCGGTCGGGTCACGCTGCGGTCGCAGAAGGAGGCCGGCCCGGTTCCGGTCTACCGGGAGTACTCCGACGAGGTCGCGGAGGCGGACGCCGTGGCGCGCGCCGTCGTCCGGCTGCGGGACGAGGGTGTGCCGCTGCGGGACATCGCCGTCCTGTTCCGGACCAACGCCCAGTCGGAGAACTTCGAGCAGGCGCTGGCCGAGCGGAAGATCCCGACCGTGCTGAAGGGCGCGGAGCGGTTCTTCGAGCGCGCGGAGATCCGCCAGGCCGCTGTCCTGCTGCGGGGGCAGGTCAAGGCCGGCGAAGGCTCGGACGACCTGGTCACCACCGTGACCGGAGTGCTGGCCGGGGCGGGATGGACGCAGGAGCCGCCGACCGGGACCGGCGCCGTGCGGGACCGGTGGGAATCGCTGAGCGCGCTGGTGACGATGACGAGCGACTTCGCGGCCGAGCATCCCGAGGCCCGGCTGCCAGAGCTGATGGCCGAGCTGGACCGGCGGGCGACGATCCAGCACGCGCCGCTGGCAGAGGGCGTCACGCTGGCGACGCTGCACGCGGCGAAGGGTCTGGAGTGGGACTGCGTCTTCATCGTCGGAGCCCATGAGGGCACGCTGCCGATCAGCTACGCCCAGACGCCGGCCCAGGTAGAGGAGGAGCGGCGGCTGTTCTACGTCGGGGTGACCCGGGCCAAGCAGCAGCTGTTCATCAGCTGGTCCACCTCCCGCTCGCCGGGCGGCCGCGGCACCCGGGGGCCGACGCGCTTCCTGGACCCGATCGGCGTCCGTACGGCGCGGACCGAGTGGACCCCGTCGGCGTCCGTCGGCTACGAGCGCCCATCGGGCGAGTCCCGCTCGGGCCGCCCGATCCCGAAGTGCCGGGTCTGCGGGCGCGGCCTGCTGGACCCGGGCGCCCGCAAGCTCGGCCGCTGCGAGGACTGCCCGTCCACGATCGACCAGAAGCTGTACGACGCGCTGGTCGAGTGGCGCACCGAGCAGGCGGAGACCGAGAAGATGCCCGCGTTCGTGATCCTCACCGACGCGACCCTGACCGCGATCGCCGAGACCCGGCCGGGCGACGCCCAGGCCCTCCGCCAGATCCCCGGCATCGGCCACACCAAGCTGTCCAAGTACGGCGAGAAGATCCTCAACCTCTGCACCCGGTAGTCAGTCCTTGGCCGGGACCGAGTCCGCCTTCACGGCCCCGCGCGCACCGAGGGGTCGCGGTTCGCCGGTGGTGCTGTCGCGGATCGTCTGCTGCTCCGACTCTGCGTTGATCTCCGCACCGAGCAAGATGGCGTACGCGGTGAGCCAGAGCCACATCAGCAGGACGACCACCGCCGCCAGACTGCCGTAGGTCTTCGCGTAGCTCCCGAACGTTTCGACGTACACCGAGAAACCGATCGAGGCGAGCAGCCAGATGACGGTGGCGACGCCGGCGCCGACCGAGACCCAGCGGACCTGCGGCGCTTCCCGGTTCGGGGCGATCCGGTAGATGACTGCCAGCGCGATGCTGATCAGGGCCAGGGCGAGCACCAGCCGGAGCGCCACGAGCGCGTAGCGCACCGGGGCCGGTACGTCGTTCCCGATCGCGGCCCCGACCGAGAACAGCGCGGCGGCGAGCAGGACGAAGACGATCGCACCCAGCGTCAGGCCGAGGGCCAGCGCCTTCCGGCGGACGAATCCCCGCGACTCGTCCTCGTCGTACGCGAGGTTGACGGCGGTGATCAGGTAGCCGATGCCGCTCGACGCGCTCCACAGCGCGAGGAGGACGGCGATCGCGACACCGATGCCGAGGCTGCGCTGCGGGGCGGAGGTGAGCGAGTCGATCTGCTGCAGGAGCAGATCGCGGCCCGAGGCCGGCATCGCTTTCGCCAGGTCCTCGGCCTGGTTCCGGATCTGCGCCGGATCCGCGACCAGCCCGTAGGCGAGGACGGCCGCGATGATCGCCGGGAACACGGACAGGAACCCGAAGAAGGCGACACCGGCGGCCAGCAACGGCACCTGGTCGGCCTTGGCCTCGGCCCACGCCCGCCGCAGGATCTGCCACCACCCGCGGGCCGGGATCTCGCGTGGCCTGCCTGCCTCGCCGCCCGGAACTCCCACTGCTCTCTCGTTCGTCATCGCCGGCCTCCTCACCCCCAGGTCGCGTCCCTGCGGTACCCCGCCCGGCGGGGCTAAATGTGCTTGCCGGGAAGGCGATCGCGGCGCATGCTGGAGGACGTGCCGCATTCTGCTCCTGGCAGACGTGGCAGTTAGGTGACAGAGGCAACGATCTCGGAGCGTGCGGACGGCGCCCCGGAGCGTGCCGGAAGCAGGGTTCGGCAGCCAGATCCGGCCGCCGGAGCGGCAACTTCCGGCCAACTTCGCGAACTGGCGATAAATAGTTTGCAGGCTCCGGCGCGGACGGCGTACTGTTCTTTCTGCGGTCGAAGCCTGGCCGAAAACTTCAAACCACCATAGCGATCGAGCTAACCGCCCGCTTCGCCACAACGAGAGGAGGTGCCCTGGAATGAACATCAACACGGTCAAGAAGCCGTTCAGCGACGCTGCCGCGCTGCCGTGCGCCCCGATTCAGGGTGCCTCGCCGCGCCTGCACGTCGCGACCGTTGTGCTCATGGCTTCCGGCGCTGCCCAGTTCAAGGGCGGAGCTGTCGGCGATGTGAAGCACGGCGGTTCGGGTTCTCGAGCATGGAGTCCACCGGTCTGACAAGCGTCAGAGCCGGCACCTCCAAGGCCGCGGAACCCGATAGGGTCCCGCGGCCCTTTTGTTTGTCAACACAGTTTTGGTGGCTGCCAACCGGTAGCCGTCACGGACGACAAGAGATCAGCACCAAAGTCACTGGGAGGTGACCGGAATGAGCGTTAGCTTCCTCGATGTCTTCACCGAGGTCGCAACGTCGCAGGACCTGCCCTGTCGGTCCTACGCGCCAGAACTCTTCTTCGCCGAATCGCCGGCGGACGTCGAGTACGCAAAGTCGCTGTGCACCACCTGCCCGCTGAAGGCCGAGTGCCTGGCCGGAGCGCTCGAGCGTTCCGAGCCGTGGGGAGTGTGGGGCGGCGAGCTGTTCGTCCAGGGAGTGGTGGTTCCGCGCAAGCGGCCCCGTGGGCGTCCCCGCAAGAGTGACACCGTAACCGCAGCCTGACGACCTCAACCCATCCGAATCGAGTCCGAACGTGACCACTCAGACTTTTACCAGGAGCACCGAAATGCATTTACTTCATGAAGATCTCGCCCGTGCTCATTGTCGTACTTTGCTGAACGACGCCGAGCAGAACCGGCGCTTCCGCCTCGCTCACCAGATCGAGAAGGCGCAGAAGCAGGCCGAGCGGGCCGGCCGGCGAGCCGAGAGGGCCAGCGCACGCGCGCGCCTCGCACTCGCCCGCCTGGTCTGATCCACCACAAGCACAGCCTGACCAGCTGAATCACTGAGGGGCGGCACCCACCGGGGGTGCCGCCCCTCAGCCACGTTCGGACAGCAGCAGCTGCTGGAGCCCGACCAGCGTGATGCCGCTGACGATCTCGTGCCGGGCGATCATCGCCGGGACGTCGGCCAGCGGGATCCACTCGATCCGGTCGGACTCGTTCAGCTCGGTCGGCGGTCCGGCGTACCGCACACCCGTCGTCCGGAAGACGAAGTGCCGGGAGTCGGTGATCCCGGCGGCGGGCTCGGAGCGGATCAGCTCGGTCAGCCCGTCCGCCCGCCAGCCGGTCTCCTCCTCGAGCTCCCGCGCCGCGGCGGCCTCCGGAGTCTCACCAGGCTCGATGATCCCCATCGGGATCTCCCACGCCCAGGTATCGGTCAGGAACCGGTGCCGCCACATCAGCAGCACACAGCCGTCCCGGGTGACGACCGCGGCGGCGATGTCCTTCAACCGGACCGCGTGGTAGTCGAACCGGCGCCCGTCGGGCTGCTCCACGTCCAGCCGCCGCACACTCAGCCACGGATTGGACCAAGCCTCTTCCTCACCGTGGATCACCCAGCGCATGCTGAGGAGCATAGGCGGGGGGAGGTGCCGGGCGATGGAGCTGGCTGACATCGACGGCAGGAGGCTGGCTTACCACCGGGCCGGGGAGGGGCCGGCGCTGGTGCTGCTGCACGGCGGGTGGAGCGACGGCCGCGCCTGGCGGCCGCAGCTGGCCGGGCTCGCCGACCGGTACGACGTGATCGCTTGGGACGCGCCCGGCTGTGGCGGCTCCGACGACCCGCCCGGTGAGATGACGATGTCCGACTACGCCGACGCATTGGTGGCGCTGCTCGCCGCGCTTGGTGTCGACAGTGCCCATCTGGGCGGCCTGTCCTGGGGCGCCGGCCTGGCTCTGGCCGTCTGGGAACGCGACCCGCAGCTCGTCCGCTCGCTGGTCCTGGCGGGGGCGTACGCCGGCTGGAAGGGTTCTTTGCCGCCGGCCGAGGTCGAGGCCCGGATCTGCCGGGTCCGAGCGGAGGCCGACCGGCCGCCGGGAGAGTGGCTGGACGGGTACCTGCCCACTCTCTTCGACGGGCCAGTGCCGCCCGGGACGCTGGAGCTGGTCCGGACGATGATGCTCGAGAGTCGCCGGGCGGGGATGCTGCCGATGCTGAGCGCCTTCGCCGAGGCAGATCTGAACATGGTCCTGCCGACGATCTCCGTCCCCACCCTGCTGCTGTGGGGCGAGTACGACCGGCGCGCGCCGGTCGGCACGGTCGCGGCGGCGCTGCGTTCGGCGATCCCCGCCGCGGAGCTCGTAGTGCTGCCCGGAGTCGGTCACGAGATCAACCTCGAGGCACCCGAGGCGTTCAACGCCGAGGTGCGGCGATTCCTGGGGACCGATGGTGCAACACTATGGCCCGTGAGCAGAGCTACCTGTGCGTTGTGTGGTCAGCAGGCGGAGTCGGAGGACGCGCCGCTGACCTGGGTGACCTCGATCGAGGACGGCCGCAAGCTGCTGTACTGCGACCGGTGCGCCCGGGAGAACGTCCGCAACATCGAGGGCAAGCTGGACCCGGTCTACTGGTGAGTCACCCCTCGTACTGATCGGGGACGCGCATCGCGGGACCGCCGACGTGCAGCCCGAGCGGTTCGGCCCGGCCGGCGGGCTCCTCCCACGCCTCCTGGCGGCCGAGGACCGTGAGGTCCAGGTACCGGTAGCAGTTGTGGAAGTCCTCGATGCCGCGCCCGAAGGTCGAGTAGGTGTGGAAGACCTCGTCGTCGACCCGCAGGAACGTGCTGATCCCCGGCATCTCCTCGCCGTTCATGTCCGGCGTCCACGGCCCGTCCGTCCAGGGCGTGCCCTTCTCCGCGGCCAGCTCCTCCTGCGTGCGGAAGTGCAGCAGCACCGGCGCGACCCGGTCGTCCAGGGTTGCGTGGAAGTCGTAGTTGAAGTCGCTCCCGTGCGACGAGTACCACGGGAACGTCCAGCCCAGCCGGGCCTTGAACGCCGCGAGCTTCTCGTACGGCGCTCGGGAGACCGCGACCAGCGACGTATTGCGGACGTGCAGCTGGCGCAGGTTGCCGATCTCGTCGGCTGCCGACGAGCAGCTCGGGCATCCCTCGTCCCAGTCCGGACCGAACATGAAGTGATGCATCACCAGCTGCTGGCGCCCCGCGAACAGGTCGAGCAGGCTGACCGGCCCGTCCGGACCCTCGAACACGTACGCCTTGGTGATCCGGACCATCGGCAGCCGCCGTCGCTCGGCGTTCAGCCGGTCCCGCGCGCGGGTCATCTCCTTCTCCCGCGCCAGCAGCTCCCGGCGCGCCACGAGCCAGTCCTCGGGCGACACGACCTCCGGCAGATTCCCGATCCGGTTCATGGTCCAGCTCCCATCGTCGGCAGGAGCCGACCAGGCTAGGGCACGGCTGGGACAAATTCCGGGCGATGTGTCGATCCACGGCCGATCCGCTCGACGCAGGGGGTGAAGACACCCTCTCGGAAGGACCGGATCGATGACCCTCGAGGTAGACGCCGTGGTGACCAGCAGGCGGCAATGGATCGCGCTGGGTGTGCTGTGCCTGGCCACGCTCCTGGTGTCGCTCGACCTGTTCGTGATGCTGCTTGCCGTTCCGGCCGTCACCGAGGCGCTCGGCGCCACCAGCAGCCAGCAGCTGTGGATCCTGGACGTGTACGGCTTCATGGTCGCCGGCCTGATGATCACCATGGGCACCCTGGGCGACCGGATCGGGCGCCGCCGGCTGCTGCTGATCGCCGCTGCCGTGTTCGGCGTCGCCTCGATCGTGGCGGCGTACTCCGTCAGCCCCGGCATGCTGATCGGCGCCCGCGCGGTGCTGGGGATCGCCGGCGCCGCGATCGCGCCGTGCACCTTGTCGCTGATCTCGACGATCTTCCCGGACGAGCGGCAGCGGGCTACCGCGCTCGGCGTCTGGGGCGGGTGCTTCACCGTCGGCGCGATCGTCGGTCCGATCGTCGGCGGCGTCCTGCTCAACCACTTCTGGTGGGGCTCGGCGTTCCTGATCGGCGTCCCCGCGATGGTGGCGCTGCTCGCGGCCGGGCCGTTCATCCTCCCGGAGTACCGCAACGAGCGGGCCGGGCGGATCGACGGGCCGAGCGTCGTCCTGTCGCTGGCCGCGATCCTGCCCGCGATCCACGGCCTGAAGCACCTCGCCGCGCACGGCGCCGGCGTGGAGTCGGTCGTGGCACTGGTGGCCGGTGCGACGTTCGGCTGGATCTTCGTACGGCGGCAGCTGCGCCTGGCGGACCCGCTCGTCGACGTACGGCTGTTCACCCGCCGGACCTTCAGCGTGACGCTCGGCAGCATGACGGCGTACTCGATGCTGTCCGGCGGCGTGATGGTGTTCGTCGCGCAGTACTTCCAGCTGGTCAAGGGGATGACTCCGCTGCAGGCCGGTCTCGCGCTGGTGCCGGGCATGATCACGTCCACGATCGGCTTCCAGCTCGCCCCGCGGCTGGCGCAGCGGATCCGCCCAGGTGTCCTGATCCCGGTCGGCGTCGCGTTCACCGTGGTCGGCATGGTCGTCGTCAGCCTGACCACGTCGACCACCGTGCTGGTGATCGCCTTCGCGTTCGAGTGCTTCGGGCCGGGCGCGCTGGTCATCCTGGGGACGAACCTGGTGATCGGGTCCGTCCCGCCGGAGAAGGCCGGCTCGGCGGGCGCGCTGACCCAGACCGGCAACGAGTTCGGCTACGCCCTCGGGATCGCTGTCCTCGGCAGCCTCGTCACCGCGGTGTACCGCGGCCGGACGGACGGTCGTGGCGGCAACTCCTTGGGCGAAGCAGTCAGCCAGGGGGCCGCGGCCGACGTACTCGACCAGGCCCGCGACGCCTTCACCTCAGGCCTCCACCTGGCAGCCGCACTGACCGCCGTGGCCCTGACCGCGATGGCGATCCTGCTCGCGGTCACCCTGCGGGAGCTGCCGGCCCTCAGTCGTCGGTGAAGCCCGGCAGCAGCTCCTCCAGGACGGCGCGGAACGGAGCCTCGGCCTCGAGCTGTGACAGGACGGCGATCCCGCCGATCCACACCCGGTGGATCAGCAGGTACGACGGCGGCAGGTTGAGGCGCAGGGCCAGCCCCGCGTTGGGCGACCGGAAGTCACCGGTCCGGTTCGCCTGCGCGCGCATCCAGGCCCGGCTGAACTGGAACGTCTCCGAGCGGGCCGGCTCCGCGAACGGCGCCAGGTAGTCCATCAGCTGCTCGGGATCGATGTCCATCCGCGGCTTGATGAAGCCCTCGGCCTTGAGCCCGTCCCGGACCGCGACGCCGTCGCCGTTCAGCGAGATCCGCAGCAGCCGCCCGATTGCCGGCGGCAGGCCGTCCGGAAGCCGCGCGCAGAGGCCGAAGTCGACCACGCCGAGCCGGCCGTCGGCCATCACCCGGAAGTTGCCCGGATGTGGGTCGGAGTGCAGCAGACCGGCGTACTTCGGTCCGCTGAACATGAACCGGACGTACTTCAGCCCGATCGCGTCCCGCTCCTGTTTGGTGCCCTCGGTGATGTACGACGACAGCGGGCGGCCCTCGATCCACTCCGACACGATCACCGTGGGCGAGTGCTTGACCACCCGCGGCACGACGAATTCCGGGTGGTCCTTGAACGCGTCGGCGTACTGCTGCTGGGCCTGCGCCTCGCGGTCGTAGTCGAGCTCCTCGCCGATCCGCTCCTGCAGCTCGGCGACCAGCGGCTTCACGTCCAGGCCCGGAATCATCGTGCCGATCGTCCGGCCGAACCGGCCGAGCTGGCGCAGGTCGGAGCGCAGGGCCTCGGCAGCGCCCGGGTACTGCAGCTTGACCGCGACCTCGCGGCCGTCCTTCAGCCGCCCGCGGTGCACCTGGCCGATCGACGCGGCCGCCGCCGGCCGGTCGTCGAACTCCTCAAAGCGGTCCCGCCAGCGCTTGCCGAGCTCCCGCGACAGGATCGTGTGCACGGTCGAGGCCGGCATCGGCGGGGCGGAGTCCTGCAGCTTGGTCAGGGTCGCCCGGTACGGCGCCGCGAACTCCTCCGGCATCGCCGACTCCATCAGGCTGAGCATCTGCCCGAACTTCATCGCGCCGCCCTTGAGCTCACCCAGGACGGCGAAGAGCTGGTCCGCGGTACGGCGCTGGAACTCGGCGAGCACGGCCTCCGCGGGCGCACCGCCGATGCGCTTGCCCAGGCCGACCGTGGCCCGCCCGGCGGCGCCGAGCGGCAGGCTGGCAAGTTTCGCGGTCCGGCTCAGCGCCTTGCGAGGAAGGTCCGACACGCTCCCATTCTGTCCGGTCACCCAAGCCCAGCTCCGGCGGGGGCCGTGTGTCGCGGGCCCGGGGACGACGAAAGGCGGTGTCCGGCACGCGCAACGTGCCGGACACCGCCTCTACGACTTGGTGCGTCAGGCCTTGCCGAGGATCCGGTTCAGGTTCGTACCGCACTCGGGGCACTTGGCCTTCGCCATGCGCGTGCCCTTGTCGTTGACCTTGACCTCGCCGTCGGCGGTGCGCTTGGCCTTGCACTTGACGCAGTAGAACTCGCCGCTCCAGGTCTCTGCCATGAGGGCCCTCTCCTTGCTCTGAATTTCAGCCCGGGGTCTCGCCCCGGGCAGTCGTTGGATGCTAACGGCAGACCGTTCCTGCCGTAGGCCGTTCGGCCCAGTCGGGAATCACCCTACGGCAGCTTTTCGCCGGTTCAAGCGCACCTCCCGCTCAGCGCGCCGCGTAATCCCGCCTGGGAAAGCCCTTACCGAAAGTTTCGCCCACACGGAACAGGCTCCCGGTGGTCCGCCTCCGCGACCACTCGGCTTCCCCTCCGAGCGGCCCCGGAAGCGGTCCGGGAGCCTGTTCCCGACGACGCTAGGAGACGCCGGCGGCGGTGGCAAGCCCGCGTTGTCCACCCCTGTGGATAACTCTGTGCGCAACCTGTGGGACGCGCCGCCGGGTGCTGTGGACGGGCGGGGGAACGCGATGTGAACAACCGGGGTCGGCAGGATCAAGATCTGGCGTCTGACCTGCGAAAACGCCCATGCACAGGATGTGGACCGAAGAAAGTTGTCGGAATCTGGGGGTACATTTTTGAGCCATGGCCGACTCTCCACCGCGCCCGATCCCGCCTTACGTGGACATCCGTCGCAGCAAGCGCCGCAAGCGCACGGTCAGCGCGTACCGCGACGGTGAGCGGGTGGTCGTGCTGATGCCTGACCGGCTGTCCGCCGCGGAGGAGGCGCGCTGGGTAGAGACCATGCTGGCGCGCCTGGAGAAGCAGCGCAGCCGATCCCGCGTGTCGGACGAAAAATTGTTGGCCAGAGCACACGAACTCGCGTGTCGTCACCTCCCCGAAGTGCCCGAACCTGCGTCGGTGAGGTGGGTTTCGAACCAAAACAGACGGTGGGGATCGTGCACTCCGGCGGACCGGTCGATCCGGCTGTCGACCCGGTTGCAGGCGATGCCGGGCTGGGTCGTCGACTACGTCCTGGTCCACGAGCTCGCCCACCTGATCGAGCCGACCCACAACGCCACCTTCTGGTCCCTGGTCCACCGCTACCCCAAGGCCGAGCGCGCCGAGGGGTACCTGGAGGGCGTCTCCGCCGCCTCCTCCCTCGACCTCGACGACTTCTGACCACCCAGCCCCGCCACCGCCCCACCACCCAGCCCCGCCGCGCCGGCCCGGCCCCCGCCTGGCTTGGCGACTTTTTGCACCCAGTCCGTACGACGGGGCGCGCCACGTGCGGACGTGGTGCACAAGGTCGAGCGGACGGGTGGCGGCGGTGGGGCTTTGGGTGGGTGGGGCGGCTCGTCCGGACATCCGATCACCGGGTGCGTAGGGCGTACGGGAAAGGGTGGGGTGGGGTTTACCCCAGGGGGACCTCGGGGGTTTCCTGCATGGCCGCCGGGTGCCCCGGGCAGCGAGGCTTTTGCCCGTAGCCAGCGCGACGCCAGGGAGCGCTGGGTGGGGCGCCTGAGGGGGCGCAGAGGGGCAGGGTAGGTATGGCCAGGGGACAGATCACGGTACGGGCGGCGCGCTGGAGCGCCACCCATCCGTGGCGGGCGATCGCGATGTGGGTTGTCGTCGTGATCGCCTGTTTCGCGCTCGGCTCGGTGACCGGCACCAAGGAGTCGAAGAACGAGGGGGACATCGGTGAGGTGACCCGGGCGGACGACATCGTCAAGTCCGGCAACTTCGACGACCCGGACGTCGAGAGCGTGCTGATCACGGCTCCGTCCGGACAGCTCGACAGGACCGCGGCGAACCAGGCCGCCGGCGTGGTGATCCAGCAGATGCGCGCCCTCGGTGGGGTCGCGGAGGTCGCTCGCCCGATGCCGTCGCCGAAGAACGACGCGGTCATCGTCCGGGTGACGCTGAAGGACGCGCCGGAGGGGTCCGACGACGACGCGCGGGTGCAGCCGCTGCTCGACACGACCGCCAAGGTCCAGCAGCAGTACCCGGATCTCCGGATCGAGGAGGTCGGCGGGCTGTCGATCGGCAAGGCGCTCAACGAGACGCTCGGCAAGGACTTCAAGCGGGCGGAGATGTTCAGCCTGCCGGTGACGCTGGCGATCCTGCTGGTCGCGTTCGGCGCCCTGATCGCCGCGTCGGTGCCGGTGCTGCTCGCACTGTCCTCGGTCGCCGCCGCGATCGGCTTATCGGCCGCGGCGTCCCAGCTGGTGCCCGCGGTCGACGCGGTCAACAGCGTGATCCTGCTGATCGGTATGGCGGTCGGCGTCGACTATTCGCTCTTCTACCTGCGCCGCGAACGTGAGGAACGTGCCAAGGGCCGCGGCCACATCGACGCGGTCGAGATCGCTGCCGCGACGTCGGGCCACGCGGTCGTCGTCTCGGGGACGGCGGTGATCATCTCGATGGCCGGGCTGTTCCTGGCCCGCGACGCGGTGTTCTCGTCCTTCGCGGTCGGCTCGATCCTGGTCGTCGCGGTGGCCGTCGTCGGTTCGCTGACCGTGCTGCCGGCCGTGCTGGCGAAGCTCGGCCGCTGGGTGGACCGCCCGCGGATCCCGTTCGTGTGGCGGCTGACCGCGAGCAAGGGACAGCCGCGGTTCTGGCCGACGGTGCTCAAGCCGGCCCTGAAGCACCCGATCGCCACACTGCTGGTCTCCGTCACCGCGCTGCTCGCGGTCGCGTCGCCGGCACTGGGGATGACGCTGAAGTTCCCGGGCACCGAGGACCTGCCGCGGACGACGTCGGTGATGAAGGCGTACGACCGGCTGACCGCGGCCTTCCCCAGCACGGGCACCAGCCACGAGGTCGCCGTACGGGCGCCTGCGAACCAGCAGCCTGCCGTCAAGGCCGCGCTGGCCGAGCTGATGGAGAAGACCAAGGGCGACAAGCTGTTCGCGTCGGACGGTCTCGAGGAGCCGCGGTTCTCCAAGGACGGCACAGTCGCCACGCTCGAGGTCGCCACGCCGTACGAGGGCGGCAGCGACCAGGCCAGGGACTCGCTGACCAAGCTGCGTAAGGAACTGATGCCGGAAACGGTCGGCAAGGTGCCCGGCGTCGAGTACGCGGTCGGCGGGTTCGTGGCCGCGGACGTCGACTACGCCGCCCACACGCGGGACAAGCTGCCACTGGTGATCGGGTTCGTGCTGCTGCTGACGATGATCGTGATGATGGTGACGTTCCGGTCGGTGGTGGTCGCGATCACGGCGATCGGGCTCAACCTGCTGAGCGCGGCCGCGGCGTACGGCGTCGTCACCGCGGTCTTCCAGAACACCTGGGCCGAGGGCCTGCTGCACTTCCGGTCGAACGGGGCCGTGGTCAGCTGGCTGCCGCTGTTCCTCTTCGTGGTGCTGTTCGGTCTGTCGATGGACTACCACGTGTTCGTGGTCAGCCGGATCCGCGAGGCGGTGCTCCGCGGCGTACCCACCAAGCAGGCGGTCGCCGAGGGCATCACCGGCTCGGCCGGCGTCGTGACCAGCGCGGCGGCCGTCATGATCGGCGTCTTCGCGGTCTTCGCCACGCTGAGCACCCTGGACATGAAGCAGCTGGGCGTAGGCCTCGCCGTCGCGATCCTGATCGACGCCACGATCATCCGCGCCGTCGTCCTCCCCAGCATCATGACCCTCCTCGGCGACGCCAACTGGTGGGGCCCCAAGTGGCTCCGCCCCAAGCAGCCGAAGCACGCCCCCCAAACCCCACCCGCCGCCCCCGACCGCGAACTCACCCCGGTCGGCTGAGACAACACCCCCGACGCCCCACCCGAAACCTCTCGGGTGGGGCGCTCGCGATGCCGGAGGCTGTTGCCCCGTGCTGGGTTGGGTCAGCCGGCGGCCTGGCGGGCTCGGTGGGTGGCGGCTTTGACGCGGCTTTGGCATTGGGGGGAGTGGAAGCGGCGTTGGCCGTTCTTCGAGACGTCGACGAAGACTCGGTCGCACTGAGGGGCCGCGCAGACGCCTAGGCGGCCGGCCAGGTCGCTGCCGACGGCGAGGGCGAGGCCGGCTGCGCAGCCGGCGGCCCAGCCGTTCGCGAGTTGTTCGTCGGGGCCGTGGAAGTGCAGGCTCCACGGGCGGTCCTTGCCGCGGTCGAGCTGCGGGCGGGCGTTGGTGTCGAGCAGCAACGCGTTGATCTCGTCGGCCGCCGCGTCCAGATCGCCCGCGTTGGCGGCCTCGAAGACGATCCGCATCCGTCCGGCCAGATGCGCCAGCCGCCGCGCGTCGTCGGCCGGCACGGATTTCGGCGGATGGCCGATCGCGGTGAGCGCCTCGGCGACGGCAGTGGTGATCGCGTCGTCGGCGGGAGCGTCGTACGGAAGGCCGCCGGAGTACCCGGGCGTCAGCCTGTTCACGTACTCCACCGCCGCGGCCAGCACACTCCGGGCATGACTATCAAAAGACACTTGACCAGTCACGCGATACCTCCGTAGTCTCAGGCTTGCGTGACCGATCATAGCCATTTAGACAGTCATGGGGGTTCGAGGTGAGCACAGTCGTCGCGGCGCGTGGACTGTCCCGCGCGGTGTGGATCCTGGTCGTCGCCCGGGCCGTGAACCGGATCGGAGCGTTCACGCTGCCGTTCCTGGGGGTGGTGCTGTCGGTCGAGTTCAAGGCGTCGCTCAGCCAGACCGGCCTGATCCTGGCGGTCTTCGGAGCCGCGACGATCCCGTCCCGACTGCTCGGCGGTCAGCTGGCCGACCGGCTCGGCCGGCGCAGCACGATCGTCCTCGGGCTGACGGGTTGTGCCGTCGGCCAGCTGTGGATCGCGCTCAGCCACACACTGTGGTCCGCCGTCCTTGCGACGATCCTGCTCGGCCTCGCGTTCGAGATCTACGAGCCGCCGAGCCAGGCGATGATCGCCGACGTCACTGAGCCCGAGGACCGCCCAGCCGCGTATGGGCTGTACAGCGCGGCGCTGGCCGCGGCGGGCGTCCTCGCCGGCCTCCTCGCCGCCGCGATCAGCCACTGGGATCTTCGCTGGCTCTTCGTCGCCGACGCGATCACGTGTCTGTCCTGCGCCGCGCTCGTGGCCGTCGCACTCCCCGCGGATGTACGCCGGGCGCGGCGCGACGATCTGCCCGACAAGGCTGCGCCCGCGTGGCGCGACCGGCGGCTGTTGCTGCTGCTCGCGGGCGGCACGGTCTTCGCGACGATCTACATGCAGCTGATCATCGGCGTACCGCTGACCCTGCTCGACCAAGGCCTCCCCGAGTCGGGTACCGGCATCATTCTCGCGGTCTCGGCCGTCACGTTGATCGCGGCCCAGCGGCTGCTCCGCGTGCAGCACCTGGACGACTTCCGCGCGATCGCGATCGGATACGCGCTCGTCGGCGTCGGCCTGGTGGTCGTCGCGCTGGCGCACAACCTCGCGGTCTTCCTGCTCGCCGCGGTCCTGTGGAGCCTCGGCGAACTGTTCCTCCTCACCCGCTACCTCACCCAGGCGTCCGGCCTCGCACCGGAGAAGGCCCGCGGCCGGTATCTCGCGATCTTCGGCCTGAGCTGGGGGATCGCGACCACGATCGCGCCGATCACCGTCACCCAACTCCTCGAAACCGCCGGACCCGAAGGTCTGTGGTTGACCAGCGCCGCGGTGGCCTGCGCACTCGCGATACTTCAACCATGGGTCAGGCGACGGCTCGATCCGGATCGGAGGAATGATGACCGACGCATCGCAACCGACAGGTGACCTGGACGTGGAGGCCGTCATCCAGGAGCTTACGGAGATCGGCAAGGCCGGGAAGTACCTCGACGACGGCCCCGGTGAGGCCCGTGCCCGCGAGCTCGGCGGCCGGCTGGACACCCACGGCGGGGTCCAGGGGATGCGTGCAGCGCTCGCCCAGGTCGCATCCCGGCTGCCGGATCCTGGCGCCGCCCGTGAACTCGAGTACGCCTGGGACGGTGTCGGCTCCTGGTTGGGCTGACGCCCTCAGCTCGACGGCTCCAGCCTGACTGTCAGGCCTTTGGCGACTGGGGTGTTGCTGTCCTTCGCGAGGTCGTCGGCGGACATCAGCACGTTGGTCTCGGGGTAGTACGCCGCGACGCAGCCACGCGCCGTCGGGTACGCGACCAGCCGGAAACGCGCCGCCCGCCGCTCGACGCCGCGGAACTCGCTCACGATGTCGACGTACTGGCCGTCCCGCAGGCCGAGCCCGGCCAGGTCGTCCGGGTTCACGAAGACGACCTCGCGTGTCCCGTGGACGCCGCGGTACCGGTCCTCGAGGCCGTAGATCGTGGTGTTGAACTGGTCGTGGCTGCGCAGCGTCTGCAGCAGCAACCGGCCGGGCTCGGTCGGCAGCCAGGTCAGGTCGTTCGCGGTGAACTGTGCCCGCGCGTCGGACGTCCGGAACTCGCGCTTGTCCCGCGCGGCGTGCGCGAGCAGGAAGCCGCCCTCGTTCGCGCGGAGCCGATTCTCGAAGTCCTCGTACCCGTCGGCCACCCGCCCGATCCGCTGCCGGATCAGGCTGTAGTCGTCGGCGAAGTCGGCCCACGGGATCTGTCCCACGTCGGGTACGACGTGTTGCGCCAGCGCGCACACGATGCCGATCTCGGACTTCAGCTCCGGCGCCGGCGGAACCAGGTTGCCGGTGGACAGGTGTACTGCGCCCTGTGAGTCCTCGACCGTCACCGATTGCGGGCCGGCCGGCGTGTGGTCGTGGTCCGTGCGGCCGAGGGTGGGCAGGATCAGCGCCTCGCGGCCGGTGACCGTGTGCGACCGGTTGAGCTTGGTCGAGACGTGGACGGTGAGGTCGCACTCGCGCAGCCCGCGGTGCACGACCTCGGTGTCCGGGGTCGCCATGGCGAAGTTGCCGCCCATCGCGAAGAACACGCGGACGTCGCCGTCCCGCAGGCGTTTCACGGTCGCGGCCGCGTCGACGCCGTGCTCCCGCGGCGAGGTGAACGCGAACTCGTGGTCGAGCCGGTCCAGGTAGGCGTCCGGCATCTTCTCCCAGATGCCCATGCTGCGGTCGCCCTGGACGTTCGAGTGGCCGCGCACCGGGCACGGGCCCGCGCCGGGCTTGCCGATATTGCCCTGGAGGAGCAGCACGTTGACGATCTCGCTGATCGTCGCGACCGCCTCGCGGTGCTGTGTCAGGCCCATCGCCCAGCAGATCACCGTCGCCTTCGAGCGGATGAACCGCTGGGCCAGCTCCTCGATCTCGGCCCGGCGCAGCCCGGTCGCGAGTTCGACCGCGTCCCAGTCGAGCTCGGCGTTGTGCTTCGCGTACAGCTCGAAGCCGCTGGTGTGCGACTCGACGAACGCCTTGTCCAGCACCGTACCCGGGGCGGCAGCCTCGGCCTCGAGCAGCAGGTGCCCGAGGGCCAGGAACAGGGCCTGGTCGCCACCGATCCGGATCTGCAGGTGCTGGTCGGCGAGCTCGGTCCCCTTGCCGACCCAGCCGCGCGGGCGCTGCGGGTTCATGAAGTTCATCAGCCCCGGCTCGGGCAGCGGGTTCACCGAGACGATCGAACCGCCGTTGCGCTTGGCGATCTCCAGGTGGCTGAGCATCCGGGGCGCGTTGGTTCCCGGGTTCTGGCCGACGATCACGATCAGCTCGGACTCCTCGAGCATCTCGAGCGTGACCGCGCCCTTGCCGCTCCCGATCACCTTGGACAGCGCCGTGCCGGACGACTCGTGGCACATGTTGGAGCAGTCGGGCAGGTTGTTCGTACCGTAGGCGCGGACGAACAGCTGGTACAGGAAGGCGGCCTCGTTGCTGGTCCGGCCGGAGGTGTAGAAGACGGCGTCGTTCGGATCGACGAGGGCCTTCAGGTGCCGGGCGACGACCTGGAACGCCTCGTCCCAGCCGACCGGCTCGTAGTGCGTGGCGCCGGCCCGCAGCAGCATCGGTTCGGTGATCCGGCCGAGCTTGCCGAGGTCGAACTCGGAGATCCGCTGCAGGTCGTCGACCGAGTTCTCCGCGAAGAACGCCCGCGGGACCCGCTTGCGGGTCGCCTCCCAGGCCACCGCCTTGGCGCCGCTCTCGCAGAACTCGGCCGCGTGTTTGCGCTTGTGGTCGGGGTCCGGCCAGGCGCAGGACGGGCAGTCGAACCCGCCGTCCTGGTTCATCTTCACGAAGACCTTGCCGGTCCGCGCCGGGCCCATCTCGCGAAGGCCGAACTTGAACGACGACACGACCGCGGGGACGCCGGCGGCCTTCTTCTTCGGCTGCTCGATATCGACCATGTTTCAACAATAGGTCCAGCTATCGTGCCGCGCTGCTTTGATAGCCGGGGTTGTGGATAAGTGGAGGCCCAACCCATCGCCGGGTCTGCGGATATGTGCTCCCATCCCATACCCGGCGGGACCTGGGATTCCTACAGTCATCGCCCATGGAGACCCGTCGAGCACTCGTCACCGGAGCCGCGTCCGGTATCGGCGCCGCGTGCGCCCAACGCCTGGCAGCGGACGGCGTGCACGTCGTGGCCGTCGACCTCGACCAGGCCGGTCTCGACGCGCTGGAGGGCGTCGAGACGCTGGTGGCCGACCTGGCCGAGCTGGACCGGCTGGCGGAGCTGCCGACGGACGTGGACATCCTGGTGAACAACGCCGGGGTCCAGCAGGTCGCACCGGTCGAGCAGTTCCCGCCGGAGCGGTTCAGCTACCTCCTCCGGCTCATGCTGGAGGCCCCGTTCCGGCTGATCCGGCAGACGCTCCCACACATGTACGGCGCCGGCTGGGGCCGGGTGGTGAACATCAGCTCGGTCCACGGACTCCGGGCCAGCCCGTTCAAAGCGGCGTACGTCGCTGCGAAGCACGGGCTGGAAGGACTCAGCAAGGTCGTCGCACTGGAAGGTGCGCCGCACGGAGTGACCAGCAACTGTGTGAACCCGGCCTACGTCCGGACTCCGCTGGTCACCGCACAGTTGGCGGACCAGGCCGCGACCCACGGCCTGTCCGAGTCGGAGGTGCTGGACAAGGTCCTGCTCGAGCCGGTCGCGGTGAAGCGGCTGATCGAACCGGCCGAAGTGGCGGAGCTGGTGGCCGTGCTGTGCGGTCCCGCGTCCGCCTCCATCACGGGGAGCTCGTTCGTACTCGACGGCGGCTGGACCGCCCACTAACAACTCAGGAGCCCGCCCATGACGGCAACACAACCGACCCAGACCCGGACGTCGATCGTCCGGGTGGTCGGCGCGAGTCTCGTCGGTACGACGGTGGAGTGGTACGACTTCTTCTTGTACGGGGTCGCTGCCTCGGTGGTGTTCGGCGACCTGTTCTTCCCGAAGGGGGAGGAGCTCACCGGGACGTTGCTGAGCTTCGCGACGTTCGCGGTCGGCTTCTTCGCCCGGCCGATCGGCGGTGTGGTGTTCGGGCACTTCGGTGACCGGCTGGGCCGCAAGCAGCTGCTGGTGCTGTCGCTGCTGATGATGGGGATCGCGACCTTCGCCATCGGTCTGCTGCCGACGTACGCACAGGTCGGTGCGCTCGCCCCGATCCTGCTCACGGTGCTGCGGCTCATCCAGGGCTTCGCGCTGGGTGGTGAGTGGGGCGGCGCCGTACTGATCGTGTCGGAGCATGGTGATCCGGCACGGCGCGGTTTCTGGGCGTCCTGGCCGCAGGCCGGTGCTCCGGCGGGCCAGTTGATCGCGAACGGCGTACTGGCCGGGCTGGCCGCGTTCCAGTCCGAGGCTGCCTTCGACTCGTGGGGCTGGCGCATTCCGTTCCTGCTGTCCGCCGTACTGGTCCTGGTGGGGCTGTGGGTGCGGCTGCGGATCGAGGAGTCGCCGGTGTTCCGGCAGGCGCAGGCCCGCGCGAAGGAGCAGCCGGCGGAGAAGCTGCCGTTCTTCGAGGTGATCACGAAGTACCCGCGCGAGGTGCTGACCGCGATGGGTGCCCGGATGGCGGAGAACGTCAGCTACTACATCTTCACGATCGTGATCGCGACGTACGCGAAGGAACACCTCGGTCTGGGCAAGTCGTTCGCACTGAACGCCGTACTGATCGCCGCGGCCGTGCACTTCTTCGCCATTCCGCTGTGGGGCTCGCTGTCGGACCGGATCGGCCGGCGGCCTGTGTACCTGATCGGTGCGGTCGGGGTGGGGATCTGGGCGTTCGTCTTCATCGCCCTGGTGGACACGAAGAACTTCGCCCTGGCGACGCTGGCGGTGACGGTCGGTCTGGTGCTGCACGGTGCGATGTACGGACCGCAGGCCGCGTTCTTCACCGAGCTGTTCGGGACACGGGTGCGGTACTCCGGTGTCTCGGTCGGCTACCAGCTCGCATCGATCATCGCGGGCGGCCTGGCGCCGTTCATCGCGGTTGCGCTGCTCAAGGCGTACGACTCCGGCTACGCGATCGCCGTGTACGTCGCAGCATGTGCGGTGATCTCGATCGTCGCGGTGACGTCGTACTCCGAAACGCGGCGCCGGGACCTCACTACCCTGTAGGACCATGGAGGAGCTTCTGCGGCTGCTGGCCGAGGATGCGCCCGGGAGCGAGCTGGCCCGGGCGGCGGGCGAGGACGCGGTGGCACGCGACCTCGCCCTGCGCATCCGGGCGGGCATGGACGCCAGCAAGAAGCGCGAGGCCGAGCTCTCGACCCTGGTCGACGTGGCCCGCGAGCTTGCCTCGGCCCGGGACCCCGGTGACGTCCTCGGCACCATCGTGCATCGGACCCGCAGCCTGCTCGGCGTGGACGTGGCCTACCTGACGCTGTACGACCCGTCCCGCGGCGACACCTACATGCGTGCGACCGACGGGTCCGTGTCGGCGGAGTTCCAGCAGGTCCGCCTCCCGCTCGGTGCAGGTCTCGGCGGTCTGGTCGCGGAGACCTACAAGCCGTACTGGACCGCCGACTACCCGTCCGACGAGCGGTTCCGGCACACGACGGCGATCGACCACGCCGTTGGTGACGAAGGGCTGGTGGCGATCTGCGGAACACCGCTGATCGTCGACGGAGCGTTCGTGGGCGTGCTGTTCGCCTCCAACCGCACGCGGCGCCCGTTCAGCCACGACGAGGTGTCGCTGCTCGGCTCGCTGGCAGCGCTGGCCGCGGTGACGATCGTCCAGGTGCGCGCAGCCGCCGAGACCGAGGCCGCGCTGGAACAGCTGTCCGCGGCCCACGCGGGCGTCGAGCACGCGGCCGCGGCCCACGACCGCTTCGCCGAGATCGTGCTGTCCGGCGGCGACGTGGACGCCATCGCCGCAGCACTGTCCGAACTGCTCGACATGTGGGTCGTACTGGTCGATGCCGGCGGCAACGAGCTCGCCGTCGCCGGCAGCGTTCCCAGTACGCCGGTGCCGTGGCGGGAGTCCGAGTCCGGTCGCTTGACCCGCATCGGTGACTGCTGGGTCGTGGCAGCAACCGCTAAGGGTGAACGGCTTGGCGCGCTGGTCATCGGCGGTGCGGACGACCTGTCGGGTGCGGACCAGCGCATCGTCGAGCGGGCTGCCGTTGTCACCGCACTGGTCCTGCTCTTCCGCCGACAGGCCGCTGAGCAATCCCAACGCGCCCAGGCGGATCTGCTGGCCGACGTACTGAGCGGAAGCGCCGACCCGCGCGCTCTGACCGACCGGCTCCGTCTACTGGCGCCGAACCACCGGCACGACCGCCTGGTCGTCGCAGTCTGCCGCGGCGATCACTCCGCCGTACGTGCTCGGCTGTCCGCGCCACTGGAAGACAGACTGGTCCTGGCCGGCCCGTACGGCGGGGACTTGGTGCTGCTGTTCGCTCGGACCAGCGCAGCAGCTGTCGCACGCGACTTGACCGAGGTCGCCAAGCGCACCGGCGTGACCGTCGCTGTCACAGGCCCTGCGACCTGGGGAGAGCCCTTGGTCGAAGCACACCGGCAAGCGTCTCGTCTGGTCACGACAATGCTCCGCCTCGGCCGCACCAGTGAGTCCGCTACGCCCGACGACCTTGGCGTGGCAGGCCTTGTAGGCGCGTCCGAGGTCGACCTGCGCACCCACGTGCACCACGTCCTCGGCAAGGTCCTCGAGTACGACGACCAGCGAGGCACCGACCTGATCGGCACCCTCCAGGCATACTTCGCCGCCGGCCAGAGCCCGACCCGCGCCGCCACCTCACTCCACATCCACCCCAACACAGTCCAACAACGCCTCGACCGCGTCACCGCCCTCCTCGGCGACGGCTGGCAGTCCCCGGACCACACCCTCGACATCCAGGTAGCCCTCCGCCTCCACACCGCCCTCGGTTGAGGCTGTCGGGCGTTCGGCCGACGCCGGGTCGGCCGATCGGAGGGCCGTGTCCTCCGAACGTTCCGGCCTGTCATCCGTTCACCCGCTGTGACGGAAACTCCCGCGCCGCCACTCTTTAGCCGAAGTCAACGCGCATCGCGGTGACACAGAGTGGCGGCGGGGGGTGTCAGGATGTCGGACGGGCGGATCATCACGGTCTTCGCGGCCAAGGACGGCAGCGGCAAGACGACAGTCGCCACGAACCTGGCCGTCGCCCTGTGCGCCCCCGGCGAACGGCGCGTCTGCCTCGTCGACCTGGACCTGCAGTTCGGTGACGTCGCCTGCCTTCTCGGGCTGCGTCCCGGGCGCAGCCTCTGCGACGCGCTGCCGTCGGCCGGGTCGCTCACCACGGAACAAGTCGTCGACCTGATGACGACGTACCGCCCGGGGCTGGACTGCCTGCTGGCTCCGGCCGGTCCCGGGAACGCGATGAAGATCCCGCACACCCTTGTCGCCGAGCTCCTGGACGTGGCGCGCGACGTGTACGACTTCGTGATCGTCGACACGCCGGCGCAGTTCAACGCGTCGGTACTGGCCGCGCTCGACGCGGCTGATCACCACGTACTGGTCGCCACCTCGGAGCGGCCGTCGCTGAAGAACCTGCGGCTGATCCTCGACGTCCTCGACCTGCTGTACGACGCCGGCTCCCGGTCGATCGTCATCAACCGATCGGACCGCCGGGCGGATCTGACCGCGGCCGACACGGACCAGCTGGTCAGGACCCCGATCGCGACCCAGTTGCCGAACTGGACCGATGTGCCCGCCTCGATCAACCGGGGCGAACCCATCACCGTCGGCTACCCGGACCATCCCGTCAGCCAGGCCGTCCGCCGGCTGGCCGACACCCTCGTCGCGAGCGACGGGAGGTGCAGCCGGGATCCGCCCTCCGCGTAGCACCACCTCACAACCACTCGAATCCTTTGAACAGAAAGCGAAACACATCATGCTCAACAAGATCCGCGAAGCCCGCAAGAACGAGTCCGGCTTCACCCTCATCGAACTCCTGATGGTCATCGTCATCCTGGGCGTCCTGTCCGGCATCGTCGTCTTCGCCGTGTCCGGCATCCAGGACCGCGGCGCGCTGTCGGCCTGCAAGTCCGAGGTCAAGACGATCGCTGTCGCCGAGGAGGCCAACTACGCCCAGAAGGGTACGTACGCCGACCTTGCGGGCCTGGTCACCAACGGGTTCCTGCGCTCTGGCACCCCGAAGTATGTCGCGTCCGCGAACGCGAGCGACGGCTCGCTGACTCTGGTCGCCTCGCCGCCTTCAGGCTGCTCGGCCGCCTGATCGCCTGACTCCGGTGGGGAGGGGTTTCCCCAAGGCCTCTCCCCACCGGGTATTTGACCGACGCACGACCAACCACCTGGAGAAGCACCATGATCAGTCTTGCTCGTGGCAGCCGGGTCGACCTGCTGCTCGAAGAGCTCTGGAACGCCGGCGGCACCGACCTGCTGCTGACCGCGGGCATGCCACCTCAGATCCGCGTCCACGGACGCCTGCACTCCGTCAACGGCCTGGACCCGCTGACCCGCGACGACACCGACAGCCTGCTCGAAGAGGTGCTCAGCGCCGAGCAGGCCGCGGACTGGAACACCAAGCACGAACACGACTTCTCGTTCTCCTGGCGCGACGAGGCCCGGATTCGCGGCAACGCGTTCACCCAGCGCGGTGACACGGCGGTGGCGCTCCGGATGATCCCGCGCGAGATCCCGACGATGGACGAGCTCGGCCTGCCGCCGGTCCTGTACGACTTCGCCCGCAAGCACCAGGGCCTGGTGCTGGTGACCGGCCCGACCGGCTCCGGCAAGTCGACGACGCTGGCGGCGATGATCGGCAAGATCAACGCCGATCGCGCCTGCCACATCATCACGGTCGAGGATCCGATCGAGTACGTCCACGACCACAAGCTCTCCGCCGTCAACCAGCGTGAGGTCGGCAGCGACACCGCCAGCTTCCCAGACGCTCTGCGTTCGGCACTGCGCGAGGACCCCGACGTCCTGCTGGTGGGTGAGATGCGTGACCTGGAGTCGATCCGGTTCGCCCTCACCATCGCCGAGACAGGGCACCTGGTCTTCGCGACCCTGCACACCAACGACACCGCACAGTCGCTGGCTCGCATCATCGACGTGTTCCCGGCGGAGCAGCAGGCCCAGGTCCGGGTCCAGCTCGCCGCGGCGCTCACGGGCGTGGTGTACCAGCGGCTGATTCCGCGCATCGGCGGCGGACTGGTCGCGGCGTACGAGGTGATGGTCGCCGACGCCGCCGTCCGCAACCTGATCAAGGAAGGCAAGACGCACCAGCTGCGCAACTCGGTCGTCACCGGTCAGCGCGACGGCATGCTCACGCTCGAACAGTCGCTGTCGACGCTCGTGCAGAACGGTGTCGTCACGTACGACGACGCGGCCGCGCGCAGCCTTTACCCGAAGGACATCGAGGCGCGGCCGCGGCTGCGGGCGGGGGTGCCGGCATGAAGCTTCGCAAGGCCGACCGGCCCGAACCCCGGCACGCCGTACCGAGCCCGCGCCCGGAGATCATCCCGGCCGCCACCGAGCAGGACCTGCATATCGAGCGCACCCGCGCCCGTCACCTCGCCGAGCAGCACAACCTCGGCCTCGCCGACCTGCGGACCACCAGCCCTGATCCGGCCGCGGCCGCACTCCTCGACGAACGAACGGCTCGCAACTTGGTCGCCGTACCGCTGGAGGTCCGCGAGGACGTCGTCGCGGTGGCTGTCGCCGACCCGTCGGTCCTCGACGAGCTGCAGGCTGCACTCGGCCGCCGGGTCGTTCTCGAGCTCGCCGCACCGACCGACGTGCTGCACGCCATCGGTACGGCGTACCGCGCGTTGACCGGCATCGACGACCGCGTCAAGGTGTTCGAGGCCCGCGACGCGGTCCGCAAGGACATCCGCGACGAGGCGCCCGGCGCGAACGACGACGCTCCCGTCGTCCAGGTCGTGCAGCTCGTCATCACGCAGGCGTTGCGGGACCGGGCGTCCGACGTACACATCGAGCCGCACGGCGACCGTGTCCGCGTCCGGTACCGGATCGACGGCGCGTTGCACGACGTACTCGAACTGCCCGGGTCGATCGGCCCGGCCGTGGTGAGCCGGATCAAGATCCTCGCCGACCTCAACATCGTCGAGCGTCGTCGCCCGCAGGACGGTCAGATCAGCATGGACGTCGAGGGACGCCCGGTCGACATCCGCGTCTCCACGACCGCGGTGGTCGGCGGCGAGAAGGTCGTCCTGCGGTTGCTCGACAAGAGCCGTCCGTTGTTCCGGCTGGAGCAGCTCGGCATGCCGGACCACATGGCCGCGACGTACTCGGGTCTGCTGCATGCGCCGTACGGCATGGTCATCTGCGCGGGGCCGACCGGCAGCGGCAAGACCACCACGCTCTACGGGTCGCTCGGCGAGATCAACAGTCCCGAGCGCAACATCATGACGATCGAGGACCCGGTCGAGTACACCTTCGACTCGATCAACCAGATCCAGATCAACGAGGCAGCCGGTATCACGTTCGCCGGCGGTCTGCGGTCGATCCTGCGGCAGGACCCGGACGTGATCCTGGTCGGCGAGGTCCGCGACATCGAGACCGCGCGGATCGCCGTACAGTCCGCGCTGACCGGCCACTTCGTGCTCTCGTCGCTGCACGCGACCGACGCGGCGACAGCGCTGCACCGCCTGCTGGACATGGGAATCGAGACGTTCCTGATCGCGTCCTCGGTCACCGCTGTGGTCTCCCAGCGCCTCGTCCGCCGGGTGTGCACGAACTGCCGCGAGTACTACGTACCGAAGGCCGAGGAGCTCGCGTTCCTCGCGGCCGCCGGCGGCCGAACGCCCGACGACGGGTTCGTCCGCGGCGCGGGCTGCAACTTCTGCGCGCACACCGGGTTCCTGGAGCGGACCGGCGTCTACGAGCTGATGCCGGTGTCGGACGCGATCCGCGAGCTGGTCGTCGACCGCGCCGCGCACGACGAGATCCGCAAGGTGGCCCGCTACGAAGGCATGCGGACGCTGACCGAGGAGGGCATCCGGCTCGCCGAGGCGGGCGTCACCACCATCGGCGAGGTCATGCGGTCCATCTACATGGTCGGGAGCTGACCGATGACCAAGTACGCGTACGTCGCGACCGCGCCGGACGGCCAGGTCGCGAAGGGCACGACCAAGGCGGAGAGCCGCGAGGACGCCGAGCTGGCGCTGTACGAGCTCGAGCTGCGCGACATCCGGGTCACCGAGAAGCGCAGCGTCCTGCAGCTCGAGATCACGCCGCGCCGCGTGAAGCGCGAGGAGGTGATGCACCTGTCACGGCAGCTGGGCGCCTTCATCAAGGCCGGCCTGCCGCTGATCGACGCGGTGCACTCGCTCGGCGAGGAGGCCGACAACGCGTCGGTCCGGCGGATGATGGCCGAGGTCGAGCACGGTCTGCGCGGCGGCGAGAAGCTCTCGGACTGCTTCGACCGGCACCCGAAGATCTTCCCGGAGTTCTATCGCGGCATCCTCCGCTCGGCCGAGCTGAGCGGGCAGCTGGACACGGTGCTGCAGCAGCTCGCGACGTACCTCGAGCGCGACCTCGAGGCCCGGCGCAAGGTCAAGCAAGCGATGATCTATCCGTCGATCGTGGCGGTGATGTCGATGGTCACGGTGATCGTGCTCGCGGCGTTCGTGCTGCCGCGGTTCAAGGACTTCTTCGCCAGCCTGCACGCGACGCTGCCGCTGCCGACCCGGATGCTGCTCGCGGTCACGGACTTCCTGACCGCGTGGTGGTGGGCGCTCGGCGGCGGAGTCGCCGTACTGGCGCTGCTCATCTTCGGTGTCGTGCAGACGCACGGCGGTCGCTACCTGCGCGACAAGGTGTTTCTCGCGCTGCCGGTGCTCGGCGGCACGATCCAGTTCGCCTTGGTCGAGCGCTTCTGCCGCATCCTCGCATCGATGGTCGGTGCGGGCGTGCAGCTGCCGGAAGCGCTCCGCGTCGCCACCGGTTCGTTGCCGAACCTGGTGTTCCGGCGCTCGCTGGGCGTGGCGGGCGAGGCCCTGCTGGAGGGAGAGGGTCTCGCTCGTCCACTGGCCGCGACCAAACTGTTCCCCAAGACCGCGGCGCAGATGATGCTGGTCGGTGAGGACACCGGCACACTGGACACGCAGCTCGAGGTCACGGCCGAGTACTACGAGGGCGAGCTGGACTACAAGCTGAAGAAGCTGATCGGTCTGTTCGAGCCGCTGGTCATCGTGCTCATGGGCCTGATCGTCGGCTTCGTCGCAGTCGCCCTGGTGTCCGCGATGTACGGCATCTTCCGCCAGGTCCAGTCATGAGCGAGGCGCGTGGGGAGCAGGGCGAATCACTGCTCGAGCTGCTGATCGCGGTCGCCATCATGGGCATCGCCGTGGTCGCGATCATGGCCGGGTTGGTCACCAGCGTCCTGATCTCCGACGTACACCGCAAACAGGCGACCGCCGGCACAGCGGTCCGCGACTACGCCGAGGCGATCCAGACCTCGGTTGCTGACGAGCACTACGTGCCGTGTGCGAGCGCCACGTCGTACAAGCCCGACGCTCTGGTGCCGGCCTTCAGCGCGCCGTCCGGGTTCACGCCGAGCGTTGTCGCCGGGACGGTCCGGTACTGGAACGGCAGCTCATGGCAGTCGAGCTGCTCGTCCGACCTCGGCCTGCAGCAGTTGACGATCCAGGTCGCCAGCAGCGACGGCCGCGCGACCGAGCGAGTGGACGTCGTACTGCGGAAGCCGTGCGGATTGGACACGACATGCTGACCCGCCGCCGTACCGACGAGGGGTTCACCCTGGTCGAGTTGCTCGTCGCCGTCGCGATCCTCGCCGTCATCACGGTGCCGCTGGCGAACGTCGTCATCGGCGCCTTTCGCAACACCACAGACACGTCCGACCGGCTGGAGTTGTCGCACGACGCGCAGATCAGTTCGTCGTACTTCGCGCGCGACGTTGCTGAGGTGGGACTGCGGGACTGGGCGGCCGTAAGTGCGAGCTCGGTGCCGTTCAAGCAGTCCGTGCAACTCGGTGCGGCGTACAACGAAGGTGGCTACACCTGCGGGTCCTCGACTGCCGTGGTCCGGTTCCTCTCGGACGTGTGGGACGCCTCCAAGACAGATGCGTCCACCAACGTCGTGGCCTACTACCTGAAGCCGGTCGGCGTCGTCAGTGAGCTGCACCGGGTCAAGTGCATCGGCCCTGCCACCACGGGCACCGACATCGTGGTTGCGCACAACGTGAAGCCGGGGAGCGTGGCCGTGACGTGTTCGAGCGCCTGCGAGGCGGCCGACGTACCCGACCAGATCTCCATGGCGTTCCAGGTCACGCGGGCGTCCGTCGGCGACTACCCGATCACTCTCACCGGTCAGCGGAGGCAGCAATGAAAGACCGCATCGCCCGCGCGCGTGCTCGCGGGGACGAGGGCGCGGCGCTCGTCCTGGCGCTGATCGTGATCACCGTGATCGCACTCAGCCTGTCCGCGCTGCTCACGTTGTCGGACACCAGTGTGCGGACGACGGTCGGCCTGCGCGACCAGGTCGCGGACACCTACAACGCCGACGGTGCGATGCAGGCCGCGATCAACAACCTGCGCAACAGCAGCTACAACCACAACACCGGCCAGTACTGCTTCGGCTCCAGCGACACGCTCCAACTGCCCAACTTCCACGGTAGCGACTCCGCCGCGGTCACCTGTGAGGCCGACCCGAAGAAGGTCCTGATCCAGTGCCCGTCGCTGTCGAACTGCAACCGGCCCGGCAACGCCATCCTGACGCTGGGCAAGGTCGCCGGCGAGGACGGTCTGAACATCACCCAGCCGAGCACCGGGTCCGCGTTCCGCGTGCACGGCAACGTGTTCTCGAACTCCAACATCAATGTGGTCAAAGGCATCCTGAACACGAATGCCAACGTCTGGGCACGTGGCTCCTGCACGGGAACGATCCAGAGCATCGGTACGGCGTGCACCATCGGCAGCGCCGCCAATGGGCTCGGCGACGACCCGAACTACGCCTCCGATGCGAGTGCACCGCCGCCGCACCGCGACCTGCCGGCCTGCACCACCCGCGGCACGGTCGTCACGTTCGAGCCGGGCACGTACGACGACGCCGTCGGGCTGAGCGCCATGATGAAGAGCAGCAGCGCGTGCAAGGACAGCACCTGGTGGTTCAAGCCGGGCACCTACTACTTCGACTTCCGCAACAGCGGCACCAACTCCAACCCCTTGCTCCCGTCCGGCTCGAACATCTGGACGATCGACAACGGGACCCTGATCGGCGGTACGCCGACCAACGCCGCCGGCACCATCATCGCCAAGCCGCCGGTGATGCCCGCCATCCCGGGCGCGTGCGACAACCCGATCAACGACGCGGGCGCCGTCGGTGTCCAGTTCGTCTTCGGCGGCGACAGCCAACTCGTGGTCAACAAGGGGCACGCGGAGATCTGCGGTTCGTACCACACCGACAGGGCGCCGATCGCGATCTACGGCCAGACCACCGGCGCGGACACCCCGACGGCGTGGACCGGCACCAACGCGCTGAGCATGACGACGGTCGACGACCCTGGCGCGTTCACGAACAACCCCGGCTGGATCGGTCTGGCCGACGGCAAGAGCGCGACGTGGGTCAAGACGAGTGCGAGCAACGAGACCGGGACGGTGAAGGTGTCGGGCTACACGCCACCGACCGCGATCCCGACAGGCTCGGTGCTCACCGCCGCCAAGTTGATCGTCGTCCACGGGAACACGGCAGGATCGACACAGGACATTCTCTCGGTTCGACTCGAGCCGACGAACGGTACGCCGTTCAGCGTCACGGTCCCGTCGTACGGCGACACCGCCATGCACACCGAGTCGATCGACGTACTCCAAAGCGGCCTCGGCACGCTCGCGCAGCTCGTCACCAGCGGCAATCTCTCCGGAACCAAGCTCACCTATTCGGCGGGCGTGAAGCACAAGGGCACCGAGATGCTCGACACGCTGAGGCTCGAGCTGACCGTCGTCACCCCGACCCTGCGCGGCGGCTCCGGCTGCATCACGAACACGCCGTACACCGGGGTCGGCAACGCGTCGACCTGCGCGGTCGTCAGCGCCCAGTCCAACGACAGCCTGTTCTATGTCCAGGGCACGACGTACACGCCGAAGGCCGTCCTGGACATCACGCTCAACAACGCCGAGGAGCAGGTCTTCCGCTTCGGGGTCGTCTCGCGGTCGTTGTGGGTCAAGGTCACCGGCAGCTTCACGTTCGGCGGGCCGGTCATCGAGGTGCCGGACGATTCGCCAGGCTTCGTGTTCAGCCTCTACCTGTCGACGTACATCTGCTCCGGACCAGGACCGTGCTCGACGGGTGGCACGCCGGCGTTGCGGTCGAAGGTCGCCCTGGTCGACTCCAATCCGATGACACCGAGCCCCGGACACCGGCAAGTGACCGTGCTCAGTTGGTCGAGGCCAGGATGATCGCGCTGTTCGCCGGGCTGCTCGGGCTGGCAGTCGGGTCGTTTCTGAACGTGGTGGTGTACCGCGTGCCGCGAGGCGAGTCGGTGGTGAATCCGCCGTCGCACTGTCCGCGGTGTGACAGTCTCGTGCGTGCCAGGCACAACGTGCCCGTGGTCGGGTGGGTCCTGTTGCGGGGGAGATGCGCGGACTGCCGGTTGCCGATCAGCGTGCGATATCCGCTGGTGGAGCTCGCGACCGGGCTCCTGTTCGCCGCGATCGCCTTGCGGTTCGACACGGTCGCGGTACTTCCGGCGTACCTCTGGTTCGCCGGTACGGGGGTAGCGCTCGCGTTGATCGACCTCGACGTACGGCGGTTGCCCAACGCGATCGTGGTGCCGTCGTACCCGGTCCTGCTGGCACTACTGGCCGGCGCTGCCGCGTGGGAGCACCACTGGTGGGCGCTCGCGCGGGCTGTGATCGGCGGGGCGGTGTTGTTCGGGTTCTACCTGCTCGTGGTCGTCGCGTATCCGGCCGGGATGGGCTGGGGTGACGTCAAGCTCTCCGGCCTCGTCGGCGGCGTACTGGCGTTCCTCTCCTGGCAGACATTCGTGATCGGCGCGTTCGCGGCGTTCCTGCTCGGGGCGGTCGTCGGCGTCGCTGTGATGCTGGCCGGCCGCGGCGGGCGCAAGACCGCACTGCCGTTCGGTCCGTTCATGATCGGCGGCGTGCTCCTCGCGGTGTTTGCGGCTGCCCCGGTGGCGAGCTGGTACGGGACCCTGCTGAGTCCCTCGTACTAGGGACCAAAGTCCCTAGTCGCTCCGTATTTCCGTTACCTAGGGTGACGACAACACGGGGAGGAACACAATGAGTCATCAAATCAAGAGCGTCGTCGTCGACGGCCACACCCTCACGCGCTTCGGGCTCATCGGCCTGGCGAGCGCCCAACCGGACATCGTCGTCGTCGGCGAGACCGGCCTCGGCGCGGAGGCGGCCGCGATCGTTGCGACCACCGCGGCCGACGTCGTCGTCCTCGAGACCGCACTGCCGGACGTCGACGGGCTGCGGGCGGCCCGCGAGCTCCGCGACCGCAATCCCGGTCTCGGGATCGTGCTGCTGACGTCGAACGGCGAGGACGACGTGCTGTTCCGGGCCCTGGAGATGGGTGTGTCGGCGTTCGTCGCCAAGACCGCGCCCGCGGCCGAGGTGCTCGCGGCGATCCGCCACGCGGCCGTCGCCGCCGGCTCGTTCAGCGCCAGCGGCCTGGGCCAGGCGCTCGCGCGACGTCAGGCCGCCGGCGCCAAGGCGATGCTGAGCCCGCGCGAGAACGAGGTCCTGGCCCTGCTCGGCGCGGGCCTGTCCGTCGCCGCGATCGGAACCAGCATGTACGTCAGCCATTCGACGGCGAAGACGTACGTCGCGAGGCTCTACCAGAAGCTCGGCGCGTCGAACCGGGCCCAGGCGATCATGGCCGGTCTGCGCCTCGGTCTGATCGAGCAGGAGCGTCCCGCAGCGGCCCTTGCGCACTCCGGAAGTTGGTAACCAAGCGTTCAACCAAGTGGGTGGAAAACACCTGCTTGATTCGCGTAACGGGCTGTGGCCTCCGGGCGATTTCAGTTACAGCAGGTGAAATTCGTCACTCTGTGCTGAGGGGTCTCACGGGGGCACATCATGAACGGTTCGATCACCGTCGTCGTCATCGACGGCCACACACTGACCAGGTACGGGCTGATCCGGCTGGTCAGTGCCGACGCCGACATCAGCATCGTCGGTGAGTGTGGCCTCGCGTCCGAGGCGGGGGCGCTGGTCGCCTCCGCCCGCCCGGACGTCGTCGTACTGGACGTGATGCTGCCGGACGCCGACGGCCTGCGCGTCGCGCGCGAGCTGCGCGATCGCCACCCCGCACTGGGGATCGTGGTGCTGACTTCGCAGGATGAGGATGACGTACTCTTCCGGGCCCTGGAGAACGGGGCTTCCGCCTTCGTCGCCAAGACCGCTCCGAACACCGAACTGCTCGGAGCGATCCGGCATGCCGCCGTCGCCGCGTCCTCGTTCACCGCGACCGGCCTCGCGCCCGCGCTGGCCCGCCGCGGCCGCGTGGTCGCGAAGGGCTGCGCGCTGTCGCTCAGCGGGCGTGAGCAGGAGGTTCTGCGCCTGCTCGCCGACGGGCTGTCGGTCCCGGCGATCGCAGGCGCGATGTTCGTCAGCCTTTCCACCGCGAAGACGTACGTCGCCCGCCTCTACGAAAAGCTCGGCGCGACGAACCGGGCCAACGCGATCATGACGGCGCTTCGCCTCGGCCTGATCACCGCCGAACTGCCGGCCATCGCCTAGGGAACGATGACGAGGCGGCCGCGCACGCCGCCTTTGGCCAGCCTTTTGTACGCCGTCGCGGCATCCTCGAGCGGATACGTGTCGGCAACGCGGGTCGAGATCACACCTGACTCCGCGAGGTGAACGAGTTGTTCGAGATCGTCGCGGCTCGACTGGACGAAGAGCTGCTCGACCGTGATGCCGCGGAGCTGCGGCGGCCGCGGACCGCCTTGTGGATGGACGTGCCGACCGCGGTTGCGGACTGCTTCTTGGGCGGCGATTCCGAGGACCGCGGCGTCGACCAGTCCGTCCACGCCGGCCGGGACGATTCGGCGTACCTCGGTCGGTAGGTCCTTCGAGCGGGCGATGAAGTGGTCCGCGCCGAGGCGTCGTACCAAGTCCTCGTCCTGGTCGCCGGCGGTGGCGATCACGGTCAAGCCGAAGTGCTTGGCGAGCTCGACCGCGTAGCCACCGACGCCGCCTGCTGCGCCGGTGATCAAGATTGTCTGGCCGCCTTCGAAGGCGCGCAGGGCTTGGAGTGCTGTCGAGGCGTTGAGGGCGAATGTCGACGCGGGGATCAGCTCCATGCCCGCGGGAGCCTTTGCGACGGCGTCGGTGTCCAGGACGACGTACTCCGCGTGCGTCTTCAGCGGTCGGCCGAGCAGGTCGGCCAGCCCGATCACCGCCGTACCTGGCGGGAGGTCGCCGGCGTCCACTGTTCCCGCCACGTCCCAGCCGAGGCCGAACTGGTCGCGGGCGGCGGTTAAGCCGGACTGGACCAGGAGGCCCGCGCTGACGGCCACGTCGACCGGGTTGACCGCGGCCGCGGCTACCTTGATCCGCACCTGACCTTCGGCTGGTTCAGGTATGGGGGTCTCGATCAGCTGGATGGCGTCGGGGCCGGCGAGCTTCCGGGCGACCAGTGCGCGCATGATGTCTCTCTTTCGATGTGGGCTTGGGCATCACCCTGGGAGAGTTACTCTCTGACGGGAAGTACGCACTTCGGAGTGCGTATCGCACGACGAGGAGAGCCATGCCGACCCGTACTGCAGCTCAGCTCCGGGAGGAGGCCGCTCGCGAGTACGACGCGTTCCTGGCGACCTGCCCGGCTCGGCAACTGCTCGACCGGATCAGCGACAAGTGGGTGACGCTGGTGCTGACCGCTCTCGCGGACGGGCCGCAGCGCTACTCCGACCTGTCGCGCCGTATCGCCGGGGTCAGCCAGAAGATGCTGACCCAGACTCTCCGCTCGCTGGAACGCGACGGCCTTCTTACCCGCTCGGTCACTCCGTCCGTTCCGGTACGCGTCGACTACGAGCTCACGCCGCTGGGTGGCACGCTGATGCCACTTATCGCGGCCATCAAGTCCTGGGCCGAGACGCACATGCCTGAGGTTCAGACTGCCCGCTCCCTCTACGACGCGACGAGCGCTCCGGCATGAGTGCGACCGACGGCTCCGATGTGGGCGATGCCGTTGATCGGCGGGTGGTCGTTGTCGTCGTGCCTGCGGTCGGGACGTGGGCGCCGCCGGGACGAGATCCGGAGAAGTGGCGGCTGGCCTTGGCGGAGGACACGTACGAGGTGCTCGCCGCCCTCGACCGGGTCGATGTGGCGGTCGCCGTCGCCGGCGACGACGCCGCGGTGGCTGAGATGAGCGCGCTGACCTGGCCCGGCACACCGGCGTACGCCGTCGATCCTGACCGGCCCGTCTTGCATGCGGTCGAGGTGGTCGGGCCGGCTGCGGCGGTGGTTGCCGTCTCGTACGACGTACCCGATCTTCCCGGGCTGTTGATCGGCAAGCTCTTCCGGGCGCTGAGCCACGCCGACATCGCGGTCACGCCGGCCGAGGACGGTTCGCTCGTCGCCATCGGGGTCGGGTCTCCGGTCGCTTCTTGGATCACCGACCTCGCGCCGACCTTCGACACCCCGCTGGCGCTGCTCGAAGCCCGTAAACCACGTCGGCATGCGGTCGCGATCGGCCCGGGCTGGCACCGTCTGCGATCGAACGCTGACATAGCGCGACTGGATCCAGGGCTGGAAGGCTGGGACGCCACAAGATCCCAACTTCGTCACGCCTGACCCGTCACCTTCCCCGAACCCGCTCGTTCACCATGCAACGGGGAGCAACACCGATCGCCGATGCCGTTCAGGGGCGGCACCCGACGACAACAACCCGACCGCACCGGGGGATGCGGTCCGGGCAAGAGAACGATGGGGAACGCACGGGGGAACGGGGATCGCAGCACCACGGGGGAACCGCACGACCGTAAACGCAGTGCCGTCTGGGGGACGGCACCGCAACGAGCACGGGGGCGCAGTACGACGGGCAGGCCTAGGAGACGTCGTACGGCGAGGGCAGTTGTAAGCCCTGCACGAGCAGGTGGCTCGGGTACGGAGCAGGATCGCAGGGCAATGGGGGAAACGGGGGATGCTGGGGGAGCTGTGCTCGCACCTGCGGGCACAGCGCGATCCAGTGCACGGGGAATGCGGCGGCGGCTGAAACGCAGCACCCACGGGGGATTCGCAGCACGGGCATCGCGACGGAGGGGACCAGTTGGGGAAGCTGTGCCCGCACCCCGCAGGCACACGGGGCACACGGGACGGCTGAACGCAGTATCCGAAGGGAAGCACGGGGGCCGTACGACGGGCATGCCTTAGCGATGTCGTACGGCGAGGACAGCTGAAAGCCCTGCACGAGCAGGTGGCTCGGGCACGGAGCGGAATCGCAGGGCAATGGGGGACACGGGGGGGATTGCTGGGAGAGCTGTGCTCGAACCCTCGGGCACAGCGCGATCCAGTGCATGGGGGTGTGCGGGCGACGGTGGGACGCATTAGCAGCGGGGGGAGTAGGACGGGCAGGCCCGGGAGTTGTCGTACGGCGAGGACAGTTGTAAGCATGCACGAGCGGGTGGTTCTGCCACGGAGCGGGATCGCAGGGCGATTGGGGGGCACACACGGGGGATTGCTGGGGAGCTGTGCTCGCACCCTGCGGGCACAGCGCGATCGGGTGCACGGGGATGTGCAGGTGAGGGTGGGACGCAGTAGCAGCGGGGGCACGGGGGTGCAGTACGACGGGCAGGCCTGCGAGTTGTCGTACGGCGGGAACAGCTGGAAGCGCTGGACGAGCGGGTGGTTCTGCTACGCAGCGGGATCGCAGGGCGACGGGGGACGCGGGGGTGCTCCTATGGGTTCGTCAAGGAAATCTGGCTGCGTTCGCGGGGTGTTGGCGGGCAGCATGGCGGGATGCCGGATCTGCTGTGGGACGACGTCAGGACCTTCTTCGACCCTGACCTGATGGGTGCTCTGCCGGACGTGTCCGTGGCGGGAACCTCGGTCGAGGACTGGCAGGCGGTGTTCGATCTGACCCGGTCGAGCGGATGGGCGTGGGAGTACTCGGTAGGCGGCGTCGCTGGGCCACTGCCGTCAGCGGCGGAGGTGCTGATGCGTCCGGCCGATGCGGACACTGTCGATCTGCGGGTCTGGCCGGTCCCGGATGTGCTGGCGATATTCCGTCCGATGTCGGCCGAAGAGATCGACTTCGATGTCGACGTTCGCGAGCTGCAGGGCCAGGAAAGAGTGGACATCCTGTGCGGGTTCTTCGCCGCTGTGGGCCGCAGGCTTGGCAAGCCGGTGGTCATGACGGCCGAGGGCGACAACGGGCATCCGGTGCTCGGGTTCGATCCCGCAGCCAATCGCGTGGTGTTGATGGCGGACCCGAGGCTCAGCTGACTGTTTCGCCTGCGGCGGTCTACCGATGCCTCCGGCCCGGTGACAGCACCCCCCGGATCATGCGAGCTACAGGGGGAAGAGTCATGTCGGACCGGAGGCCGGGAGCCGCGTTGCAGGGCCACGAAGGAGGGAACGGGGGGATCGCCGGGACAGCTGTGCTCGGACCTGCGGGCGCAGGGCGATAGTGATCGGGGGAGTGCGGCTGAGATCCGCGAGACCGAGCATCGCTTGCACTCCTCGCCTCACCAGCTGACGAAGCCGCACATCTTGTGGTCCCAGGAGCTCAGCGGCGGCGTGGTCAGTGCTGAGCGAGGTGATGTTGTGCGCGGGAGGCCAGTTCCTGGACGGAGCAGTCCGTGTCCGGCGGGAGGGCGTCGAGGGGAAACCAGGCGAGGTCGTGGGATTCCTCGCTGACGACGTATTCCGTGGATGTCGCGGTGACCAGGAACTGGACGTCGAGGTGGTAGGCGCCCGCGCAGCCGCCTGCTTCCAGTAGGTGGCGGGAGAGTTGGAGGGGTTCGCTGCTGACGGTGAGGGATGACAGGCCGGATTCCTCAGTTGCTTCGCGGAGGGCGGCGCCGGTCAGGGTGGTGTCGCCGGGTTCGCAGTGGCCGCCTAGTTGGAGCCAGCGGCCGACTGTTTTGTGCAGGGTCAGCAGGGTATTTCGGCCGGCAGCATCGACAACTAGCGCGCTCGCCGTCACGTGCTCCGGGCGGCAGCTGCGCCACATTCCGTCCGGGTGGGTCGAGAGGTGGTGCAGGTAGTGCGCCCGCAGCTCTTCCTGCTCGGCGTCGGGCGCGTGCCAACTCTTCAAGACCTCGACTGCGTCGGCATGAAGCATTCCGCAAGTCTCCACACCCCCGCCTGGACACACTCAGGCGGGGGTGTGGAGAACGCCGCAGCTACTTGGCGGGGTTGTCGCCGTCGTCCTCGGTCGGCGGCTCGGGAGTCTCCGCGTCGAGGAAGTCGCTGATGTCGATGTCGGAGAGTTCGCCTGCGTGCTGCGCGAAGCCGATGGGGTCGTCCAGGTCGCCGGTGCTCGGCATCAGGTCCGGGTGGGACCAGAGGTTGTCACGGCCTTCGACGCCGCGGGCGTCGCGGACGGCGGCCCAGAGGTTCGCGGCGTCGCGGAGGCGGCGGGGGCGCAGCTGCAGACCGACGAGGGTCGCGAACGTCTGCTCGGCCGGACCCCCGGCGGCGCGGCGGCGCCGAACCGTCTCGGCGAGCTGGACCGCGGCGGGCATCCGATCCTTGGTGGCCTCGCGTACGACGTCGTCGACCCAGCCTTCGACCAGGGCCAGCGTGGTCTCGAGCCGGACGAGGGCTGCCTTCTGCTGCTCCGAGTCCTCGGGCTCGAACAGGCCGCCGGCGAGCGCCTCCTGCATGGCCTCCGGATTCTGTGGGTCGATGTCGGCCATCGCACGCTCGATCTTGCCGGTGTCGACCTCGATCCCGGCCGCGTAGTCGGCGACCGCGGCGAGCAGGTGCTGACGGAGCCACGGCACCCCGGCGTACAGCCGCTGGTGGGCGACCTCACGCAACGCGAGGTACAGCCGGACGTCCTCGTCGGTCAGTCCGAGCCCCTCGGCGAACTTGGCGATGTTGTCGGGCAGCAGGATCGCCTGGCCGGTCGGGCCCAGCGGCAGCCCGATGTCGGACGAGCTGACGACCTCGCCGGCGAGCTCCCCGAGTCCCTGGCCGACCTGCGCTCCGAAGACGGAACCGCCGAGCTGCCGCAGCATCCCGGCCATCGGGCCGGCGAACTGCTGCGCCTCGGCGGGCAGCGCGTTGCCCATCGCACCGGCGACATGTTCCGCGACCGGGTCGACGATCGTCTGCCAAACCGGGAGCGTGTTCTCGACCCACTCCGCGCGGCTCCAGGCCGCGGAGGTGGCGGACACCTCGGGCAGCGTGGTGGCGTCGTCGAGCCAGTGCTCGGCGAGCCGGACCGCGTCCGCGACCCGATCGCCGTCGGTCGACGTCATCGACCGGTCGCCGGCGGTGGAGACGGTCTTGCGGGCGATGTCCTTGGCGAGATCCCAGTTCACCGGCTTGCCGTCGGTGGAACCGCTGAGCAACTGCTGGACCTGGGCGAAGATCGCGTTCAGGTCCGGGGTGCCGCCCGCGCCGGCCGCACCGGAGAACTGCTGGAACATGGCCTCGAACGGCGTTCCCTTGAACGGGTTGTCCGGTTCGTCGCTCATCGGAGGGCCTTCCTGTGCGGGTGGGGCGTACTACTCCAACGTACTGGTTCCGTCGACCAGTTCCTCGTCCGGCGAACGCATCGCCGCCTCTGTTCGCCGCAGGCAGAGCGCGAACCCGGGGCGGCCGGCGGATGGCGGGTAGGTGAGGAAGGCAACAGTCTCTCCCGGTGCACGCCGGACCACGCACCGCAGTCTCCGAACGCCCCCGAACGGGAGGTGGTGTCCGGGAATCGGCGGGCGGGAGGGAGAATTGCGGCGCGGGATGGAATGGTGTGTGGGGACACGGCGGGAATGAGGAACGGATGAGCGACGCGATCAGGCTGCTGGACATCCGCGAGAGTGCGCTGTCCAGCGACGAGGTGCTGGCCGCGGTCGCGGATCCGACGGCGGGCGGAACTGCGCTTTTCATCGGCACAGTGCGCAACCACGACCAGGACAAGCCGGTCGACCGCCTGAGCTACGAGGCCCACCCGGACGCGCTGGAGCACCTGCGGAAGGTCGCGCAGCGTGTTTGCGACGATCCAGCGGTGACCGCGCTGGCCGCCGTACACCGCACCGGGGACCTGGTGATCGGGGACGCCGCGGTGATCGTGGCGGTGGCCGCGGCGCACCGCGATGTGGCGTTCGCCGCGTGCCGGCGACTCATCGACGACCTCAAGGCCGAGGTCCCGATTTGGAAACACCAGAGCTTCAGCGACGGTGGCAGCGAGTGGGTCGGCGCTCACTGACCCGTACGCTGGGCGCATGAAGGTGGCCGGATGAAGGTTTTGGCGTGGCTGGCGTTTCCGCTGACCGCCACGCTGCTGGCGATGTGCTGGGCCGCCTGGCGCGGCTGGCGCAGCCGTGAGCCGCGCCGGTCCGGCGGCGCCTTCGCCTCGGTCGAGGACTTCCGTCGCTTCAACGCCGCGCTCGCCGCGCCCGGCCCGCGGGCCACTCCGGAACGTCGTCGCGGCCTCGGTCGTCGTATCCATCAGCCGGTCTCTTCCGAGGTCCGTGGCTCCGGCTCCAAGATCGCAGGGCAGGGTTCGTGACACGTCGTACCGCCACATTGGTCACCTCGATCGTCGTGCTCGTCGTCTCGCTGGGGCTGGTCACCGCCTTCCCGGTGCCGTTCGTCTCGTTCAGCCCCGGTCCGGTCAAGGACACGCTGGGGGCGTCGAAGAACAAGCCGGTCATCGAGATCACCGGTCACGAGACGTTCCCGACGTCGGGGCAGCTCGATCTGACCACGGTGTCCGTGACCTCTCCGGACCGTCAGTTGACCCTGCCGCAGGCGATGCGGAACTGGCTCGACCCGCACCACGACCTGTTCCCGCGCGACATCATCTATCCGCCGGACCAGAGCGCCGACGAGGTCGAGCAGCAGAACACCGCCGAGATGACCGGCTCGCAGGACAGCGCGGTCGCCGCGGCACTGCAGGCGGCGAACGTCCCGTTCCACACGAAGGTGTCGACGGTCGCGGAGAAGTCGCCGGCCGAAGGAAAGCTGAAGCCGGGCGACATCGTGCTGGCCGTCGACGGTCAGCCGGTGACGCAGGTCCCGCAGGTCGGCGAGTTCGTCCGCAAGCACAAGGTGGGCGAGAACGTCACCTTCCTGATCCGCCGCGGCACCGCCGAGCAGACCGTCCAGCTGAAGACGGCCGCGACCCCGGGCGATGAGACCCGGCCGATGGTCGGCATCACGATCGGTGTCGACTCGCAGGTGAAGGTGACGGTCAACCTCGGGCAGGACATCGGCGGTCCGAGCGCGGGCACCGCGTTCGCGCTGGCCATCTACGACAAGCTGACCCCGGGCGCGCTGCTGAACGGCAAGCACGTCGCCGGAACCGGCACGATCGACGCGCTCGGCCAGGTCGGCGCGATCGGCGGTATCCAGCAGAAGATCGCCGGCGCCCGCAACGACGGCGCGACGGTGTTCCTGGTCCCGGCGCCGAACTGCGCGGCCGCGCTGCACGCGGACGTGAAGGGCATCCAGCTGGTGAAGATCAGCACGCTGAACGACGCGATCAGCGCCCTGAAAGCGGTCGCCGACGGGAAGGGCGAGGTCCCGTCGTGCAGCCAATGAGTCGTTTGTACGAACCGGCGAACCGAAGGGGAGAGCTGCCGGCATGGATTCCGTAGGCATGCTGCCGTCCGACGCGCTGAGCCGCGCGGTGATCGAGATCGAGAAGCACGTGAGCAGCGCGGGCTGGGACCAGCCCGCGCAGTTGTTCGCGCTGGTCCCGACCGCGGAACTGCTCCGCGCGGAGCCGCAGCTCGCCGCCGAGCTCGGTGCCGAGGACGCGTCCCAGCCGCTGACGCCGGTCGCGCAGGGCGAGCTCCCCGGCGGGGTGGAGGACGAGCATCTCGCCGACACCCTCGGCCGGATCGAGTGGCCGGACGGTGTCGCCGGCTGTGCGTTGGCGATCGAGCGGATCGTGCTGCCGGCGGCGGCCGAGTCCGGGCTGTCCAGTGTCGAGTCGGACGCCGAACTGGCCCGGCTGGCCGGGAGCGATCCGCGCCGGCACGAGGTCCGGATGGTCGCCGCGGTGCTGCGTGAGGGCGACCGGTTCGGCGCCGTCCGGCTGCGCGCCCACGACGAGGACAGCGCGGTGCTCACCGGCGTCGACTTGGTCCCCACGCTGTGCGAAGTACTGTCTTTGACATTCGAACCTTCGGTCGGCAGCCGGTCGGGTGAAGGTCCTGGGGTCGACGGCATGAGCGACGACGAGGAGAAACCATGAGCGACGGCGTCTACGACATGCCGGAGGAGCCCGCCGCCCGGAGACCACGGCGCAGCGGCGGGCGCCCCCGTGCCCTGCTGCCGACGATCGCCACACTGATCGTCCTGCTGATCCTCTTCAGCGTGTTCACCGATGTCTGGACCCAGCGGCTCTGGTATCGGTCGGTGGACCTCGGCTCGGTCTTCAGCACCGTGCTGGGCACCCGGGTGCTGCTGTTCGTGGTCGTCGGTCTGCTGATGGCCGCGGCCGTCGTCGCGAACATCATCGTCGCGTTCCGCACCCGCCCGCGGGTGGCGCTTGCGCCGTCGCCGAGTCCGGGGTTCGAACGGTACGGCGACCTGCTGCAGCAGCACGGGAAGGTCGCGGTCGGAGTGATCGCGACCCTGATGCTGATCTTCGGCGGCTCGGCAGCATCGGGGGAGTGGAAGGTCTTCCTGGCCTGGCGCAACCGGACCCCCTTCGGCGTCACCGACAAGCACTTCAACAAGGACATCGCGTTCTTCGTCTTCGACTACCCGTGGCTGCGCGTGCTGCTCGGCTTCGGCTACTCGATCGTCCTGCTCTCGCTGGTCGCCGCGATCATCACCCATTACCTCTACGGCGGATTCCGCCCGTCCGCCAAGGGCCAGAAGGCGTCGGGCGCGGCGCAGGTGCAGTTCTCCGTGTTGCTCGGGCTGCTCGTCCTGCTGAAAGCCTTCAGCTACTGGCTGGACCGGTACGGTCTGACGACCTCTGACGCCAAGCTCTTCACCGGTGTCTCCTACACCGGCGACAACGCCATCCTGCCCAGCAAGGAGATCCTGGCCGTCATCGCGGTCCTGTGCGCAGGACTGTTCTTCGCCAATGTGGTCCGCCGGACCTGGCTGCTTCCCGGCGTCGGCACGGTGGTGCTGATCCTGTCGGCGATCCTGCTCGGCGCCCTCTGGCCGGCTGCGCTCCAGCAGCTGCGGGTGCGACCGAGCGAGCCGGTGAAGGAAGCGCCGTACATCACGAAGAACATCGAGGCCACGCGTCAGGCGTACGGGCTCGAGGGCGCGGACGTCACCGAGTACCGGGCGGAGACGACGGCCAAGCCGGAGGAGTTGGCGGCCGATGCCGAGGTGCTGCCCGGTATCCGGCTGATCGACCCGACCGTGATCGGTCCGACCTTCGAGCAGCTCCAGCAGGTCCGCGGGTTCTACTCGTTCCCGACCGATCTGGACGTCGACCGGTACAAGGTCAAGGGCAAGGTCAACGACACCGTCATCGCGGTCCGCGAGGTCCAGGTCGACCGGCTGCCGGGCGGTCAGCGCAACTGGAACAACGACCACACCGTCTATACGCACGGCTACGGAGTCGTCGCCGCGAACGGTAACCAGTCGCAGGGCGGCATCCCGGTGTGGACCGAGAAGGACCTGCCGCCGACCGGCGACCTCGGGAAGTACGAGCCGCGGATCTACTTCGGCGAGCAGTCCCCGGACTACTCGATCGTCGGCGCTCCGGAAGGCGGTCAGCCGGTCGAGCTCGACACACCGGAGGGCAAGTCCGGCGGCGACCCGACCCTGAACACCTACGAGGGCAAGGGCGGCGTCCCGATCGGTTCGTTCGCCAACCGGTTGCTCTACGCAACGAAGTTCCGGGACGCGAACATCCTGCTGTCCAGCCGGGTGAACCCCGAGTCGAAGATCCTCTACGACCGCAGCCCGCGCGAGCGGGTGGAGAAGGCGGCGCCGTGGCTGACGCCGGACGGTGACCCCTACCCGGCGATCGTCGACGGCCAGGTGGTCTGGATCGTCGACGGCTACACCACGTCGGACAACTACCCGTACTCCCAGAAGGTCGACCTGGACGTCAGCACCCGGGACACCACGACCGGCCGCGGGACGATCGCGCAGCAGCCGAGCGAGAAGATCAACTACATCCGCAACTCGGTCAAGGCGGTCGTCAACGCCTACGACGGCTCGGTCGAGCTGTATGCCTGGAACGAAAGCGACCCGGTGCTGAAGACCTGGATGAAGGCGTTCCCCGGCACGGTGAAGCCGCGCTCGGACATCTCGCCCGACCTGATGTCGCACCTGCGCTACCCGGAGGACATGTTCAAGGTCCAGCGCGACCTGCTCGCGAAGTACCACGTCGAGGACGCCGGCACGTGGTACCAGAACAGCGACCTGTGGCGCGTCCCGGACGACCCGACCGCGGTCTCGTCCGGCAGTGACTCGGCGACGCATATCAGCCAGCCTCCCTTCTACCTCTCGTTGCGGATGCCCGGTCAGACCGAGCCGAAGTTCTCACTGACGTCGGTGTACGTACCGAACGGTGAACGGGAGAACCTCACAGCATTCGTTGCCGTCGATGCCGAGGCGACCTCACCGGACTACGGCAAGTTCCGGGTGCTGCGATTGCCGGGGAACCTGCAGATACCTGGTCCGGGGCAGGTCTACAACAAGTTCCAGACCGACGAAGGCATCAGACAGGCGTTGCTGCCGATCAACCAGCCGAACAGCGGCGCAAGAGCGCAGTACGGCAACTTGCTGACGCTGCCGCTCGGCGGTGGTCTGCTCTACGTCCAGCCGGTGTACTCGGTGCGGACCAGCGGAGCGGGTACCTACCCCGTCCTGCGGTACGTGCTGGTGTCGTTCGGTGACGGCGTGGCCTACGGCGGAACGCTGCAAGAAGCCCTCAACAAGGTCTTCAAGACCAACGTCGACACCGGTGAGCTGCCACCAGGAACCGAGAAACCGCCTACGCAACAGCCGAACCAGACGGTCAAGCAGGCCATCGCCGACGCACAGGCTGCCTGGACACGAGCGCAGGCAGCCCTGACGAAGGGCGACCTCGCCGGCTACCAGACCAACCTGAACCAGATGAAGGCGGCGCTCGACAGGGCTGCCGCTGCCGCGGCGGGAACGCCCACGCCGACGCCGTCGGCCACGCCGTCCGGCAGTCCGTCGAGTCCACCCGCATCTCCGACGCCAACCAGCCCACCGAGCTCACCGACAGGCTGAGCGCACGGGCTTCCAGGGGCGGCGACACCGACAGCAGTCGGGGTCGCCGCCCCTTCGTCTGCCCCGGCTTGGTTGCCTACGGCATCACGTCGTCGGCTCCGGGTGGAACCCGGCGGCAGTGTCGACCAGATCCTCGTCGGTGAAACGCTCGTGATCGATCGTCACTTCGGCCGCGACGCCGGGCTCGATGAAGTAGAACACCTCGTCGCCGGCGAAGAGACCGTCGTACCCACCGACCTTGACCGGGACGAGCTGCCAGTCGCCCGGTTCCTTCTCCTCGTACTCGACGAGGAAGTCCTTGACGGCCTCGAGGTCGGTCAGCCGCTCGCCGCGGAGGGTCTTCACGGTCAGGTCGACCTTGAACGCGCCCTCCGGATCCGGCCCGGTCTCCCAGACCCGGCTGTGGAACGACACGTCCTCCCACTCGTACTCGAAGTCGCTCGGTGTGCCGAGGCCGTCGGGGAGGTTCTCGATCACGAAGCCGTCCAAGGTGCCAGCCCTTTGCTCGGTCGATGGATGAGTTGCTGAGTGCGTCGACGAAGGCGCGAACCCGGTGGCCGAGGCGGGGGCGGTCGTCGAGAGCGCGAGCGCGGCCAGGACGACCGCGCTCCCGGTCACGATACGACGGGCGGACGGCACGGCTCGGGAACGAAGCGATGAACGCGACATGGCTGCCTCCTGGAATCGGCGGCGCCTCGCCTGCTGCGAGACGCCGTTCGTGACCAAGAAGATGCAGCGATCGCACCGCCTCCGGACCGGCGAATCCGGATCTGTGGACAAACCCGGCGTCAGTACCCGATCAGGCGATGCAGCCGGTGGAACGTCTGCCGGAACCCGAGCCGCGGCCACGTCCGCGACGACAACAGGTTCGTCACCCGCCAGTCCGTGACGACCGACGTGTACCCGGTCTCCGCCGACCACTGCAGTACGGCCTCGCCGAGCGCGCGCCCAGCCCCGAGCCCGCGCGCCGCGGGCAGGACGGCCGCGAATCCGAGGAAGCCGGCGTTGTCGGGCTTCGCCAGACCGCTGTGCGAACTCGACTTGTCCAGCGAACATCCGACCGACGAGCCGATGACCTCACCGTTGTACGAGGCAACGAAGGTCGCGTAGTCCTGGTCGTCGATCGATTCCTCCCAGTCCGCCACCGCCTCCTCCAGCGTCGGCATCTCGCCGGACGAGAACACCGGCGACAGGCCCTGATGACGCGGCAGGGCGAGGTCGAGCTCCGCGAGTACCGGGATGTCCGCGCGGACGGCACGCCGTACGGTGAGATCCGGCGGCGGGGTGAGTGGAGACTCGGGGACTGGGCGCACAGCGTGCGCATGCTGCGAACCGAACGCCAGCCGGAACCACGCGTCGATCAGCTCGGCATCGTCGGGCACCAGGACGTAGTGCGCGGTGCGGCCGTCGTCGACCCACTGAGCAGCGGCGGCGCCGTACAGGTCGCGGATGTGTTCCGGCTCACGGACGGCCTGACCGGCGGCCTCCACCCAGATGTTCGGGCCCCAGACCGGCGAAGGCTTCGGTGCGGCGAGCAGGTAGCCGGTCAGTTCGCCGTGCTCGACCATGACGGCACCTGACGCGCCCTCGCTCTCCCATGCGGCGGTCACTTCGACGAGCGCGAGCTGTTCGTCCTCGTAGTCGGCGGGAAGCAGCGGGTGACGCTTGCGATGCTCCTGATGCCGCTCGGCGAGCAAGCCCGCCGCCGCCGGCAGATCAGCCTCCTCGAACGGGCGGATGACGTGTTGGGACATACTCGGACGGTACGCCGGGACGTGTCCGACAGACACGGGTTTTCGCCGGTCCGGAGCCGCGCCGGGGGCCGATTTGGTTGCTCGGCCCAGATCCTCTAAACTAAAGACACAACGACGCGGGGTGGAGCAGCTCGGTAGCTCGCTGGGCTCATAACCCAGAGGTCGCAGGTTCAAATCCTGCCCCCGCTACGGAAGAAGGCCCGGACCATCAGGTCCGGGCCTTCGCTTTGTCATGTGGGGTCTGACCTGCGGGTTTTCTCTGTCAGCGGCCTTCCTAGGATGCGACGGCCGATACGTCCGGCGGCTCGTCGCCTGGCGCTCGATCAGCTCGCCCATCGCGTGTCGGGATGCGGCGGCCGGCCTTCCGGTCCGACCATCAGGTAGTCGTGATTCGGGTAGCTCGCGCCGAACGCCTCTCGCTCCTCGTTCATTCGGTCGAGGTAGCTGCGCAGGTGGCGGACTGTGAAGCTGTCGATCGAGATATCGCGCTGGCTCGATTCGGACTTTCCGTCAGATGCCTCGGCCCGTCCGCGCACCACGACCCGTGTGTCCTCGATGGTCAGTGTCCCGTTGTCGAGATCGACCATCTTCCGCTCGACGCCGGCCAGCTCGGATCGGCGCGTTCCCGTAGTTGCTGCGAGCACCCACATTCCGTTGTAGCGGTCTTCGAAGGCGACCCGTAGAAACGCGCCGAGTTGAGGCGGGGTCCAGATCATGTGCTGCTTCCTCCCTGCGCGCCTGCCACGTTCGGCCAGGGGAGTACTCGGCTGGAATCCGGCCGCGCTTGTATCGGCGTACTGCTTCGCGTGCCGCCTCGAGCTTTGTGGCACAGGCAGCCGCAATGTCGCGAGGCAGAGGTCCGGCACCGTCGCGCTCGCGGCGGTGTGCGAGCGAACCCTGCACCCGCCACCAGCACCAACCAGCCCCTGACCTGCGGAGACGCGGTCAGGGGCTGGTTCCGTTGTGGTCAGGCGAGGGCCTTGGCCTTGAGGGACTCGTACTCCTCTTGCGTGATCGTGCCGGAGTCGAGCAGTTCCTTGGCGCTGGCAATCTCGTCGGTCGGGCTCTTGGACTTGGACGTGCTGGCAACCTCCTGGATGTACTTCTCCTGCTCGGCCTGCATCCGTGCAGCCGCCGTCCGCTGCCGCTCGTTCATGCTCCGGCCCCGAGCAATGAGGTAGATCAGTGCCCCCAGCCACGGCACGAGGATCAGCAGGATCGCCCAGCCGGCCTTGGCCCAACCGCTGAGCGAGCGGTCGCCGAACAGGTCCCACAGGCACCGGAACCACACCATCAGTGCGGCGATCCAGATGAAGAACCAGAAGCTCCACAGGAGAACTTCCCCGAAGTCATTCGTTATCGCATCCACGGCCATTTCCTCCCAGTGATGAGCGCTCGCGCCGCCCGGCTCACCCAGTTCGGGCCTCACCTGCGCATCCGACAGGCGCTACGATTCGCATTGCAGCAGGTCCGGAGCGTCAGTTCCTCACCCGCTGCGGGTGAGGTCCTCACCCAGGGCGCGGGACAACTCGGGGGTCAGGTCTTGTACGGCGTACGTCCATTGGAAGAGGCCCGCTTCGAGGTACGAGATCCAGGCCATGCCCACCCGGGACGACACCGAGTGCGATCGGGGCGTCCGCTCGGATTCTCGCGGCGGTTCAAGACGCCGCCGGAGTACTTCCCTTCTGCTCGGTGGCTGCCGTAGAGCCATGGTGGACCCGGATGATCTCTGGCCGCCGGCCGGGCTTGATGCGACTGGATCGCCCCCTCATCGTTGGTGACGTTTCTAAGGGAGCTCTAAAGCTCGCTGAAAGTACGGCTGAGGGCGGGGCGGTTGTGTGTCGTCCATGGCGCCGGGACTGTCCGGCGCGGGACGAAAGGGATCACGATGATGAAACGTGCACACCTGCTCGTGGCGACGGTGACGGTTGCGGCGCTGGCCACGACCGGTATGGCGCCGGCGGCGATGGCGGACCCGAAAGCCGGCGCGGCGAAGTCGGGTGCCGCGGTCAAGTCGGACGGCAAAGGCAAGCCGGCCAAGAACACCGACCTCGCCAAGATCGCGGCGCAGCTCGGGGTGACGAGAGCTCGGCTCGAAGCCGCGCTCACCGCGGCCAAGATGTCGCTGGGTGGCTCGACCAAGGTCACGCTGGATGCATTCGCCGCGGCGGTCGCGGCGAACCTTGGGTTGCCGGTCGCGCGGGTCAAGGCCGCCATCGCGCCGTTGTTCCTCAACCCCGGGCGACCGCGTCCCGGAGACAAGAAGGACGGCGAGCACAAGAAGGACGGCAAGGACAAGAAGGACGGCAAGGACAAGAAGGACGATCCGCGCACCTCGCCGTTCGCGAGTGATGCCGCGGCCGCCCGGTTGGCGGCAGCACTCGGCATCAGTCGAGCGAAGGCGAAGACCACCCTGGTTGCTCTGGTATCGGCGCCCGGCGGGATCGTTCCCACCTCCAAGTCCTTCCGCGACATGGCCGCCTCGCTCGGGGTCAGCGCCAAGCAGTTGAACTCCGCGTTGGGGGATCTGAAGAAGTCGCTGGACAACGGCTGACAGTCGGCGTCGCTCAGCTCATGAAATCTTCATGATTGACGGCGAGGATGGACGACCATGCGGATACTTGTCGTGGACGACGACCCGGCCGTGCGGCGGTCGTTGGAGCATGCGTTGGGCCGGGACGGTTACGACGTCGCGTCGGTCGCCGATGGGACGTCCGCCCTCGCCGAGCACGGCGTGTTCCGCCCGGACGCAGTGGTACTCGATGTCCTGATGCCCGAGCCGAACGGGCTCGAGGTCTGCCGGACGCTGCGTTCGGGCGGGTACGACACACCGATCCTGATGCTCACGGCCCGGGACCTGGTCACCGACCGGGTCGCCGGGCTCGACGCGGGGGCGGACGACTACTTGGCCAAGCCGTTCGCTCTGGAAGAGCTGCGGGCCCGGCTTCGAGCACTGCTGCGGCGCAGCGGCGCCAGAGCCGAGGTTCTGCACTTCACCGACGTCGACCTGGACCTGAGCGGCCGCCAGGCCACCCGCGCGGGCCGGCGCCTGGAGCTGACCAAGACTGAGCTGTCCCTGCTCGAGCTGTTCCTGCGCAATCCCCGCCGGGTGCTGAGCCGGACCCAGATCTTCGAGTCCGTGTGGGGCTACGACTTCGGGCCGGAGTCGAATGCGCTCTGGGTCTACATCAGCTACCTGCGAAGCAAACTCGAGGCAGACGGCGGCAGCCGATTGATCCAGACGGTGCGTGGCCTGGGATATGTCCTGCGCGAGGAACCGTGAATCTGCGTACCCGGCTGGCCATCGCCGGAGGGTCCATCGTCGTAGCAGCACTGGTACTCGTCTCGGTGGTTTTGTACCCAGCCGTGGAACACGGCCTCCGCGGCCAGATCGACAGTTCGCTAGTCACGGCGGCCGGCCAGGCGCCGGACGTCGCGAAAGCCATCAAGGAGAAGTTCCGGGGTACGTCGAACGAGGGGGCCTTTCCGGCAGTACCGCTAGGAATCGGGAGCACCCAGCTGCAGATCGTGCCGGACCCGGTCACGGCCGGGCCGTCGGCCCAGTTCGTCGACCTCACAGACCGCGACGTCGCCGTCGCCAACGGAACCGCCGCTGCCTACTTCCGCAACGCGGTCTACAACGACGTCGCCTACCGCATCTACACGACCAGATTCCCAGGCGCATCCGGCGCGCTGGTGCGCACAGCGATACCGCAATCGGATCCTGCCCCCACCCTGCGACGACTCGCCTGGCTGCTCGCCGCGTCCACCCTGGCCGCCGGACTCCTCGCCGCCGTCGCCGCACGTCTCGCTGCCCGTCGCGTCCTCCGGCCTGTCCGGCGGCTGACCGAGACCGTCGAACTGATTCGCACGACCGGCGACCTGGCGATCCCGATCCCGGCCGACGGTCAGGACGAGATCGGGCGGCTCGGCTCCGCGTTCGCCGGGATGACCGCCGCGCTGGACGAGTCGGTCGGTGCCCAGCGCCGCCTGGTGGCCGACGCCTCACACGAACTGCGTACACCACTGACGAGCCTGACCGTGAACCTCGAACTGCTGGCCGAAGACCTGTCCGACGCGCAGGGCCCGCAACTCGCCGCTGAAGCGCTCGACCAGGCGAGCGAACTCAGAACGCTGATCAACGACCTGGTCGATCTGGCGCGCTACGGCCAGCCCGCCTTCCATACCGAAGATGTCCGCCTGGACCTGGTCGCCGAGCGCGTTGCGGCCCGCGCGACGCGGCGGGCGACGCAGATCGAGTTCGAGCTGACCTGCGCGCCCACCCTTGTCCATGGAGACCCTGACGCCTTGGAACGCGCCGTCGCGAACCTGGTGGACAACGCCGTGAAGTGGAGCCCGTCCGGTGGCCAGGTACGGATCAGCGTCAAGGAGGGCACTCTCGACGTCGCGGATGCCGGTCCGGGCATCCCCGACAGCGACCTCGAGTTCGTCTTCGACCGCTTCTATCGGTCACCAACAGCCCGCGCGCATCCCGGATCCGGGCTGGGCCTGGCCATCGTCCGGCAGGTCGCCGAGGCTCACGGCGGTACAGCTGAAGTCGTACCGCGCAGCACCGGCGCCCTGCTCCGCCTGAGACTGCCGGTCAGTAGTAGGACCTGCCAGCCAGACCTACCCTGAGGTCAGGGGTGGTAGCCATGAGGGAAGCCTGGGAGATTCTGACCGTAGGCCCCGACGATGCGGACCGAGCGGTCCTGCTCCTGCCGGGCGGAGCCAACGCTGCCCGCTCGTTCGACCTGGTGATGGCTGATCAGGCGCTGTCCGGGGTTCGCCTGGTGGCGACCACCATGCCGGGTATGGCGGGGGCCCCGCTGACCGGCGACGTGTCCGTCCCGGCACTGGCCCGTACGGCGGGAATGCTGGCCAAGGAACACCGGTGCGACGTCCTGGTGGGCTTCTCGCACGGCGCCACCGTTGCTCTGGAGATGCTGCTGTCCGGTCACTTCCACTGCCCGGTCGTCCTGCTCGGCATCAGCTTGACGACCGAGGACGAGGCCGGGTTCTTCCGCGCCGTCGTCCGGGCATCGCAGAGGGTGGGGAGCTGGCCGATGGCCGTCCTGCTCCGGCTGCTGCCGCTGGTGGCGAGGTTTGCCAAGATCCCTGAGCCGCACAAGCGGGATCTCATCGAGGATCTCAAGCAGAACAGGGCCGGCGATTCGGTCCGGGTGAGCGGCCCGTACCTCGACTACATCGCCGCCGACCGTGACTACGCCGCCCAGTTGGCCACGTCGGGCAGTGCGGTGTGGGTCGTCCACGCGGAGAAGGGCGATGGTGGGCTCACCGACGCCGAGCGCGCCACCCTCGATGCGGCGGCCAATGTGACACTGGTGACCATCCCTGGCGCGGTGTTCCTGCTGCCGGACGAGGCGCCGGAACAGACGGCGGCAGTGATCGCCACCGCCCTCTCGACGGCGACGTGACTTATTTGACGGCGAGTTCGCCGAGCTCTGACCAGTCGTCCTGGGGGAGTTTGAAGTTGACGATGCGGGGCGTCTCCACCAGGTGCGGCGGGAGGTGCTCCTGGGCCGCCTTGAAGTGGTCCGAGGTGACGTGGTGGGTGGCGGCCTCGTCGTCGGCGAAGGCCTCGACCAGGACGTACTCGTTCGCGTCGTCGACGGAGCGGGACCAGTCGAACCACAGGCAGCCGGGCTCGGCGCGGGTCGCCGCCGTGAAGTCGGCGGTGATCGACGGCCAGTCGGCGGCGTGCTCGGGCTTCACGCGGAACTTCGCGGTGATGAAGATCATGAGGACCAACTTATCGGCCGCGGCCGCCGGCGACGGTCGCAATCTGAGATCAGCGGAGGGTGAATCCTGTGCCCAGCGGGTCGCGCGGGTCCAGGCTGAACGTCGCCGTGCCGGTCCGGTAGGCCGCCCCAGCCACCTCGGTGACGACGCCGTCCGGCGTCTGCGCGACAACGCGGCCGAGGAACGTCGTCCCGACGATCGAGTCGTGGCGAAGCGCCTGCCCCGGTCGGAGACGACCCTCGTCGTGCAGCAGGGCCAGGCGTGCCGACGTACCGGAGCCGCAGGGGGAGCGGTCCGCCTCGCCGTCGGCGAAGACGGCCAGGTTGCGCTGGTGCGGGCCGTCCTCGAGGTCGCCGAGATCGTCGTACAGGATCGTGCCGTACAGACCGCTGAGGCGCGGATCCGTCGGGTGTACGGCGACCGGGTCGAGCGCCCACTTGATCTCGCGGCCGATCGCGATCAGGTCGGCGTACGACGACGGCGTGACGGACAGGCCGACCGACGACGCGGGGACCGACGCGTAGAACGCGCCGCCGTAGCTGATGTCCGCCAGTACCTCCCCGCGTGAGGTCGAGACCGGCACGTCACGCCGCAGGACGTATGACGGAACGTTGCGGAAGGCAACGCCGGAGTCGCTGACGTGGGCGGTCACCCGTCCGGACGGTACGTCGATGACGACATCACCCGGCTGGACCAGGCCGGTATCGACGGCCCAGGTCGCCAGCGCGATCGTCCCGTGCCCGCAGGCCGTCGAGTAGCCGTCCTTGTGCCAGAACACCACTCCGAAGTCGGCGCCGTCGTCGTCACCCGGAACGACGAACCCGCCGTACATGTCGGCATGGCCGCGCGGCTCGTTCACCAGCAGCTGCCGGACGGCGTCGATCGCCTCCGACGACTGCGCCGTGACCCGGCGGTCGGCGACGGAGTCGCCCGGGATCTCGACCGACGTCACGATCCGGAACGGCTCACCGGCCGTGTGATAGTCCACAACGCTGACCTCGTCCACGCACCAACCCTAAACATGACGAAACCGCTGCTTCCCCAGGCGTTGGGGTAGCAGCGGTTCGAGCGACCTGACAGGGGTCAGGCGGCTTGCGGTACTCGGTTGCGGGCGGCCCAGACGGCGCGGCGCAGCTTGGCCTTGTCGGGGTAGCCGGCCTCGCAGCCGATCACGTACACGTCGTGGCTGCGCATGTTGACCATGCCTGCCACGTACCAGACCGGGCTGCCCTCGGCCAGCATGGTGACGATCATGGTCCGGATGTCGGTGGTGATGTTCATTCTGACCCTCTCCTTTGGTCGCTCTCACTGATACGTCGAACCAAAGGCGCCGGATTCGACACCGGCAGAAAAGTAAAACGAAGCGCCCCGGTCGATGACCGGGGCGCTTGTCCGTGTGGGTCCCGGGGGGAGTGGGACCACCACACGTTGGGGGGGACCTCGACGGTAACCCCACCAAGGGGTCACGCCTGGTCGTTCCATGCCATATCCGTCGCCGAACGGCAGCAGACCTGCGTTCAGCGGTTGGTGTGCCGCCGATACAGCGAAGTGGCCAGCACGACGGAGAACAGGAGTAGACCACAACACCAGGCAAGTGCGATCCATCCGTTGTTCGCCATCGGCGTCCCGATCAGCAGGCTCCGGACGGTCTCGATCACCGGCGTGATCGGCTGGTGCTCGCTCACCGGCCGCAACCACGACGGCATCGACTCCGGCCGGACGAACGCGCTGCTCAGGTACGGCAGGAACAGCATGAAGAAGCTGAGCGTGCTGGCCGACTCGACGGACTTGGCGATCACGCCGAGCGCCGCCGCCAACCAGGACAGTGCGACGACGTAGAGCAACAGCAGCCCGATCGCGGCCAGCCAGTCCAGCACGCCGCCGACGGGGCGGAATCCCATCGCCAGCGAGGCCAGGACGACGATCGCGGTCGAGGTGGCGTTGCGCGCGACGCTCGCGACGACATGACCGGTCAGCACGGCGAAGCTGTGGATGGGCAGCGATCGCAGCCGGTCGATCATCCCGTTGTGCATGTCGTCGGCGACCACCATCGCGGTCGACGCGGCGCCGTACCCGGTGGTGAGCAGCAGGATCCCCGGGACGACGTAGTTCACGTACTCCGTGCCGGTGTTGATCGCGCCGCCGAACACATAGACGAACAGCGCCATCATCAGCAACGGCAGCAGCAGCGACACGAACAACGTGTCGACGTTGCGCCGTGCCAGCCGCACGCAGCGGTCGATCATGGTCACCGCGTCCGAGCAGGCGGCGACGACTCCTTGGTGTGACATCGGCAAACCCCTCAGGCGGTCAGTGCGAGAAACACGTCGTCGAGCGTGGGCCGGTGGGACGACACCCGCTCCGGCTCCAGCCCGTTGTCGCGCAGTACGTCGAGCACGTGGTGCAGATGCGCCGCAGTACCGTCGGACGGGATGTTCAGCATCAGCTGGTCGGCCACTCCGTCCAGTACGCCAGCGGCTTTCACGACCTGCACCTCGTCGGCGAACCACAGCGAGATCCGCTCGCCGCCGATCTGCGTCTTCAACGCGTCCGCAGTACCGCTGGCGACGATGCGGCCGTGGTCGAGCAGCACGATCCGGTCGGCGAGCCGGTCGGCCTCCTCCAGGTACTGCGTGGTGAGCAGGATCGTCGTGCCGTCGCGGACCAGCTCCACGATCGCGTCCCACATCGCCGAGCGGCTGGCCGGATCGAGTCCGGTCGTCGGCTCGTCCAGGAAGATCACCCGCGGCCGCGGGATCAGACTCATCGCCAGGTCGAGCTTGCGCCGCATGCCGCCGGAGTACGTCTTCACCCGCCGGTCCATCGCGTCCGTCAGGCCGAACTGGTCGAGCAGCTCGGCCGTCCGCCGCTGCGCGGTTCGCCGGCCGAGGTGCATCAGCCGGCCGACCATCACCAGATTCTCCCGGCCGGTCTGGTTCTCGTCGACCGCGGCGTACTGCCCGGTCAGGCTGATCACGCCGCGCACGCGGGCCGGCTCGCGCAGTACGTCGTACCCCGCGATCGTCGCCGTCCCCGAATCCGGGCGGGTCAGCGTGGTCAGGATCCGCACCGTGGTGGTCTTGCCGGCGCCGTTCGGGCCCAGCAGGGCGAGCACCGACCCCTCCGCGACGCTCAGATCCACCCCGGTCAGCACGTCGGTCGCGCCGTACGACTTCCGCAGGCCGGTCGCCTCGACGATCATGGTCCCCTCCTTACTGCGTATTAGGTACGCTAAATAGCGTAGCAGGTACGCAGTATCGGTTGGCAAGCCCTAAACTGACCTGGTGGACAACGACGAGTTGCCGGCCGACGTCGCGCTGATGTGGCGGCTCCGGGAGACGCCGCGGCGCGGGCCGAAGCCTTCGCTGACGCTCGACGACATCGTCACGGCGGCGATCGCGCTCGCGGACGCCGAAGGTCTGGCGGCGGTCTCGATGGCGCGGGTCGCGGAGCGGCTCGGCAATTCGACGATGGCGCTGTACCGGCACGTGAAGAGCAAGGACGACCTGCTCGTGATGATGTCCGACGCCGCCCTCGAGCGTCCGGAACCGATGCCCGAGGGGATCGACTGGCGGACCGGGCTGACGTTCTGGGCAGACGGCGTGCTGTCCGCGATCCGCCGGCACTCCTGGTACGCGAAGGTGCCGATCTCCGGCCCGCCGGCCGGTCCGAACAACCTCGCCTGGTTCGACTCCGCGCTCGGCGTGCTGAAGGACACCGGTCTGCCGGAGGAGGCCAAGGTCGGCGTGGTGATGGGTCTCATCACCTACGTGCAGGGAGAGATCCGGATGGCCTTCGACCTGGCGGCCGGCTACGCGGAGAACCCGGACGCCTTCCAGCGGTTCGGCTCGACGCTGCGGCGGGTCGCGGATCCGCGCGTGTACCCGGCGGTGGCGCGCACCGTCGAGGCCGGGGTGTTCGACGAGGTCGGGAGCTTCGAGGAGGACAACGAAGCCGACTTCGACTTCGGGTTGCAGCTCTACCTGGACGGCGTCGCGGCGTTCATCGACCGGGTCGGATGATCGCGTCGGCCGCCGGTGCGGTCGCGGCGATCAGGTGGGCGTTGCGTTCGTCCGAGCCGTACGTCCGCTCGTGCGCTTCCTCGGCTGATCGGCCGAAGGCGCGGTGCCTGGCCTCCAGTCGCGCGTGGCGGAGCTCCTCGGGCACCTCGACGTACCAGCACTCGTCGAGCAGGCGGCGTACGGTCGACCAGGGCGGCTCGTCGAGCAGCAGGTAGTTGCCCTCGGTCAGGACCAGCGTGACCGAGGGCGCGATCCCGATGCTCGCGGCGATCGAGTCCTCGATGCCGCGGTCGAAACGCGGCGCCCAGATCTGCTCGTCCGGTGACTCCTTCACCCGCTTGAGGATCGCCGCGAAGCCGAAACCGTCGAAGGTGTGCGGCGCGCCTTTCACGTCGGCGAGTCCGAGATCATCGAGCACCGATTGCGCGAGGTGGTAGCCGTCCATCGGGACGAGCGCGACCCGGTGACCGTCGGCCGTCAGCTTCGCGGCCAGCTGCTCGGCGTACGTCGACTTGCCCGCCGCCGGCGCCCCGGTGATCCCCAGCAGCTGCCGCCGCCCCCGCGTCGCCAACGCGACGGCACGGTCATACGCAGCGGCTGCATCCAAGGTCTGCACCCGAAGGATCCTAGGCGAGGTCCACCTTGTGCATGGGAACCGCACGGCGAGGCCTTCGGCACGCGGATCTGGTGCACAAAGTCGGCCTCGTAGGTGGCGGTTCGACGCTCTCAGTCCTCCGGTGGCGCTTCGGCGCCTTCGCGCTCGTCGCGCTCGGCCCACTCCATCAGCGTTGCCAGCGAGTAGATGTCCTGGTCGATCGTGGCGTGCAGGTCGCCGAGCTCGGCGTACCGCTGCGGGACCGTCCGGATCGTGAAGTCCTTCGGGTTCACGTCGTCGATCTCGTCCCAGCGGATCGGGGTCGAGACCGTGCCGTCGGGGTTGCCGCGGACCGAGTACGCCGAGGCGATCGTGTGGTCGCGGGCGTTCTGGTTGTAGTCGACGAACAGCTTCTTCGGGTCGCGGTCCTTGCGCCACCACGTGGTCGTCACGTCGTCCGGCGCCCGCCGCTCCACCTCCCGCGCGAACGCGAGCGCGGCCCGCCGTACGTCGGAGAAGCCGTAGGCCGGCTCGACGCGGACGTAGATGTGGATGCCGCTGCCGCCGGACGTCTTCGGGTAGCCGACCGCGCCGAGCTCGTCGAGTACTTCGTGCACGGTGTGCGCGACCCGGCGGACCCGGTCGAACGGGCAGTCGGGCATCGGGTCGAGGTCGATGCGCCACTCGTCCGGCTTCTCGGTGTCGGCGCGCCGCGAGTTCCACGGGTGGAACTCGACCGTCGACATCTGCACCGCCCAGGCGACGTGGGCGATCTCGGTCACGCACAGCTCGTCGGCGGTCCGGTTGTACCGCGGGAACGTGACCCGGACCGTCTCCATCCACGGCGGCGCACCGTGCGGCAGCCGCTTCTGGTGCACCTTCTCGCCCGACACCCCCTCCGGGAACCGGTGCAGCATGCACGGCCGCTCCCGCAGCGCGTTGACGATCCCGTCCCCGACCGACAGGTAGTACTTCACCAGGTCGAGCTTGGTCTCGCCGTGCGCCGGAAAGTACACCCGGTCCGGGTTGGACACCCGCACCGTCCGTTCCCCGACCTCCAGCTCGATCGCCGGAGACTTCCCCTTGGACTCGGCCATGACGCCAACCTTAGAGGTCCGGGGACAATCGGCATCAGGTCAGACGGGTGAGCCAGTTGCGGGTGTCGGGGATCCGGCCGTACTGAACGTCGAGCAGCGTGCTGCGGATCTTGGTGGTGACCGGCCCGACGCCGTGGTTCACCGAGTGGTCGCCGATGGTCAGGTCGCCGTCGGGCCAGGCGACGCGGCCGATCGGGGTGATGACCGCGGCGGTGCCGGAGGCGAAGACCTCGGTGATCTCGCCGCTGCGGACGCCGTCGCGCCACTCGTCGGCGGCGATCCGGCGCTCCTCGACCGGGTGGCCGAGATCGGCGGCGAGCTCGAGGACCGAGGCGCGGGTGACGCCTTCGAGGATCGAGCCGGACAGCTCCGGGGTGGCGATGTGGCCGTCGGCATACACGAAGAACATGTTCATGCTGCCCATCTCTTCGAGCCACTTGTGCTCGACCGCCTCGACGAACGCGACCTGATCGCAGCCGTTCGCCATCGCTTCGGCCTGTCCGGCCAGGCTGGCGGCGTAGTTGCCGCCGCACTTGGCCGCTCCGGTCCCGCCCGGCGTGGCGCGGACGGTCGAGGTCGTCAGCCAGATGGAGACCGGCTTGGGGCCGGTGTCGAAGTACGGGCCGGCGGGGGAGGCGATGACGCCGAACAGCACCTCGTGCGCGGGCCGGACGCTGAGGACGGCCTCGGTGGCGATCATGTACGGCCGGAGATACAGACTGGTCTCGCCGTCGTCGGCGGACGGCACCCAGGCCTCGTCGACGGTCACCAGCGCGCGCAGGGCCGCGATGAACTCGTCCTCCGGCACCCGCGGCAGCGCCAGCCGCTCCGCGCTCGCGGTGAACCGCCTGGCGTTTCGGTCCGGGCGGAACGCCCACACCGAGCCGTCCGCGTGCCGGTACGCCTTGAGGCCCTCGAAGATCTCCTGCGAGTAGTGGAAGACGGCAGCCGCCGGGCTGAGCGACAGCGGTGCGTACGCCGTGACCTTCGCGTCGTGCCAGCCGCGGTCCAGCGACCAGTTGGCTACGACCATGTGGTCGGTGAACGACTGTCCGAACGCCGGGTTGGCCAGGACGGCCGCCCGAGCCTCCGCACTGGCCGGATCGGGGCGCAGCTCGACCGCGAAGTCCCACGCGTCTGTCATTACCGTTGTCCGCTGTTCACCTGTCACTCGCCGCACGCTACTCCCGCTGTCACCTCCGGCTCGAACCAATGCCCACACTTCGGCCACTCCGGTGCACCGGCCGCGCCAGCAGCCGTCGTAGCTCGGCCGCACCGGGCTCTGCCTGTACGACGCGCAGCACCCGGTCGGCGGCGTCGTACACCAAGGTGTCGTGCCACTCGTCGGGCAGCTCGACCAGGACGCGGAGCGCCGTGGCCAGGCCTGCGGCGACCTCGCCGGCGACGACAAGGCACTCGGCCAGGCTCAGGTCGAGACGTGCGCGCTCACCGATCCAGCTCTCCGGACAGAGCTCTCTGGCGCGCTCGAGCAGGACGCAGCCCGCAACGCCATACCCCAGCGCGGTGCAGACGCGTCCTTCGGCCCAATGCAACTCGTACGGCTGTGCTTGTGGCGTTGCGCGCAGGACCTCGTCGCCGGCGCCGATGAGCTCCTGGAGCGCTTGCTGGGCCTCGTGAGTCCGGCCGAGCTCGGCGAGCACCAGGGCTCGCGCTGTCAGTGGCGCGCAGCCGGCCGCGCCCGGTGCTTGTCGATCAAGCGCGACCGACTCGTCCGCGAGTTGAAGCAACTCCGTCAACGGACGCCGCTCGGCCAGGCCGATGATCGTCTCCCTGGCGCGCGCCACTGCCGGTAGCGGGCCGTCGCCGAGGCTGTCCGCAGTCGCACGGGCAGCCCACCACCACCGCCTCGCGGTGCTTCGCTCGTCCAGCCTGGTCAGGGTCTCGGCGATCAGCATTCCCAGCTCGGCTGCCTCCGCCTGGGCGGTGCCGTGCAGTTGCCGCACCAGGTCAGGGAGCAGCGAAGCCGGTGGCACGCTGCGGTGATCGCCGGGCATCGGGCCGCCGGCGCCGAGCGTCGCGGCCAGTCCGCGCCAGGCAGTCTCCAACGGGTCGGCCTCCGGCCGGAGCTGAGCCGCGCGGGCAGGCCTTCGCTCGAAGGTGGCGGACAGCCGGCCGCCGGTGCCGAGCTCCTGGTCGCAGAGTCGCGCCAGGTCCGCAGAGCCCGGCCGCTGCCCGCGCTCCACCTGTGACAGGTAGCTGTGGTCGTAGCCGACACGTGCTGCCAGTTGGCGCAGGCTCAGCCCGGCCGCCTGCCTGCACTGCCGCAGCAGCGGACCGAACGATGTCTCGATCGATGTCTCGGTGGATGTCTCGGTGGATGTCTCGGTCACAGGATCACCCCGTTCGCGCTTCGAGCTCATGTGGTGCGTGCCGGACAAGTTACAAGCCCTCGCCGACAAAAACCGTGGAAAACAAGGGCATGTGGGCTGTGGGCTGTTCCCACAGCCCACAGCCCACACCTGTTGTGTGCACTGCGTTCTGGGCGAACCTGGGCAGGTGAACACGCTGCAGCGACAGGCTCGCCTCTTCCGTCTGGTCCGCCCCGCCGCCCCTGGCCCCCGGATGGTCGCGGAAGGCGCGGAGTGGTCCGATGGTGCGGTCGCGCTCAGGTGGCTCGGCCGCTGGTCGAGCACCTCGACCTGGGACGGCATCGAGTCCCTGCTGGCGGTTCACGCCGACGACGGCGATACCTGTCTGCACTGGCTCGACCCGCCGCCGGTCCGTCCCGTCGCACCGCCTCCCGAGACGCCGGAGCGGGCGGTCTGGCTGCCTGCGCCGGCTCCTGACGGTCGCTGTTCGCGGTGCGGCCGTCCGTGGCCCTGTCTGGACTGCGGCCCGTGAGACATCGTGTCCGCACTTACTTGACGCGGTTTAGTGTGAGGTGGTTTGGGTTGGGTCGTTGAGGGGTGATGCGGGTGGCGGACGGTGCGGTGGTGGATCCGCTGGACGAACTGGACGCTCAGGTCGCTCGGTTGCGGCTGGTGGCCGACGAGTTGCGGGAGGCTCGTGGGAAGCCGGTGCTGGACGGGAACCAGGTCGAGCTGATCGAGGACGGGCCGACGCTGCTCCGGGCCTACGAGGAGATGCAGTGCAGCTGCCGGGTCCAGGTCCGGGCGCTGGACCGCCCGCCGTACTCGGCGCCGCCCGCGGCGCAGCAGAAGCTCGAGCTGGACCGGCTGGCCGACGGCCTGGTGTACCGGGCGATCTACGGGTTCGAGGTGTTCGAGTTCGACGAGGTGATGGCGCTGCTGCCGGAGCTGCGGGCCGCCGGTGAGGTCAGCCGGGTGCTGCCGCAGATGCCGATGAAGATGGTGCTCGGCGATGACAACATGGCACTGGTGGCGCTGACGAAGCGGGCGCCCGCGGAGTCGCACCTGCTGATCAGGTCGTCGGGTCTGCTCGACGGTCTGATCGCGATGTTCGAGATGTTGTGGGGCCTGGCCGTCCCGATGCCGGAGCTGGAGGCCAATGGTGATCTCACGGAGCTGCGGGCCCCGGACCGGGACATCCTGATGCTGCTGGCCGGTGGAGCCACCGACGACATGATCAGCCGGCGGTTGCGGATCAGCCCCCGGACGACCCAGCGCCGGGTCCGCGCGCTGATGGATGCTCTCGGCGCGCAGACCCGGTTCCAGGCGGGCGTTCAGGCCGCCCGCCGGCGCTGGATCTGAAACAGCTGGATCAGTTGATCGTCACTACTGTCCCGGCCCGGTTCGGGAACTCGACGAAGCCGGTGGAGCGCCTGTCGGTCGGCAAGCCGGACCACGAGGCCGTCACCTGGAACGGCTTGAACGCGGCCGGTGCCACCGGAGGTGTCACCTTGAGCGAGCTGCCGGACGAGGCGGTCACGACGTTCGTCTGCATGGTGTACTCCGTCGTGCTCGCGCCCGGCGGGTTGGACAGGGTGATCGCGAGCACGCCCCACACGCCCGGCGTCGGTGCAGGCACGCTGGCGGACGCCTGGTTCGAACCGTCACCGACGAACGACAGGAACTGCATCTGACCGTTCACGACCTTGTAAAGCACCAGCCAGATGCTGCCGGCCGGGTCCACGGTCTTGATGTTCCACTGCACCGCCTTGGTCTGTGAGGTCGCAGTCACCGGGTAGTCGGGCAGATCAGCGTCCGCGGCACCGGCCGGTACCGCACCGGGCACCAGCGGAGCCGACACGACGCCGTACGAGCGGATCGGTACGCCGGCCTTGCCGACGGTGGCGGTGAACGACGCGGAGCCGGACGCGCCCGAGCCGGACACTGCGGTCGGGGCGAGGACGGACGTCGGTACGACGACGATCGGGCTGCGGACCGTCTTGCCAGCGCCCTGCCAGGTCAGCCAGCCGTTGGTCGAGGTGCCGGAGTCGCCGGTGTCCAGGGTGAGCTTGACCGTGAACGTCTTGGTCTCGCCGGCCTTGGTGAAGTTCAGGATCGACGGCGTTACCACGGCCTTCATTCCCGGCACGGAGGCGGTCGCGTGGTACAGGCCCGGGGTCAGAGCGGTCACCCGGCGGGTGATGGTCTGCGTACCCAGCAGTTGGCCGACCGCGATGGACGGAGCGTTGTAGTTGCTCGGGTTGATGGCAGGTACGCCGGTGCCGGTCTTCACACCAGTGCCTTCCAAGTAGCCGAGCCAGTCCGTGTCACCCGAGTCGTAGACAAGGCCCGGGTCCAGCATCTTCGACGGCTGCACCTCACCGGCGCCGGCGTCGAACGGGTTGGTGTTGACAGCGCCGGTCGAGGTCAGCACGTTCCCAGCGGTCGTCATCAGCGCGGACTTGACCGCCATGGGCGACCAGTCCGGGTGCTTCGACAGGTAGAGCGCTGCCAGACCCGCGACGTGCGGTGCGGCCATCGACGTACCCGAGAGGAACGCGTAGCTCTGTCCGCCGTTGGTAGGCGGCGCTACCGCAGCCAGCACGTTCACGCCCGGTGCGGCCAGGTCAGGCTTCAACAGGTTGCCGTTGCTCTGCAGAGAAGGACCACGCGACGAGAAGTCGGCCATCTGCGGGTACGGCGTCGTCGTGCTGGTCTGGTTGCCAGGGACGAGCTCAGCGGTGGCACCGGCCTGCGTGGCGTACGACTTCACCGACAGCGCCCCAGGGGTGTTGAGGTGCACAGTCGGTACGACGTGGGAGTCGCCGACGACATCCTGGTCGAACAGGTTGAGCAGCACCATTCCTACGCCACCGGCGCGCTGCACCTCGGCGGACTTGTCCACCCGGGCACTGATACCGCGGTCACAGGCGACGATCTTGCCGGCGGTCTTGGCCGGGTCGAGGGTGTTCGCCAGACAGATCAGTGCGTCCGCGTCGCTCACACCGTCCTTCTTGACCGCAACTCCGTTGACGAACGGCTTGCTGCCGGTCGGCGCCGAGACGGTCGTGCTGACGCCGGAGTACTTCTGGCCGTTGCCCAGCACGACAGTCCCGTTCCACGGGGCGACGGTGGTGGCTCCGACCGTGGTCACCCACGGAGACGTGTTGTCCAGGGTCGACGCGTCCGGACCGGAGTTGCCGCCGGCCGCGGAGACGAAGACGCCGGCCGATGCGGCGGACAGGAACGCCAGCTGGATCGGGTCGGTGGCAGGGGACTCGAAGGTCGAGCCGACCGAGTAGTTGATGACGTCCACGCCGTCCGCGACCGCCTGGTCGATGGCGGCAACGATGTCGGACGTGAAACCGCCCGTGTCCTGTGCGGTCTTGCCGGACCAGAGTGCCTTGTAGACGGCGATCTTGGCGGCAGGGGCGACGCCGGTGACGGTGCCGAGGTCACGGCCGCCCAGCTGGACGTCCACGTCGGCGCGGCCGGCCGCGGTGGTCGCGGTGTGCGTCCCGTGGCCCTCACCGTCGCGCGGCGACACGTAGTCGGCGCGGCGCTCCGGCGGAACCAGGCTGAGCCAGCCCTCACCGAAATACTTCGCGCTGATCAGCTTGGTGTTGCACAGGTCGGCGGTGAAGTCGTCGCCGGTCTCGCAGCTGCCGGTGAAGGTGCCGCCGTCGGCCTTCTCCATCACGGTCGTCGAGCCGGACAGGTACGGGCGGTACGGGTCGGTGCTCGTCGGCGCCTCGGTGCCGAGCTTGGGGCCGGACAAAGACGCGCTCTCCGGCCAGATGCCGGTGTCGACCACGCCGACGACGACACCCTGGCCCGCGGTCGCCTTACCGCCGAGCTTGTTCCAGACGCCGGTCTGGCCGGACAGTTTGAGGAAGTCGGTCGGGTTGCGGTCGTCCAGGGCGACGTGTAGCTGGTCGGGGACGACGGACACCACACCGGCGGTCTTGGTGAGCTGGTTGACCTGCTTCGAGGTCAGCGAGGCGGCGAAGCCGTTCAGCGTGGTCGAGTAGTTCTGGTCCACCTTCGCGCCGACCGCGGCCGCGACCTGCGCGTGCTTGCCGGTCAGGTAGGCGCGGTACGCCTTTCCGCTGGTGCTGTTGACCTCGACCTTGCGACCTGCCGCCGGCTTGGTGGCCTTCAGCCCGGTCACGCCGCCTTGGTACGTCGCCAGCGGCTTGTCGGCCAGCGTCACGACGTACCGCCCGGGCGCGAAGGTGAAACGGCTGCCGGCCGGCGCGTCCGTTCCGGGCGTCGCGGAGCCTGGTGGAGCCACCAAGGCGGTGGTGATCAGCGCGGCGCCTGCCAGCAGAGCGGCGCGCCGACGCAGGTTGGGATGGTTCACGTGATGCCTCCACGGCATGTAGTCCTGGCCGTGGCTGTAGCCCCGGCCGCCCGCCCCCGAGCTCGGACGCCGAAGAGCCTGCCAATCGACCGCCCCGACCACACGGTTTTGGCTTCAACTAGCCGCTGGCGAAAACCTGCCAGTCAGCGCACCGCGGTTGCCAGCAGGTACTGCGCCTTCAGCCGCACCTCACCGGTCGACGTCGTCCAGTTCTCGTCGAGCATGTGCAGGACGCGGTTGCGTACTTCGTCCAGCCGACCGGCCTTCTCCAGAACGGGGAGGGTCTCGATGCCGAGGGGATGGGTTGCGATCCGGGTCTCCCAGTACTCGGCGGGGGACGCGGTCACCACGTCGAGCTCGAGTGTCCTGCTGGAGACGGTGAAGCCGTGGGGAGCGAGCAGGTCGGACAGGGCGTTCGGGTCGTGCCAGTTGAACGGCGTGCCCATGTCGACGCTGCCGGTGACCTCGCGGAGGGCGGCGATGACGACGCCGACGAGCTTGCTCAGGACGCCGGGTTGCCAACTGGTCAGCAGGATCCGGCCCGTCGGCCTCGCGACCCGGGCGAGCTCGGCCAGCGCGGCGGCCGGGTCCGGCGCGAAGATGACCGCGAAGTTGGACAGGATCGCGTCGGCCGAGGAATCCGGGAGCGGGACCGAGGCGGCCGTGCCGTCGACGACGGTCAGATCGCGGTCGAGCGCGGTCTCGGCGATCACCTCACGGAGGCGGGTGGCCGGTTCGACCGCGGTCACGCGGGCGCCGAGGTCGGCCGCGAGCAGCGCCACGTTGCCAGTGCCCGCGCCGACGTCGACCACGTGCTCGCCGGGCTGGATCCGTGCTGCCGTGACCAGCTCCCGGGCCGCGGGCAACAGGTCCGCGGCGGTCGGTTCGTAGCTGCCTTTGCCCCAGTCGAAGTCGCTCACCCCGTCACCCTAGGCCGGTTCCCGACACCGTCGGGTATCCGCCTTCGCGACGCATTGACCCGCGATTATGGAACGTCTCTACTAAATGGCTATGCGATGGCTTGCCGTGGTTCTGGGAGTCCTGCTGGCCGGCATCACGATCCCGGCGCAGGCCGCCAACATCCTGTCCAACCCGGGCTTCGAGTCCGGTTCCCTGAGCGGCTGGAACTGCTCGGGTGGTTCAGTCGTGAGTACTCCGGTCCGCAGCGGCGGCTATGCGCTGAACGGTGCCGTCACCAGCTCGGACTACGCGCAGTGCAGCCAGACCGTGGCGGTGCAGCCCAACACGGCGTACACGCTGTCGGCCTGGGTGCAGGGCTCTTACGTGTACCTGGGCGTGACGGGCGGCTCGTCCACTTGGACGCCGTCCGCCGCCAGCTTCACCCAGCTGAGCGTGTCGTTCACGACAGGCGCGAGTCAGACGTCCGCGCAGATCTACATGCACGGCTGGTACGGCCAGCCGGCGTACCAGGCCGACGACTTCGCCCTGGACGGTCCGGGCGGTACGCCGGGTGCGCCGAGCGCCCCTGGTACGCCGACAGTCACCAACTCGACCACCTCGTCCATCTCGCTGAGCTGGCCCGCTGCCACGGGCACGGTCACCGGCTACCGCGTCTACGAAGGCGCGTCAGTCGTGCAGACCGTCACAGGAACCACAGCCACCGTCAGTGCACTCCAGACATGCAGCAGTCACTCGTACGCGGTGACGGCGTACAACAGCGCTGGCGAGTCGGCCAAGTCGGCAGCTGTGACCGGCAGGACGGCCGGCTGTACGAGCACCGGTCTGGCGAAGCACGCGCTCATCGGCTACCTGCATGCGAGCTTCGCCAACGGGTCCGGGTACGTGCGGATGGCTGATGTGCCGGAGGAGTGGGACATCATCAATCTCGCGTTCGGCGAGCCGACGTCGGTGACCTCTGGTGACATCAGGTTCACCAGGTGTCCGGCCGGCGAGTGCCCGAACGTGGAGAGCGACGCCGACTTCGCGGCAGCCATCAAGGCCAAGCAGGCCGCCGGGAAGAAGGTCCTGATCTCCATCGGCGGTGCGAACGGGCAGGTGCAGCTGACCACCGCCGCGGCCCGCGACGCGTTCGTCAGCTCGGTCAGCGCGATCATCGACCGCTGGGGCCTGGACGGGCTCGACATCGACTTCGAAGGGCACTCGCTCTATCTGAACGCCGGTGACACCGACTTCCGCAGCCCGACCACTCCGGTGATCGTGAACCTGATCTCGGCGCTGAAGACAGTGAAGGCGAAGTACGGCGCGGGCTTCGTGCTGACGATGGCGCCGGAGACGTTCTTCGTCCAGGTCGGCTACCAGTTCTACGGCGGCTCCAGCGGCGGCGACAACCGGACCGGGTCGTACCTGCCCGTCATCCACGCGCTGCGGGACTCGCTGACGGTGCTGCACGTCCAGGACTACAACTCCGGTCCCGTGATGGGGCTGGACAACCAGTACCACACCATGGGCGGCGCGGACTTCCACATCGCGATGACCGACATGGTCAAGGCGGGATTCCCGGTGGCGAACACCGGCCAGACGTTCCCCGGGCTGCGCGACGACCAGATCGGTTTCGGGCTCCCGGCAGCGGTCAGCGCGGGCAACGGCTACACCGCCCCGGCAGCCGTGCACACGGCGCTCGACTGCTTGGTGAAGGGCCAGAACTGCGGCGGCTACAGCCTCCGCGGCGGTCCTTCGCCAGGGTTCCGCGGGCTGATGACGTGGTCGATCAACTGGGACCACTACTACAACTGGGAGTTCCGGAACAGCCACGCGCCGTACCTCGACGCTCTCCCGTAGGCCGCCCCTCGCGCCCGGTTCGCGAATCAGCCCCTCGCGAACCGGGCACGGGCCTGTGGATTACCGGTCCCGGTTTGTACGTTTTCGCTGGTATGAAGGAGGCATGACAGCGTCAACGACCCGCTCGGTGATCCTCACCGTGGACGACGATCCCGGCGTTTCCCGGTCGATCGCCCGTGACCTCCGCCGTCGGTACGGCGAGGAGAACCGCATCGTCCGGGCGGAGAACCCGGCGCAGGCGCTCGACGCGCTGAAGGAGCTGAAGCTCCGGGGTGAGCCCGTCGCGCTGCTGCTGGCCGACTACCGGATGCCCCAGATGTCCGGTATCGAGTTCCTCGAGGCCGCGATGGACCTGTTCCCACTCGCCCGGCGCGTGCTGCTGACGGCGTACGCCGACACCGACGCCGCGATCCAGGCGATCAACGTGGTCGACCTCGACCACTACCTGCTGAAGCCGTGGAACCCGCCGGAGGAGAAGCTCTACCCGGTGGTCGACGCGATGCTCGACCTGTGGCGGTCGACCCCGGAGCCGTCCGGCGACGAGACCCGGGTGATCGGGCACCGCTGGTCGGCGCCGTCGTTCGCGGCCCGCGACTTCCTCGCCCGGAACGCCGTGCCCTACCGCTGGCTGAACGTCGACGACGACGAGGCCAAGCGGCTGCTCGACGCCGCCGACGTCGACGGGACGACGTTGCCGGTCGTGATCACGCCCGACGCCACGGTCATGGTCGCTCCGTCGGAGGCCGAGCTGGCCCAGAAGGTCGGTCTGTCGACAGCTCCGGCGAAGGACTTCTACGACCTCGTCGTGGTCGGCGGCGGCCCCGCCGGGCTCGGTGCGGCGGTGTACGGCGCCAGCGAGGGCCTGCGGACCGTGCTGGTCGAGCAGTTGGCGACCGGTGGTCAGGCCGGCCAGTCGAGCCGCATCGAGAACTACCTCGGATTCCCGGACGGGGTGTCCGGTGCGCAGCTGACCGACCGGGCCCGGCGGCAGGCGGTCCGCTTCGGCGCCGAGCTGCTGACGACCCGGCAGGTCGTGGGGCTCGAGACGCTCGGCAACGCGCGCCGGCTGCGGTTCGCCGACGGGAGCGAGATCTCGGCGCACTCGGTGATCCTGGCGACCGGTGTCTCGTACCGGACGCTGCAGGCCCCCGGCGTCGACGACCTGTGCGGCCGCGGCATCTACTACGGCTCGGCGACCACCGAGGGTCCGGCCTGCGCCGGCGCCGAGGTGTACATCATCGGCGGGGCGAACTCCGCGGGTCAGGCCGCGGTCTATTTCTCCAGGCATGCCAAGCGTGTGCATATGCTGGTACGAGGACCATCGCTCACCGCGACGATGTCGTCGTACCTGATCGACCAGATCGATCAGATCGACAACATCGAGGTGCACACCTGCACGCAGGTCGTTTCCTGTCTGGGCTCGGAGCACCTGGAACACCTCACCTTGCTGAACAGCGAGACCGGGGAGAAGCGCGAGGTGGACACGGAATGGATGTTCGTGTTCATCGGCGCGGCGCCGCGGACGGACTGGCTGCCCGGTGACCTGCTCCGCGACGACCGAGGATTCGTGCTCACCGGACCGGACCTGCCCGGCAGACCGCCGGGCTGGCCGCTGGAGCGGGAGCCGTACCACCTGGAGACGAGCATGCCCGGCGTGTTCGCCGCGGGTGACGTGCGGGCCGAGTCGGTGAAGCGCGTCGCCTCGGCCGTCGGTGACGGGGCGATGGCCGTGACACTGGTGCACCGATACCTGGAGATGCTCTGATGACCGACCAAGCGGTGAAGCGGCTGACGCCCGACGAACTGCGCACGCTGTTCCTCTTCGAGAGCCTCACCGAGGAGCAGCTCCAGTGGCTGTCCGACGCCGGGCACGTCGAGGACGTGCACGACGGGACCGTCTTCAACGAGGGCGACGAGGCGACCTGCTGCTACGTCCTGCTCTCGGGTGAGCTTCGCCTGTGCAAGCGGTCGCACGGCGAGCTGGTGGAGATCAACCGGACCCGGCAGCGTGGTGTGTACGCCGGCGCCTTCAACGCGTTCTTCGGTGCCGCCGACCACAAGTCGTACACCGCGACGATGCTGGTGACCGAGCCGTCGGAGTTCTTCGTCATCAGCGCCGAGAGCATGGCGACGATGATGAACACCTGGTTCCCGATGGCGGTGCACCTGATCGAGGGCTTCGTGATGGGCATGCGGCGGACCAACGAGACGCTCGGTGAGCGGGAGCGGCTGCTCGCCCTCGGCTCGCTGTCGGCCGGTCTGACCCACGAGCTGAACAACCCGGCCGCCGCGGCGGTCCGGGCCGCGGCGACGCTGCGGCAGCGCGTGTCCGGGATGCGGTCGAAGCTCGCGATGCTTGCCGACGGCACCCTCGACGCGACCAAGCTGCACCAGATCGTCGCGCTCCAGGACGACGCGGTCGAGCGGCTGGACAAGACCAAGGACAAGGACATCCCGCCACTGGAGCTGTCCGACCGCGAGGACACGCTGACGGACTGGCTCGACGACCACGACGTCCAGGCGAGCTGGGACGTGGCGCCGGTGCTGGCGTCCGCGGGCCTGGACGTGCCGTGGATGGAGAACGTGCTCGAGGTGGTCGGGCCGAAGTACCTCGAGGGCGCGGTCCGCTGGTTGATGTACACGATCGACACCGAGTCGCTGATGAACGAGATCGACGACTCCGTCACCCGGATCTCGACGCTGGTCGGCGCCGCCAAGCAGTACTCGCAGATCGACCGCGCGCCGTACCAGACCGTCGATCTGCGCGAGCTGCTGAAGTCGACGCTGGTGATGATGTCGGGCAAGCTGCAGGGCTACGAGGTGGTCAAGGACTTCGACCCCGAGTTGCCCGCGATCCCGGCGTACGCCGCGGAGCTCAACCAGGTGTGGACCAACATCATCGACAACGCGGTGAGCGCGATGGGCGGATCCGGGACGCTGACGCTGCGCACCCGTCGCGACGGCGCCTATGCGGTCGTCGAGATCGGCGACACCGGACCGGGGATCCCGGAGGAGATCCGGCGCCGCATCTTCGAGCCGTTCTTCACCACGAAGCCGATCGGCGAAGGCACCGGCCTGGGCCTCGACATCTCCTGGCGGATCGTCGTCAAGAAGCACCACGGCGACCTGCGCGTCGAGTCCGAGCCCGGCCGCACGGTCTTCAAGATCGTCCTCCCGCTGGAGCCCGAGCGAGAACTCGAATCGGACCCGGCACTGCTGTCCTGAGCAGCGCACCGCTCCCCACCGCCGCGGTGGGGAGCGGTGTTGTCTACGGCAACCAATCGAGGATCGCCGAGAGCGCGGCCTGGTCCACGTGGCCGGCGTTCTGGTAGTCGGCCATCGTCGACGGGCCGGCGCCGGCGAAGAACAGGTGGTTGTCGGCGTCGATCACCATGACGGTGGCGTCGGTCAGGCCCTCGCGCCACGCCGGGAGGTCGTCGGCGACGGTGACCTGGTAGTCGCGTCCGCCCTGGAGGACGAGGATCGGCCGGTCCAGCTTCGCAGCGGTGGCGACCGGGTCGTACGTCCGCTGCTCCAGCCAGAACGAGGCCGGCGCACCGAACGGGAGCTCCGTCGACGGAGTGTCGAGGGAGAGTTCGGGGCTGTCGACGACGGCGGCCTGGCGATGGAAGATTCCGACGGTTTCCGCCGGGACCGCGAGATAGCGCAGCACGCGGACGGCCGCATGGTGCATCGGCTGCGTGTCGCCGGCCATGATCACCACGCCGGCGACGAGTGGCTCCTCGGCGGCGATCTTCGGGGCGATCTTCCCGCCCATGCTGTGCCCGACGAGGAAGACCCGGTCGACGTGTTCGGCGAGCGCACGGACGGCGGCGATGCCGTGCGGGACGTACTCCGCCGTCATCGTGTAGCCGGGCTCGGCCATCGCCTCGGGCCGGTTCGCGGTCAGCTTGTCGAAGCGCAGTACGGCGACATTCTGCGTGGCGAGGCCCCACGCGAGGTCCTTCAACGGCTTGTTCGGCCCGCTGGTCTCGTCGCGGTCGTACGGTCCGCCGCCGGTCAGCAGGACGACGCCGGCGCGCGGCGAGCGGAGCGGAAGGGTGACGGTGCCCGGGACGGTGCGCCCCGCTGCGTCGAGGGTGATGTCGTGCTCGGTGAACGTCGCCGGGTCGGCGTACGGGGGAGGAGTCCAGGTCATCGGCGTACCTTTCTCAATCTTTGCGAAAGGTAGCATGGCGTGAGATTGTTGCGCCATGGGGCCGTTGGAGCTGTTGGGGCATCCGGTGCGGTTGCGGATCGTGCATGCGTTGCGGGGCGGGCGCGAGCTGACGACGGCAGAGCTCGGTGAGCGGATCGCGGACGTGTCGAAGGCGACGCTCTACCGGCATGTCGAGCTGCTCGCCGAGGGCGGGATCCTCGAGGTTGCGGAGGAGCGGCGCGTGCGGGGCGCCGTCGAGCGGCGGTTCCGGCTGCGGCGCGAGCGGGCGTCGATCACACCGGAGCAGCTGGAGCAGTTGACGGCCGAGGATCACCGGCGCGGGTTCGCGGCGGCGATGGCGGCGCTCGTCGCGGAGTTCAACGCCTACGTCGATCGTGAGGGAGCCGATCCGGTCGCGGACCTCGTCGGGTACCGCCAGCACGGGATCTGGCTGACCGAGGCCGAACTCCACCAGCTCATCGAGGGCATGCGCGCGGCGATCCTCCCGGCCCTGTCCAACGAGGCCGCACCCGGCAGATCCCGCTACCTCCTCAGCCCGATCCTCTTCCCGGTAGAAGACGACACCTGACCCCGCGGCCGCGAACCGGAGACAAGCAATGGTGGGTGGGGACCTGTTATTACCTGTCTCAGCCCACCAGTTCTGGTCTCCGCCCAGCCGATCCCTGGTCGTCGAGGATGCGGGTGGTACGGGTCAGCGGAGGGCGGTGCCCTGGGTGTGGGTCAGGAGAGTCAGGTCTTCGCGGGTGGGGAGGGATTCCCAGTCGCCGTACGCCGTGACGCAGAAGGCGCCGCAGGTGGTGGCGCGGGTGAGGCGCTCCTCGGGGGAGAGGTTGTCGAGGGTCGCCGACAGGTAGCCGGAGACGAAGGCGTCGCCGGCGCCGATGCTGTCGACGACGGTCACCGGAAGTGCGGGTGCGTGGATGGTTTGCATCTCGAACGGCGGTACGACGGTGGTGGGCTCGGACAGTGTGCCGGTCGGGGTGGGCTTGGTGTGGGACCAGGCGCCCTTGCCGCCGGCGGTGACGACGACGGTGTCGACGGACTGGAGTAGTGCGGCGACAGGGTCGGTGGCGTCGGTGAGGAGGTCGAGTTCGTCGTCGGAGGCGAAGACGGTGTGGATGTGGGGGAGGAGTTCGCGCAGAGCGGTGGCCGCTGATGAGCGGGACCACAGGCGGGCTCGGTAGTTCACGTCCAGGGAGACCTGGATGCCTGCCGCGGATGCGGTGCGCGCGGCCGCGAGGGTCGCGGCGCGGGCTGTGTCTGAGAGGGCAGGGGTGATGCCCGTGATGTGGAGGAGGGTCGGGGACAGGGCGGTGATCGCCTCGGTGGTCTCTTCAGGGGTCAGCGTGGAGGCGGCCGAGCCGCGGCGGTGGTAGCTGACGCGGGTGATGTCGTGCGACGGCTGGTCGAATGCGATGAAGCCGGTGGACGCCTCGTCGGAGAACCGGATCCGGGTGCCGACGTTCTCGGCGCGGAGGGTGCGCTGGATCAGCCGCCCCGGTTCGTCGTTGCCCACGGCGCTCAGCCAGGTGACGTCGTGCCCGAGGCGCGCGACGCCGATCGCCACGTTGCTCTCGGAGCCGGCGATCGACAGGTGCGCGACGCCGCCGAGTCGCATCGGGTGCGCGGTTCGTACCGAGACCATCGTCTCGCCGATGGTCAGCAAGTTCGTCATTCCACTACTCCGTTCACTACGCCGCGACATCCCCGAAGGCTGGTCCGCTTCCGCACCCGTCACATTTGCCTGGTCCACCCATCAAATGCCGGGTTGTACACCGGTATTCAGGGTGCAGAACCCAGCATCTCCCTGGTCAACCAGGCAAATTGGCTGGTCTGCCAGGCAAATGGGTCGGAGGGTCAGATGTTGAGTTCGGTACGGAATCTGGCGCCGCGGATCGCCAGCTCTGACAGTGAGCCGCCGGTGCCGGCGTCGCCGAGCAGGGGGGATCCGACGCCGACCGCGAGTGCCCCCGCGGCCAGGTACTTCGGGGCGGACTGCGCGTCCACGCCGCCGACGGCGATCAGGGGAGCATCGGGAAGGGGAGCCCGGAGCTCGGAGAAGTAGCCGGGGCCGTACACCTTGGCCGGGAAGATCTTGACTGCGGTGGCGCCGAGGTCCAGCGCGGCGACGACCTCGGTGGGGGTCAGGGCGCCGCACAGCAGCGGCAGGCCGAGCTCGACCGAGCGGCGCGCGCCGCGGGTGATCGCCGGCGTGACGGTGAAGTCGGCCCGCGCGGCGGCGACCTCGTCGGCCTGCGCCGCGGTGACGACGGTGCCGGCGCCGATCAGGATGTCCGGGTCGTACTGCGACCGTGCCCGGGCGATCGCCTCGACCCCGCCCGGCGTGGTGAGCGAGACCTCGAGCGCGGTGACGCCGGCCTCGACGAGGGTCTGGACGCAGGCGAGCGCGGTCTCCGCCCCGTCGGCGCGGACGATCGCGAGCAGTTTCCGGCTCCGGAGTTCTCCCAGCAGGTCCATATTCTCCAACCTATGTGATCAGCGTGGACATAGGACGTCCCATGAGCTCTGGCGTGGACGCCGAATGTGTGGCTAAATTTCGAAGTGAACAACCGCCCCGTTGTTTACTTTCAGGAGGCATCCGCTCATGCCTAGGTTCAAAGCCCTCGTGACGGCGCTCGCGCTGGCCGCGCTCATCGTCCCGGCACCGCCCGCCGCCCAAGCCGCCGTGACCCAGACCGTGCTGTTCGACAAAGGGGACGCCGGCTACGGCTGCTACCGCATCCCCGCGATCGTGAAGACCAAGGCCGGCACGCTGCTCGCGTTCGCCGAGGCCCGCCGCGCGTGGTGCGCGGACTCCCAGGAGATCGACCTGGTGATGCGCCGGTCCGAGGACGACGGCCGCACCTGGTCGGCGACCCAAACTGTTCTCTCCGGTACCGACACCGACCCGAACGCGGTCGCCACGCGGGGAAACCCGGATCCGATCGTCGACTACGAGACCGGCCGGATCGTGCTGCTGAGCACGATGGACCCCGGTACGACGAGCCGCCCGCGCACGCCGTACGTCCAGTTCAGCGACGACGACGGGAAGACCTGGAGTACCGCGCGGAACATCGGCGACCAGATCGACGACCCGGCCTGGGGCTGGTACGCGACCGGCCCCGTGCACGGCATCCAGCTGACGCGAGGCACCCACGCCGGCCGCCTCGTCGCCGGCACCAACTACGACAACGGCGCCGGGCAGAACGCGGGCCAGCTCGTGTACAGCGACGACCACGGCGTGACCTGGCACAAAGGCGCGACCGATCTGCGGTCGGACGCCACGCCGCAGGAGATCAGCGTCGTCGAGAAGGTCGACGGCGGTGTGTACGCCGGTGCGCGCAACAACGCCGGTACGTCGGGAGCGAGCCGGATGGGCGCGGTGAGCAACGACGGCGGTCAAACGTTTTCCGCGCCGTTCACCACGATCGCCGGCCTGACGACACCGGTCGTCCAAGGTTCGCTGCAGCGCCTCAGGGCGGTCGACCGAGGCGACAAGTACAACCGCATCCTGTTCGCCGCACCGGCCGACCCGGACCGGCGCCGGTACATGACGATCCGGTCCAGTTTCGACGAGGGCAAGACCTGGCAGACCGTTGCCGAGGGCACCAGGATCACCAGCGACTGGTCCGGCTACTCCGATCTGGCGGTCCTCGACACCGGCGAGATCGGCCTGCTCTACGAGGGCGGCTCGGTCGACGCCCGTGACCAGATCCGCTTCGCACGCTTCACCGAGAACGACATCGGCCACCCCGACGCGCCCCTCGGCCCGACCACCCCGGACGTCTCGGGTTACGGCAACGCCAGCTACCTGCGCGGTGGAACGACGGCGGTGACCGGCAAGTTCGGCCAGGCGCGAGATCTGGACGGTGTCGACGACGCGATCCAGTTGCCGTTCGCCGAGTCCCTGGCCACGAACGCGGGTGATTTCACGGCGATGGCGTGGATCAAGTACGGCGCGAGCACGGCCAATCAGGCGATCTTCTGGGCTTACGGGATCAACGAGTTCTCCCAGTTCTGGCTCCGCGCCGAACCCGCGGACAGTCGTATCCGCGGCCTGATCACCACCGGTGGCGCCACGGCCGCCGTACAGACGACGAAGGCCTACAACGACAACGCCTGGCATCACGTCGCTCTGCAGCGCAAGGCCGGCACGCTCTCGATCTGGGTCGACGGCACCCAGGCCGCGAGCGTCACGGCGCCGACCGGCTCGGTCAGCCCCGGCCGTCCGTTCAAGATGTACGTCGGGCAGCGCCTCGACGGAGCACACCACTTCGACGGCTCGATGGACGAGATCCGCATCTACAAGCGTGCCCTGACCGCGACCGAGCTGAACAGCATTCGCACCGCCAACAGCACCTCGGTGCCCGGCGCCGTCCTCGATCTGCCGCTGGGGTGACATCACACTGGCCTGGCGGACACGGTCAGCCGCCAGGTCAGTTCACCACTCGCGGGGACGACCGCGGCGTCGTCCGGACCGGCGGTCGCCAGGTCGAACACACGGCCCAGCATCGGCTCGACGCCGAGACTCCGGTACGGCGCGTCGTCCGGGAAGCCGCCCTGGTTGCGCCACAGCGCGGTGGAGACTGGTTGCCCCGGGCAACTCAAGGTCAGGCTGAGCTCGGCGCCGCGATCCTGGACCGAGACCGCCGGGCAGTCCAGCAGGACGGCGCCGACGGCGGTGCCGTCCGTGGTGCCGTACGTGTCGAGGTCGAGAGGAGTCGGCCAGACGGCCGTCACCCACGGCGCATCCGCCGGCCATGCCCAGGGAAGGAGAGGGGCGGACTCGGGGTACAGCCTGCATTCGGTCCCGGGCACCGGGGAGATGACGGCACCTTCGGCACAGTCGAGCAATGCGTGAGCAGCCCAGATGAACCGGTAACCCGGAGCCGCCTCGAGGTGGTAGTCGACGGCGACCGTGTCGGTGCCGGAGGTGATGGTGCGGGTCAGGATCGCGCCGTCGTACACCACCGACCCGTCCCACGGCTGGTTCCACAGGCCGCCGTGATCAGGTTCGCCGCGAACGGTCGGGAAGCATTCGTCGAGCCCGCCGGCGTCGATGAAGGTGGCCAGACCGGCTCGGGAGCCGGTGATCAGACCCGGACCCGCCCACAGCCATTCGCGTCCCGCGAGGTGCAGGGAGGTCCACCTGCCGCCGTCCTGGGCGTCGACCGTGACCAGGCGGCCGGCGCCCTGCTCGGTCACCATTCGGCGAACGATCCGTCGTCGTGGGTCCACACCGGGTTGCGCCATGTGTGACCGATCCGGTCCGCGGCGCGGACGGCGTCCTCGTCGACCGTGATTCCCAAGCCGGGCAGGGGATTCCACTCCGCGTGGCCGTTGACCCAGGTGAACGGCGCCGGATCCACGACGTACGACGTGAGGTCGCTCGACACGTTGTAGTGGATGCCCCGGCTCTGCTCCTGGATCAGGAAGTTCGGGGTCGCGAACGAGACCTGCAGGGACGCCGCCAGCGAGATCGGGCCGAGCGGGCAATGCGGCGCCAGCAGGGCCCCGTGCGCATCCGCTAGGACGGCGATGCGGCGCAGCTCGGAGATCCCGCCCGCGTGCGAGACGTCGGGTTGCACGACGGCGACGCCGGCGTTCAGCGGCGCCATGAAGTCCGCCCGGTGGTACAACCGTTCTCCCAGGGCGACCGGCACCGTCGACGTCGTGACGACCTCGGCCAGATGCGCCATCTGCTCCGGAAGCACCGGCTCCTCGACGAACATCGGCTGCAGGTCCTCGACCGCGTGCAGGATCCGCCGCGCCGCGGCCACGCCGACCCGTCCGTGCAGATCGATCGCGACGTCCCGGGAGTCACCGAGAACCGAGCGAGCGGCGGCCAGCCGGGTGACGATGTCGTTGACCTCGGCAACGGACGGGGACGCCTGGATCTGCCCGCTGGCGTTCATCTTGACCGCCGTCATTCCGGCCGCCACCTGCTCGGCGACCGACTCGGCGATGGCGGACGGTTCGTCACCGCCGACCCATGCGTAGACGCGGACCCGGTCCCGGACCCGCCCACCGAGGAGCGCCGCGACCGGCGCGCCGTACACCTTGCCGGCGATGTCCCAGAGTGCGTGGTCCAGTCCGGCCACGGCACTGCTCAGCACCGGGCCGCCGCGGTAGAAGCCGCCCTTGGTCAGCACCTGCCAATGCCGCTCGATCTGCAGCGGGTCCTTGCCGATCAGGTACTCGGCCAGGACGTCGATCGCGGCGCGGACGACCTCGGCGCGTCCTTCGACGACCGGTTCGCCCCATCCGACGATGCCGTCGCTGGTCTCGATCCGGCAGAACAGCCAGCGCGGCGGGACGAGGAACGTCTCGATGCGTTCGATCTTCACCGGCGCCGCCGGGCACGGGTCGAGCCGCGGACCTCGGTGAGGTCCTCGGCCGCCTTCGCGAGCAGTTCCCGCATCGCGAGCTCGGCGCCTTCGGGGTCGTGGGCGCGGACCGCGTCCACCACCCGCCGGTGGCTGGGCACCGGGTCGTCCGAAGGCTTCACCTTGTGCACCAGCCGGTCGCGGTCGGCGAGCCCGGTCTCCATGATCACTTCCATCTTGGTCAGCAGTTCGTTGCCGGTCGCGGCGAGCAGCGCCCGGTGGAAGGCGAGGTCCGCGGTCACGGCGGCGAGGTCGTCGGTCGCCGACTCCATCGCCGCCAGTGCCTCGTCGAGCGCGGTGAGGTGGGTATCGTCCGAGCGCAGCGCGGCCAGCCGGGCGGCGGCCGGCTCGACGATGCCGCGCACCTCGTGCAGTTCCTCGAGCAGCTCGGGCCGGGCGTCCGCGTCGCTGAAGTGCCAGCGGATCATGTCGGCATCGAGCAGGTTCCAGTCCGAGCGTGGCCGGACGAATGTCCCGCGCTTCTGCCGTGCGTCCACCAGGCCCTTGGCAGTCAGCACCTTCAAGGCCTCACGGACCGCGGTGAGGCTGACGCCGAGGTCGGACTGCAGTTCGGTGACGTTGATGGTCGCTCCCTCCGGGATCTGCCCGGACAGGATGCGCTGCGCCATCACTTCCACGATCTGCCCGTGCAGTCCCCGCGGTACCCCACGCTGAATCCCCGTCACCCTGCTCTCCCTCACGCCGAATCCTTCACGGCGGACCATCCGCCGTCGACCACCAGGCTGGTCGCGGTGACGAACGACGCCTCGTGTGACAGCAGGAACGCCACCGCCTGGGCCACCTCGTCCGGCTGCCCGAGCCGCTTGAGTGCCGTCGCCTGGGCGCTTCGCTCGCGCGCTTCGGTGTCGACCCGGTCCCACATCGCGGTGACGACCGGGCCCGGAAGCACGCTGTTCACGCGGATCGACCGGCCGTACTCGACGGCGAGCTGCCGTCCGAGCGCGACCAGCGCGCCCTTGGTCGCGGCGTACGCCGGATGCCCGGGCAGGCCGGCCAGCGCGTGCACCGACGACACCAGTACGACGGAGCCCGCGCCCGCGACAAGGTCCTCGTACAGGGCCTGGAAGCCGAGGAACGCGGCGGTCAGGTTGACGTCGAGCTGCCGCTGCCAGGACGGCGGCGGCAGTTCGTGGGCCGGCTTCACGTCGACGACGACCGCGTTGCTGACGAATCCGTCGATCGGGCCGAGCTCGTCGCGCCCGCGGGACCGGACCTCCGCCCAGGTGTCCGGCGACGACACGTCGCCGATCACGCTGATCGCCTTGCCAGGCACGTCCTTGCAGGGGTGTACGTCGACCTGCACCACCTGCGCGCCCTCGGTCAGCGCCCGTTCGGCGCAGGCCGCGCCGATCCCCGACGCGGCCCCGGTCACCACGATCACCCGCCCAGCCAGCCGCACCAGCGCCTCCTTCGATCCGCTCCTACCCAAGCACGGAGGCAGGCCGCTTCCAACGATGAACGAGGCATCAGTTGATCGTGACGCCCGTGTCGCGTCAAGCGATTTGCTCGTAATTTACGAATTAATATTGACACCTGCGACGCGCCGCCGCAAGATCGTCCGCAACACACCACTCACCCGACTGGCATCGCCGGCCGGGCAGATCTCAGGAGTTAGGGCATGACGGGTCTGGCAGCGGATCGACGCACATTCCTCAAGGGGCTCGGGCTGCTCGGGGCGGCCACCCTGGTCCCCGGGTGCGCGACGTCGTCGAAGAGTCCGGGCAGCGGCAGCGCCGCCACCGGTGAGGTCGCACTGCAGTCGAACCTCTCGAGTGAGCAGGCCAAGGCCGCGATGGAGAAACTCGTTGCCGCGTACAACAAGACCGGCGGCTCGCAGGTCAAGCTCAACACGGTCGCCGCGGAGATCTTCCGGACCCAGCTGCCGACGTACCTGACCTCGGCGAACCCGCCGGACGTCTACACCTGGTACGCCGGGTCGGTCGCGGACTCGTACGCGAAGAAGGACCTGCTGCTCGACGTCTCGAGCGTGTGGGACTCGATGGGCAACTACTCCAAGGCGATGCAGACGCTGTCCACGAGCAGCGCCGGGCAGAAGATCTTCGTGCCGACCAGCTACTACTGGTGGGGCATGTTCTACCGCAAGTCGAACTTCGCCAAGTGGGGCGTGACGCCGCCGAAGACCTGGGACGAGTTCGTCGCGGTGTGCAAGACCATCCAGAGCAAGGGCGTGCCGCCGATCGGTATCGGGCTCGGCGACACCCCGTGGGTCGCGTCGGCGTGGTTCGACTACCTGAACATCCGGATCAACGGCGCGCCGTTCCACCGGCAGCTGCTGGCCGGCGAGGGGAACTTCACCGACCCGAAGGTGAAGGCGGTCTTCACCAAGTGGCGTGAGGTGCTGCCGTACTTCGACCCGAAGGGCAAGTCGTTCCCGTTCCAGGAGGCGACCTCGGCGCTGCTCGCGGGCAAGACCGGGATGTTCCTGATCGGGACGTTCTTCGCGGACTCGGCGCCGAAGGACGCGCTCGACGACATCGACTTCTTCCAGTTCCCGATCATCGATCCGGCCGTGCCGGTGGCCGAGGAGGCGCCGACCGACGGGTACTTCGCGTCCAAGAAGGTGAAGGACGCCGACGGCACGAAGAAGTTCATGACCTGGCTGGCGACGGCCGAGGCGCAGGAGATCTACGTCCAGAACTCCTCCGGCACGGTCATCCCGGCGAACCCGGACGGGAAGGCCGCCGACACCCCGCTGGTGAAGAAGGGCAAGGCGATGATCGAAGGCGCCGCCGAGATCACCCAGTTCTTCAACCGCGACTCGAGTGACGCGCTGCAGCCGACCGCCGACGCCGCCCTCACCAAGTTCCTCGACAAGCCGGATCAGATCGACCAGATCCTGAAGGACTGGCAGGCCGCGGCAGCGAAGGTTTTCAAGGCGTGACTGTCACCGCTGTGGAAGCACGGAGCCGGGCCGGCAGCGGCTCGGCCTCCGGAAAACGTCGTACGCGGCGGGTGTCGCCGCTCATCCTCGCGTTCGTGCTGGTGCCGTTCGCGATCGAAGCGGTGTGGGTGTTCTGGCCCGCGCTGCAGGGGTTCTGGCTGGCCCTGACCAGTTGGGACGGGTTGTCGGCGCCGCGGTTCGTCGGGTTCGGAAACTTCTCCGACATGGTTTCCGATCCGATTTTCCGGACCGCGCTCAAGAACACGGCGATCTGGCTGGTGCTGTTCGGCGGGCTGAGCGTCGCGGGCGGCTTCGGGATGGCGTTGCTCCTGCAGCGCGAGCGCCGCGGCGTCGGGATCTACCGGGCGGCCCTGTTCACCCCGGTGGTCTTCAGCCTGGTCGTGACCGCGCTGATCTGGCGGGTGTTCTACCAGCCGGACGGTCTCGTCGACACGGTTTTCCGGACCGTCGGCCTGGGCAACTTCGTCCGCCCGTGGCTGGCCGACCCGGACACCGCGTTGTACGCCGTCATCGTGCCGGCCCTGTGGCGCCAGATCGGGTACGTGATGGTGCTGTACCTGGCCGGCCTGAAGGCCGTCGACCCGGCGCTGTACGAGGCCGCGAAGGTCGACGGCGCGTCCGCCTGGCAGCGCACGCGCTACGTCACGATCCCGCAGCTCAAGGGCGTGAACTCGGTCGTGCTGTCGGTGATCGTGATCGACTCGCTGCGATCCTTCGACATCGTCTGGTCGATGACGAAGGGCGGTCCGTACCACTCGTCCGAACTGCTCAGCACCTACATGTACTCGACCGCGTTCCAGTCCACCCAGCTCGGGTACGCCTCCGCGCTCGCGGTCGTGATCTTCCTGCTCGCCCTCGCCGTCATCCTCGGCTACCTGATCCGCGCCTTCCGGGAGGAAACGTGATACGGCGTACCAGCTACCACGTCGCGATGGGGCTGATCTCGTTCCTGTGGGTCGCGCCGATCCTGTGGGTGGTGGTGATCTCGTTCCGTTCGTTCGACGACGTCGCGGCGAGCGGGCTCGGCTCGCTGCCGCACTCGTTCACGTTCTCGACCTACAAGTCGGCGTGGGAGGACGCGGACGAGTTCCGCGCGCTGATCAACAGCCTGCTGGTGACGATCCCGGCCGTGCTGCTGAGTCTCGGGCTCGCCTCGGTGGCGGCGTACGGGCTCGCGCGCTACAGCATTCCGTTCCGGCGGACGATCCTGTTGCTGATGTTGATGGGCAACCTGCTGCCGCCGCAGATCCTGCTGATCCCGATCTCGCGCTTCGTCGAGCTGATCGGGTACTACGACACGCTCATCGCACTGATCGCGGTGCACGTCGGGTTCGGGCTGGGCTTCTACACGTTCGTCCTGCACGGGTTCATGCGCGACCTGCCGCGCGAGATCCAGGAAGCGGCGACCATCGACGGAGCCGGGCCGGGGAAGATCTACTCGGCGGTGATCCTGCCGCTGACCCGGCCGGCGCTGGCGGCGCTCGGTGCGCTGTCGTTCACGTGGATCTTCAACGACTTGTTGTGGTCGATCACCGTGATCCGCTCCGGCGACAAGATGCCGGTCACGCCGGCGCTGCTCGGCCTCCAAGGGCTGTTCGTTTCGTCGTGGAATGTGATCGCGGCGGGCACAGTGATCGCCGCGGTGCCAACGGTCGCGGTCTTCCTCCGCTTCCAGAAGCACTTCGTCGGCGGCCTGGCGATCGGGGCCGTCAAGTGAGGACCTGGACGCTACGCGGTACGACGACGTCGTATGTCGTCGGTGTGCCGGAGCACGGTCAGTGGGCGCAGTTGGTCGCCTGGGGACCTGGTCCGGCGCCGGTCGAGGTGGTCGGGACCGAGCACTTCGTACCGCGGGCCGATGTGGAGCCGCTGGAGTACGGCGTCCGCGGAGTTCGCTACACGTCTCCGGTCGAGCTTGTGGTGAGCGGCCCGGACGGCTCCGACGAGCTGCGCCCGCTCTTCACCGGAGACGGAGGCGAGGCCGGGGACGAGCTGGTGCTGGAGTTCACGGACGAGGTCAGGGGTGTGGGAGTTGTCCTGCACTACCGGATGGTCGGCGACGTGGTGGAGCGGTGGGTCTCCGTGCGCAACGCCGGGACCGAAGAGCTCACGCTGCATCGGCACGACTCCGCCGGGTTCGTGGTGCCGGTGGGGAACACGGTCAAGTACTTGTGGGGCGAGTGGAACAGCGAGTTCCAGCAGGCGTCCGTGACCCTGCCGCGCGGACGGTTCACGATCGGGAGCGCGCAGGGGATCACAGGGCATTCGTACTCGCCGTTCCTCGCGACGGACGGGGACGTGGCGTACGGCGTCCAGCTGGCGTGGTCCGGGTCCTGGGAGATGTCCGCCGACGTCGACACCACCGGCCTTCTCCGCATTCAGGCCGGCCGGAGTGCTTCGAGCCTTGGAACGCGGCTGGGTCCGGGCGAGACCTGGGAGTCGCCGAAGGCTGTCGGGGCTTGTAGCGCCGAGGGTCCTGACGGCTTGGCTCGAACGTTCCACGAGTACGCCCGGGCCGGGTCGCGAAAACGTGTTCCGAAGGTCCTGTACAACTCGTGGTTCGCGACCGAGTTCGACCTCCGTGCCGAGCATCAGCTCGAGCTGGCGCGGCGGGCGGCGGGGATCGGCGTCGAAACGTTCGTGGTGGACGACGGGTGGTTCGTCGGGCGGTCCGACGACACCGGCGGGCTGGGCGACTGGGAGGTCGACGCGGCCAAGTTCCCTCGCGGGCTGGACGGTTTCATCGCCGACCTGCACGGGCTGGGGCTCGATTTCGGTCTGTGGATCGAGCCTGAGTCGGTCAGCCCGACGTCGCAGCTGGCGCAGGAGCATCCCGAGTGGATCCTCCGGACGCCCGGCCGCGAGCCGGTGCCGGTCCGCAACCAGTTGCTGCTCGATCTCAGCCGGGACGAGGTCGCCGAGTTCATCTGGAGCACGTTGGATCGGCTGCTGTCGTCGTACGACATCTCGTATCTGAAATGGGATGCGAATCGGCCGCGGCTCGACACCGGGGATGTGCGGCGCGACGTCGACGGACTGGCGGTGAGGAATCTCTACGCCATTCTGGATCGGCTGCGGACCCGGCACCCCGATGTATCCGTCGAAGGCTGCGCAGGCGGCGGCGCGAGGGTGGACCTGGGCATGGCGGCGCGCGTCGACACGCTCTGGCCGTCCGACAACACGGCGCCGCTGGATCGGCTGAAGATCCAGGAGGGTTTCCGCACCGGGTTCGCGCCGCACCTGATGAGCTCGTGGGTGACCGACGCGGAAGGTACACACGACGGCCGGCAGCGATCGCTCGACTTCCGGTTCCACGTGGCGATGGCCGGGGTGCTCGGGATCGGCGCGGACCTGTCGCGCTGGAACGACGAGCAGCTGAAGACGGCGGCGCGACACATCGAGCAGTACAAGGGCTTCCGGGAATTGATTGCCGACAGCAAGGTCTACGGCCTGGATGCCGGTGTGCAGTACGTCGGACCGCGGAAGTCCGTGGTGTTCCTGTGGGAGACCGGTGACAGCAACGTGCGCGGCACACTGCCGACCCGGCCGCGGCGGGTGCCGCTGGCCGGGCTGGATCCGGCCAAGAACTACCGGGTGGGCGAGCACGCCTACCCGGGCAGCTACCTGCTGCAGGTCGGGGTCGTCGTCGACGGCTCCGCCGATTCGCACTGCCTGGTCGTCGAGTCGATCGACTGACCATCCGCTCAAACGGCAGCAAAGGAAACGAAGATGCTCAGACGACTCCTGGGTGGGGTGACCGCGGCGGCGTTGCTGGCCGGCGCGCTCGCGGCCACGACCGGAGCTGTGGCGGCTCAGGCCACAGCTCCGGTCCTCAGCCCGACGCCCTACATGGGCTGGAACACGTACTACGGTCTCGGCGGCGACTTCACCGAGGACACGATCAAGGCGGTCGCGGACTCACTGGTGAGCCGCGGACTGGCGAAGGCCGGGTACGACATCGTGTGGCTGGACGGCGGCTGGCAGGCCGACCAGTCCCGCAGTGAAGCCGGCGACCTGGTGCCGAACCCGGCCAAGTTCCCGAACGGCCTGAAGCCGCTGGTCGACTACATCCACAGCAAGGGCCTGAAGGCCGGCATCTACACCGACGCCGGCCCGTACATCCCGGGCAAGTGCGGTCTCGGCAGCGGCGGGTACTACCAGCGCGACGCGGATCAGTTCGCCGCCTGGGGTTTCGACGCGGTCAAGGTCGACTACCTGTGTGGTATCGCGGCGAACCTGGACCCCAAGACGGTCTACACCGAGTTCGCCCAGGCGCTGCGGAACAACGCCAGCCACCGGCCGATGATCTTCAACCTGTGCAACCCGGTGACGTCACCGGACTGGGGCAACTACCCGGAGTCCCAGCAGTCGATCAGCTCCTGGTCGTACGCGCCGGCGATCGCGCAGTCGTGGCGGACCTACACCGACGTCGGGTTCCAGGGCGACATCAAGTTCAAGGACGTCCTGCGGAACTACGACGCGAACGCCCGGCACCCGGAGGTCGTGAAGCCGGGCGCGTTCAGCGACCCGGACTACCTGGCACCCGAGCTCGGGATGAGCGACGAGGAGTTTCGCACGCAGCTCACGCTGTGGGCGGTGGCTGCCGCGCCGCTGGTGGTCGGGAGCGACGTGCGCAAGCTGAGCGCGACGACGATCGGGATGCTGACCGACCCGGACGTGGTCGCGATCAATCAGGACAAGGCCGCTGTGCAGGCAGTGCGGGTCGGCGCGGCCGGTACGACGGAGACCTGGGTGAAGCGGCTCGCCGACGGCAGCCGGGCCGTGGTCCTGCTGAACCGGGGCGACAGCGCGAAGACCATCACCACCTCCGCGTCGGCGGTCGGTCTCAGCGGTGACCGATTCACGCTGAAGAACGCATGGACCGACAAGGTGACCGAGAGCGGCGGCGTGATCAGCGCGGCGGTCCCGGCGCACGGTACGGCGCTGTTCCGCGTCTCGGCGGCCCGTGGCGTCCCCGGGGTCCCGCACGTGACGGCGGGGATCCCGCAGGTGACCAAGGTCGGCACGGACCCGCAGCCCGAGGGTGCCGCGCCGGTGGTCGCCGGTGGTGACGAACTGACCGTGCAGGTTGCTGTCCGCAACGACGGACTCATGCCGGTGTTCACCCCGGCCGTGACAGTTGCCGGCGGCACCGGGTGGACAGTGAAGCCGTTGTCGAAGGCACCTGCTCTGATCGAGGGTGGCGAGCAGGCGACGTTCGGGTTCACCGTGACGCTGCCCGCCGGGGCCGCGCCCGGTACCGCGAGCCTGACCGCGACCACGACGTACCAGGCGATCGGGTACGGCGTGCAGCAGCAGACGACCGTGCTGTCCCCGGTGGTTGTCGCGCCCGCACCGCCCAGTGGGACCGTGCCGTTGTCGCACCATCAGTGGATCACCGCGACCAGCGGCTGGATGTCGCCGACGATCGACGAAAGCGTGGGTGGCGGCAACCCGATCAAGCTCACCGGAACGACGTACGCGACCGGCATCGGTGTGGCGTCCCCGTCGCTGATCCGGTACTACCTGGGTAAGTCGTGCGCGCGGTTCACCGGCACCGTCGGCATCGACGACGTGGTGAGCAACGTCGGACCGGACGGCGGTACGTCGACGTTCCAGGTCGTCGGTGACGGCAAGGTCTTGTTCGACAGCGGCACCGTCGACCGCAACACGGCGAAGCAGTTCGACGTCGACCTGACCGGCGTCCGCGTCCTGGACCTCCTCGTCGGCGATGCCGGCGACGGCGGCTACAACGACCGCGCCGACTGGGCCGCACCGACCGCGACCTGCTGACCACGATGTGAAGGGGGCGGTCTGCGAAGACCGCCCCTGCACCTACTTCCAGTCGACCTCGGTCGACTTCAGCCAGGTCCAGCCGCGGGTGCGCCAGGCGGGAGACTGCTCAGCCAAGCGCGCGGCGTACATCGGCCAGTCAGTCTGGGTCTGGTGCGACCATCCCTTCTCGGCGGCGCCGGGGAGGCGGGGGAGGAGCAGCACTTCGAGGTCGTCGGGGCCGGTGATGGTTTCGCACCAGATCGCGGCCTCGACGCCGGCCAGCTGATCGGTCGACGTCACGCCGGGGGTGTCCTCGACCGGGTCCCAGTCGAGCCCGTCGCGGAGGGTGGCCGGGCCGTAGAACTCCAGCCCGAGCCGCTTGCGCGCCTCCTCCTGTTCCGGGTCGGACGAGGCGTCGCCGTGCGGCCGGTCGAAGTACAACCAGGTGGTCGGCGAGGCGATCAGGCGCGCGCCGGCGGCGAGTGCCTTCGGGGCGTCGCCCTTCGCCTTCCGCAGGTGCTCGACGAGGATCGGCAGCAGGTCCTCCGGCGGAACCGGCCCGTTCCCGGCGTCCGCCGCGTCGAGGTCGATGCTGATCCAGTACTGCGCGACGTCGTCCGGGCCCAGGTTCGCCCGGGCGATCTCCTGCCACCCGACGACGCGCTTGCCGCGCGCCCGCACCAGCGCGGCGGCCTTGTCGACGAACGCGGCATGGTCCTCGTCCGCCATGCCCCACGCCTCGTCGCCGCCGATGTGCACGTACGCGCTCTGCGGGAACTGCGGGACGACCGCGTCCAGCACGTCCTCGACGAACGCCCAGGTCTCGGGGCGACCGGGCTCGAGGGCGTTCAGTGGAATCGCGTTGCCGTTGCCGAGATCGATCGTGCGCAGCTCGGCCGGGGCCAGCTCCGGGTACGCCGTGAACACCGCCGACGTGTGCCCCGGCATGTCGATCTCGGGGACGACGGTCACGTACCGGTCGGCCGCGTACGCCACCAGCTCGGCCAGCTCGTGGGTGCGGTAGTACCCGCCCGGACGGTCGCCGATCGCGCCGGCGGCGCCCACCCGCGTCAACTCGGGCCGCGTTGGTACCTCGACCCGCCAGCCCTGGTCGTCGGTGAGATGGAGATGCAGCACGTTGAGCTTGTACAGCGCGAGCATGTCGATGACCCGCCGTACCTCAGCCGGCGCGTGGAACGTCCGCACCACGTCGAGCGACAGTCCGCGCCAGGCGAACCGCGGTCCGTCGACGATCCGGGCCGCCGGGAGTACCGCCGTACCGTCCTGCAGGTGGGCGGTGATGAGCTGACGCAGTGAGGTGAGGCCGCGGTGGACGGCTTCGGGAGTCGGGCCCCACACGCGGACGCCCTCGCTCGTGATCTCCAGCCCGTGGCGCTCGTCCACGTCGTTGCCGTCCGCGCGAACTCCGGCCGCGGACGGGATGTCGCCGAGGCCCTCGTCGCTGATCAGCACGGTGACGGCTGCCGGGGTCGCGTCCGGCGGGACCGTGGCCGCGTCACGGATGACCGGCGGGACGAGCGTGAGCCCGGTGTCGAGCCGGACCTCCCGGACGAACAGCGCGGCCGGCCCGGCGAGCTCCGGTGACTGTACGGCGACACCGGATTCACCACTCAAGGTGAAGGTTTCGTCGCTCGTGGTCGTCGTCGTGGGTGCGGGGATCACGGGAAGACTCATGCGACGATTCTGCGGCATCGCCGCCGCACGGGCTGGGTACCGGACACGAATGGACACGCAACGGCTGCTGGAACAGGCAGAACGGCTGTCGAAGGCGCTCACGCCCGGTGACCTCGACCATACGCTCGAGCGGATCACCGCGGCGGCCGTTGAAGTGCTCGACGAGGTGGACCACGCCAGCATCACGATCCTGCACCTCGACGGTCGGCTGGAGACGGTCGCACCCACCGACGACTTGCTGTGGGGCGTGGACGCGGCGCAGTACGAGTTGCGGGAAGGGCCGTGCTACGACGCCGCGGCCGACGCGGTGCACGTCGTGTCGCCGTACCTCGCCGATGATCCACGCTTCCCGCGGTACGCCGCGACCGCCGTCGCCGCCGGGATCCAGGCCCAGGCGGGCATCCGGCTCTTCGACGCGCCGAAGTCGCGCGGTGCGCTGAACCTGTACGCGCACACGGCCGGTGCGTTCAGCGATCTCGGCGCACTCGGTCTGCTCTTCCAGCACCAGGCCGCGATGGCGATCGGGTACGCCCGTGAGATCCACAACCTGCAGGACGCCGTGCGTACCCGGGGCCTGATCGGCAACGCGGTCGGGATCATCATGGAGCGGTACCAGCTCTCCGACGACCGCGCGTTCGCGTTCCTCACCAGGCTGTCCCAGGACGGCAACGTGAAACTGCGCGTGGTCGCCGAGCAGATAGTCGCCGGGACCGCCACCCACTGAGGCCGGCCGGACGCGCGCAGACGGCTACTGCGGATAGGGGACCGGGCCGGCCGGTGGCGGCCTGTGCTGTCCGACGGTGGTCGCGCTCCGGGCGGTGCCGGTCACCAGGGCGCCGATGGTGATGCCGATGGCCAGATTGATCAGCGCGGTGGCCACAGTCTCCCAGGAGCGTTCGGCGGCGAAGGGTGCGAGCACGGCGGCCAGCGTGGCGAGCGTGACGACCCACTTGAAGAACCGGAGCGGACGGGGCGTCGACAGGATCAACAGGTGCACGAGGCCGGTCGCCACGAGGGCAGCACCGGCGGACACGGCGGCGTACGTCCAGGTATCCGCATCTCCCCAGACGCCGTCGCCCTTGGGGGCGAGCACCTCGAGGTCGAAGACACCACGGGCGAGCAGGATGCCGACGATCGCGACGAGGCCCGCAACGGCAGCGGTGGCCGCTCCGCCCGCCCAGAGGCGGGCTGCGTTGACGCGCGGAGCCCGGTCGGCGGCTGGCGACGAAGGTGGCATGGTCATGCGTCGGACCCTCCTGTCGAGCGGCGTTCCCCAGACCTTGGCCACTGAGCGGTCGCGCCGCATCACTCGGAGCGGATGATTCGCCGTTCGCGCGGGGCCGGCTCCGGCGTCGTTCACCCAGTGGGGATGAGGCGACGGCCGCGTCGTCGGCCGAGGCTGCAGATGACGTACAGACCGACTTAAGGGAGCGCACGATGGCGACACTGACGGTGTGGAAGTTCGACAGCCCGACAGGAGCCGATCAAGCCGTCGGAACGTTGGAGTCACTGGCCAAACAGCAGCTCATCGAGGTGCACGACGCGGCGACTGTGTCGTGGCAGCCGGACAAGAAGAAGCCCAAGACCCGGCAGTTGCACAACCTGGCCGGTGCCGGGGCGCTGGGCGGCATGTTCTGGGGCATGCTCTTCGGGCTGATCTTCTTCGTTCCGCTGTTCGGCGCGGCCATCGGCGCTGCGACCGGCGCGCTGGCGGGATCGATGAGCGACGTCGGCATCGACGACGACTTCATCAAGACCGCCCGCGACAAGGTCACCCCCGGGACCTCGGCACTGTTCCTGATGTCGAGCGGTGCCGTGCAGGAGAAGGTGAAGGCGGCCTTCGACGAGCGCGGGGTCAAGCCCGAGCTCATCGAGTCGAACCTGTCGGCCGAGCAGGAGGCGGAACTGCGCGAGATGCTCGCGCAGTAGCCGGGTTCCGAACCACATCGGCGGCGCCGGCCCCCGCGTGACGAACGCGGCGGCCGGCGCCGCCGCGCGCGACCGGCGACGACCTGTGGTCATACGGCAGGGATGACGACACAACCCGGCGCAGCCGGTGCGATGGGAGGCATGTCCGAGACAGCACCGGTCCCTGTGGGCCGGCGATCCGAGCTCGCCGGACGTCTCGCCCACGGCGCGCGGCACCGGCGGTGGTACTCCTGGCTGGCGTCGGCGGTCCTGTGGGTGGTGGCCGCGGCGCTGGCGGTCCTGCTGTGCGATGCGATCGTGCCCGGGTTCCATGTGGACCTCCCGCTCGGTCCGCTCAGTTTCGCCGTCGTCCTCGGGATCGCGGGGCTCGCGCTGCAGCCGCTGCTCGTCGCCGGGGCCGTGCGGCTCGGCTGGGCAGGCGTCCTGCTGCTGGCACTCGCCGGGCAGGCGTTGATCGTTCTCGCCACCGCGTGGCTGCTGCCGGGAGTGCGGATCGACGACTTCTGGTCCGCGTTGCTCGCCGCCTGGATCCTCGGCATCGTCGGTACGGTCGTCGGCTGGCTCAGCACCGCCGGCACCGACGACCGCCTGGTCCAGAGGCTGGTGGCCTCCGGCCGTCGCCGCCCGGTCGAGCTGGACGATGCCGAGGTGGAGGGCGTGGTCTTCGTCCAGGTGGACGGTGTGCCGTTTCCCGTCCTGCAGATGGCGGTGACGGCGGGGTCGGTGCCGACGCTGTCGCGCTGGCTCCGCTCGGGCAGCCACCGGCTGTACGAGTGGACGCCGAAGCTGCCGGCCACGACGCCCGCGAGCCAGATGGGCATCCTGCACGGTGTCATCGACGGGATCCCCGCCTTCCGTTGGTACGACCGCGCCGGCGACCGGATCCTGGTGGCGAACCGCCCGGCCGACGCCGCCGTGATCGAGGCCGCCCTGACCACCGGGCACGGACTGCTCGTCGACGGCGGCGTGAGTATCGGCAACCTGTTCACCGGGGACGCGCCGCAGGCGGCACTGACCATGAGCCGGCGTGCCGGCCGGGGCGAGATCACCAGGCGCGCCGCCGCCCAGTTCGTCGCCAGCCCCAGCGGTCTGACCCGTGGCCTGTCACGGTCGGTCTCGGAGCTCCTGCGCGACCGGTTCCAGGCGCGCCGCGGAGTCCGGCGGGACGTCCAGCCCCGCTGCCACCGCTCCTGGTCGACGGCGGCCCTGCGAGCGGTCACCAACGGGGTGCTGCGCGATGTCAACACCGCACTCGTCGCCCAGCACATGCTCCGCGGCACGCGGTCGATCTACGTCGACTACGTGGACTACGACGAGGTCGCGCACCACGCGGGAGTCCTGCGCCCGGAGAGCCTCGAGGCGCTGGAGTCGATCGATCGCGTCCTGCACCAGCTCGAGTTGATCGCGTCCGTGGCGCCGCGGCCGTACCGCTTCGTGATCCTGTCCGACCACGGCCAGGCGCAGGGAACGCCCTTCGCGGACAGGTACGGCGAGGAACTCGCGGTCGTCGTGTCCCGGCTGGCCGCGGCGGACGTCGCGGTGTCGTCCGCGCCGGTCGAGGGCTGGGGCCGGACCCGGATCCTGGTGGACGAACTCGCGACCGGGAAAGGGGTCGGCGGGCGCACCATGCGCAACGCCGCCGCGGCCATCCAGCGCCGCGGGCAGGACGAGGCCGACGCCGTCGAGGCCGGCGACCGCCAACGATCCGGCAAGGCCGAGGGCGACGAGGAGTTCCACGTGTTCGGGTCGGGCAACCTCGGACTCATCTACGTGCGCGGCAGCAAGGAGCGACTGACCAGGGATCAGCTCGATCGCCGGTATCCGGCGCTGCTGGCGGGACTGGCCGCGCATCCGGGCGTCGGCTTCGTCGTCGTCCTGGACGACGTCGACGGTCCGATCGCGCTGGGGGCCGCGGGCAGTCACCGGCTCGACGACGGCCGGGTGGACGGCGTCGATCCGCTGGCTCCCTTCGGACCCAACGCGCCCGCCTTCGTCCGCCGGGCGGCGCTGCGACCCGAGGCGCCCGACATCTACGTCAACAGCCTGGTCGAATCCGGCACCGAAGAGGTCGCCGCGTTCGAGGGCCTCGTCGGGTGCCACGGCGGGCTCGGCGGCTGGCAGGACCGCGCCCTCGTCGCCGTTCCCGCGGACCTGCCGTTCCCCGCCGAGCGGGTCGTCGGAGCCGACGCCTTGCACGTCGCCCTGAAGGACATCCTGCGGTACTGCGGCCATCGGACCGACGTCGCGCCCGACGTCGGCTCTACAGTCCGGTCTCGGCCTCGAGCCGACCGCTCTGGACCGCGTTCATGAACACCTGGTAGTCGCGTTCGTTCTGGTCGGCGTACGCCTCGGCGTACTCGGCCATCGCTTCGGGGAACGCGTCGTCGCCGCCGAGGTAAGTGGCCAACGCGATCCGGTCACCGGACCGGGCGTGCGCCCGGGCGAGTGTCCAGGCGCACAGCTGGCCGTACAGCGTCATGCCGGCCGGATCCATCTTGTGCAGCACGGCCGCGCCCTTCATGTCGCGCAACTGCCGGACGTAGAAGTCGCGGGCCTGTCCGTCGATGCCCTCGGTGCGCCGCCAGCCGAGGAAGATGTCGCCGGTCGCCTGCATCAGGCGTTGCCCGGCCACCACTCGTTCTCCGTCGTTGCGGGGCGCGGGCCGCTGCCTGAGTGCGGTGGGGACCTTCGCCTTGAGCGCCGACGGCCCGGCCTCCTTGACCTGGAGGAGGAGCGGATCGCCGTCGTCCCGGCCGTGGAGCAGCACGATCCAGGACCGCGCACCGACGCTGCTCACGCCGACCACGTTGCGCGCCAGGTCGACGACCTCGAACTGGTCGAACAGCACCCGCCGCTCGGTCGGCAGCGACCGGCGGTACAGGTTCAGCAGGTCCTTGATCCCGGCCTCGAGCTCCTTGCGGTCGGCGTCGGGCAGGTAATCGGCGATCGGCACGAGCAACGGCGGATCGGCCTTGATCCGGACCCCGTCGTCGGTGATCTCGGTGAGCTTGGCGAAGGACTTGAGGCTTTCGCTGCCGCGGGCCTTCGGCAGCGCCTGGCCGACGATCTTGCGCCTGCTCGAGCCCATCTTGGCGCGCAGCATCGTGGAGACGTCGTCGACGTCCGCGCGGGCGTACCAGACATCGAGAGCGTGCATGGTCCCGAACTCGGCGGTAGCGCGGCGGTAGCGCTGGACCGCCTCCAGCACACACCTGCGGCGCTCCTTGCGCCCGAACCCGTTGCACCGGCCCGCGACGGCGAGGCTGACGGCGAGGCGCTTGACGTCCCACTCCCACGGACCGGCCATGGTCTCGTCGAAGTCGTTGACGTCGAACAGCAGGCGGCGGCGGCCGGGCGTTCCGAAGACGCCGAAGTTCGCCAGGTGGGCGTCACCGCACAGCTGCACCCCGAGGCCGGACACGGGGGCCACGGCGAGATCGGTCGCCATGCCGGCGGCGTTGCCGCAGAAGAAGGCGAAGGGGGACACCGTCATCCGGCCATGCCGGACCGGCACGAGCTCCGGAACCCGGGACCTGGCCTGCTCCTCGAGCAGCGCGACCGGATCCCGGCGCTGCGCGGGCAGCACCAGTTGCGCCTGCTCGCGCGGGGGCAGCGCGGTCCGTGCGGCGAGTCCCAGGCGGGCGTGGTCGGACGGTGTGAGCCGCCGGACGACCGGCGCCGATCCGCGGGCGGTACGGGGTGAATCGGTCGAGCGGATGACGGCCCGGGCCGGCACCATCGGCATCGATGCACTCATGTTGCACCACCCCTCCGTCGTGCCGGGTCGCGTGACACGGCGCTGGATCCGCGACCTCCACCGAACACCGGAGGTCGCCCGGGCAGCATCACCCACGCCGGATGAACCAACTGCCGCGCGCACGGTCTTGACTTGACTCGTGAAGGACGGGGCGATCGACTACCGGCAACTGCCGCAGCCCGCCCGCCGCCGGCTGGCGGTGGTGTCGCTGCTGCGTTCTCTCCTGGTGTCCTTCGTGATCGTTGCCGGTTACTTCCTGCTGCCGCTGCGTCTCGACGGCCGCATGCCCGTGGCCGGCCTGGCGTCCGGTCTCGTCGTCGTCGGCCTGGTGCTGGGATGGCAGATTCGCCAGATCTCCCGTTCGCCGCACCCGCGGGTCCGGGCGATCGGCGCACTGGCGACCTCGGTGCCGCTGTTCCTCGCGGTCTTCGCCCTCACCTACTTCCTGATGGCGCGCATCCAGCCGGCGAGCTTCTCCGAGCACCTCAGCCGGCTCGACGCGGCGTACTACACGGTGACCATCTTCGCGACCGTCGGCTTCGGTGACATCGTGCCCGTGTCCGGCCCGGCGCGGGTGGCGACCACGGTCCAGATGCTGGGTGACCTGGCCCTGGTCGGTCTGGTCGCACGCGTCCTGGTAGGGGTGGTCAACCAGAACCTCGATCGCCGGAAGTGATCAGGACCTAGGCCTGTGCGCCGGCGTCCTGGGCCGGCGGCGAAGGCTGCAGGCGCGCCATCCGGAAGGAGTTCACCAGCCCGGCGGCTCCGGCGAGGATCGGAATGCCCAGCGCCACCTGCAGGGCGAGCGGCCGTGCGGTGGTGTTGATGTCGACGATCTCCGCACGAACCTCGGGCGGCTGACCGGCGAGCAACTTGTCGAGGTCGGTGTTGCTCATCACCTCGGCGTCGTGCTCGAGCGTGTCGGCGACCTGTTGCTGCTGCGCCGGCTGCAGCACGGTGCTGGATTCCGCGAGATTCGTGAACGCGAACGACAGGGTCGCGAGCATGATGGCCCCGGCGAACGCCAGCCCGAAGGACAGGCCGAACGAGCCGGCCGCCGAGTTGACACCGGCCGCCTCGCTGACCCGTTCCTGAGAGATCGGAGCCAGCGTGTAGTTGTTCAGCTGGGACACGAGCAGTCCCAGACCCACTCCGACGACCACCAGCGGTCCGGCGAGCGCCCAGCCGGACTCGGCCCGGGGCACGATCGGGAGGAGGATCACCAGGCCCGCGGTCAGCAGCGTGAATCCCCACCTGATGATGCCCGTCGGGCGTCGCCCGCCCGCCTTCTTCTCCGCGAGGATCGCCATCCCGAACATGCTCAGGGACAGCGGAGCCAGCGAGAGGCCGGCGGCCATCGCGTTGTACTCGAGCACCATCTGCAGATAGATCGGCAGCACGATCATGGTGCCGCCCAAGGCGATCTGCTGGAGCATCTGCTGGGAGATCCCCAGCTTGAAGGGCGCCGAGCTGAACAGGGCCGGATCGATGAGCGTCGGCTGGCCGCGGCGCTTGCGGCGCACCAGCCAGTAGCCGAACGACAGGAGTCCGAGGACGCCGACGGCCATGATCAGGCCGACATACTCGCCGCCCTCCTGCCAGACCAGGATGCTCAGGACGATGCCGCCCATCCCCACGACCGACAGCACGGCGCCGACGACGTCGACCCGCCGGGAGCCGGTGTACGGCGCGTCATGGATGAGGCCCTGGCCGGCCAGCACGACCGCGATCACCGCGACCTCGAGCAGGAACGCGACCCGCCAGGACAGGTACGTGGTGATGAATCCGCCGAGCAGTGGTCCGACCGCGGCGGCCAGCGCGGCGGCGGCGCCCACCAAGGCATACGCCCTGGTCTGCGCCGCTCCTTCGAAGTTGCCGTGGATCAGTGACTGCATGGCGGGCAGCAGCAGTGACGCCCCGATGCCGCCGATCAGAGCCCAGAAGATGATGATCGCGGTCAGGCTCTGCGCCAGCGCCATCGCCGAGGCCCCGATGGCGTAGCCGCAGAGTCCGAGCAGGTACGCGCGCTTGCGGCCGATCAGGTCGCCGACCTTGCTGCCGATCAGGATGAACGCCGCGGAGACCAGTGCCTCCAGCGCGATCGCCGACTGGACACCGCTGACCGTCGTGTCGAGGTCCCGGACCACCGAGGAGATCGAGACGTTCATCAGCGAGGTGTCCACGACCAGCACGAACATCGCCATCGCGAGCAGGATGCTGAGTCGTGGGCTCGCCTTCGTCCCTGCCGGGACAGCGCCGGGTTCGTCGGTCATGCGTGCCGCTCCTGTCGATCGGCCGCCGACCAGCGGCGGGCCTCAGCCGGCGAGAATCTTGGCCTTCTGCGCCTCGAACTCGGCGTCGGTCAGCACACCCGACTGCTTCAGTTCGCCCAGGCTCTTGAGCTGCGCCAGCCGGTCCTCCGTCGCCGATGCGGCCGGTGCGGCCGGTGCGGCCGGTGCGGGCGCTGGTGCGGGCGGTGGCGCCATCTGCTCCTCGTACGCCTGGTTGCGGGTGGCCGCCGTATCGGCGTCGCGCTGGGCGAACTTCGCGTCCTGACGGCGCTGCACCCGGCCGTGCACCGCTGTCGCGGTGCCCGCCACGGCGGCGGTCCTGACTATTCCTCGCAACAGTCCCGGCATGTCAGGCTCCTCAACTCGACGGTTCCAGGGTTTCCAGGGCGTCCAGGGCGTCGAGCACTTCCATCACGTCCTGGGCCGGGATGCGTCCCCCGGCGATCAAGGTGCCGCCCGACTCCAGCGCCGCCGCGACGAACGGGATCGCCCAGGTGTTCTCGTAGACGATCAGTGCGGCCAAGGTGCCCGGGTCCATCGCGGCCGCCGCCGCGGCCAGGTCGTCGTCGGCCAGGATTCCCGACCGGGCGCCGCTGAGGTCCGCGAACCCGCCGGCCGGTCCCGTGGACTCGGCCAGGTCGACCAGGTAGGGGGAACCGTCGGCGTCCTTGCCGACCAGCATCACGTCGTACACGTGGATGATGCCGCGATCGACCAGGTTCACCAGCTCTTCGGCCGCCCGTCCGGTCAGCTTGTTGCCGGTGAACTCGAGGAGCACGTAGTCGATGGGTCCGTGAACGTCTGCATCCGACATGACTCTCCATCCCTCCCGAGGGGCGCAGGCCCCCGGCGTCCTGTACGGCCCACAGTGCCGTGGGCCGGTAGTGGCGGCATCACCCCCGCGGGATGAACTCCGGTGCGCGGGGTGCGGCGGCGACCTCCGCCGGGGTCAACTGGCGGATGCTCAGGATCACCAGGCCCGCGCCCTCCAGCCGGGCGACCAGATCGGCGATGCCCTGGTCGTCGCGCACCCGCAGCCGGAACGCGCCTGCTGTCCGGTGGCCGGCCTGCGGGCCGGCGCAGAACGCCAGCGTGGCGGGCCTCAGGTTGCCCTGGAGGACCACCTGGTACGACGGGCCGTGGTGCTCACGTGGTGTCATCGTCTTCGCTCCGTTGGTCGAGATCCGTCCACTCCGTCGACGGTGACGCCGGGTCGAGCACGCGCCGTACCTCGATGACCTCGATGCCCAGGGACCGGAGCCTCGCGAGCAGGCCGTAGAGCGCCGCCTGGCTCGGGATGCTGTAGACGATGGTGTTCACCTGGTCGATCGCGACCGTCACCGCGCGCATGTCTCGGAGATCCTGTTCGGGGACTGCGTCGGCCACACGGACCTCGTACGTCGCCTCGCCCATCGAAACCACTCCGTTCGCCACCTGTGCGTTCGACGCTCGCAAAGGTCCGATGCCGCGGCGTCACCCCTGTGGGGTGAACTGCCCGGGGCGACGCGAGCTCCCGGGCGGGCGCGTGCCGCCGCAACGGTGACCGGCCGGTGTTACGAAGATGCGGCGATCGGACGCAAAACGCTGGTTTTATGGGCGTATTGGTGGTTTCGTCGAGAACGTAAGACCCCTCAGGCAGTCCCTCCCACCGTTCGGCGCGCCAGCACGTCACCGGGAGGGATCATGCCTAGTGAGCAGTTTGCGAGGACGGGCGGCAGTCGCCGTGCGTCGCCCGGCGCGCCGTTCGCGGGTCGTCTCGGATCCGCGATCGAAGCCCCGGCGATCATGCCCGGGATGGTGCCGAGGCAGCGACTCGTCGACCGGCTGGACCTCGCGGTCCAGCGGCCGCTGACCCTGATCAGCGCACCGGCCGGTTTCGGCAAGACGATCCTGGTCGAGTCGTGGGCGGAGCTCTATCGAGGCCCCGCCCTGATCCGGCGGGTCACGCTGCCCGCCGACGGTGAACCTGCCGACGTCCTGAACTCGGTCCACCAGTTGTTGCGTCGCGACGACCGGCAGGTGCTGGTGCTCGTCCTGGACTGCGGGGACCTGATGATCACGCCGGAGTACGGCAAGAGCCTCGACCGCCTCGTTCGCGGCTACGCCGGACGCTTCCGGGTGGTTCTGCTGACCCGGTACGACCCGCCCATCCCGCTGTACCAGTACCGGTTGGCCGACGCGATCGCCGAGATCCAGGCGACCGACCTGGCGTTCACGCTCGACGAGACCAGGGCGCTGATGCGCGAGTTCAGCCTGGACCTGACCGAGGAGCAGGTCGCCGACCTGCACATCCGGACCGACGGCTGGCCCGTCGGCCTCATGTTCGCGGCCATGAACCTGGCCGGAAAGTCCGACCCCGAGCGGGTGATCAGCGAGTTCCGCGGCGACACCGGCAACGTCGCGGCCTACCTGATGTCCGAGGTGCTCGACTCGCAACCGGCCGAGCTGCGGCAGTTCCTGCTCCGGACCAGCCTCGTCGACGTGGTCCGGCCCGGGCTGGCCGAGGCGCTGACGGGGTCCCGTTGCGACCTTCGCTCGCTGCAGTTCCTCGCGCGCGGCAACTCGTTCATCCAGCCCGTGCCGCGGACCGCCGACGGTTACAGCTACCAGGCGCTGTTCCGCGAGTTCCTGCGCGCCGAGATGCTGTACGAGCAGCCGGCCGCTGTCCCCGCACTGCACCGCGCCGCGGCGGCCTGGTTCGCCCAGCACGGTCAGCCGCTGGACGCGATCCACCATGCCGTCACGGCCGGCGATTGGGCCCAAGCGGCCCGCTATCTGGTGGCGGATCCCGACTCCGCCGCGCTGTTGATCGGGCGTCGCCGGCGGCACGCGACGGCATTGCTCGCGGGCTTTCCCGATGATCTGGAGGGGCCCGAGGCGGCGGTCGTCAGGGCCGTCCTGGGCCTCGCCGAGTTCGATGTCGGCCGTTGCGTGCGGGAGCTGGACCGGGCGCGGACCTCGCTGGACGATGATGGGTCCATCCGCAGCCAGGCGGCCGAGCTGGTCATCAGCCTGCTGCAGGCGGTGTGTGCGAGCCTCGGAGCTGCTACCGATGCCGACCTGGGCGTCGTCCTGGCGGCTGAAGGCAGGCTCCAGGCGGCGTCGAGGCCGGCGGTCTTCCACCCGGAGGCGAGGCTGCTGATCCTCGGATGCAAGGGCCGGATCCTGCTCCAGCGCGGCGACTTCCCGGCGGCCGTCGAGGCCTTCGACGACGGCATCGCGCTCGCCGAGGACACCGGCGCGCATGAAGCCCTGACCGAGTTCCTCGGAATGGCCGCCCTGGCCGAGGCGATCCGGGGACGCCTGCGACGGACCGGCGAGATCGTCGCGCAGGCGACCGCGCTCGCCGAGGCCGGGACCTCGCCCGACCTGCCGCAGGCCACCCTCGTGGCGGAGGCCTGGATGCACACCGACCAGGGCGATCTGGCCGAGGCCGAAGAACTGGTGCAGCGGGCCGAGGAGGCCGCCGACTCGACCCACGACGCCCGGGTCGTCACCGCGGCGTTCGCGCTGGTGCGGGCCAGGCTGCTGCGAGCCAGCGGCGACGTCGAGCTGGCCACCGCGGAACTGCGGGCCGCCAGCGCCGACTTCGGTCTGCACGGCGGCTGGCTGGACCAGGCCCTGATCATCGACGCGGCGAAGCTCCTGGTGACACAACACCAGCTGAGGGAGGCCGTCGGGATGATCGAGCGGTCGCCGGGTCGTGAGCAGGCCGGATCCCTCCTGGTGCTGCAGCGCGCGGCGGTCGACGCCGGCGAGCGCACGCCGCCCCAGCCGCCGGTGGCCGTCGATCGCGCCACACCCCTCCAGACCCAGGTGGACGGCTGGCTGGTCCAGGCGGCCGAGTCGATCCGGGCCGGGAACACGGCACGCGGCGGGCTCTGCCTGGAACGCGCCCTCAGGCTGGCCGCTCCGGAGCTGTTGCGCCGGCCCTTCGTGGAGGCGCCGCCGGTCCTGCGCAAGCTGCTGCAGCCGACCGGTGACGCGATGCGGCACCACGCGTGGCTGCGTGCACCGTCGCGTCGCGAGCGAGACCGAGTCGTCGATCGCCGCGGGACGTCCCGGAACGACCTGGTCATCACCACGGCACTCACGAGCAAGGAACAGGAAGTCCTCGAGCACCTCGCCGAGCTGCTGACCACGGAGGAGATCGCCGACACCATGTTCGTGTCCGTGAACACGGTTCGGAGCCATGTCCGGAGCATCCTCCGCAAGCTGGGCGCGTCGCGCCGCAACGAAGCCGTCCGACGAGCATGGGAGATGGGGCTGCTGCCTACCCGGCCGGATGCCTAGGCCCTGGCCCGTCAGGTCAGAACTCGGCCGACCTGCGCAGCCGGTGTGGGCGGCCGTCCGGGTCGTAGATCAGGCGGTACAGCGGCTCCGCCCAGAGCGCCTGGAACCGGCTCAGCGGCTCGGTCCGGTGCGCGCGGATCTGTCCGGCGGGCCGCGCGCCCTGACAGCCCCCGGCGTACCACGCGTCCAGCGCCGCGGCGGTGCGCGTCCACAGGTCCAAGGCGGCCGGCGGGTCGAGAGCGGCGAGGCTCTCGCGCGTCAGGCCGAGGTGCTCCGACCACACCTCCAGCCGCAGGTCACGCGCCAGCCGCCGCGCGTCGGTGCCGGTCGTGTCGACGACGGCGCAGGTGAGTTCGCTGTCGCAGGTCCAGGAGCGGCGGTTGAAGTTGTCCGACCCGCAGGTGAACCACGTGTCGTCGACGATGCAGATCTTCGCGTGGACGTAGATCGGCGTGCCCTCCTCGTTCTCCAGGTCGAAGACCCCGACCCGTCCGGGCGCGGCCCGCTGCAGCAGGCGCACGGCACGCAACTGGCCGAACCGGGACGGCGGTCCGCTGAGAGCGCCGTCGGCATCGGGGTATCTCGGCACGACGACGATCACGCGGAGCGCCGGTGACCGCTCCAGGGCGTCGTGGATTCCCTGCGCGACGAGCTCGGACCACAGGTACTGGTCCTCCACGTAGATCAGGTCGCGGGCGATGCCGAACGCCTTCTCGTACGCGCGAGCGACGCTGCGTTCGCCCTCGGGCGCGAACGGATAGCCGGGACGCTTGTGACCGTACGTCCGCAGCACCTGGACGGCGTGCGGCCCGGCCGGCGGGGGATCCGGGAACGACTCCGGCAGCGGCTTCGGATGCCGCGGCATCCGGGCGAGCCGCTGCACGATCATCCGGTACGGCGTCCGCCGGTCGAGCGGATGGCCGTCGTCCCAGCGCTCGCAGAACGTGCGCAGCAGATCGCCGACGACCGGACCGCGGATCTCCAGCGCCGCGTCGTGCCAGGGCGTGCGATCGCCGTACCGGTGGTTCATCGGCGCGGGCTGCGGATCGCCCAGGTGGTCGTGGTCGTCACGGCGCTGATGACACAGGTCGATCCCGCCGACGAACGCGAGATCGCGTTCCGGGTGGCCGGCGTGCCGGACGACGAACAGCTTCTGGTGGTGCGACCCCAGCCACCGGACCCGCTGGTCGAGAAGGACCTCGGCGCCGACCTGGTTGAGTCTGGTCCCCAGCTTCCGGTTCTCCCGGGCGCTGAACCGCAGGTGATCCGAGTGCGACCGCCACAAGAGCCCTCGGACCTCGACACCCGACCCGGCCAGATCGGTCAGCACGGCGCCGATGGTCGGGCCGTCGGGCAGCAGCTTCTCGTCCGCGTCGCCCCGCCAGTCGGTGAAGTACACGCGGTCACCGGCCCGCAGCGCGGACAGCTCCTCGTACAGCCTGCGGAAGTAGGTTGCGCCGTGGATCAGCGGCCGGACCAGGTTGCCCTCGACCCAGGACCCGTCCACGTCGCCCATTCGGTCGATGTCCGTACCGGGGTTGCCGCGCTCGTCCGGACGGAGGAACCACGTCCCGGCGGTCTGGTCGGTCATCGTTCATCCTCGCTGCGCCGGATGCCGACGAGGCGGTCCGGCCGGTCACCTACGCGTCCGCGCGGGAGCGCGTCAGCGCCCAGATCACCCACACGTCCAGACCGATCAGCAGCAGCGCCCAGAACGGCTGGTACGGAATGAAGAAGAAGTTGTTCAGCGCACTCAGCATGACCAGGAAGAGCGCGACCCACTCCGCCCAGCCGGCCCGGCGGAACAGACCGACGGCGGTGGCGACCATGGCCAGCCCGAAGATCAGGTAGATCCATCCCCAGGCCGTCAGGTCCAGGTCGAAGGCGTAGCCCCGGACCTGGACGAAGTACTCGTCGTTCAAGATCGCGGACAGGCCGGTGATCACGTGGAACGCGCCGATCACCACGATGACCACGGCGGCGAAGACGACAGCGCCCTTCGCCCAGCCCGACTCCGGCGGTGACGCGATGGTGCGGTTCTCGGTCATCTGCGTTCACATCCTCCTGCTCGACCCCCGACGGACATCGGGAACGCGTCGACAGTAGGTCCGCCCCGACCGCCACGCGTCACCCGTGGCGGACGACGTGCGCGCTCAGTGCGACAGGGCGGCCTTCAGCAGGACGATCGCCAGGCCGAGCAGGAGATTGACCACCCCCGCCGCGATCAGACGGGCCCAGGTGGCGCCTCCTCTGGCAGCGACGTACAGCGCCCATCCCAGCTGGGATCCCACCGCCACCGCGAGCGCCAGCCAGGCGGCTTCGGAGTCCGTCAGACCGACGAGGGCCCCGATGCCCGCCGCCGCCGCGGGCGGTACGGCGGCCTGCACGAGCGGCCACTCCCGCCGCGCGGCCGCGCGGATCCTGCGCAGTGGCGGGATGGCCTGGGTCGAGTGCTCCGCAGCCAGCTGCGCATAGACATGGGCCAGCCAGAACACCACGCCGGTGGCGAGCAGGAGGACGATCAGCTGTCCCGGATGCGGCGGCTCCTGGCCAGGACCTGTCCCGGCCACGACCGACGCCGCGAGCAACGATCCGTAGACCGCCCCGGCAGCGTCGGGCGGTTCCTGCCGGCTCGCACCGGCGGCGTCGACCGTCGACTCGTCGCCCATCCCGCCTCCTCCGCAGGGCCGCAGAACCGTGCCGGGAATCGAGGGAAGTCTCCGGCAGGGACCTCGGCGGACTCCTCACCCTGCCCGGATGACCGGTCCGCTTCCGTAGGGAGGTTCATCCGGTGAGGGTGATGCTGGGCAGGACGATCTGGGCGATGTTCGGAGCCCGGGGGAGTCGGCGAGAGGGGGTTGCGACGATGACCGCAGGCTCCAGCGAGTCCGCCGCCGACCGGACTTCGGCGGTTGATCCGGGTGTGGAGCCGGCCGCGCAGCCGACCACTCCCAGCTGGGCGCTTCCGCGCGGCGTCGTCGTCCTGGCGGGGACTGCGTTCGCCGTACTGACGGCAGTCGGCCTGCGTGGCTTCTCGCACATCGTCGGCCCTACCTTCCTCGCGCTCGTCCTGACGATCGCCGTGAGCCCGCTGCGCCGGCTGCTCGTCCGGCACGGGGTCAAGCGCTGGCTGTCCGCGCTGATCGGCCTCGTGGTCGTGAACGCGATCCTCCTCGGAGTGGCCGCCGCGCTGGCCTTCTCGGTCGCCAGGCTGGCGACCCTGCTGCCGGCCTACGAGGACAAGTTCACCGAGATCGTCGACGACGTCCGCGGCTGGCTCGCGGACCGCGGCGTGGGGGCCGACCAACTCCAGGCCGCCCTGCAGAAGATCGACCTCGGGCAGTTCTTCGACGTCCTGCAGGGCTGGCTGTCCGGCCTGCTCGGGGCCGTCTCGAGCCTGGGGTTCGTCATCGTCGTGCTGTTCTTCATGGCTATCGACGCGGCCCCGTTCGCGGATCGGATGCGGGAGGCGGCGCAGAGCCGGCCGGACGTCATGGGCGCCTTGGGCGGCTTCGCCCGCGACACGACGCGCTACCTGATCGTCGCCACCGTCTTCGGTCTGATCGTCGCCGTGTTCGACGTCGGGATCCTTTACGTGCTGGACATCCCGCTGCCGTGGCTGTGGGGCCTGCTCGCGTTCATCACCAACTACATCCCGAACGTCGGGTTCTTCATCGGAGTGCTGCCGCCCGCGCTGCTGGGCCTGCTCGGTCACGGCTGGGCGACGCTCGTGTGGGTGATCGTGGGGTACAGCGTCGTCAACTTCATCATCCAGTCGATCATCCAGCCGAAGGTCGTCGGCGACGCGGTCGGCCTGTCCACGACACTGACCTTCCTGTCACTGATCTTCTGGGCCTGGATCCTCGGCCCGGTCGGCGCCGTCCTCGCCATCCCGCTGTCGCTGCTGGTCAAGGCCCTGCTGCTGGACGCCGACCCCTCCACCCAGTGGCTCAGCGGCTTGATCTCCGGCGGTCAGCGTCAGGACGAAGGCCCGGCGCCCGAGCCGGGATCTGAGCCGGCACCTGAGCCGGCAACCGAGCCGGCAACTGAGTCGGCAGAACTGCCCGCGGGCGAGGTCGCCGCGGAACAACCCGGATGAGGAGATCAGCATGCCGCGTTCGGTGTCGTACGAGTTCGACGAGATCCTGCCGACCTGTCAGGGTCTGCCCGGCAGTCTCGCACCCGGCTCGCCCACCGCGGATCCGGCCGACGGCACCGTGCTGATCGGACCCGCGCGGAGCTTGCACTACCTGCTCGACACCCCGCTCCGCGATGTCGTCGGGCTCAGCTGCCGGCTGCGGATCAAGTACCCCGCGCCGACGGTCAGCTCGTCGCTGCGGATCCTCCAGCTCGGGGATGCGTTCGACCTGGGACTCGAACCGCTGACGACCTATCGCGCCCTCGTGCGCGTCCGGCTGCACCAGGTCCGGCACGACCTGGGCCAGCTGGCGAATCCCGGCACGCGCTTCGCGGAGCTGCGGCTCGACTGGCACACCAGCGGCAAGACCTTCCTGCGCGTGGACGGCCGGCTGGTCGGCTATCACGACACGCTCGGTCGAGGTCGCCGGCTCACCATCGAGGACGTCACCTTCGGCGCGGTCGCCGTGCTCCCGGACGCGCCCGCACAGCACTACCAGTTACGCGAGTTCTCGGTGAGCGCGCTCCTCGCCCGGCCGCGCTGGCCGCACCGGTACAGGACGGTCGTGCACCGGCCGTGACGGCCGGAGAGCCGGTTCAGGATTCTTCTTGGCGTGCCCGAGTCACTGCCCAGATCACCCATGCGCTGAGCGCGATGACCACCAGCGACCACACCGGCTGGAAGGGAATGAAGAAGAAGTAGTCGATCGCGATCAGCCCGGCCAGGACGATCGCGACCATGCCTGCCCAGGACTTGTTGGCGAACAGGCCGACGCCGACGGCGACGAACGCCAGCCCCAGGACCAGGTGGATCCAGCCCCAGGCGACGGTGTCGAGGTCGAACGCGTACCGCCGGCTGACGACCAGGTAGTCGTCGTCGAGGATCGCGGCGAGTCCGGCGACCACCGAGAACGAACCGACGATGACCATCACGGAAGCGGCGAACGCGAGCCCGCCCACCGCCGCGCTCGGAACGGACTGTCGCGAGTCCATGTCGCCGTACGTCATCGCGTCCCTCTTTCCGTCTCACGTCCTCACCGCCCGACGATGGCCGCCGTCCCGCCGGCACCGCATCGTCCGGCCGGGATGAGGCGCCGGCCGCGGCGACCCTGGCATTCTCACGACGGAGGCGCGGCCATGACAGAAGCCATGTTCGGGGTGCTCGCGCTCCTCGTCCTGGCCTGGGTGGTCACCTCGGACATCCTGGCCAGGGCGAACATCACCGGTCCACTGTTCTTCACCGTCGCCGGATTCCTGATCGGAAGCCACGACTGGAAACACCTCACGGTGCAGGTCGATGCCCCGTCGGTCCATCTCGTCGCCGAGGTCACGCTCGCCTTGCTGCTGTTCGCCGACGCGGCCCGGGTCGACTTCTCCCGGCTGAGGCAGGACATCTACCTGCCCGGGCGCCTGCTCGGCATCGGTCTGCCGCTCTCGGTCGTCCTGGGCTCGCTCCTGGCGGCTTGGCTGTTCGACGACTTCACCTGGGCGGTCGCAGGCTTCGTCGGCGCCACGCTGGCTCCCACCGATGCCGCGCTGAGCGCGCAGGTCATCAACGACCGGCGGATACCGATGCGCCTGCGCCGTGCGCTGAACGTGGAGAGCGGACTGAACGACGGCATCGTCACCCCTGTCGTCACCTTCACGCTCGCTGTTGCCGCCGGGCAACTGGGACCCGGCGAGAAGGAAGGGTTCCTCGGTGACGGCGGTGCGCTGCTCGAGCTGGCGGTCGGCCTGGTCGTCGGTCTGGTGATCGGGCGGGGGAGCGCCAAGCTCCTGGTCTTCGGTCTCCGGCGGCGCTGGACCAGTACCGAAGCCCAGGGACTCGGCACCCTCGCGGCCGCGCTCGGCAGTTTCGCCGTTGCGCTGACGTTGAGCGGCAACGGATTCATCGCGGCGTTCGTGGCCGGCCTCGCCTTCCGGGCGGGCCTGGGCGGAGCGTTGCTGAACACCGACGGCACCGACGGCAGCGCCGCCGCCGATGACGTCGTCGAGCTGCCGGAGTTGCTCGGTGAGATCCTGGCGTTCGTCGTCTGGTTCCTGTTCGGTGCCGCGCTGGTTCCGATCGCGATCGACAACTTCGACCTGCCGCTGCTCGCGTACGCCGTCCTCAGCCTGACCGTCGTGCGCATCGTTCCCGTGGCTGCGTCCCTGGTCGGCAAGGGACTGGACGGCCGTACGGTTCTGTTCCTCGGCTGGTTCGGTCCCCGTGGCCTGGCGTCGGTCGTGTTCGCCTTGCTCGCGATCGAGGAGCTGGGGACGACCGGGCCGGTGCAACCCGCGATCGCGGCCGTGGCCCTCACCGTGCTGATGAGCGTCGTACTGCACGGCGTCTCGGCCGGCCCGTTGGGCGGGTGGTACGTCCGGCACGAGCAAGCGCACGACGACTCGGGCCCGGGCCCGCGGTCCCGACGGCCCGCCCATCGTCAGCTGGGAGGGCGTCTACGACCGTGACCGGCGACGCAGCGCGATCCGGGCGGCCAATCGCCCGAACACCGCTCCGACGGTGACGCCGACCAGAACGTCGCTCGGGTAGTGCACGCCGGTGTACACCCGCGAGAAGGCAACGACCGACGCCGCGGCCAGCAGGGGCCGCCGGAGTCTGGGCAGGACCCCGCCGACGGCGACGGCGAAGGCCGCTGCCGACGCGGAATGTCCGGACGGGAACGACCCGGAGGACGGCATCGGAACCCATCGCTCGACCGGGACACCATGGCCGCCGCGGTCGGGACGCGTGCGCTCACTCGCCATCCGCTTCATCGGCTGGTTCACCAGCAGGGACGCGGCCCCGACCGCGCTCAGGCCCGTCACCGCCGCCCGCCGTCCCCGCGGACCGCCGAACAGGGCGAGGGCGCCGGCCGTCAGGAACCATGGCTTGGAGAAGTTCGCGAAATCGGACACCCGCCGCAGCGGCTCGTCCAGAACCGGTACGGACAGTCGCGCCACCGACCCGAACACCGCGTGGTCGTAGGCCTCGAGACGCCGCAGCGAGCGTAAGAGCCGACCGCCCTCGTCAGGGCCCCTGGTCGGTGTCATCCGGCGGGTTTCCGGTCCCGGCCGAGCGCGATGCGCACCAGCTCGGCCAGGCCGTCGCGCAGACCCTCGGGAGCTGTCGCCGACGGCGACGATCCGGGGTGCTGGTGGGCGATCCGTACCTGGAGGACTCCGGGCCGGATCCGGAACCGCAGCGGTGCGTCGAGGACGAGGGCCTCCCCGTCGATACCCGCCGGGAGGGGGCGATCGGCCTCGACCTCGAAGGTCGGCGCCGACCACTCGCGCCACGGGCGCTGGGCACGCCGGTGGCCGGCCTCCGGAGGCGCCCCGAGCACGGTGATGCCGAGCAGACCGTCGTCGATGCGCGGCCGCGTGCCGGAGCCGACGGCACGACCGAGGCGGTAGCGGTTGTTGGAGACGAGCACAGCCATGCCGCCCCGGTGTCCGTCGCCACCGGGGCCGGTCCAGCGCATGTCGAGCTCGCTGCCGCCGGCGCCGAGCGCATCCGGCACGGTGTCGAGCAGCGTCCGGAGCTTGGCCTCCCGGTACCCGCTGCGCTGGACGGCTTCGGCGTACAGGCCGAGCGACACGTTGTTGACGAACACCCTGCCGTTGACCTCGGCGAGATCGACCCACCGTTGACCGCCGTCGACGAACGCGTCCAGCGCGCCGACGACGTCGTCCCGGTCGACCCCGAGGTCGAGGGCGAAGTGGTTGCGGGTGCCGGCGGGCACGCAGGCGTACGGCAACGAGTGCTCGGCGGCGATCGCCGCGACGATCGCCTGCGAGCCGTCGCCGCCGGCCATCGCGAGCCCGTCGGCCCCCCGTGCCACCGCATCGCGGACCAGGGTCTCGAGGTCCTCCCCGGGCTTGAGCTCGATCGGCTCGATGCCGCGGCGGCGCGCTTCCTCGGCGAGCGCGAACCGCTCCGCCTTGCCGCCGCCGGAGCGCGGGTTGTAGAACAGCACCGCCCGCTGCGGAGCGGCAGCCCGCGGCAGCTCCGCGCGGGCGAGGAAGGCGGCGCGGGTCGCAGCCAGCGTCAGCAGGACCCCGGCCAGGACGAGCAGGTCGACGCCGAACTTGCCGCCCACCACGATGAGGACGATCGCACCGGCGGCCGCGATCCCGGCGATGTAGAGCCCGGCCACGCGGGCGACGCCGCGCCGCAGCGCGCCGTACCAGGCGGCCACGACCGCGATCGCCAGGCAGGCGACGACGGCAAGGCCCCGCGGGAACTCCTTGACCACGACAATCACGCCGAGAACGGCAGTCGCCGTCCCGGCCAACAGCGCCACCACCGCCGCCACCCGTCGCCTCATGGTGATCACGTCACACCCACCGAGCCGCGAAGGCATCCCACACCCAGGATGAATCGGTCCCGGGAACGGCCGCCGGGCCCGCTCGTCCATCAGGGGTGATGCGACGGCGCGGGTTGTGCTGAATCGTCGGCGCCGTACGCGGATCGCAGGGCCGCGTGTCCGGCTCGTCCGGCGAGCCGCACCGGCGACGAGGAGAGGGGCGGCCGGCCATGCCCACCAAGGTGCATCATCTGACATTGCAGGAGCGGCAGGCCCAGGGACTCGAGGCTCGCACGCAGGTCCCGCCGGACAGCCACGCCGGCTGGCGACCCGCCGCGGACCGGCCCGACCCGGTCTCGCTCATCGAGGAACAGAACCTCCGCCGGGACGCGGACCTGGTCCCGGTCCGGCACGGCCGGATGATGGCGTCGCCGTTCACGTTCTACCGCGGCGCCGCCAAGATCATGGCGGTCGACCTCGCCGCGACACCGACGTCCGGTCTCCAGGTCCAGTTGTGCGGTGACGCCCATCTGTCGAACTTCGGCGTCTTCGCCTCGCCCGAGCGGCACCTGGTGTTCGACATCAACGACTTCGACGAGACGCTGCCGGGGCCGTTCGAGTACGACGTCGAACGGCTGGCCGCGAGCTTCATGGTGGCGGCGCAGAACAACGGCTGCTCGACGCCGGACGCGCAGGCGATCACGAAAGGCTGTGTCACTTCCTACCGGGGGGCGATGGCCCAGTTCGCCGGGATGCGAACCCTCGACGTCTGGTACGCGCACCTGGCCGAGGACCAGATCAAGGAGTCGGTGGACGCCTTCTTCGCGGCCAGCGGCCGGGCCAAAGGGTCCGGCAAAGACGGCAAGAAGGGCAAGCAGAAGAAGACCGGCGAGGACGAGGGCATCACCGGGATGACGCAGAAGCAGGTGAAGGAGGCCCAGAAGCGCTTCCAGAAGAACGCGCTGAAGGCACATTCCCGCAACAGCGACCAGGCCCTGTCCAAGCTCAGCGAGGAGGTCGACGGCCACTACCGGATCGTCAGCGCCCCGCCGGTGATCGTCCCCGCCCGCGAGCTGCACGTGGTGTACGGCCGGGAACCCGCCGACTTCGAGGAGGTCGTGATCAATCTGTTCACCGGCTACCGCGCCAGCCTCCGCCCGGAGTTGCGGCGCCTTCTGGAGCGCTTCGAGGTCATCGACTGGGCCCGCAAGGTCGTCGGTGTCGGCAGCGTCGGAACCCGGGCGTTCATCGTTCTGCTGCAGGGCCGCGACCGCGACGATCCGCTGTTCCTGCAGGTCAAGGAGGCCACCCAGTCGGTGCTCGAAGGACCGTTGCCGAAGAGCGAATTCGCGCAGTCCGGCGAGCGGGTCGTGCACGGGCAACGCCTGATGCAGGCCAGCAGCGACATCTTCCTGGGTTGGTCCGAAGGAGTGGAGCCCGGCCGGTACTACTACTGGCGCCAGTTGCGCGACATGAAGGGCTCGGCGCTCGTGGAGATGCTGAAGCCCGCGGAACTCGCCTTCTACGGCCGCACGTGCGGATGGACGCTGGCCCGGGCCCACGCACGGTCCGGCGACCCGGTCGCGATCTCCGCCTACCTCGGCGAGGACGACACCTTCGACAACGCGATCACCGACTTCTCCGAACGTTACGCGACCCAGAACGACCAGGACTTCGCGGACTTCGCCAAGGCCATCAGCTCGAACCGGATCGACGCTCTGCAACAGGTTTGAGGCCGACCCGTCGATCCGAGGAGAGGACAGCACCGTGGGTGAGATCGGTATGGCAGTACCTTCAGCGACCGGGGGCGAGACGGCGCCGTACGCGCTGACGCCGGACGCGGTGGTCGCCGCGGCCGGATCCGACGCCGGGTCAGGGCTGTCCGCGGCCGAGGCGGCCCAACGGCTTTCGTCGTACGGCCCCAACGAGATCCCGGCCGAGAAGCCGCCCTCGGTCTGGGCCGTCGCGGGCCAGCAGTTGCGCGACCCGATGAACATCATGCTGATCGGAGTCGTGATCGTCAGCCTGCTGATCGGCGAGCTGTCGACCGGCATCATCGTCGCGCTGCTGATCTTGCTGAACGTCGGTCTCGGCACCCGCCAGGAGTTGACGGCGCGGGCGAGCGTGAACGCCCTCGCCACTTTGCAGGTCCCGCAGGCGCGAGTGGTCCGCGACGGCGAGCCGGCGATGATCGCCGCCACCGAGGTCGTTCCGGGCGACATCGTGCAGGTCGAGGCCGGTGACATCGTGCCCGCGGACGGACGCATCGTGCAGTCGGCGACGCTGGAGGCGCAGGAGGCTGCGCTGACCGGTGAGAGCGCGCCGATCGCCAAGGACGCCAACGCCCTGGACAGCTCCGACGTCGGCCTGGGCGACCAGACCGACATGCTGTTCCAGGGGACGTCGGTCACCCGGGGAACCGGCACGGTGGTGGTCACCGCCACCGGCCTGCAGACGCAGATGGGCCGGATCGCGACGATGCTCACGTCCGTCACGCGGACGCGGTCACCGCTGCAGCGGGAGCTGGACTCCCTGACGAAGGTGCTCGGAATCATCGCCTGGGGAGCGGTCGCGATCATCGTGGTGGTCGGCCTGATCCGCGGGATACCGGGCAAGGACCTGCTGCTGCTCGGGACCGCGATGGCGATCTCGGCGATCCCGACCGGCATGCCGGCGTTCGTCTCCGGCCTGCTCTCGCTCGGCGCCCGGCAGCTGGCCGACGCGAAAGCCGTGGTGAAGAACCTGACCGACGTCGAGACCCTCGGTGCGACGAACGCGATCAACACCGACAAGACCGGGACGCTGACGCTGAACCAGATGATGGTCTCGACGTTGTACGCCGGCGGTTCCTGGTTCACCGTCGACGGCCAGGGCTACCGGATGAGCGGCGCGATCCGGTCGGTGGCCGGCGTCCCTGTTCCCGACTTCACGCGGCTCGGTCTCGGGCTGGCCCTCGACAGCGACGCGGTCGTCGGCGACGACGGTTCGGTGATCGGCGACCCGACCGAGGCGGCGCTGGTCGTCCTGGCCGCCAAGCTCGGCGTCGACGCGGAGGAGACCCGGCGTCGGTACCCGCGGCTGGCCGAGGTCCCGTTCGACTCCGAGTACAAGTTCATGGCGACGTTCCACCGGGTGACCGTCGACGGCGCCGAGCACGTCATCGAGCTGGTCAAGGGCGCGCCGGACGTCGTCGTGGCCCGCTGCAGCCAGGTCGGCGGACCGCTCAGCGGCTCGCAGATCCCGATCGCCGACGGGCGGCCCGGCATCGACGAGGCCAACCTGCGGATGGGGCGGCAGGGCCTGCGGGTGCTCGCGTTCGCGGCCCGCCTGGTCGGCGACGACGAGCTGGCGACGATGACCGCGGATCCGATGGCGCTGACCACCGGGCTGTCGTTCGTCGGGATGGCCGGCATCATCGACCCGCTCCGGGTGGAGGCGAAGAGCGCGGTCCGTACGGCGCTCGCGGCCGGCATCGACGTCCGGATGATCACCGGCGACCACGCGGTCACCGCCCAGGCGATCGGCCAGCAGCTGGGTCTGGGGCCGGGCGCGATCAGCGGCCAGGAACTGGCGGCGCTGACCGACGAGCAGCTGAAGCAGCGAATGCCCGAGCTGCACGTGTTCGGTCGGGTCACCCCGCAGGACAAGCTGCGCCTGGCCCGGGCCATGCAGGAGCAGGGCATGATCGTCGCGATGACCGGTGACGCGGTCAACGACGCGGCCGCGCTCAAGCAGGCCGACATCGGGGTGGCGATGGGCAGCGGCAGCGAGGTCACCAAACAGGCCGCGCGGATGGTGCTCACCGACGACAACTTCGGGACGCTCGTGCACGCGGTCGAGATCGGCCGCCGCGTCTACGACAAGGTCGTGTCGTACGTCCGGTACCAGATGACGCAACTGCTGTCGCTCGTGCTGCTCTTCCTCGCCGCGACCGCGTTCGACATCAACGACGGTGTGGCGATGACGCCGTCGATGGTGCTGTTCCTGCTGTTCTTCGCCACCGCCGTCGGTGTCGTGGTGATCGCGATCGATCCCGGTGATCCCGAGGTCATGCACCGTCCGCCGCGCGACCCCGCCGTACCGATCACGAACCGGAACGCGGTGATCCGGTGGGTCGGCTACGCGTTCGTGCTCTTCCTGGCCGCCTTGGCGCCGCTGGTCGCGGGGCCGGACGATCCGAGTACGACGCAGGGCACGGTGTCGATGACGATGACCTTCGTGGTGATGGGCGTGGGGACCGCGTTCAACTCGGTGGTCAACCGGCGCGCCCCGGCCAGCGGTCTGACCCCGCCGATCGTGAAGGCGGCGGCGATCGCGGTGATCCCCATCGTGCTGCTGTTCCTGGCCAGCGAACTGCCGACGTTGCAGTCCGGTCTGCTGACCGTCGAGCTCAGCCCGCGCCAGTGGCTCACCTGTTTCGGCCTGGCCGCCCTGCTTCCGATCGCCGTCGAAGCGGACAAGTTGATCACCCGGCGCAGGCGACGGACTCCGGTGCGGCTCCGCCCGGAGGACGCCGTCGCGCCGGCTCGCGTCCGGCAGCCGGCCGGCTGAGGGTAGGGGGAGACCATGACATCTCGCGAGCAGCGGATCGCCGACTTCATCGCACCGTTCCGCGTCGAACCGGGCCAGAAGGTGCGGCTGGGCAGGGATTTCGCGCCGGACTTCAAGGGCACGATCGGCTCGAAGAAGCGCGGCCGCAAACTGCTGGTCCAGGGCACCGACCTGCTGTCGGAGTACCAGTCCCGGCTGTACGCCGACAACACCCACGGTGTGCTGGTGGTCCTGCAGGCGCTCGACGCCGCCGGGAAGGACGGCACGATCCGGCACGTCATGACCGGGGTCAACCCCCAGGGGGTGGCGGTGCACAGCTTCAAGGTGCCCTCGAGCGACGAGCTGGACCACGACTACCTGTGGCGCTACGGGGTGCGCCTGCCGGCCCGCGGGCAGATCGGGATCTTCAACCGGTCGCACTACGAGGAGGTGCTCGTCGTCCGCGTGCACCAGGAGCTCCTCGACCGGCAGAAGCTCCCGCGCGGCACCCGGAAAGGGGTGTGGAAGCGCCGCTACCACGAGATCAACGAGTGGGAGCGGATGCTCAGCGCCAATGGCATCAAGATCGTGAAGCTCTTCCTGAACCTGTCCCACGAGGAGCAGCGGATCCGCTTCCTGCGCCGGATCGACCTGCGCGACCACAACTGGAAGTTCTCCGCGGCCGACGTCCGCGAGCGCGAGTACTGGGACTCCTACCAGCGCGCGTTCTCGCGGATGCTGTCCAATACGAGCACCGAGTGGGCGCCCTGGTACGTGATCCCCGCCGACCGCAAGTGGTACGCGCGGATCGCCGCGGCCGCCGTGATCGCCAACACGCTGATCGAGATCGATCCCCGCTATCCGAAGGTCGGCAAGGACGCCCGGGAGGCGCTGGAGGAGATCAAGGCCGCCCTGGAGAAGCAGGCACCCGAGGGCGCGGCGCCCGATCCGTTTGCGGGCGAGTAGGGCGAGTAGGGCGACGACCATGGCCGAAGGCACCGCTCGACCCGATGCGAAACCGGCCCGGTGGCGCGAGTACGTGCCCGGCCTGGACGTGGCCGCGTCGTACCGGCGCGCCTGGCTTCCGAAGGATGTCGTCGCCGGCCTCGTCCTGTCGGCCCTCCTGGTGCCGCAGGGGATGGCGTACGCCGAGCTGGCCGGGCTGCCGCCGGTGACCGGTCTCTACACCTCGATCCTGTGCCTGCTCGGGTACGCGGTGTTCGGGCCCTCCAGGGTGCTGGTGCTCGGCCCGGACTCGTCCCTCGGACCGATGATCGCGGCGACGCTCGCGCCGCTGCTGCTGGCCGGCGGGGACCCGGGTCGTGCGGTCGCCCTCGCCTCCATGCTGGCCGTGATGGTCGGCGTGGTGATGACAGTGGCCGGCGTGGCCCGGCTCGGGTTCGTGGCGGACCTGCTGTCCAAGCCGACCCAGATCGGTTACCTGAACGGGCTCGCCCTGACCATCATTGTCGGCCAGCTCGACAAGCTCTTCGGCTTCTCGGTCGACGCCGACGGGCTGATCGCCGAGACGCGCGACTTCTTCTCGGGGCTCGCGAACGGCGAGGCCAACGCGACGGCCGCGGTCCTCGGGATCGGCTCGCTGATCGGCATCCTGCTCCTGAACCGGCTGCTGCCCAAGGTGCCGAGCGTCCTGGTCGTCGTGGTCCTGGCCGCCCTCGTGGTGAACGCGTTCGATCTGCAGGACCACGACGTCGACACGATCGGCGTGCTGCCGCAAGGATTCCCGCCCTTCACGATCCCCTCGGTCGGGTGGGACGATCTGCCGCCGCTGCTCGCCGGGGCGCTCGCGATCGCCGTCGTCGCGCTGGCCGACACGATGTCCACGGCCTCGGCGTTCGCCGCGCGCAAGGGCGATCGCGTGCGCGGCAACCAGGAGATGGTCGGTATCGGCGTCGCGAACATCGCGGCCGGCTTCTTCCAGGGCTTCCCGGTGAGTACCAGCGGGTCCCGCACCGCCGTCGCCGAGCAGGCCGGCTCCCGGTCCCAGGTGACCGGCATCGTCGGCGCCGCGGTGATCACCGTGGTCGTGGTCTTCGCGACCTCCTTGATGCAGTACGTCCCGCAGCCGACGCTCGGCGCGATCGTCATCGCGGCCGCGCTGTCGCTGGCCGACATCCGCGGTACGCGCCGCCTGTGGCACCAGCGCCGTACCGAGTTCCTGCTGTCCGTCGTCGCGCTGCTCGGTGTGGCCCTGCTGGGAGTCCTGCCCGGCATCGGGATCGCCGTGGCCCTGTCGATCCTGAACGTCTTCCGCCGCGCCTGGTGGCCGCACCAGGCCGAGCTCGGCCGGGTGGGCGGGATCGCCGGTCTGCACGACACCGTCAGCTACCCGAACGCCCAGCTGCTGCCCGGCCTGGTCGTGCACCGTTTCGACGCGCCGCTGATCTTCGCGAACGCGCGGATGTTCAGTGACACGGTGCGGGAGATCGCCGGCGAACGGCCCGGCCTGCGCTGGATCGTCATCGCCGCCGAGCCGATCACCGACGTCGACACGACGGCCTCCGACATGCTGCAGGAGCTCGACGCCTGGCTGAACGCCCGCGGGGTGTCCCTGGTCTTCGCGGAGATGAAGGACCCGGTGCGCGCGAAGATCGAGCGGTACGAGCTCACCCGGACGATCGATCCGGCGCACTTCCTGCCGACCCTCGACGACGCCGTCGCGGAGTACGTCCGGCAGACCGGCGCGCAGTGGCGGGACCCGCAGCCGGACGCCGACGACGAGAGCTCCCGGCGGTGAGTCCCGGACAGGGATCGAGCACGTCCGCGGACGGACGTGCTCGATGGCCGGCAGGACGAGCGACCGGGTGAGTCTGCCTGCCGACGCTCACCTCATCGGCGGTACGCGCTGTTCGGCCGCTGATTGCGGAACCTCGCCCTCCTGACCGTTCCAGGTGGCCTCCGCGCGCCGTTCGATCCGCTCGCGCGCCCCGCTCCACCCGGCGGTGAGCGCGTACAGCACGGCGGTGTCCAGCGCGATCATCAGCAATGACCACACCGGGTAGGCGCCGATCGACACGATCTGCAGGACCACGTGCAGTCCTACCACGATGATGGCCGTGATCCTGGCCCACGTCTGCGCCGCCAGCAGGCCGCATCCGACGGCCAGCAGAACCAGCCCGGAGATCAGCAGGAACCATCCCCAGCCGGTCACGTCCACGACGATGAGCTTGTCCGGCGCGATGACCAGACGCTCGTCCTTGATCAGCGCGACGAATCCTTCGAACACGTTGACCAGCCCTATGACCACGAGCATCACACCCGCGAAGACAACCAAACCGGCCATGGCCCCCGGAGCCCGTTTCGCAGCCATCCGACATCCCCTCTCGTGCGACGGGAGCCGCCGGAACCGGTGGCTCCTCATCTGGATGCTGTCCCGGTCACCGCACCGGCACCTCACCCCACGCGGATGAGGCCCTGCCGGCGCGGGCAGCGAGCTGCTTCATCCACGCAGGGTGAGGTTCGGGCTGTCCGCTGCGGAGACGATCGATCCCTCAGACGACCGTCGAGGAGGCGCAGCATGTCCGATCCAGGCCCGACGGTGCCAGATCCCGAGCCCACTGCGTCCGCCGCGCCCGCCGCGGAGCGGCCGTCGCGGGGCCGATCGGCCGCGGTGGTGATCTGCCTGCTGCTGGCGGCGTTGCTGACGGCGCCGGCGGGCATCGCCTATTGGGGGCACCGGACCCTCAACGACACCACACGCTACGTGAACACGGTGGGGCCGCTGGTGGACTCGCCCGAGGTCCAGAACGCCATCGCGACGAAGGTGACCGACACGATCCAGCAACAGGTCGACATCGAGGCGCTGCTCAACGACGTGTTCTCCGGGGTGATCACCGACCGGCCGCGGCTGCAGCGACTCGTCGGTCCGCTGGCCGCCGCGATCAACAGCCTGATCGACCGCCAGGTCCGGGAGTTCCTCGCCTCGGACGAGTTCGCCGACCTCTGGACCGCGGTCAACACCAGAGCCCAGCAATCCCTGCAACGGCTGCTGAACGGTGATCAATCCGGTGCCGTTCAGCTCCAGGGCGATCAGGTCGTGCTCGACGTCTCCGAGGTCATCGAGCGTGTCAAGCAACGCCTCGTCGACCGCGGCCTCACGATCGTGCAGAACATCCCGATCCCCAATGTCGACAAGCAGATCGTCCTGCTGGAAGCGCCGCAGCTGAAGCAGATCAAGAACATCTACGCGTTCGCGAACCCGGTGGCGCAGTGGCTGATCGTGGTGGTGGCAGGCCTCTATCTGGCCGCGCTGGTGCTCTCCCGGCGGCGTCCGCGGACCACGGTGATCATCGGCGCGGTGCTGGCGGCGAACGCGCTGCTGGTGGCGCTGGCCATCGCCGTCGGACGCCAGCTGTTCAGCGACGCTCTCGCCGGAACGGTGTTCGCCCCGGCGAGCAGGGTCTTCTACAACACCCTGCTCGTCTACCTGGACCGAGGTCGGCAGGTCATGCTCTGGCTGGGCCTGATCCTGATCGTCGTCGGCTGGTTCGCCGGTGCCAACAGATACGGATCCGCGGTCCGCGGCACGATCCGGGGCGGGCTGGAGAACATCGGTGGTTCGCTCGCCGACGGACCGGTCGGCAACGCCGGCCGATGGGTCGCGCCGAACGCCGGATGGTTGCGTGTGGTGGCCGGCCTGGTGGGCGCCGTCGTACTGCTCTGGGGCAACAACATGTCGGTGTCCCGGCTGTTCTGGTCGCTCGTGCTCGTCGTCGGGCTGCTGGCCGTCGTACAGGTCCTGGTCGGTGCGGGCAGGTCAGCGTCCCAGGCCCCGCCGATGGTTCCGGGACAAGCCGTCCCGGGCGCCGCGAAGTAGTCAGCTTGCCCGGCGCCGGTGGTCGGCGACGTACGGCAGGGGGTTGCCGGACGCTCGCGCGCCGGCGGCGAGCCAGGCTGCGACTCCGTCCGGGGAGCGCCGGTCGAGTTCGTCGAGATAGCGCTGCCGCTGTTCGACGACGGCCAGACGCTCCGCCGCCGTGACGGCCGCCTCCAGCCGGCGGAAGCTTCGCCGCCAGGCGAGACACACCGCCTCGTCGTCGAGGGACTCGAGCTCCACGACCGGCTCGGCCGCGGGACCGCCGATGAGCGACGTCGCGGGGATGCGAGCTGCGGGCGACCCCGGCGGGGTGCCCGGAAGGCCGCCCTTGGCTTCCCGTCGCGCCCTGAGGAACGAGGTGACAGGAGGCGACGTCGCGACCAGCGCCAGCACCAGCAGGACGCCGGCGAGCTTGAGGACGATGATCAGCCCCACCGCGGCCGGGGCTGCCAGCCCGCCGCTGAAAGCGGCCCGGAAGATCCGGGGCACCGCACGCCGTCCCTCCTCTGCCCACAGGGACGCTGCGATGACGCCGGTCACCAGCACGAGCAGAACCACGCAGAGTACGACGGTGGTCACGTCCCAGCTGACGAGCGCACATCCGAGGCCGGCCGCCGTGGCGAGATGGGCCGACCATGACCAGATCGTGCTGCCGGTGGAACTGCCGCCCTGGTTCCTGCCGGCGCCGTGGGACGGCGTCGGCCGGCTCATGTTCCCAGCCCTTCGCCAGGTCGCCGATCGGCTCGGTCAATGACTCGGTGGATGACCACGGCACCCTCCACATCACCAGGGACGCGGCAGCCTGCGGCTGCCGGCTCTTGGCGCCACCCACCCCTCAGAGAATGACACCAAGAGCGACGGCGGTGGCCGGGTGCGGATCGATCCCACCGGCCGATCGCACAGTCCACCTGTGTGCCGACGGTAGGCGCGGCCGACCCTGGCAGGCTTCACCCTCGGCGGACGATCTCGGCCCGCCCCGGACCGGTCGGCGTCAGCGGCCGGGTCGCTTGCTCAGCAGACCGAGCTCGCGGGCGCGCCGTACGGCGTCCCGGCGTCTGGTGACGCCCAGTTTCTGGAAGATCCGCTTGAGGTGTGCTTTCACCGTGTTCACCGACACGAACAGCTCCACCGCGATCTCCGCGTTGGTCATCATCGTCGGCAGGTAGTTCAGGACGGTCAGCTCACGGTCCGTCAACGGCTCGGTCGTCGGGGCGCTCAGCGCGCCCAGCGGCTTGACCAGGCCCAGACCCGCGATCAGCTCGTCCAGGAAGGCGGCGGCCTCGGGATCCCATCGCGCGGTCAGGGGCAGCAGCCGCGACAGCCGATCCGTCGGCCCGAACAGGAACGGCCGGCGGACGCCCTCGCGCCGTGCAGCGTCCACCGCCCGGCCGAGGGCGCCGAGGGCGCGGTCGGTCGCACCCTGCCGGTCGGCCAACAGCGCCGTGAGCAGCCAGACCTCCACCGCGGCGGTGGGATCGTTCGTGCTGACCCGCAGCGGCGAGAGGATCGCCTCGGCGCGGTGCGTGTCACCGCCGGCGAGGAACGCTTCCGCCAGGCAGGTCTGCTCCCGATCGAAGGGCGGCTGATAGCCCGTCGGTGCATCGAACCTGGCGATCGCCGCCGCCGGGTCGTCCGCCGCAAGGTCGAGCTCGGCCTCGGTGACGGCATACCAGCGCTGCAGCAGGACCGGTGGCCGCCACCGCTCGATCTCGCCGCGCACGCGCGCCAGCTGCTCGCGCGCCGCCTCGACGCGGCCGAGGGACGCGTACAGACGTGCCTGCGCCAGACCGGCCGCGCACCTGGCCGTCAGTTCCGGACGCGCGGCCTCGGCGCCGCGGGCCAGCTGGCTCTGCGCCTCGTCGAGGTCGTTCCACCGAAGGTGGATGATCGACAGCGCCAGGTACGCCGTTGCGGCCTGCGGGAGCGGCTCCCAGCCGCGGGCGTCGACGAGTTCGACGGCCTGGGTGGCGTACCCGAAACCCCGTTGCAGCCGGCCGGAGACGGCGGCGGCGAGTCCCAGATGGGCCAGGACGTTGATCCGGGAGGCGTCCAGCCGATGGGCGGTGGTGAGTCGGAGCCCTTCCTGCAGACGCGCCTCGGCCTCGTCGAAGGTGTCGCACCACAGCAGGCCGGTGCCCAGATTGCTCAGGGCGATCGCGCGGTACTGATCGGCCGCCGGAAGCGACGCACCCGGTCCGGACGTCTCGCCGACCGCCGCCGCGGAGTCCGCGACCAGGGCGTCGATGTCGCCGCGGGAGCGGGTGACGGCGGCCGAGAACACATGGATCGCGATCGAGGTGCCGATCCGCGCCTCCGGACTCGTCCGGTCCAGCTGTGCCCGGGCCCGGTCGAGGTGCGGACGCATCTCCTGTACCCGGCCGGCGTGCATACACAGGGCCGCCGCGGCCACGGCCAGTGTCGGGGCCTCGGTGAGCCGGCCGGCCGGAATGCGGGCCAGCTGCGCCGCGACCGCCGAGCGTTCGGACGAAACCATCAGCGGGGCGGCCCTGGTGACGAACAGCCGGCCGAGCAGCGCCCAGTCGGCCGCGTCCGCGCTGTGCCGCAACGCCTCGATCGGCTGACCGTTCGCCGCGAACCAGAGGGCGGCCCGCCGTTCCAGGTCGGGCACGATCTCCGGTTCGACGAGCATCAACTGGTGACGCAGCATCTCCCGGAGCATCGGGTGGTACCGGTACCAGTGCCGGTCCGGGCTCAGCCCGACCACGAACGCGTTCGACCTCTCGAGCAGCTCCAGGAAGCGCTGCCCGCGGGAATCGTCGGTCAGCGCCTGGGCGAGCCCGCCGGTCAGCCGTTCGGTCACGGAGGTCCGCAGCAGGAACTGCTGGAGCTCGGGTGGCTGGTTGGTGAGCACCTCCTCGACGAGGTAGTCGCTCACTGCCTGGTCGTTGCCGGCGAAGTCCGCCGCGGTCCGGTCCGGACCTCCGCGTTTGAGGAAGTAGGCCGCCAGCTGGAGCCCGGCCGGCCAGCCTTCGGTCCGGTCGACGAGCAACCGTGCCTCGTCCGGCTCGATCGGGACGCCGTCGGCGGCGAACAGCGCCAGCGCCTCGGGGACGTCGAAGGCGAGGTCATGGGAGCGGATCTCGGCCAGCTCGCCCCTGAGTTCGAGGCGGCGCAGTGGAAGTGCGGGAACCGCCCTCGACAGCAGCACCAGTCGCAACTGCTCGGGCGGGTGCCGCAGCAGCTCGGCGATCCCGGTGAGCACCGCCGGTTCGCGCACGATCTGGAAGTCGTCGAGGACGACGACGACCGGATCCGGCAGCCCGGTCAGCCCGGCGACGAGCCGGCGATGGTTGCCGTCCCTGCCGCCGAGGCCCGGTGCGAGACCCGCCAGCGGGTTGCCGTGGGGGATCTCGGTGGCGCTGCGGATCGCGGCCACGAACGAGGTCCAGAAGGAGCGCGGATGGTTGTCGCTCTCGTCGAGCGAGAGCCACGCCACCGAACCCGGGCCCGGGGGCGCCGCGGCCCACGACGCCGTCGCCAGCGTCTTTCCCCAGCCGGCGCCCGCGCTCACCACCGTCAGCGCGCGCCGCGTGCCCTCGTCGAGCATGCCCGCGATCCGCGGCCGGTCGACGTACGTCGACGGCACGCGCGGCCGCGCCAGCTTGGTAGTGAGCAGGTGGATGTCCGACGCCGCGGAGGCATCGAAAAGGAACTGTTCGGCGTCAGCAGGTGACATTGCCCCGACCCTGTCGACCGCACGCAGTCCGTACCGAAGGCCCCTCCATCTGGACGACGGACAAACGCACGGGTACCGAGCGCTGGCCCTGAGTAGCCCCGGATCACATCGCCCCCGCGACGAGGCACTCGGTCTGAATCGCGCCCCCACGACCAGCCCTGTCTCGCCCCATGCTACGCGCATTCGCCCGGCATTACCCCCTTCGGGTGATGCCGTCGGACTCCAGCGGGGTCACGGTATGGCTCATGGGGGGGAAGTTCGGAACCGAGCAGCCCGCTGGGGTCGACGGTGCAGGGTCCGTCGACCCCTTGTCGGCGGTTCGGTTCGGTATCCCGCGCCGTCCGCGGCGGTACGTCGACAGGCCGCGCCTGAACAAGCGTTTGGACCGGGGCGCCGAGCTGCCGCTGACGCTGGTCAGTGCTCCGGCCGGGAGCGGGAAGACCGCCCTCGTTGCCGCCTGGGCAGCGGCCCGGCGGGCAGCGACCGGGCGGGGCATTGCCTGGCTGACGCTGGAGGAGCAGGACGTTCCGGCAGCGATGTTCCTGGCCGAGGTCGTCGAAGCCCTCCGCCGGCAGGGCGTGGTCCTGCCAGGAGCCCGTGACGACACCGCGGACGCCCACTCCCAGCTGCTCACCGAGCTCGCCACGGCGCTGGCCCTGCGGACGCACCCGGTGACGCTCGTGCTGGACGGCTACGAGATCGCCGGCGCCGAGCAGTCGAGCGACCTCGACTTCCTGCTGCAGCACAGCGATCAGCGCCTGCACGTGGTGATCCTGACCCGCGTCGATCCCGCGCTTCCGCTGCTGCGCTACCGCCAGGCAGAGATCATCACCGAGATCCGGATGGCGGATCTCGCCTTCACCGAGGCGGAGACGGCCCGCCTGATCCACCTGTCGCGGATCAGCGTGCGCAGCGACTCCGTCACGGCGCTGACCCGGCGGACCCGCGGCTGGGCGGTCGGCCTGCGCTTCGCGAGCATGTACCTGGAGCGCAGCGACGATCCGGACGAGGCAGTGGCCCATCTCGCCGGCGACAGCGGCAACATCGCCCAGTACCTGTCGGTCGAGATGCTCCGAACGCAGTCGGCCGAAGTACGGTCGCTGCTGCTGCGGACCAGCGTCGTGGACGTGCTCCAGCCCGGGCTGATCGAAGAGCTCGGCGGGCCTTCGGCCGGGCAGACCCTCGTGTCGCTGTCCGCCGGCAACGTGCTCGTCGAGCCGCTGCCCGACCATCCCGGCTGGTACCGCTACCACCCCTTCCTGCGCGACCTGCTGCGCGCCGAACTCGCCTACGAATCACCGCGGCAACGGCAACAGCTGCTGAAGAAGGCGGCCGATTGGTTCGCACGGGAAGGCTTGCTCGAAGCCGCCGTCGGCCTGGCCTCCGAGGCCGGGGCCTGGAGCGACGCCTCGGCGTATGTCGTGGACGGTCTCGCCATCGGCGCGGTCCTGCTCGGTGACGACAGCTGCGGGGTGTACGTGACCCTGCGGAAGATGCCGCCCGACGTCGGCGATCCGGCCGCCAGGGTGGTCAGGGCCGCGCTGGCTCTGACCGACCGTGACACCGCCTGGTGTACCCGCGAGCTGGAGCAGGCCTGTACGTCGCTGGTCCCGGAGTCGGACCACGATCAGGCCGTCGAACTGGCGGCCGACATCGTCCGGACCGTGTGCTCGTCGCTGACCGGCGATCCGCGCACCGCGCTGCTCGCCGACCTGGCCGAGCAGAAACTCGGCACACGGGATCGGCGGAAGCTCGCGGCCCATCCCGAGCTTGCCCTGCTGATCCGGGCCGTCAAGGCGCGGGCGCTCCTGCAGGACGGCGACATCGCCGGGGCACGCGCCGCGCTGGTCGCCGCGGTGGGTGCGGTGGTGCCGGGATACGAGAACCTGACCGCGGCGTGCCTCGGCTACCTCGCGCTGCTCGACTCCGCCGAGGGCGCACTGCGCGACGCTCGCGAGTGGGCGGCTCGGTCGGTCGCCCTCACCGAGTGCGCGGGGGTGCTGGCTGAATGGCCTCCGGCCGCGACCGAGATCGCCCTCGCCGGCGTGAGCATCGAACGTCACGAGCTCCGGGACGGCGACGACCACGTCAGAGCGGCGATGCGGTCGTTCGACGCGTGCGACGAACCTGTCCTGCAAGCCCGGGCGGCCGTGGTACAGGCGCGTCTGCTGGAGGCTCGCGGAGCGCTCGACGAGGCCATGGCCCTGGTCGAGGCGGCCGCCGATCGGACCGGCGTCGACATCGGCTGGCCGGCACGCCCGCTCCAGGTCGAAGCGGCCAAGCTGAAGGTCGCCCAGGGCTGGCCCGACGAGGCGGCACGGATGATCGAGCAGCTGGACGACCGCACCGACGCCGTCGGCACCCTCGTGCTCGGTCAGGCGCATCTGCAGCGCGAGAACTGGACCGGTGTCGCGGCGTCGGTCTCCCGCATTCTTGCTCAGGGCAACGAAATGCCGCTGCAGGCCACGGTCGGCGCCCGGCTGCTGGAAGCGGCGTACGAGTTGCACCGCGGGGAGTCCGGCCGCGCCCGGACCGCGGTCGCCGACGCCGTCCGCCTGGCCCGGCCGGAGGAACTGCGCCGGCCGTTCTGGGAGGCGGCCCCGGCCGTCCGGCAGCTGCTCGAGTCCGACCCGGAGCTGGTCGGCCAGAACCCCTGGCTCCGGCCCGTCCTCGGCCCCCGGACCAGGACGGTCCGGATCCGCACCGCTGCGGCTCCCGGCCGCGCGGACGCCGAGCCGATCATCGAGCCGCTCACTCCGAAGGAGATGGAGGTGCTCGGTCACCTGTCCGAGCTGCTCACCACCGAGGAGATCGCGCTGGAGATGTACGTGTCGGTCAACACCGTACGCACCCACATCCGCAACATTCTCCGCAAGCTCGCGGTGTCACGGCGCAACGAGGCCGTACGCCGTGCCCGGGCGCTCAGCCTGATCCCGGCCTGAGGCGCCGGACACCGCTCGGCCGCGGCGTTTCGGGACCAGATCGTCCGGAGCGGGTGATGCAGGTCCGCGCGGCCCGGCGCATCGTCCGACTAGCGGGCCGGGGAACCGACAGGCCGTTGTGGCCGCCGGACTCCGGACCGTGATGACCCAACATACCCAGGGAGTGAACGACAGTGACCCAAGGGGCAGCAGCATCGCACTACGACGCCGCGGGCGAGGAACACGAGACCAGCAGCTGGGCGGTCGGTTTCGTCCTGTTCGCCGGCGTCATGATGATCATGGCCGGATCCTTCCAGGCGTTCTCCGGCCTGGTGGCGCTCTTCGAGAACGAGTTCTACGTCGCCACCCGCAACTACCTGTTCCAGTTCGACGCCACCGCCTGGGGCTGGATCCACCTGATCGGCGGTGCGCTGGTGGCGCTGGCCGGCTTCGCGGTGATGGCCGGACAGACCTGGGCGCGGGTGGTCGGCATCATCCTGGCGGTGCTGAGCGCATTCGCCAACTTCACCTTCATCCCGTACTACCCGTTCTGGGCGATCATGATCATCGCCGTCGACGTCTTCGTGATCTGGGCACTGGCCGTGCACGGTCGCGACCTGAAGGCCTGAGTCGACGCCGATGGACGCCGAACGGAAAGGGCTGGCGCTGTCCGGGTTCGTCGTGTTCGCCGGCGCGATGCTGATGGTGATCGGCCTGGTGAACGTCTTCCAGGCGTTCGTCGCGTGGTTCGCCGATGACCGGCTGGCCGCGAAACCGGAGCACTTCGTCGTCGTGAACACGACCGCCTGGGGGTGGGCCCTGCTGATCTCCGGCCTGCTCCTGATGGCCGTCGGTGGCGGCCTGCTCGCCGCCACCGGCTGGTCGCGGATCGCCGCGATCGTGGTGGTCTGCCTGCACGCCGTCTCGCAGGTCGCCTCGTTCGGCGCCTACCCGGTCTGGTCGCTGCTGATGATCGCGCTCGACGTGATCGTGCTGTGGGCCCTCACCGCGCGGTGGTCCGACGTCCGGGACCGCCTGGGCGGCGTCGGCGACGCTCCCTGGAGCAGCGCCCAAGGTCCGCAGGTCTAGACCTGGAGGTTCAGGGCCGGCGCCGGGTCACTCGATCCGGCGCCGAGTCTCGTCGACGTACGGCAGCGGGTCGCCGGAGGCTCGCGCACCCGAGGCGAACCAGGCAGCCAGCCCGTCCGGCGATCGCCGGTGCAACTCGTCGAGATACCGCTGCCGCTCCTGGACCACGGCCAGTCGCGCACTCGCCGTCGAAGCAGCCTCCAACCGGAAGAAGCTCCGGCGCCACTCCAGACAAAGCGCCTCATCATCCAGCCGCGCAAGTTCCGCCGCCGCCCCCGACTGCGCCGCCCCCGACTGCGCCGCCGCGGCCTGCCCGTCGCCCGCCCGGCCCCCCACCGGCCACACCTCGCCCCGCTGCGCGTCGTCCGCCTGGGTCTCGCCGGGCTCCGCCTGCCCCGGCTGTACGCCGTCCGGCTGAGTCTCGCCGGGCTGCGCGTCGTTCGGCTGCGCGTCGCCGGGCTGCGCGTCGTTCGCCTGGGTCTCGCCGGACTGCGCCTGGCCCGGCTGCGCCTCGTTCGCCTGAGTCTCGCCTGGCTGCGCGCCGTTCGGCTGTGCGTCGCCGGGCTGCGCGTCGTTCGCGTGGGTCTGGCTGGACTGGGCTTCGCCGGACTGTGCCTCGTGCGGCCGCGCCTCGCCGGGCTGCGTCCCGCCGGACTGTGCCTGGTGTGGCCACGTCTCGCCGGGCTGTGCGTCGTTCGCCTGGGTCTCGCTCGGCTGCGGCCCGCCGTACTGTGCCTCGTGGGGCCGTGTGTCGCCGGGCTGCGTCTCGTCGGGGAGTGCTTCGTGGGGCCGTGTGTCGCCGCGGTGGGTCTCGTCGGGCAGTGCTTCGTGGGGCTCTGTGTCGTTCGGCCGGGCTGGTGGGAACCAGCGTGCGCGTACGAGGGCTGTGAGTGAGGGCATTGTCACGGCGAGGATCAGGGCGATCAGGAGGCCGGCGGATCCGAAGGCTGCGATCAGGCCGGCTATGGCGGGGCCGAGGACGGCGCCGGCGCCTGTCGTCTTGGCGATCTTGCGACCCGCCCCCTGGACGTCGTCGCCCGACCAGACGGATGACGCGACGACGGCCGCCACCAGCGTGCCGAACGCCACCAGCACGACCGCGGCCGACCAACCCCACCAGGCGAAGATGCAGAGGATCCCGATTCCGGCCGTCACGCAGGCACAACACCACCAGACCAGCCGGCCCACGCTGCGTGGTCCGCCGGCCCCGGGCTGGTCGGCACCGGATCGCCGTGGCGTCGCACTCACCCTCAGGAACCTGTCACCTCCCCGCCTGACCTGCCTCATCCTCGCCGGATGAGGCACGCGGGGCCGACGCGGCGAAGGCTGGAACCGACGATTCCGTCGAGGGGAGACCGGCCATGTCGCACACGAGACCGCACGAAACCGCCGACGTGGCTGAGCCGGAGAAGCCGTACCACGTCCAGCCCACGGCGATGTCGGCCTGGGTCGGCTGGATCGCGTTCGCCGGCGTGATCATGGTGCTGCTCGGCATCTTCCACGTGCTCCAGGGGTTCGTCGCCCTGTTCGAGGACGGCTACTTCCAGGTCGACAAGTCGCACCTCACCGTGCAGGTCTCCTACACGGTCTGGGGCTGGGTGCACATCATCGGCGGCGCCATCGTCGCGGGCGCCGGTATCGCGGTGTTCGCCGGCCAGCTGTGGGCCCGGATCGTCGGCGTCCTGGTGGCGATGGCGAGCGCGATCGTGAACGTCGGATTCCTGGCCGCGCACCCGTTCTGGTCGGGCATCATGATCCTGATGGACATCCTGATCATCTGGGCGCTGACCGTCCACGGCCGCGAGATCAAGGAGTAGGCGCCGCTCCACGGGCCGGTGATGCCGGCCCGTGGGACTTCACGTCACGCCGTTCGGCCGGCCCGGTGGAGTGCGGCGAGCTGCTTCAGGTGGAGCGCGCTCTGTTTCGGCGTCCGGGTCTGGGTTTCATAGTCGACCCGGACGATGCCGAAGCGCTTGACGTACCCGTAGGCCCATTCGAAGTTGTCCATCAACGACCAGGCCAGGTAGCCGCGGATGTCGGCGCCCTGCGCGATCGCGTCGGCCACGGCACCCAGGTGGGACGTGAAGTACGCCGTCCGGCCGGTGTCGTCGACGTACCCGTTCTCGTCGGCCACGTCGTCGAAGGCGGAGCCGTTCTCGGTGATGACCATCGGCAGGCCGGGGTAGTCACGGGCGATGCTGAGCAGCAGGTCGGTGAATCCCTCGGGGACGATCTCCCAGTCCATCGCGGTGCGCGGCCGGCCCAGCGGCACGTCGCGGCTCACCGGAAGGCCGTTGCCGTCGACGGTGCTGCCGTCCTCGGCGTACCCGGTGAACTTCTGACTGAAGTAGTAGTTCACGCCGAGCACGTCGATCGGCGCCGCGATGATCTCCAGGTCGCCGTCCTCGATCGGCAGCTCGACCCCTTCGCGGGCGAGGTCCGCGACCACGTCGGCCGGGTAGTGCCCGTGGACGAGCGGGTCGAGGTAGATCCGCCGGCCCATCCCGTCCGCCCGCCGCGCCGCGTCGACGTCCGGTGCCGCGTCCGAGGCCGGGTACGCCGTCGCCACGTTGAGCGTGATCCCGATGTCGAGCTTGCGCGGCGCGGCCGCGCGCATCTGCTGGGTCGCGAGCCCGTGGCCGAGCAGCAGGTGGTGGACCGCGGCGATCGCGGCCGGGTACTCGCGCCGGCCCGGGGCGTGCAGGCCGTAGGCGTAGCCGAGCATCGCCGAGCACCACGGCTCGTTCAGCGTGGTCCAGGTGTTCACCCGGTCCTGCAACGCGTCGAACACCAGCATCGCGTACTCGGCGAACCGGTACGCCGTGTCGCGCACCGGCCAGCCGCCCGCGTCCTCGAGCTCCTGCGGCAGGTCCCAGTGGTACAGCGTCACCCACGGGTCGATGCCCTGGGCAAGCAACTCGTCGACCAGCCGGTCGTAGAAGCCGATCCCGGCCGCGTTCACCGGGCCCTTGCCGCGCGGCTGGACCCGGGGCCAGGCCACCGAGAAGCGGTACGTGTCGAGGCCGAGGTCCTTGATCAGCGCCACGTCCGCCGGCATCCGGTGGTAGTGGTCGCACGCGATGTCGCCGGTGTCGCCGTTGTCGATCGCTCCCGGAACCCGGCAGAACGTGTCCCAGATCGACGGCGTCCGGCCGTCCGCGCTCACCGCACCCTCGATCTGGTACGCCGAGGTTGCGACACCCCACCGGAAGCCGGACGGGAACCCTCCGACGAGGGTCTCAGGAGTGGTGCTCATCTTCGCCTTTCTAGGCTGTGCGGCCGGGGAGCCAGCACGCGACAGATCGGTTGGGGTCCTTGCGGGCCGACGGGATCTCCAGGACCGGGATCTCCGCCGAGCAGCGCTCGAACGCTTGTGGGCATCGCGGATGGAACGAGCAGCCCGACGGCATGCCGCGCAGATCGGGTGGTGAACCAGGGATCCCGGAGAGCTCGCGCCGTTCGCCGCGCAGGGCGGGGAACGACTTCAGCAGGCCTTCGCTGTAGGGGTGCAGGCTGTCGGTGTAGAGCTCCTTGGAGCGGGCTTCCTCGACGATGCGCCCGCCGTACATGATCGCGATCCGGTCCGAGAACTCGACCAGCAGCGACAGGTCGTGGGTGATGAACAGCACCGAGAACCCGAGCCGCTCGCGCAGTTCGACCAGCTGCGCGAGGATCTGCCGCTGCATCACCACGTCGAGCGCGGTGGTCGGCTCGTCCATGATCACCACCTGCGGCTCGAGGACGAGCGCCATCCCGATCATCACCCGCTGCCGCATACCGCCGGACAGCTGGTGCGGGTACGCGTCCATCCGGTCCGCGGAAATCCCGACGAGTTTCAGCATTTCCTGAGCCCGCGCGATCCGGGCCTGCGGGGACAGCTGCGGCTCGTGCGCCTTGATCACGTCGAGCATCTGGGTGGAGACCTTGTGCACCGGGTTCAGCGAGTTCATCGCGCCCTGGAACACGATCGACGTCTCCGCCCAGCGGAATGTCCGCAGTTCCGCGTCGGTCAGCGCCATCACGTCGTACGGATCGCCCGACGGCGGGTGGTAGACCACCGACCCGCCGCTGATCACGCCGGGCGGCGGCAGCAGCCGGGTCACGCCGTAGGCCAGCGTCGACTTCCCGCTGCCGCTCTCGCCGGCCAGGCCGAGGACTTCGCCGCGGTGCAGCGTCAGGTTGACGTCACGGACCGCCTGCACGGCTTCGTCACCGAGGCCGTAGTCGACGTGGAAGTTCTTGATCTCCAGCACCGGCGTCTTCACGCGACCTCCTCCTCACGGCGGCGTACGACGGGGGTCACCGGCGCCTGTTTCGACGACAGCACCGGCGTGAAGCCGACCCGCATCCGCACCGAGTGGCCGTCCTTGGTCTTCACCCGGGTGCGGCCGCTGCTGCGCAGTCGTGGGCTGACGAACTCGTCGATGCCGAAGTTGATCAGCGACAGTGCCGTGCCGAGGACCGCGATCGCCAGACCGGCCGGGACGAACCACCACCAGGCACCCTGGGCCAGCGCCTGCTGGCTCTGCGCCCAGAACAGGATGGTTCCCCAGTTCCACTCGGAGATCGTGGAGATCCCGATGAACGCCAGCGTGATCTCGGACATCACCGCGAAGATCACGGTGCCGACGAAACCGGAGGCGATGATCGCGGTCAGGTTCGGCATGATCTCGAAGGTGATGATCCGCCAGGTGCTCTCGCCGGTGGCCCGCGCGGCTTCGACGTAGTCGCGGCGGCGCAAGGACAGCGTTTGCGCTCGCAGCACCCGGGCGCCCCAGGCCCAGGACGTCAAACCGATGACCAAGGCAACCATCAGGTCGCCGGCCGAGGGGATCGTGGACGCGACGATGATGATCAGCGGGAGCGCCGGAATCACCAGGAAAACGTTGGACAGCGCGGACAGGCTGTCGTCCGCGGCGCCGCCGAGGAAGCCCGCGCTGACGCCGATCAGGATCGACAGCGCGGTCGCGACGAGGCCGGCCAGCAGGCCGACGAACATCACGCCGCGGGTGCCGACGAGCACCTGGCTGAAGATGTCCTGCCCGAGGTGCGTGGTGCCGAACCAGTGCTTGCCGGACGGCGCCTGGATCAGGTCGCTGCTGCGGGCGGACGGGTCGTACGGCGCGGCCCACGGGCCGATGATCGCGATCAGGCAGAAGAACGCGAGCACGACCAGGCCGGTCGCGGCCTTCGGGTTCGCGACGAACCGCAGCCGGCGGCGTTTCGCGGGCGCCGCCGCGACCTCAGGGCCTTCGGGCGTGACCGCGGTGATGGTGGTGGCTGGTGCGGACATCGTCAGCCCTCCTTCCGGGTCCGCGGATCGAGCAGGAGATAGGCGACGTCGGCCAGCAGGTTGGCGACCAGCACGGACAACGTGATGACCAGGAAGACGCCCTGCATCAGCGGGTAGTCCTTGGCGCCGACGGCCTGGAACAGGTTGTAGCCGATGCCCGGGTAGGAGAACACGATCTCCACCAGCAGCGTGCCGCCGACGATGAAGCCGAGCGACAGCGCGAAGCCGGAAACGTTCGGCAACAGGGCGTTCCGCGCGGCGTAGCTGACCATTACCCGGCGCTCGGGCAGGCCCTTGGCGTGTGCGACGGTGATGTAGTCCTCGGAGGACACCGTGACCATCATGTTCCGCATGGTCAGGATCCAGCCGCTGACCGAGGAGATCAGGATCGTGATCGCCGGCAGCAGGCTGTGCTGGATCGCGCTGCCGATGAACTCGCCGCTCCAGCCCGGCACCAGCCCGGGCTCGTAGCCGCCCGAGGACGGGAAGAAGCTGTCCGGTCCGGCGAGCAGCGTGATCGCCAGCAGACCGAGCCAGAAGTACGGGATCGACGACAGGAACGTCGTCACCGGCAACAACCCGTCCATCACCGATCCGCGCCGCCAGCCGGCCAGGACGCCGAGTGACGTACCGATCATGAAGCTGGCGAAGGTGGTGATACCGACGAGCGCAATCGTCCAGGGCAGGCTCTGCCGGAGGATCTCCGAGACCGGGGTCGGGAAGAACGTGAACGACAACCCGAGGTCGCCGCGGAACACCTGGCCCCAGTAGTCGACGTACTGGCTCCACAGCGACGCGTTCTTGTCCAGGCCGAACAGCACGTAGAGCGAGTTGATCGCGTCGGTGCTCATCTGGCCCTGGAACTTGTTGATCAGCGACGTCACCGGGTCGCCCGGGATCAGCCGCGGGATGAAGAAGTTGATGGTCAGCGCGGCCCACGCGGTGAAGACGTAGAAGGCCAGCCGCTGCAGGAGGAACTTCACTTGGCCGTCCCTTCTTCGTAGAGCCAGCACGCGGCCCAGTGACCGGCGACCGGCAGTTCGAAGCGGGGCGGCAGATCGGTCGAGCACTTGGGCATCGCGTGCACGCAGCGCGGGTTGAACCGGCAGCCACTGGGCGGCGCGATCAGGCTCGGCGGCTCGCCGCCGGCCTGGTCCTCGGGTGTACCGAGCTGCCCGAGCCGGTCGGGGTCCGGCGCGCTGTCGATCAGCAGCCGCGTGTACGGGTGGGCCGGGTGCTGCGTGACGGTCTCGGAGTCGCCGCCCTCGACCATGCGGCCGGCGTACATCACCAAGGTCTCGTCAGCAAAGTACCGGGCGGAGGCGATGTCGTGGGTGATGTAGAGGATGGCGAGGTTCAGCCGTTCCTTCAGGTCTCGCAGCAGGTTCAGGACGCCGAGCCGGATCGACACGTCAAGCATCGACACCGGTTCGTCGGCGAGGAGCGCCTCGGGGTCCGCGCCGAGGGCGCGGGCGATCGAGACCCGCTGGCGCTGACCACCGGACAGTTCGTGCGGGAACTTGTCCAGGTAGCGCTCCGGGGGAGTGAGCTGGACCTGCGCCAGGAGGTCGCGCAGGTTCTGCTCGAGATCGCCTTCGCGGCCGTGGATGCGCAGCGACCGGGTCAGGTGGTACCGCACGGTGTGCGTCGGGTTCAGCGAGGCGAACGGGTCCTGGAAGATCATCTGCACCCGGCGCGCGTAGGCGCGGAACTTCCGGCCGCCGTGCACGGTGATCGGCTCGCCGTGCAGCCGGATCTCACCCGAGGTGCGTCCGTACAACTGGGCCAGCAGCCGCGCGACGGTCGACTTGCCCGACCCGGACTCGCCGACCAGCGCGGTCACCCGGCCCCGGCGCAGCGTCAACCGGACGTCGTCGACGGCGTGCACGGCCTTGTGCTCGCGGGACAGCAGATCACGGATTCCCCGCCGTACCGGGAAATGCTTGGTGAGGCCCTCGGCCTCCAGAACAACCTCGGTCTCGGTGACCGTCATCAGTCTCTCCTCAAGGCGACGGCGCCAGGCCCGTGGGCCTGGCGCCGTGCACCGCTGTTACTGGCTGCCGGCCGGCTTCAGGTTCAGGATGATCTGCAGAGCGTTCTGCTGGGTCGGCTGCGCCGGCCCGTACTGGTTCTGCTCGTCGGGCCAGCCGACCCAGTTCTTGGTGCTGTAGAGACCGCCGACGTTGGACGCCGAGGTGGGGATGATCGGCATCTGCTCGACCATGATCTTCTGCAGCGTGTTCAGCGCGGTGGTACGGGTCGCGTCGTCCGCGGCGTTGGCGTACTGGTCCAGCGCCTTGGTCGCCTCCGGGCTGTTGAACCGGCCGTAGTTGCCGCTCACGCCGCCCTTGCCGACCGGCTTCAGGATCTTGCCGTCCATGATGTTCTGGTAGATGTCGTACGGCGTCGCGCCGCCGTTGGTCCAGTGCATCGCGGCGTCGAAGTTGCCCTCGTCGATGTTCTTGAACCACGCGTCCTGGTTGGCCTTGTCGACGGTCGCCTTGATCCCGATCGTGGACAGGTTGTCCTTGATGATCTCGAGGTCGGTGATGTAGTCGGACCAGCCGGCCGGGTCGGTCAGCGTGATCGTCACCGGCTTGCCGGACGGGTCCTTGAGCGCGTCGCCCTCGAGCTTGAAGCCGGCGTCGGTGAGCTCCTTCTTGGCCGCCTCGACGTCCACCTTGTGCTTGAGGTCCTTGTACTCCGGCGCGATGAAGGACTCACCGGCCGGGGTCGGGATGCCGGTCATCGACTCGACCTTCGGGTAGAAGTACCCGGCCTCGCCCTGCTGGAAGATGTCGTCGCGGTTGATCACCAGGTTCATCGCGCGCCGCAGGGCCGGGTTGTCGAACGGCTTGCGGGTGGTGTTGATCCACAGACCGTGGATCCCGAGGTTCGCCGGGAACCACAGCTTGTGGTTCTTCGGGTCCTTGTCCTGGTAGACGGCCTTCACGTTCGGGACGAAGACGAAGCTCCACTCCGAGGCGCCGTTGGCCAGCGCGGTGGTCTGCGCGTTGTTGTCGTTGTACGAGGTGTACCGCAGTTCCTTGACCTTGGGCAGGTCCTGCCAGTACGAGTCGCGCAGCGTCAGCGTCGTGGTCTGCGGGGTGAACGACTTCACCGTGTACGGACCGGTGCCGATCGGGCTCTTCAGGGTGTCCTGGCTCGGGTCCTTGATCGTCGACCACTGGTGCTTCGGGATCACGAACACGGTCAGGATCTTGTTCTGGTTGGTGAACTGCGACCGGGTGAAGGTCAGGTCGACCTTGTTGCCGGACGCGGTGATGGTGCCGTACGGGATCGCGTCGGAGTTCAGCGCCTCGTTGTCCTTGCGGATCTGGAACGAGTACGCCACGTCGTCGGCGGTCATCGGCTGACCGTCGGAGAACTTCACGCCGTCGCGGACCGTCAGCGACAGCTTGGTGTAGTTGGCGTCCCACTTCCACTCGGTCGCCAGCCAGGGCTTGCCGGGTTCGGTCGGCTTGATCCCGTTGATCATCACCAGCGGCTCGAAGATCATCCAGCGGTAGCCCAGCGAGGCGCCCGAGGAGGAGCCGAGGAACGGGTTGTGGTTCTCGGTCTGCGGACCGTTCGGCATCCCGACGTTGAGCACGGTCGCGCCTGTGCCCGATCCGCCGTTTCCAGAGCTGCCTGACTTCCCGTCCCCGCTACTACAAGCAGCCAGGGTGGCTGCCGCGAGCAGGCCCGCCAGGGCCAGCGCGACGCTACGTCGTGCTCGCATCGGTTCCTCCTGTGTTCCAGTTGACGGATGGCCCACCCTGAGCCGGTGGGCCAGTGCATCCTGGCGTGAGAACGCTCTCATCGGAAGAGCGAACGCCATATCGGTTCGGTGTCGAGGGGTGGTTCCGGCGGCGGGACAGGGGCAGCTGCCCCGCCGCCGGAGATCTACCGGTGGGACCGGTTCTTCGGGGCGGGGGCGGTCCCCAGTGGTCGACTCTTCGGGGCGGTTGAGCTGCGGACGATCAGCGTCGTCGGCAGCACCTGCGGGGTCTCGGGCAGCGGCGTGCCGCCGAAGTACCCCATCAGCATCCGGGCCGCGGTCTGACCCATCTGGCGCATCGGCTGATGCACCGTGGTCAGCGGCGGTTCGGTGTGTTCGGCGTACGGGATGTCGTCGAACCCGACCACCGACACGTCGTTCGGCACGTTCCGCCCGGTCTCCCGGACGGCCTGGACGGCGCCGCCGGCGGAGAGGTCGTTGTGGGCGAAGATCGCGTCGAACTCGAGTCGTTCGCCGAGCGCGTGCTGGACACCGCGACGTCCGCTCTCGTAGGTGAAGTCGCCTTCGAACACGAGTCTCGGGTCGAGCTCGAGGCCGGCCTCCGCATAGGTGTCGCGGAAACCGTCCAGGCGTTCGTGGGTGCAGCCGAAGCGCTCGACGCCGGTGATCACCAGCGGCCGGCGGCGACCGAGCTCCAGCAGGTGCCGGGCGGCGGACTCGCCGCCGGCGTAGTTCGTGGTGGCGACGGACGGGAACTGCGGGCGCTTGTCGCGGTCGTCGATCAGGACCACCGGCAGACCGCGCGCATGGAGTTGCTCGATGTAGGTGAGCGTGCCCTCGGGCTCGATCACCAGCAGGCCGTCGAACGACTGCGCCGAGACCTGGGACGCGAACTGCTGCATGGATTCCTCACCCCGGTTGAAGGTGAACAGCAGCAGGCCGTAGCCCTCGCTCTCGACCACGTCGACCGCGCCCTGCAGCACCTCGCCCATCCAGGGCCAGGTGAGCGACGGGACCAGCATTCCGACGATCCGGGTCCGGCCGCGGGCCAGGCCGACCGCGCGGGCGCTCGGCACGTACCCGAGCTCGGCGATCACCTGGCGGACCCGCTCGGCGGTCCGCAGGTCGAGCTCGCCCTTGCCGTTGAGGACGCGTGACACGGTCGTCTTGCTGACGCCGGCACGGGCCGCGACATCGGCGATGGTGATCGACACGCTGACTCCCCTCGGGCGGTAAGGGTGGCGCTCTGGATGGGACGGAACCGGTTTCGGAAGCGGTTCCGTAGATCAAAGCCGAGACCGCAACGGGCCGTCAATCACGGAGTGGTAACGAATCGCGACTTAGTTCACGACTTGGAAGAAGCCACCTCTTCCGTCGGGTGGGACGGCATGATGAACTCGGGGACGAGCGGCCCACCTGGGGCCCCGCAGCGTGAGGTTGGGGTATGGAAGTTCGCCGGACCACGGTGCGGGACATGCGCCGGTCCAACCGCTCGGTGATCCTCACCAGCATCTACCGCGATGGTCCGCTGAGCCGCCAGGAGCTGACCGGCCGGACCTCGCTCAGTGCGGCGAGCGTGAGCAACCTGGTCGCCGAACTGATCGCCGAAGGCGTCGTCGAGGAGGCCGGTTCGGTCGAGTCCGAAGGCGGCCGGCCGCGGGTGCTGTTGCGGGTGGCACCGACCTTCCGGTACGTCGTGGGCGCCGAAGTGGGGGAGACCCGGGTCCGCGTCGAGCTGTTCGACCTGGCCATGAACGTGCTGGCCCGGGCCGACCACCCGATCAGCTCGCCGACGCCCGAAGAGGTCGTGAAGCACGTCCTGGAAGGGCTTTCGGCCGTTGTCGCGTCCTCGGGAGTGCGCCCGGAGCAGATCCTCGGCCTCGGGGTCGCGGTCTCGGGTGTCGTCGAGGACAACGCGATCGTCGACGCGCAGACGCTCGGCTGGGACGCCGTACCGCTCGCCGCGATGCTTGCCGAGGGCACCGACATACCGGTGCACGTGGACAACGGCGCGAACATGCTCGGCCAGGCTGAGATGTGGTTCGGCGCGGGCCGCGGCGCGACCGACGTGGTCGTGGCCCTGGTCGGCTCCGGTGCGGGCTCGGCCCTGGTGGCCGGCGGCTCCAGCTACCGCGGCGCCCGCAGCAGCGCGGGCGAGTGGGGTCATATGACGATCGTGTACGGCGGCCGCCAGTGCCGCTGCGGCGCGCTGGGCTGCCTCGAGACGTACGTCGGCGCGGAAGGCGTCCTGGACCGGTACCGGCAGGCCGGCGGCGTGGCCGACGGTGACGAGGAGACCGCGTTCGTCGAGCTCCTGGAGTCGGATTCGGAGCTCGCGGCAACGATCGTCGACGACACGATCGGCTACCTGGCCGCGGGTTTCGCGAACCTGGTCAACCTGGTGAACCCCGAGCGCATCGTGCTCGGCGGCTGGGCCGGCCTGCTGCTCGGCGAGAAGCACCTGGACGAGTTGCGCTCGGAGGTCGGCAAACACGCCCTCCGCCGCCCCTACGCCCAGGTCTCCATCGTCCTGTGCGAACTGGGCCGCGACGCCGTCGCGCTAGGCGCCGCGACCCTCCCCGTAGTACGCCTGCTCCGCGACGGCGGCGCAGTACGTTAGACGGTCCACTTCTGGTTGGCTGCGCCGGTGCAGGTCCAGGTCTGGAGAGGTGTGCTGTTGGCGGAGTTGTTGCCGGTGACATCGAGGCACTTGTTCGCCTGCGGGTTCACCAGGTCGTGGCCGGCGGTGTAGGTCCATTTCTGCGCGCCGGATCCGTTGCAGGTCCAGAGCTGGACCTTGGCGCCGTCGGCGAGTGAGCCGGCGTTGACGTCGAGGCACTTGCCGAGCGCGCGGATCGTGCCGTCACCGGGGCGCGTCCACTTCTGCGCGTTCGTGCCGTTGCAATCGTACAGCTGCACCGGCGTACCGTCGGCGGAGTTCGCGGCCGCGACGTCCATGCACTTGCCGGCCAGGCCGGTGATCTGCGAGCCGCCGCCGCCCGAGCTGCCGAGCGTGGAGACGCGGACGTAGTCGACGGTCATGGTCTGCGGGAACACCGTCGTACCGTCCGGGTAGCCCGGCCAGTAGCCGCCGACCGCGAGGTTCAGGATCATGAAGAACGGGTGATTGAAGACCCAGGTGTTGCCGCCGAGGTCGGCCGGCGTACGGCGCTGGTACTGCACGCCGTCGACGTACCAGGTGATCGAGTCCGGGGCCCAGTCCACCGCGAAGGTGTGGAAGTCGTCGGCGAACGACCAGCCGTTCGGATGGTTGTACGCGGCACCGATCCCGCCGGCGCCGGAGTAGCCCGGGCCGTGGATCGTGCCGTGCACGGTGGCCGGCTCCTTGCCGATGTTCTCCATGATGTCGATCTCGCCGTCGTTCGGCCAGTTGCCGCCGCCGAGCATCCAGAACGCGGGCCAGATCCCTTGCCCGCGGGGGATCTTGATGCGGGCCTCGAACCGGCCGTACGTCTGGGTGAAGGTCTGCGCGGTGAGCAGCCGGGCCGACGTGTACTGGCACGGGCCGTAGTGACACTGGTAGCCGCCGTTCTCCTGCCGGGCGGTGATCACCAGGTTGCCGTTGCCGTCCAGCGCGGAGTTTCGGGTGCTGTTGGTGTAGTACTCCATCTCGTTGTTGCCCCAGCCGCCGCCGCCGATGTCGTAGCGCCATTTGGCGGGGTCGGGGGCCTGGCCGGCCGGGCCGTCGAAGGTGTCCTCCCAGACCGTCGCCGTCGTGGCGGCGGAGGCCTGCTGGTGCCCGGTGGCCGCGGGCTGGAGGAGGGCGGTGCCGGCGAGTGCTGCACCGATCGCGAGGAACGCGAGCATGCGGGGACGCTTCATGAGTACCTCATTTCGGGGGCGTCTGAATGAGGGCAATAACTGGCCCGCAGCGTGCCGTGAGAACGCTCCCACGTCAACCCCGCGACTAAATAAAAGATCTGAAAAAAGTCTCGGTTTCGCCGTTGACACCGATATGCACGAATGGTTACCTCGTGCTGACCACCTGTTGCGGCGCGGGCAGACGCCGGCAACTCGAACCGCCTCATACTCCTTTAAAACAAGGGAGAACCGCCCCATGCCCGCGAAACGGCTTTTGCCGGCCGCGGTCGCCGCGCTCTGCGTGGCCGCCGCCGGACTCGGCTTCGGAACCGCTCCACCCGCCGTCGGCTCGGTCGCCGCCGGTGAACAGGTCAACATCTGGCTGACCACTACCAACGACTCGGCCGGCCGCACCGTGACCCGCGGTCTGCAGCAGCAGACACCGGTGAACTTCGGACCGGCCGGCGGAACCGCGAACCAGACCGTCACGGTCAACGAGAACACCACCTACCAGTCCTTCGAGGGCGGCGGCGCCTCGTTCGCGGACAGCTCCGCCTGGCTGCTGAACAGCAGCAACGTGATCTCGGCCGCGACCCGCGACCAGGTGATGCGGGACCTGTTCGACCCGGTGAACGGGATCGGTCTCGCGTTCGTCCGGAACCCGATGGGCGCCTCCGACCTCGCCCGCTTCAACTACTCCTACGACGACACCTGCTGCGACCTGAACGACTTCAGCATCCAGCACGACCTCGCCGACGTCGTACCGCTGACCAAGCAGGCGCGGCAGCTCAACCCGGCGCTGAAGGTGATGGGCTCGCCGTGGAGCGCGCCGGCCTGGATGAAGGACAACAACGACTTCGTCCACCGCGGGTGGCTGAAGTGGGAGTACGCGCCGATGTACGCGCAGTACTTCGTCAAGTACCTGCAGCAGAACGAGGCGCAGGGCAACCACATCGACTACATCTCGGTGCAGAACGAGCCGACCTGCTGCGGCAGCGACAGCACCGGCTACGCGTCGATGAACTGGAACGGCTCCGGCCTGCTCGAGTTCACCAAGAACAACCTGATGCCCGCGCTGCAGGCGGCCGGGCTCACCACCAAGGTGCTGATCCTCGACTACAACTGGGGCAACTACAACGACCTCGGTTCGGTCCCGATCGCCGACGCCGCGCTGCGCAACCACCCGAACTTCGGCGGGATCGCCTGGCACGGGTACGGCGGTGACGTGAACCTGCAGACACAGGTGCACAACCAGTACCCGGGCGTGAACGCGTACATGACCGAGCACTCCGGCGGCACGTGGATCGCGAACCAGCAGGTCGAGGACATGAACAACCTGATCGACTACACCCGTAACTGGGACAAGTCGTGGGTCAAGTGGGGTATCGCGCTCGACGAGGACCACCTGCCGTACGTCGGCGCCGGCTGCAACGTCTGCACCGGGCTCGTGACGGTGCACCGCAACGACGGCCAGCGTGGTCAGGTCACCAAGACGGTCGAGTACTACACGATGGGCCACCTGACGAAGTTCGTGAAGCCGGGTGCGCTGCGGATCGACTCGACCGCGAACAGCTCGGTGAAGAACGTGGCCTGGAAGAACCCCGACGGCTCCAAGGCGCTGATCGCCTTCAACACCACCGGCAGCTCACAGTCCGTGCGGGTCAATTGGGGATCGCAGTCCTTCGTCTACACGCTGCCGACCAAGACGTCGGCGACGTTCACCTGGTCGGGCTCGCAGAGCGGCGGTGGTGGTACGAGCGGGCAGATCACCGGCCTGGGCGGCAAGTGCGTCGACGTCGCCGGTGCGAACTCGGCCGACGGTACGGCGGTGCAGCTGTACGACTGCAACGGCACGACCGCCCAGCAGTGGTCCCGTCCTGGTGACGGCACACTCCGCGCGCTCGGCAAGTGCCTGGACGTTTCGGGCGGCTCTGTGGCCAACGGCGCCAAGGTGCAGCTGTGGACGTGCAACGGCAGCGGGGCGCAGCAATGGAACTACACAAGCGGCAATGACCTGGTGAATCCGCAGGCGAACAAGTGTCTCGACGTCACCAACAACACCTCCGCCAACGGCACCCCTCTGCAGCTGTGGAGCTGCACCGGTGCGGCCAACCAGAAGTGGACCATCTCATGAAGCGATTACTCGCAGTGGGCGCGACGCTCGTCCTGGGACTGACTCTGGCTGCACCGGCTGTCACGGCTCAGGCAGCCACCGGTGCCGTCACCGGTCTGGCCGGCAAGTGCATGGACATCGCCGCGGCGAACAGCGCCGACGGTACGCAGGTCCAGCTGTACGACTGCAACGGTACGAGCGCACAGCAGTGGACGCGCTCCAGTGACGGGACCCTCCGCGCACTGGGCAAGTGCCTGGATGTGTCCGGCGGCTCTGTGGCGAACGGCGCCAAGGTGCAGCTATGGACGTGCAACGGCAGCGGGGCGCAGCAGTGGACGTACACGTCCGGGCGCGACCTCGTGAACCCGCAGGCGAACAAGTGCCTCGATGTCACCGGCAACAACTCCGCGAACGGTACGCCGCTGCAGCTGTGGAGCTGCACCGGTGCGGCGAACCAGAAGTGGAACGTCCCGGCGGCGGACGACGGACCGCCGCCGGCGGGTGGGGCGCCGATGGCGGCCGCGCCGTACCTCTACCAGGGCTGGGGTGACCCGCCGAACCCGGCGACCGTGATGAACGCGTCCGGCGTGAAGTGGTTCACGATGGCCTTCATCCTGTCGAACGGCTACTGCAACCCGCAGTGGGACGGTTCACGACCGCTGACCGGCGGCGTCGACCAGCAGGCGCTCAACACGATCCGCTCCAACGGCGGCGACGTGGTGGTTTCGGTCGGCGGCTGGTCCGGCAACAAGCTGGGACAGAGCTGCGGTACGGCGAGCGAGCTGGCGGCGGCGTACCAGAAGGTGATCAACGCGCTGTCGCTGAAGGCGATCGACGTGGACATCGAGGACCAGGAGTTCTCCCAGGCCGCCGTCCGGCAGAAGGTGGTCGACGCGCTGAAGATCGTCGAGCAGAACAACCCGGGGATCGCGACGTACCTGACCTTCGGGACCACGACGTCCGGGCCGGACGGCAACGGTCAGGACCTGATCCGGCGCGGCGCGGCGTCCGGGCTGAACCTGGACGGCTGGGTGATCATGCCGTTCGACTTCGGCGGCGGGTCCACCAACATGGGCACCCTGACCCGGCAGGCGGCCGACGGGCTGAAGAACCAGGTGAAGGCGGCGTACGGGCTGAGCGACGACGCGGCGTACCGCAAGATCGGCATCTCCTCGATGAACGGCATCACCGACGTCGCGGGTGAGCGCGTCAACCTGTCCGACTTCGAGTCGATGCTGTCGTACGCGTCCGAGCACCACCTGGCCCGCTTCACGTTCTGGTCGGTCAACCGCGACCGCCCGTGCACCGGCGGCAGCGCCGACAGCTGCTCCGGCATCTCCCAGAACCCCTGGGACTTCACCAAGGTCATCGGCCGCTACCGCGGCTGACCCGGGCGATCCGGACACTGCCCACCTGGAGATCTTCCAGGTGGGCAGTTCCATTTGACCCTCCGGTAACCGGAGGGTGGAAGCTTGGGGCATGACGGCGACGGTGACGGTGGGGGAGTTCTCCCGCCTGACGCATCTGAGTGTGAAGACCCTGCACCACTACCACGACATCGGCCTGCTCGCCCCGGTCACGATCGACGCGTCGTCGGGCTACCGGCGCTACGGGACGGACCAGGTCGACACCGCGCTGCTGATCCGGCGGCTGCGGGAGCTGCGGATGCCGCTCCCGGATGTCCGGGCGGTGGTCGAGGCGTCCGACGGGCCGGCGCGCGAGGAGACGCTGCGTGCTCATCTCGAGCGGATGGAGCAGGAGCTCGCGCACACCCGCGAGGTCGTCACGTCACTGCGTCAGCTGCTCACGCCCGGTCGACCGATCCTCGACGTGCAGTACCGGTTCATCCCGCCGTTCCGTGCGTACGGCGTGTCCGGGCACGTGGTGCGGGAGGAGATCGGGCCGTGGTGCGAGTTCGCCTTCGGCCGGCTCGACGCCGTCGGCGCCGACATCCGGGCGACGCCGGGAGCGACGTACTCCGACGAGTTCTTCACCGAGGACGCCGGCCAGGTGACGGCGTTCCTGCCGGTCGCGCTCGACCAGCCGCCGGCCGACGGGGTGGACCTCGTCGACCTCCCCGGCGGGTACTTCGCGATCGCCGTGCACGCCGGTCACATGACCGACTTCGACCGGACGTACGGCGCGCTCGGCAGCCACGTCGCGGAGTACTGCGAGATCGCGCCCGGCCCGATCCGTGAGCTGTATCCCATCGGCCCGGGGGACGTCCCCGATCCGGCCGACTACCGAACCGAGGTCTGCTGGCCGATCCAGCGGATCCCAGTACTGAAAGGCTGAGCATGTCCATTTCTCTTGAGAGCATCGCCTTCGACTGTGCCGACGCGGCCGCGCTGGCCGGCTTCTGGGCCGGTGTGTTCTCGACCGACGTCGATGCGGACGGCAACGAATTCTTCGCGACCGTGAACCGGGAGGCGTCCGGGCCGACGCTGATGTTCCTCCAGGTCCCGGAGCCGCGCAACGGCAAGAACCGCCTGCACGTCGACCTGGCCGCGACCGACTGGGCCGCCGAGGTCGACCGCCTCGTCGGCCTGGGCGCCAAGCGCGTCGACGAGCACAACGAGTACGGCACGCATTGGATCACGCTCGCCGACCCGGAGGGCAACGTCTTCGACGTCGCCGAGCACTAGGCCCGGGTCCGGGGGATTGCCAGGTCGTCGCCCGGGGAGGAGGGTGAGAAGTGTCCGGCGGCGCCGCCGGGGCGCTGCCCTGAGCGTAAGGGGGGTGGATCGTGTACGCGCGTTCCACCACGATCAATGCCGCGCCGGCGTCGGTCGATGCCGGCATCGCGCAGGTGCGCGACGAAGTGATGCCGATGCTGCTCGACCTGGACGGCTGTATCGGCCTGTCGATGATCGTCGACCGGGAGTCCGGCCGATGCATCGCGACCAGTGCCTGGCAGTCGGAGGAGGCGATGCGGGCCTCCGACGAAGCGCTCCGGCCGGTCCGCGAGCGGATCGCGGAGACCATGGGCGGGTCGGGTCCGCAGGTGCAGGAGTGGGAGATCGCCGTACTGCACCGTGACCACCGTTCGTCCGCCGGCGCGTGCGTCCGGGCGACCTGGGTGAAGATCGACCCAGCGACGATGGACCGGGCGATCGACGTCTACAAGCTGGCCTCACTGCCGCGGCTCGAGGACCTGGCCGGGTTCTGCAGCGCGAGCCTGCTCGTCGATCGGGCCTCGGGCCATGGGGTGTCCTCGGTGACGTACGACAGTCAGGAGGCGATGAACAGTAACCGGGAGGCCGCCGCCTCGATGCGTGCCTCGACCTCCAAGGACGCCGGCGCGGAAGTCCTGGACGTCCGCGAGTTCGAGCTCGCCATCGCGCACTTACGGGTGCCCGAGATGACCTGACAGCTCAGGGAGCGTGACCGAAGGTGGCGGTGAACGCCTCCCGGAACAGGTCCGCCAGGTCTGGCTCGCCGTCGTCGGCGGCCCAGCGCAGCAAGGCGGTGTGAGTCACTCCGAGTACGGCGCTCGCGGCCGCGCGAGCGCCGTACTCCTGGCTGGGGCCGATCGCGTTCACGAACGCCTCCTGCAGGCGGAACTGGCTGTCCAGGTGGCGGGCCTGGAGCGCCGGGGTCGAGATCATCAGCCGGAGGCGTGCGAGCAGCAGGTCGTGCTCGGTGGTTGCCACCAGGTCGAGGATGGTCACGACGGTGCGGCCGATGCGGTCGGTGAGTGAACCGGTGGCCGGGAGCTCCGCGATCGTGGCCGCGGTCAACTGGTCGAAGTCGTCGTACAGGACCAGGTCTTCCTTGGTGGGGAAGTTCCGGTAGACCGTCATCGCCGAGACGCCGGCCGCGTCGGCGACGTCGTTCACCGTGGTCGTGTCGTACCCGCGGTCGGTGAACAGGCGCAGCGCCTGCCGCTGGATGCGTTGCCGGGTGTCGGCACGCTGGCGGTCCCTCAAGCTCATGTGGTAGATACTAACAACATGATAGTTTCTAACATGAATGACAGGGTGGCGTTGGTGACCGGGGCCTCGCGCGGCATCGGGCGAGCGATCGCCGAGCGGCTGGCCGCGGCGGGAGCCGAGGTGGCTGTGCACTACCACCAGGACAAGGCCGGTGCGGAGGAGACGCTGGAGCGGATCGGCGGGCGTGGGTTCGTGATCGGCGCCGAGCTCGGTGTGCCGGGGGATACCGACGCCGTCGTCGATCAGTTGACCGTGGGGCTGGCAGGCCGGCGGTTGGACGTGCTCGTGAACAACGCGGCGGCACCGCCCGCGGGTCCGATCGGTACGGACACAGAGGCGGCTTTCGACCGGTTGATGGCAGTGAACGTGCGCGCGCCGTACTTCCTGATCCAGCGCTTGCTGCCGGTGCTGTCGGACGAGGGCCGGATCGTGTCGATCTCGTCGGTCGCGACCCGGATGGCGAACCCGGCGCAGACGTCGTTCGCGATGACCAAGGGTGCGCTCGAGACGATGACACGCACGTTGGCGCAGCAGCTGGGTGCGCGAGGGATCACGGTCAATGCCGTCGCGCCCGGTGCGACCCGGACCGAGGCGAACGGGACGTTCTTCGAGGCGCCGGGGCTGACGGAGTTGATCGTCGCCCAGACGGCGCTCGGCCGGCTGGGCGGTGGTGACGATGTCGCCGAGGTGGTCGCGTTCCTCGCCTCACCCGCGGCGCGATGGATCACCGGGCAGGTCGTGGACGCTTCCGGCGGGCTACACCTCGGCGTCGGCTGATTCGCTGTCGAGGTAGAGCTGTACGTCGGGGTGGGTACGTAGCGCCGTACCGGGGTGGTCCGGGCCGATCGGCTGCGTGAGGGTGTCGTGGACGGCCTGGCGCTTGACTGCTCCGGGGACGGATCCGATCAGCGCGCGGGCGTTCAGCAGACGGGGGATGGTGACGGTGATCGCGTGGGTCGGTACGTCGTCCATCTCCGGGAAGTTGCCCTCGTCGACCTGCTGCTTGCGGCTGGTCTCGTCCAGTGCGACCAGCCGGACCGCCTCGGCGGCGCCGAAGTCGGCGGGCGGGTCGTTGAACGCCAGATGCCCGTTCACGCCGAGGCCGAACAGGACCAGGTCGAACGGCTCGTCGCCCATCAGCTTCGCGTAGGCGTCCGGGCCGTCCTCGGGATCCAGCGGGTGGAACGTTGCCTGCGGCACCTTGTCGAGGAAGTTCCGGCGCAGCCAGTTCCGGAACGACTGCGGCGCGGCGGGATCCAGCCCGACGTACTCGTCCATGTGGAAGCACTCGACCCGGCTCCAGTCGAGGCCCGGTTCGGCGGCGAGCGCGGTCAGCGTCGCGGTCTGGCTGGGGGCGGCGGCGAGCATGATCCGGGCCCGTCCGTCGGCCGCGATCGCCTTCAGGATCTCCCCCGCGGCGGCGGTCGCGGCAGCGCGGCCGAGCTCCTCGCGGCTCGGGTGCGTGCTGATGCGCGGAGCGTGCTCGACTGTCATGGACCCTCCCGGCGGCGTGTGTGCTGGGGAAAGCCTCGCACAACCGGGGGTTTTCCCCCGCTCGGTACGGTGGAGGACCAGACCCGAAGACGGCGGCTGGCTCCAGTGTGTGGACAGTGTCCACGGACATAGCGTCGTCCGCATGCTGACGACGACGAATCAGGTGATGATGGCCGCGCTGCAGGCGACGCAGGAACCGACCGGTGGGGTGGCCGGGTGGGCGATCGATCTCATGGAGCGGCTGGGGCCGGCCGGAGCGGGGGTCGCGGTCGCGCTGGAGAACCTGTTCCCGCCGTTGCCGAGCGAGGTGATCCTGCCGCTGGCCGGGTTCGCGGCGGCGCGCGGTGACTTCGGGCTGGTCGCCGCGATCGTCTGCACCACGCTCGGGTCGGTGGTGGGCGCGCTCGCGCTGTACGGCGTGGGCGCGGTGCTGGGCCGCGACCGGATGCGGGCGCTCGCCGGGAAGCTGCCGCTGGTGAAGGTGCGCGACGTCGACAAGGCCGAGGAGTGGTTCCTGCGGCACGGCGCCAAAGCGGTGCTGATCGGGCGGCTGGTTCCGGTGGTGCGCAGCCTGATCTCGGTTCCGGCCGGTGTCGAGCGGATGCGGGTCGCGCTGTTCCTGCCGCTGACCGCGATCGGGAGCCTGGTGTGGAACTCGTTGCTGATCCTGGCCGGGTATCAGCTCGGTGAGCGGTGGCATCTGGTGGAGTCCTCGGTCGGCGTGTTCCAGAAGCTCGTGATCGTGGCCGCAGTGGCGGCGGTCGGGTGGTTCGTCGTGGTGCAACTCCGGGCCAGGCGTTCGGATAGTGAGAAAGTCCAGTAGACGGCTCGACTTTGACTACTCTCGAGACTGTTGCTGCACAGTTGCCGCCGAGGTTTCCGGGAGATGGGTCAGATGCCGTCAGTCGCGTTCGAGTCGAAGGTCGCGCCGGAACCACCGGTCTGGCCCCAGTCGGTGGTCACGGTGGTGGGCAACCCGCGCGCCGGATCACGGACCGCGGCCGCTGCGGCGTCCGTCGCGGAGCTGCTCGCCTCCGAGCTCGGGACGCCGTACCGGATCGACGAGCTGATCGACCTGGTGACGCTGGCGCCGGCGATCTTCCAGGGTGACCAGGCGGGCGCCGAAACGCAGTCCGCGCTGGAGAACGCGATCGAGCTGGTGTCGTCGGCGTCGGTCATCGTCGTCGCGACACCGGTCTACAAGGGCAGTTACACCGGCCTGCTGAAGAGCTTCCTCGACGTGCTGCGTCCTTCGGCGTTGGCGGGCTCCGTGGTCGTCCCGGTGACGGTGTCGGCCGCGCCGAGCCACAAGCTGCTGGCCGACCAGCATCTGCGACCGGTGCTGGCGGAGCTGGGCGCGAGTGTCCCGGTGCCGGGCGTGATCCTGGAGGAGCGCGATCTGGAGGACCTGCAGGTCGTCCTGTCCGGCTGGATCCGCGACAACGCCGGCATCATCCAGGCCACCACGATCGCCCTGCAGCCGGTCGCCGAGCCGACGCCTGCCCGATAGCGCACAACCCGGCGCGTGCCGGGTGGTCCAGGACCTATCGTCGGTCTGTGGACGATCGGGCGCGGGTGGAGCGGAACCGGGCGGCCTGGGACCTGCGCGCTGCCGCGCACGTGTCGTCCGGGTTCTACGACGTCGACGGGTTCCGGGCAGGCGGCAGTTCGCTGCGGCCGTACGAGGTCGAGGCGGTGGGCGACGTCCGCGCGCGGCGACTGCTGCACCTCATGTGCCACTTCGGGCTGGACACGTTGTCGTGGGCACGGCTGGGCGCCGACGTCACCGGCGTGGACTTCTCCGCCGAGGCGATCAACTCGGCGCGACAGTTGGCCGACGAGGTCGGGTTGCCGGCGCGGTTCGTCCAGGCGGACGTGTACGACGTGCCCGACGTACTGGAGCCGGCGTCGTACGACGTGGTGGTGGCGACGTACGGGGTGCTGGTGTGGCTGCCCGATCTGGGCGAGTTCGCGCGGGTGGTGGCGCGGATGCTGCGCCCCGGTGGGACCGTCTTCCTCGCGGAGTTCCATCCGCTGCAGGCGATGGTGGACGAGGAGCTCCGGGTCCGTACGTCGTACTTCCGCACCGGCGCCGTCGATCGCGAGGTGACGACCAGCTACACCGGGCAGGACGTACCTGAACACGTGCAGAGCACCTGGCCCTGGACGGTCAGCGGATTGGTGAACGCACTGGCGAGCGCCGGCCTGCACATCGACCGCCTCGACGAACTCCCCGTGGACCTACGCCGGCGAAGCCCGTCGATGCTGCAGGACACCGCCGGGCTGTGGCGCCTACCGGGTGATCCCATACCGCTGCTGTTGACATGCCGAGCTCACCGCCCCGACGCGGGATAGACGCCGAGGACGCCGAAGCGTGCGCTCAGGTCGTCAAGTGCAGCCCGACCTTGAACACCCGGCGGTGGGTGTGGACGGGTCATGCGCTGTCCACACCCACCAGGAGGTGTCCAAGGTTCAGTCGTTGTGGGTGGGTTGGGTTGGGGCGTGGCGGAGGGTTGCTGTTGCGGGGATGAGGGTGGAGGCGAAGGTGAGTGCGGCGGCTGCTCCGATGATTACCAGGTAGATCCAGAGCGGGCCCGTCGGGAGGGCGTCGTTCGCGACCTTGGCGGAGAAGGGGAGCAGGCAGGCCAGCGCCACCGCGGTGCCCAGCGTGATGCCCGTGAGGGTGACCAGCGTGCTTTCGGTGGTCAGCATGCGGAGCACCTGGAAGCGGGTCGAGCCGGTCAGCCGTTGCAGGGCGAACTCGCGGCGGCGGCGCAGCGTGGTGGACACCAGCGTGTTGACGACCGAGACCGCGGTGTACGCGATCAGCATGCCGACCAGCATGTAGTTGATCCACGCCTGCGTCTGCAGGTCCTCGACGTTCGAGGCGACGAGCGTGCTGCGGTCGGCGACCTGGACACCTGGGTGGGCGGCAGCGAGCTTGGCCAGAGCCGGTCGTACGTCGGCACCGGGCTCGGCGCGGACCAGGACCTGCTTGGTCAGGCCGTCGGTCGTGTGGGCGGAAACCAGGGAAGCGGGCAGGATGATCGACTCGTATCCACGCTCGGCCGCGAACGTCGCAACCACCCGCAGCTTCACAGTGGTCCCGTCGCCCAAGGTCATCGTGATCTCGGAGCCGACGCCGCGACCGGTCTTGCTGGCCATGTACTCCGGGATCGCCGCGGTCGACCCGGTCAGCCCGGCGAGCGATCCGCTCGTCAGCCGCACCGGCGCCGTACCGTTCGCGCCCTGCGCGTCCACGCCGATCACCGGCGCACCGTCCTCGTCGAACGGAGCCTTCCGCGGGTCGTCGACCGCGCCCATGCTCCGGACGAACGCCGACGCGCTCGCCACGCCGGGGACCGCTCGCACCTCGGAGACCAGCCTCGGTGACAGGCCCGCGTCCGACACCAGTACGGCGTCGGCCCGCAGGTCCCGCGTGAACGCCTCGGAGGACGCGTGGACCTGGGTGGTCTGCATGTACAGGTTGGCGGTCGAGATGCCGACGGCAAGCATCACCGGCATCGCCGCGGCGGACAACGCCACCGTGCGCGCGGACAGGTTGCGGATCGCGAGCCGGCCGCTCACCCGGGTCAGTGCCTGGACCGGCCAGCGCCAGATGCCCAGCACCAGCTTGGTCCAGAACGGGCCGAGCAGCGCGACACCGATCGCCCAGCACAGGATCGACGGTCCGGCGGTCGACGCGGCGAGCGGGCCGGTCATCACGGTCGCGGTCACGATCAGGAGCGCCAGGCCGCCGCCCAGGAACAGCAGGCCGAACAGCAACCGGACCCAGCTGAACCATTTGCGCTGCAACGACGCCTCGACGAGCGCCTCGACCGGCTTGATCTTCGCCGATTTGCGCGCCGCGATCAGTGCGGCGCCGATCGCCGCGAGGACCGCCGCGCCGGCGCCGGCCGCGAACGGGATCCAGCCCTGGGCGAACTCGATCACCGGCGACGCGACGCCGTGCGAGCTGAGCTGGTCGAAGAGGAACCGGCCGAGGAAGATCCCTGGCACGCATCCCACGACGACAGCCGGCAGCGACACCATCAAAGCCTCACCGAGGATCATCCGCCGCACCTGGCCGGGCGTCGTACCGATGCCGCGGAGCAGCGCGAACTCACGCTCGCGGTGCTGAGCGGCGAGCGCCAGCGTGGACGCGACCACGAACATCATCGTCATCGCCGCGATACCGCCGAACGAGCCGGCGACCGCGATCAACGCCGTACGGCGGGACTCGGCGTCGGGGTGCTCGGCCAGGCCGCGGTCGACGCCGGCGCGGACGGTCAGGTTTCCGTCCACCTCTTGCAGCTTGTGCTTCACCTCGTCGAGGTCGGTGCCGGGGGCAACCAGTACGCCGACGTCCGCGAAGCGGGACGGGTTGCGGACGAAGCTCGCGGCGTCCCGGTCGGCGAAGAAGGCGTGGCCGGAGGCTTGCGGGGCGATGCCGCTGATCGTGAAGCGCTTCGGCTCACCGTTGATCAAGAGCGTCAGCTGCTCGCCCACTTTCCCCGACGAGACCACTACCTGACCGGATCGCGGCGCGTGCCCGGTGCCGAGGTGGTACGGCGCGAGCGCAGCGCTCGACCAGTTGTGACCCTCGGCAACCACAGGTCCGGCCGAGCCGTTGATGGCGGTGAAGGTGTAGTCGCCCACGGCGGAGGTGACGCCTTCGGTGGAACGGATCTGGGGGAGCAGGTCGACGGGGACGCCGACGCGTTCTGACAGGGGAGTGGGGTCTTCGACGCCGGGGCGGTGGTGGGACTGGTTGCCGGTGACGACCAGGGAGGTCGCGGCCAGCCGGTCGGGCTCGACGTTGGAGCGGATGCCGGTTTCCATCAGGCCGCCGCACGCCATCACGATCGCCGTACCGAAGACGACCGCGACGAACGTCGCGATGAATCCGCTCTTGCGGTGCCGCAAGGTGCGGACGGCGAGGCGCATCATCCCGCCACCGCCTGCAGGTTGGACCGTGCACCCAGGTGAGTCATCCGGTCGGCGACGGCTTCGGCGGTCGGCGCGGTCAGGCTGCCGGCCAGCGCACCGTCGGCGAGGAAGACCACCTGGTCGGCGTACGACGCGGCGACCGGGTCGTGCGTCACCATCACGACCGTCTGGCCCTGGGAGCGCACGGGCTCGCGGAGCAGTTCGAGGACGTCGGCGGCGGTCTGGGTGTCGAGCGCGCCGGTCGGCTCGTCGGCGAAGATCACCGCGGGCCGGGCGACGAGCGCGCGGGCGATTGCGACCCGCTGCTGCTGGCCGCCGGACAGTTCGCCGGGGCGGTGCTTGTGCCGGTCGCCGAGGCCGACGCGGTCCAGGACCTGCCGTACGGCGGCCTTGTTCGGCCGGCGCCCGTCGAGCTCCTGCGGCAGGCAGACGTTCTGCCAGACCGTCAGCGCGGGCAGCAGGTTGAAGGACTGGAACACGAACCCGATCCGCTCCCGCCGCAGCTCGGTCAGCCTGCGCTCGCTCAGGCCCGCGAGCGGCTGCCCGTCGATGTGCACGCTGCCGGACGTCGGCCGGTCGAGCCCGGCGGCACAGTGCAGGAAGGTGCTCTTGCCCGACCCGGACGGGCCCATCACCGCGGTGAAGGTGCCGGGGGCGAATTTCATCGAGATCCCGTCGAGGGCGGTGACGGTGCTCCCGCCACGGCCGTAGACCCGTCGTACATCCTGCAGGACGACCGAGTATCCGGCCCCGTCGACTGCTTCCTGCGTCCGTTTCTTCATGCCGCCGACGCTACGGAGCCGGGACGCCGCGCCCCATGGTGCTGAGCCGACGAGAGGGGTGGACGAAAGTCCACCCTAGGAACGGAACAGGGCCCGCGCTCCGGCGAGGTAGGTGTCGGGCGTCACGTCACCGATGATCAGCCGTTGCAGGACGAAACCGGGGATCAGCGCGAGCAGAACCTGGGCGATGTACTCGGGGGCGACATCGGGGTCGACGGTGCCGTCGGCCTGGGCCCGGCGGGCGACCGCCTCGAAGTTCCCGCGGAGCACGGTGTACTTGTCGCAGGCGGTGGCCATGATCGCCGGATTCCGCAAGGCCTCGGCCCAGGCCTGGATCGCGACCCGGGTGACGTCGCCGCCCGGGCGTTCGGCGACCGCCACGACGTGGTTGATCGCCGCTTCGAGAGCCATCAGCGGTGTGACGGCCTGCTCCGTCGCCAGGATCTTCTGGAACAGCTCGTCGATCGTGCTGAGCGCGTCCTCGGCGATCGCGGCGACGATCTCTTCCTTGCTCTTGAAGTAGCCGTAGACGGCGCCCGCGGACAGCCCGGACTCGCGGATCACGTCGGCCATCGTCGTCTTGTGGAAGCCCTCCTCGATCACGCAGGTGCGGGCCGCCGCGACGATCTGCGCGCGGCGCGCCAGGCGGTGTTCCTCGGTGACCTTGGGCACGTCCGCAACATAAAACGAATGTCCGTTCTTGACAAGTCGCCGGGCCGTTGCCAGGCTCGGAGTCATAAAGAACGATCATTCGGTTTTATTGCCCGAGGGAGTACCCGCCATGACCACTGAGGCGCACGCGGCCGACCGTCGCCGGCCGCCCCTGATCGCCGTCATCACGCTGCTGACCGCGGTCCTCACCGTGTTCCTGATCGCCTTCGCGTGGCCGGCCGCGCGCTCCGAGCCGCGCAACGTCCGGCTCGCGGTGTCCGGTCCGGCGCCGGCGGTCCAGCAGATCGAGACCGCGCTCGGCCAGGCGATGCCCGACGGCTTCGAGCTCACCGCCGTACCGGACCGGCAGGCGGCGGTGCAGCGGATCGAGGACCGGAAGGCGTACGGCGCCATCGTGCTGGACGCGGCGCAGCCCGAAGTACTGACCGCGTCCGCGGGCGGACCCGCCGTCGCGCAGGTGCTGACCCAGTTGTCCGCCCGGATGTCGCCGGAGAACCCCGCGAAGGTGACCGACATCGTGCCGCTGCCGAAGGACGACCCGCGCGGCGCCGGGCTGGCGGCCGGTGCGTTGCCGCTCGTGCTCGGCGGGATCATCGCGGCCGGCGCCCTCACCCAGCTGGTGCGGTCGGGGGCGAAGCGGATGATCGGGGCGATGACCTTCGCGGTCACCGGTGGTCTCGCGCTGGCCGCCGTACTGCAGTACTGGCTCGGCTCGTTCGAGGGCAGCTACCTGGGCAACGCGGGCGTGATCGCGCTGTCGATCGCGGCGATCAGCCTCACCCTGCTCGGCCTCGAGTGGCTGCTCGGTACGGCGGGGCTCGCGCTCGGCGGCGCCATGATGATGCTGCTCGGCAATCCGCTGTCCGGGATGACGAGCGCGCCCGAGATGCTGCCGACCGGATGGGGCACGCTCGGGCAGCTCCTGCCGCCCGGCGCGGCCGGTACGGCGTTGCGCTCGGTGAGCTTCTTCGACGGTGCCGGGGCCGCGCGGCCACTCGCCGTACTGGGGTGCTGGCTGCTCGCCGGGCTGCTGCTGTGCGGGGTCGGCTCGGTCCGTGCCCGGGGACGCGCCGTACCCGCTCGCCACGAGGCGCCGGCGGTCGCAGCCTGACAAAGTAGGGGTATGACACCGCGGTGACCGGATCGTTACGTCCCGGTCTCCGTGGTGCCGTGCGTTTGGGGCGACAACGTTGTCTGTCAAGCATTGACTTCGGCCGTTCAGGACTCCTACGGTCGCGGGAAAGCCCGCAGGTTTGGGTCGTGGTACCGGGATGACAACGATTGCCCGAAGGTGGACCTGATGATGTCTAGGAAACGTTTCAAGGTGGCAGCCGTCGCGAGCGCGCTGCTGCTGGCGGTCACGGCCTGCAGTCAGGGGTCGACGACCAAGCAGCCGGACGCCGGCGGTGCGCAGAGTTCCGGCCCGGCGCACATCAAGATCGCGTACCAGCAGTGGGGTCCGGGCGTGGTGATGAAGAACTTCCTCACCGGCGTGAAGTCCGAGTACGAGGCCGCGAACCCCGGCTCGACGGTCGAGATCCTGCCGATCGTCGCCTCGGAGAACGACTACTACACCAAGCTGCAGCTGATGATGCGGTCGCCGAACACCGCGCCGGACGTGGTCTACGAGGACACCTTCCTGATCAACTCCGACATCACCGCGGGCTACCTGAAGCCGCTGGACGACTACATCAACAAGTGGGACCAGTGGGGCCAGTTCGAGGACACCGCCAAGGGCGCGGCGAAGGCGCTCGACGGCAAGACCTACGGCGTACCGGACGGCACGGACACCCGCGCGCTCTGGTACAACAAGCAGATTTTCGCCAAGGCCGGCCTGCCCGCCGACTGGCAGCCGAAGAGCTGGGACGACGTTCTCAGCGCGGCCCGGACCATCAAGCAGAAGGTCCCCGGCGTGATCCCGATGAACGTGTACTCCGGCAAGCCGATGGGTGAAGCCTCGGCGATGCAGGGCTTCGAGATGCTGCTGTACGGCACGAAGGACACGCTGTACAACAACGACCAGCAGAAGTGGGTCGTCGGCAGCCAGGGCTTCAAGGACTCGCTGAACTTCGTCAAGACCGTCTACACCGAGGGCCTCGGCCCGTCGCCGAAGCAGGCGCTCGACCCGAACATGGGCAGCAAGGTCGGCACCGAACTGCTGCCCGGCGGGAAACTGGCGATCGCGCTGGACGGCTCCTGGATCTACGGCAACTGGCAGAAGACCGGCGCGAAGCCGTGGCCGCAGTGGTCCGAGGTGCTCGGCCAGACCGCGATGCCGACCCAGGACGGCAGCGGCAAGGGCAAGGTCAGCCTCTCCGGCGGCTGGACCTGGGCGATCCCGGCCAAGTCGAAGAACCCGGACGCGGCCTGGAACCTGATCAAGACCCTGCAGACCCAGAAGAACGCGGCCAAGTACGCGACCGAGGGCGCGCAGATCGCGGTCCGCAAGGACGTCGCCTCCGACGCCACGTACAAGAGCTCCTCGAAGAGCACCCAGTTCTTCACCGACCTGGTCTCCGTCACCGTCTACCGCCCGGCGTACGCGGAGTACCCGAAGGTCTCCAACGAGATCATCACCGCGATGGAGGCGGTGATGACCGGACAGTCCTCGATCGACAAGGCCGCGAAGAACTACGACGAAGCGGTCGAAGGCATCGTCGGCAAGGACAAGACGACTTCGGGCCAGTAGCCCGGGCGAAGGAATCTCCCCTGTGACGACGACTGTCGCACCCACGGCCTCGGCTCCCACTCCCTCCGGCAAGACGTCCGGGGGGAGCGGGAAGCCGCGGGCCGCCATGTTGCTCAAGATGCTGCCGCTGTCGCCGGCCATCGGACTGATGCTGGTCTTCCTGGCCGGTCCGATCATCTACTGCGTGTACGCCGCGTTCACGAACATGGCGCTCACCGGGACCGGCGCCGCGAACGTCAAGTTCGTCGGGCTGGACAACTTCCGCAAGGCGTTCGGCAGCGGCGCGTTCACGAACGCGATCTGGCTGACGCTGGTGTTCACGCTGATCTCCGCGATCATCGGTCAGAACACGCTCGGCCTCGGTCTCGCGCTGCTGATGCGCAAGTCCACCAAGGTGATCCGCAACTTCGTCGGCACCGCGGTGATCGGCGCCTGGGTGCTGCCCGAGGTGGTCGCGGCGTACCTGCTGAGCGCGTTCTTCAACGACGAGGGCACCCTCAACGTGATGCTGCACGCGGTCGGCCTGCCCGGGCAGGACTGGTTGTACGCGGCACCGATCATCGCGGTGTCGCTGGCCAACATCTGGCGCGGTACGGCGTTCTCGATGCTGGTGTACTCGGCCGCCCTGAGCGAGATCCCCAAGGAGATCGAGGAGTCCGCCGAGATGGACGGCGCGGGCGGCTGGCGGCGGCTGGCGTTCGTGACGCTGCCGATGATCACCCGCGCGATCATGACCAACCTGATGCTGATCACGCTGCAGACGCTGAGCGTGTTCGGCCTCATCTACGCGATGACCCGCGGCGGCCCGGGCACCAAGAGCCAGACGTTGCCGCTGTACATGTACGAGCAGGCGTTCAGCTTCTCGCAGATCGGCTACGGTACGGCGATCGCGCTGGTGATGCTGGCGATCGGCGCGATCTTCTCGCTGATCTACCTGCGTGGACTCAACTCGGAGGCAGCGTGATTGCGCGCGACCGTCTCAGCAAGGTGACGTCGAACCTGATCCTGCTGGCCATTGGTGTGCTGTTCGTGCTCCCGCTGCTGTGGGTGCTGTTCGCGTCGATCAACCGGACCGCGGGACTGCGGGTCGAGTTCCCGACGCACCCGACGCTCGGGAACTTCAAGGCGGTGCTGAACACCAACACGACGTACCGCCCGGTGCTCAACGGCGTCGTGCTGTGCGGTGGGGCCGCGCTGCTGACGATGGTGTGCGCCGTGCTCGCGGCGTACCCGCTGTCGCGGTTCAAGACGCGCTTCAACCGGCCGTTCCTGCTGACAGTTCTGTTCTGCACGGGGTTGCCGATCACTGCGGTGATGGTGCCTGTTTACGGGCTCTTCGTACAGCTGAACCTGGTGGACACGCTCGGCGGCACGATCATGTTCATGGCGACTGCGGCGTTGCCCTTCGCGATCTGGCTGACGAAGACGTTCATGGACGGCGTACCGCTGTCTCTCGAGGAAGCTGCGTGGGTCGACGGCGCCGGCAACATGCGCGCGCTGTGGGCGATCGTGCTGCCGCTGATGTGGCCGGGGATCGCGGTCGTGCTGATCTTCACCTTCATCGGCATGTGGGGGAACTTCTTCGTCCCGTTCATGCTGCTGCTGTCGCCGGAACGGCTGCCGGCGTCGGTCAGCATCTTCACGTTCTTCGGCCAGTACGGCGAACCGAACTACGGCCAGCTGGCGGCATACTCGCTCATCTACACCACCCCCGTCCTCCTCCTCTACCTCCTCCTCAGCCGCAAACTAGGCGGCGCCTTCGCCCTCGGCGGAGCCATCAAGGGCTAACCGGACACCGGCTGTTCTTTGGCCGGCTTCGCCGGGGTGCGGGGCAGGTGTTGAGCGGTTGAGGTATTGGCGTCGGCCGCTGTGGCGCGAAAGGACGCCGCTTCGCGGCGGCTGTTGTTTGGCCGGCTTCGCCGGGGTGCGTGGCGGGTGCTGGGCGATTGAGGCAGTGGTGTCGGCGGGTGTGGTGTGAGCGGCTGCTGCGTCGCGGCCGGCTGTCGTGCTGGGCTTCGGCTGGTGCGTGGGAAGGTCGCCGCTTGCGCCGGCTGTTCTTTGGCCGGCTCCGCCGGGGTGCGGGGCAGGTGTCGAGCGGTTGAGGTATTGGCGTCGGCTGCTGTGGCGCGAAAGGACGCCGCTTCGCGGCGGCTGTTGTTTGGCGCGGAACGTAGTGTGCAGCTTGCTGGCGCGGCCGTTGAACTTGGGCGCCCCGCTGCGCGGGTGACTGTCCTTCCCGCCTGGGCTATGCGGCGAAGCATGCGCGGTGCGCCGAGTCGTGGGATTTGGTTGGCTAGGACGACCAGGATCCACGACTCGGCGATCGGGGTGTGCGCCAATCGCCACGACCCGGCGACGGTGGCGGCGGGATGCTGGCCTGACGCTGGAAACGGGCGGAGGCGACGGGATCGGTTGTGGGGCTGGGTTGGCTGGTGGGCGCGCGTTGCGCGTCGCGGTGCAACGGCGAGCCCAGCGCATCTCATCTGCCGCGCTACCACCGCACCGCGACGCCACCGCACCGCCACAGGGGCTGGCGTCGATTGCCTCTGACGTTCGCCGCGAATTGCGCGCGGCGCCGGAGGCGGCTGATGGACTGTCGCCGCGAAGCGGTGTCATTTCAGCTGTTTGTGTGGGTCGGTGTCGGCTGCTGGGGTGTGGCGGCCGACGCCAAGGACGCCACTGCTCCGCAGCCCTTCCGGCGCGTGCGCGCGTGGCGGCGGGCCGTTGGCGGGATGAGCGTCGGCGAGAGAACACCGCTTCGCAGCGCTGTCGTTGGCCGGCCTGGCCGATGGGCGCGGATCGTGCTGGTGTTACACAGAGGCCCGTTGGCCAGTGCACTGGTGCGTGACCCACCGCGGGGAGCGCTTTCGGGGCGCGCTCTACTGCTGCGTCATCGAGCTCGACGCGGAGGCCGAGTGGCGGGGCGGGGGCTCCCAGGAGATTGCCCAGAGCAACATCTCCGCTACCTCACCACTCTCGGGCACGCCGGGCGAAGCCGACAGTCACCCTGTAGCGGTGTGCGTCGGCGGCCGTATGACACCCCTGCACCCGACGCCACCATCAGATGCTCTGCGCGTGCCGGGCCAAGAGAGCGTCGCCGCGTCCTGTCGTACGTCGCCGAGGACGCGGAGCCGTGGCGACTTGAGTGGTGTTTGCTGGTGTGGGCCCCCGAATAGCCCACAAAATAAGGGAATTCCGGCTCGGAAACTGTCGGTGGCACCGTCTAGAGTCGGTGGCATGGAACTCCTAGGCGAGCGACCGGCGTGGTCGATGAGTGGCAGCGAACTGCTGTCCACCCTCGACACAGTCGAGGCCGAGCTCGCCCGCCTGGAGGCCTACCGGCTGAGCGTGGTCGCCGCGATCGAGTCCACCGGGTACGCCGAAGAGCTCGGCGCCCGCGACACCGCCGAACTCCTGCGCTTCCGCTACCGCCTCGACCCCCCGGCCGCCCGCCGCACCCTCCGCCTCGCCCAGACCGCCCCGCACTACCCAGCCGTGGCGACCGCGCTCGAGGACACTGCCTCCTGCGAGGAGCCCGGCGAGGAATCCGGCGTGGCGGACGCCGGCGCTGGTAGTGGGTGGCTGTTGCGTCCGGCGCAGGCGGCCGCGATCGTGTTCGGGCTGGACCGGGTCCGGTCGCGGGTGCCGGTGGAGCACCTGGACGCGGCCGCGGAGCAGCTGGTCGGGTTGGCCGGTCACCTGTCACCGGGCGAGCTGCGCACTGCCGCGAAGGAGATCGCCGACCTGCTGGACTCCGACGGCCCCGAACCCGAAGAACTGAAGGCGTATGAACGCGAGTCCCTGACGCTTTCGGCTGCGGACAACGGCGTGAAGTTCAAGGGCTTCTTAGCCAACGAGAACGCCGAACTCCTGCGCGCGGTCGTGCACGCCGGTGCCCGCCCGCACAAGACCGTCGACGGCGAACACGACCCGCGGCCCCGTGACAAGCGCCAGGCCGACGCGCTGTCGGATGCCTTGAGCATCGCCGCCGCCGTGTGGGACACCACCGGCCCCACCACCGGCCGCGCAGCCGGTCCCGCCACGGGCACCGAGGGCACCGCGGGTACAGGTGGTGCCGGGAGCACCGCGGGCACAGGTGGCGCCGAGAGCACCGCGGGTACAGGGGACATGGCCGGCGCCGCGGGCGCCCCGGGCACAGCCGGCGCCCCGGGCACGGGTGGTCGGGTGGGTCGGTATGGCGCGAAGGCGAACATCACGGTCACGATCGACCTGGACGACCTCAGGTCGGCGACCGCGGACGCGGTCGGACGTACCGTCTACAGCGGCGGGCTGTCGGCGGCCACGATCCGGCGGCTGGCCTGTGACGCGAACATCATCCCGCTGGTGCTGGGCTCGAACTCCGAACCGCTGGATGTCGGGCGCCTCGAACGGCTGGTCACCAAGGCGATGCGCCGCGCCCTGGAGGCCCGTGACCGGGGCTGTGTGGTGTGTGGTGCGCCGCCGGTCATGTGCGACGCTCACCACCTGATCTCCTGGATCGACGGCGGCGACACCAAAGTCGACAACCTGGCACTGCTGTGCCGCCGCCACCACACCGACCTGCACAGGGGCCGCTGGCACGTCACCATCGTCGACGGCGTCGTCCACGTCGCCCGTCCAGCCTGGGCAGAAACACCACTTGGACGCCACCACGGCTACCGCCGACGCGCCGTCGAGCACCCGTCCCCGCCAATCCCCACCCCGCCGACCGCCCCACCGGCCGACGGCGATCCAGACCTGCCCAGCCCCCATCATTCGAAGTGGCGAGCTGATGAGGCAGCCCTTCAGCAGGCCGCCGACTTCGCGCTGACCGGCTAGCTCAAACACGACAGCCCCCGGCCACGGGCACGCGGGTGGGGAGGCCGGTGTGGTCAGAGAGGCAGGAGAGGGCGCAGCCTGCCTTGTAGGCGGCCCAGGGGCGTCCGCGGAACAACCAGTGCCGCCAACGCCGGCATCAGATGCTGTGCATGTGCTGCGCACCCACCGAAGGTGGCCGGCAAAATTACCGCTGCGGAGCGGAGTCCGTTGGCGTCGGCGCCACGCCAGAGCAGCCGATGCCAACACCCAGATGCTCGCCGCGTACTGCGCTCGCCGGTGGGGTCGTCGGTGAGGCTGCCGCCGCGGCGTGGGTTCGTGGGGGCGCAGCACGTCGCGGGAGGCGACGCCAACACCCAGATGCTCGCCGCGTACTGCGCTCGCTGGTGGGGTCGTTGGTGAGGCTGCCGCCGCGGGTTCGTGGGGGCGCAGCGCGTCGCGGGAGGTGACGCCGGCAGTAGATGCTCGCCACGTGCCGTGCTCCGCGGGTGGGGGCCGGCCGGTAGGACTGGCGCCGTGGAGCGGGGTTCTTTCGGGGCGGTGGGTTTCAGGGGGTGGTGAGGGTGTGGCGGATGTTCTGCCAGGTGGTGAGTTTTTCGGGGAAGGTGGCGGTCCACTGGGGGTCGGGGAGGCCCTGGGTGTAGCGGGCGAGGGCTATGGGGGCCAGTGCGGGGGCGGAGTCCGGGGCGGCGTCCAGGACCATGGCAAGGCGGATGGTGAAGGTCGTCAGGCGGGTGAGGCGGGCGTGGTCGGGGGTTGCTTCCAGGTCCTTCAGTTGGGTGCGGAGCTGTTTCAGGGTGCGTACGGCGGTGCGGTGCGGCGGTGGGGTGAGGTCGTCGGACGGGATGCCGAGGAGGGCCGCGGCCTCAGGTGACGGCTCGGGCGGAGTTGTCTTGCCGAAGAGGCGGGGCTTGCCGGCTTGGAGGTGGTCGGTGATCTCGGACAGGAGGGTGTCGAGAGCGGCGACAAGCTCGCCCACAGCGCTGTCGGCGGTCTTGCGGCGGTTGGATTCCAGCGCGGTGACGCGGGCGTACTCCGCCTCGACCGCGGCGCGCAGAGTCTCGGGCCAGTCGTCGAGTCCGGTCAACTCCTCGACACGGGGTGCCGACGCGTTGAGGTCGCCCGCGTTCAACGGTTTGGCGCCGGAGCGGGCCGCGTCGATCTCCTCGCCGATCTTCTTCTGTGGTCCCGGAACGATTGAGCTCACACGTCCAGCCTACGCAGGTTCCAGACCGACGGGACCACCAGCGTGACGACGGTGATCAGGACGAAGAGCGCGGCGCCGTACAGTTCGACGGCCTTCGCGCTGATCGCCACCGCGACGTACCCGACGGTGAGTTGGCCGACGGGACCGGCGATGAACGAGCCGAGCATGTCGTACGACGACACGCGCGACAGCTTGTCGATGGGTACGTGCTGGCCGAGCGCGGTCTCCCAGCTGATCCCGAAGATGTCGAAGCCGACGCCGAGGACGAAGGCCGCGATCGCCATCGCCCAGAGCTGCGGCACCAGCGCCAGGCACAGCATCACCGGGACGGTGAGCAGCATGCCGAGCATCCCGGTGCGCAGCGGGCGGCGGGGTTTGAGCCGGAGCATGATGATGCCGCTGGCAACGAGTCCGGCGCCGAAGCAGGCGCTCACGACACCCCAGCCGGCCCGGCCGAACGTGCGGTCCGCGATCACCGGTCCGAGGACCTGGTAGCAGGCCGTGTAGATCAGGTTGAGCAACGCGAACGCGAGCACGATCACCCAGAGCCACTGCCGGGAGACGAACTCGTGCCAGCCTTCGCGCAGATCGGTCACGAGCGAGCTCGCCTGCCGCGTGATCCGTGGGATCCGCAGCCGGAGCAGCAACAGCGCGCCGATCAGGAACGTGACGCCGTCGACCGCGAGGCCGACGCCGGGGCCGGTCAGGCCGACGATCACACCCGCGACCGCGCCGCCGCCGATCATTGCCGCGGAGCGCGCGAATCCCGAGATCGCGTTCGCCTGCGGGAGTTCGGCGCGGTCCACGATCGACGGCAGGATCCCGGTCATGGCCGGCATCACGAACGCCGCCGCTACCCCGTTCACCGCCTCGATCGCCGCCAGCTGCCAGATCGTCGCGTGCCCGGTGAGGACGAGCGTCGCGGCGAGTCCCTGGGTGAGGCCGCTGATCGTGTTGGCCGCGACCAGGACCAGGTGCCGGGGCAGCCGGTCGGCGATCACGCCGCCGATCAGCAGGAAGACGATGTTCGGGATGCTCCGCGCCGCCAGGACGGTACCGACCGCGCCCGCCGAGTGCGAAACGTCCAGGACGGCGAACACCAGCGCCACCGGCGCGATCGCCGACCCGAGGATCGAGACGAACCGCGCCGACACGAAGATCCGCACGTCGCGATGCCGCAGTACGGCCAGATCCTGCCGAAACCCCACCGAAGCCCCCTCGACCGACGCGCGAACCCGCAGATCCTACGGGTCGCGCGCGTCAGTCAGCGAGGCGAATACCGAGTTCGACCGCCCACTTCGTCTTGCGCGGTTCGGTCCGCGGGTCGGTCCGGTACGCCTCGTACCGGCAGCCGAAGACGTCGCCGGCCGCGCTCTCGTGCCGGTCGAGGACGAGCCCTTCGGCGGCGGCCCAGTCGAGCAGCGCTCGGTTGGCCCGCAGCGAGTGGTTGCGGTAGGTCAGCGTCGCGTAGCGCCCGGTGGGCAGCGTGCCGGCCCGCACGCGTGCGTCGCCGCGCAGGGGCGCCGGTGTCACCACGCCGACCTCCAGGTCCATCGGTCCGCTCATGTCGATCACGTGCAGGCGAAGGAAGAACGGGCCGGCATCGTCGATCGTCCGGTCGTCCAGCCAGGCGATCAGTTCGTCGAGTAGTTCGTCGCGCTTGCCCAGCATGCCGCGGAACGGCGTCACCACCCGGATTCCGAGACAGTCCCGAGCGGCCCGTTCGACGACCCGGCTCGGCTCCAGCACCTCCATCAGCCACCTCCTGCGACAACTGTGCCATTGAGTTCGGGTGTTTCCGGACAGTGCCGGTTCGGCGTACGGTCGGTGATTGTGAGAGGCAGGGTCTGGGGCATGCGGGGGAGCGTTGCGCTGGGGATCCTGGTGCTCGGGATGGCCGCGGCTGTCGGGGTGGGGCGCTGGGAGCAGGAGTTCGGCGAGCAGAGCGCCGCGGCGCATCTTGTGCTCGAGACCGTCAACGCCTGCGTCGCGCTACTGCTCGCGTTCCTGGTGTACGGGCGCTTCCTGCGGACCTACACGCGTCAGGACCTCCTGCTGTTGCAGGGACTGGTCGTCCTCGGTACGGCGAACGCGCTGCTCAGCGTCACCCTCGTCAAGAACAACCCGGCCGGTGCGTTCGGCAACTGGCTGCCGCCGGCCCTGCGGATCGTCGGCACCCTTCTGATCGCGGCAGCGGCTCTCGTCCCGAACCGCCTCGCGCGCCGGCACGGCTGGCGGCACTGGGCGCTGGCACCCGCCGTCGTCGCGATGCTCGTGGTCGGTGCCGTCGTGTACTGGCGGAAGGATTGGCTGCCGGCCGATGCCACCAGCAACGCGCTGCTGATCCCGCAGATCCTCACGCTCGTGTGCTTCGCGCTGGCCGCGGTGGCGTTCACGGTGCAGGCGCGCAGCCGGGACGACGTACTGCTGCGGTGGCTCGGTCCTGCCTGCGCGCTGGGGGCATTCGCGCGTTTGAGCTACCTGCTCTTCCCACCGGAACGTGCCGACCTGCTGTACTCCGGCAGCCTGCTGCGGACCGGCTCGTACCTGCTGCTGCTCATCGCGGCGGGCCGGGAGATCAGCCGGCACTGGGCGCTGCAGGCGGAAATCGCGGTCGTCGAGGACCGGCGACGGGTCGCCCGCGAGATGCACGACGGCGTACTGCAGGAGCTCGGCTACATCCGCTCCGAGCTCTCGGGGTTCGCGGCCACCGATCGTTCGCGGGTCGACCGGATCCTCGGCGCCAGCGAACGCGCGATGGACGAGGCGCGGCAGATGCTCGAGGCGCTCGGTCGATCGGACGACGAGCCGCTCGGTCTCGTGCTGCACCGGGCGGTCGAGCAACTGGCCCAGCGGTACGGCGTGGGGCTCGATCTCGAGCTGGACGAGTCGATCGTTGTCGACCGCCCGCAACGGCACGCGCTGGTGCGAATCGCCCGGGAAGCCGTCCTGAACGCGGTCCGGCATGGCAGGGTGGAACGTGTCAGGGTCGAGCTGGGGCGTGACCCCGAGGGGAGCCACCTGGTCGTCTCCGACAACGGGCCGGGCTTCGACGCGGTCGCCCGGCACGCGGGGTTCGGACTGGTCAGCATGCGGGAACGCGCGGAGGCGCTGCCGGGAACCTTCGACATCGACTCACGGCCGGGCGAGGGGACGACGGTGAAGATCAGATGGTGACGGGCCGATGACCGCGGATCCGCGCCGGGTGGTGATGGCCGACGACCACCCGCAGCTCCGGGCGCACATCCGGCACGCGCTGGAGGCGGGCGGGTTCGAGGTCTGCGCCGAGGCGGGCACCGGGCCGGAGGCCGTCCGGCTCACCCAGGAGCACCGGCCGGACGTCGTCCTGCTCGACATCCACATGCCCGGCGGCGGGATCCGCGCCGCCGCGGAGATCGCCCGGCTGCTGCCGGCGATCGCGATCGTGATGCTCACCGTCTCGCGCGACGACAGTGACCTGTTCGATTCGCTGCGCGCCGGCGCTTCCGGCTACCTGCTCAAGGACACCGACCCGGACCGGCTGCCGGCCGCGCTGCGCGGGGTGCTGTCCGGTGAGGCCGCGATCCCGCGGTCGCTGGTGGCCCGCATCCTGGACGAGTTCCGGGAGCCGGGCAGACGGCGGCTCGGGCGCCGCTCGCGGCCCGCGAGCCTGCTGAGCTCCCGCGAATGGGAGGTGATGGCCCTGCTCGCCGAGGGACTGACCACGGACGAGGTGGCCAAGCGGCTGTTCCTGTCCCCGACGACGGTCCGGGTGCACGTCTCGTCGGTGCTGCGCAAGCTTCGCGTCAAGGACCGGCAGGCGGCGATCGACCTGCTCCGGGACGACCCGTCCTGACGCCTCCCATGGACCGATCACGAGGGCGGTCTCCCTCCCTACCGCCCTCGCGATTCGGTCTACCCCCCCGGAGCCCCACATCCCCCGTGAGCACCGCATGCGGTAACGCTATGTAACGAGACGGGGTCTTGGCCAGGGACCAAGGTCCTTTTGAGCGTTCAAACACCTAAACGCTGCTGAGCGCGGGAGACGGCCCCGACCGGCCGCGGGTCGATGCCAAGAGCAACCAATTTCGGTTGTCTTTCGTTGTCACCGGTTGTGACAGGCGAGGGCCTGCCGCTCCGGGCCGGAGTTCGCTACCTTTGGGTATTGGTCCTCGATCTGCAGGAGGCTCCGTGAAGATCAACGACGTACTGCGCGGCAAAGGCAACGAGGTCGTCACCATCTCCCCAGAAGCCACTGTCACCGAGCTGCTCGCACTGCTGGCCGACCGCAACATCGGCGCGGTGGTGGTCAGTCCGGACGGATCGTCCGTGGCGGGCATCGTGTCCGAGCGCGACATCGTCCGGCTCTGGAACGGTACGCCGGACGCGGGCGACGTCCGGGTCAGCGCGATCATGACGGCGGAGGTGCACACCTGTACGCCGGACGACCTGATCGACAACCTCATGCGGCTGATGACGGACCGCCGGATCCGGCACGTCCCGGTCGTTGTCGACGGCAACCTTGCGGGGCTGGTCAGCATCGGTGACGTGGTCAAGTCCCGGATCGGCGAGCTCGAGTTCGAGAAGGAGCAGCTGTCCAACTACATCAGCAGTTGATGTCCGCTGCCCCCGGGCGAGCCGGGGGCAGCGGTCTTCAGCTCACCTCGATCAGGTCCCCGAGGTCGAGGCCCTCGAGTTGTGGCCGAACGTCCTTGGCTTCGCCGACGACGACTACCAGCAGGCCGTCGGTCCCGACGTACCGCCGGTAGGCCTCGGTCGCCTCGGCGGCGGTGGTGGCCGCGATGTTCGTCAGGTAGGTGTCGGCGAAGTCGATCGGCACGCCGTTCGCGATGTTGCTGCCGACCTGCTGGGCCACCGAGTCGGCCTGCTCGTAGCGCAGCGGGGCGGTGCGGATCAGGCTGTCCTTCGCCTCCTGCACCTCCTGCTCGGTGAGCCCGTCGCGCGCCTCCAGCAGGATCCGCAGCGCGTCCCCGATCGCGGCGCCGGTCACCTCGGTCCGGACCGCGCCGCCGAGGCTGAACGTCCCGCCCTTGCGGGGCGCCGCGAAGCTGGTCCGGGTGCCGTACGTGTACCCCTTCTCCTCGCGGAGCACGGTGTCCACGCGGGACGTGATGGTCCCGCCGACCACGTGGTTCGCGACCGCGGCCGCACCCCACGCCGGGTCCCGCCGGTCGGGGCCGGCGCAGCCGATCAGCAGCTGGCTCTGCACCGAGCCCGGCCGGTCGACGAGCACGACCCGGTTGCCCGGGAGGTAGATCGGCTCCGGCGTCTCCAGCGCCGTACCGGCCGAGGAGGTCCAGCCGCCGAACGCCTCGTCGATGATGCCGGCCACGTCCACGCCGGTCGCGTCACCGGCGAACAGGATCTCCGCCCGCTCCGGGCCGATGTTCTTACGGTAGAAGTCGGCGACCTCGACGTTCGTCAGCGGCCTGATCGTGTCCGGCCGGCCCGCGGTCGGCCGGGACCGCCGCGTCGACGGGTCGAACAGGTACGCCGCGAACGCCTCGCGCGCCCGGTACCCGGCATTGGCCCGCTCCTGGTTGATCTCGCCGAGCCGGATCGTCACGTGCCGCCCGACGTCGGCCTGGTTGAACGCCGGCCGGGTGATCGCCTCGGCCAGCAGCCGCACCGCCGGGGCGAGATGCGACACCGGCACCGAGATCTCGACGTGCAGCGCGTCCGAGCTGACGTCCACGCCGTACGCCGCTCCGTGCCGCTCCAGCGCGGCGGCGAACTCGTTGGCCGAATGCAGCTCGGTGCCCTCGTCGAGGGTCCGCGACATGATCGTCGCGACGCCTTCCAGCTCCCGCGGTTCGGCGATCAGCGGCATCGCGATCGTGACCCGGACGGTGGCGACGTACTGCCCCGGGCGGTCGTAGACGTGCACCGGCGTACCGGTGCCGATCCGGGTGGTGACCGCCTCCGGGAACTTCCACGGACGCGGCGCGCCGACGGCCGGCGGGGTGGTCAGAACCTGGTTCATTCCTGCGCTCCCGACTCCGGTGCGGACTCTTGGCGGCGGTAGGTCACCTGGACGCGGCCCGTGGCCCGGATCCACTTCCGGGCGGCGGTCTGGACCTGCTCGACGGTCACGGCCTGGATCTGGTCGATCCGGGTGTTGATCCGGTTCGCGTCACCGAACAGCAGTGCGTGGTGCGAGATCTCGTCGGCGCGGCCGGCGCAGGTGGCCAGCTGCTCGAGCCAGTCCCGCTCGGCCTGGGCCTGCACCGTGGCCAGCTCGTCCGCGGTGACGCCGTCCGCGGCCAGCTTCTCGATCTCCTCGAGCAGCGCGTCCTCGACCTGCTGCAGGTCGACGCCGTCGGACGCGATCCCGGTCAGCGTCCCGAACGACACACCGCCGATCAGCGGCAGCGCGCCGCCGGACACCGACTGCGCGATCTGCTCGTCACGGACCAGCCGCCGGTTCAGCCGGCCGCTCTGCCCCGCGGCGAGGATGTCGAGCGCGAGCCCGGCGGCGTCCAGCTCGGGCGTCCCGTCGACGGGCAGCCGGAACATCATCGTGACCAGGTCGGACGGTACGTCGGACACCACGTCGTCACGCTGGACGCCGGTCATCGGGCCGATCGTCCCGTCCGGCGCCGGCGGCGGCGCGGGGATCGCGGGCAGGTGGCCGAAGTACCGCTTGGCGGCGTCGAACGCGTCGTCCTCGGACACGTCGCCGACGATCGTCAGGACCGCGTTGTTCGGGCCGTAGTACTTCCGGAAGAACGCGTGCACGTCCTCCACCGAGGCCGCGTCCAGGTCGGCCATCGAGCCGATCGTCATGTGCGCGTACGGGTGGCCTTCGGGGAACGCGAGCCCGACGAGCCGCTCGTAGGAGTCGCCGTACGGGCGGTTGTCGTACGACTGCCGCTTCTCCTCCTTGACGACGTCGCGCTGGTTGTCCAGGTTCTCCTGGTTGACCGCGTCGAGCAGGTAACCCATCCGGTCCGCCTCGAGCCAGAGCGCGAGGTCCAGGCCGCCGCTGGGCAGCGACTCGAAGTAGTTGGTCCGGTCGAAGAAGGTGCTCGCGTTGAGGCTGGCGCCGGCGGTCTCCAGCAGGCTGAAGTGCTGACCGGAGGCGACGTTGCGCGACCCCTGGAACATCAGGTGCTCGAACAGGTGCGCGAACCCGGTCAGGCCCGGCGGTTCGTGGCGCGACCCGACGTCGTACCAGAGGTTGACGGCGACGATGGGGACGGCGCGGTCCGAGCTGACGACGACCCGCAGGCCGTTGTCGAGCGTCTGCTCCGCGATGGGGTACGTCAAGGGCATACCGGCCACCATACGTGGTCGGGAAACCTGTCCGGGGCGGTTGTCGATTCCGGGCCGGGTCACGCATCGGGATGGTGAATGCTGGAACCGGAGCACGACGAGAGAGGTGACCCGTGATGGGCAAGTACCTGGTGATGATCTACGACGACGAGGCGAAGTGGGCCGCGGCCGACCCGTCGGTGGCGGAGCAGAACCACAAGAACCACCTGGCGTTCGCGGAGACCAACGGCGCCGCGCTGCGCGGCGGCGGCCAGCTCGACTCGAGCACCACCGCGACCTCGGTCCGCGCGGACGGCAACGGCGGGTACGTCGTCACCGACGGCGTCTTCGCCGAGACCAAGGAAGTACTCGGCGGGTACTACGTCATCGAGGCCGCCGACCTGGACGAGGCGCTCGCGATCGCCAAGCAGGTCCCGTCGCCGATGGGCGGTGTCGAGGTCCGTCCACTGGTCAACGGTGGCTGATCCGGCCGCGCCGTCAGTGGCAGAGGCCGTCGCGGCGGCCCACTCGACCGAGTGGGCCGCCGTGCTGGCCGCGACCGCGCGGGTCGCCGCGGACCTGGACCTGGCGGAGGACTGCGTCCAGGACGCATACGCGAAGGCCCTGGTGCACTGGCGGGACCAGGGCGTGCCGCGGCGGCCGGGTGCTTGGCTGACGACGGTCGCCACCCGCCGGGCGCTGGAGCTGCGGCGCCGGGCCGACGTGGCCCGGCGCAAGCTGCCCTTGCTGATGCCCGAGGACGACGTCCAGGACCGCACCTTTCCCGACGATCGCCTGCGGCTGGTGTTCACCTGCTGTCACCCGGCACTCGCCCAAGAGGCACAGATCGCGCTGACGCTGCGCCTGGTGTGCGGGCTGTCGTCGGCCGAGATCGCCAAGGCGTTCCTGGTGAAGGAGACCACGATGCAGGCCCGCATCACCCGGGCGAAGCAGAAGATCTCGCGGTCGGGCATCCCGTACCGGATCCCGAAGGCGCCCGACCTCCCCGAACGCATCGGCGCGGTCCTCGACGTGGTCCACCTCGTGTACGCCGCCGGCCACACGGCCGCTGACGGCGACGCTCTCACGAGAAACGATCTCGGTCGTCGGGGCCTCGACCTCGCCCGGATGATCCGTCTGTTGCTGCCGGACAGCTCGGAGGCCGCCGGGCTACTGGCGCTGCTGTTGCTCACGCAGGCACGGGAGGCCGCGCGGGTGACCAACGGCCGGTTGGTGTTGATGGAGGACCAGGACCGCTCGCTGTGGGACCGAGAGCTCGTCGACGAGGGACTACGGCTGGTGCCCGAGGCGCTGCGACCGGCCGGGCGGTTCGGGCTGATGTCCGCGATCGCGGCCGTGCACGCGGAGGCCGCACGCTGGGAGGACACGGACTGGTCGGAGATCCTCGGGCTATACGACGTCCTGCTCGAGCGCTGGCCTTCCCCGGTGGTGGCGCTGAACCGGGTGGTGGCGATCAGCTATGTCGCAGGGCCCGAGGCCGCGCTCGCGCAGTTGCCGGACGATCCGGCGCTGGCGACGTACCCGTATCTGGCGTCGACGCGGGGCGAGTTGCTGTGGCGGTGCGGGCGGATCCAGGACGCGCGGGCGGCGTACGAGGAGGCGCTGGCGTTCACCAGCAATGCGGTCGAGGCGGAATTCCTGCAGCGGCGGATCACTCGAGGCGCTTGAGGACCTCGTCGTGCAGGCGGCCGTTGGTGGCGACGGCGTTCGGGCCGTTCGGGCCGGGCACGCCGTCGACGGAGGTGAACGTGCCGCCGGCCTCGTCGACGATGATCGCGAGCGCGGCCATGTCGTACAGGTTCAGCTCCGGCTCGGCGGCGATGTCGACCGCGCCTTCGGCGACCAGCATGTACGACCAGAAGTCGCCGTACGCGCGGGTCCGCCAGCAGGAGTCCATCAGGTCGGCCCACTGGTTCTTCTTGCCGAGCTTCTCCCAGCCCTTGAGCGAGGCGTACGACAGCGACGCGTCCTCGATCCGGCTGACGTCGCTGACCCGGCAGGGCTGCGACGAGTGCAGCGCGCGGCCCGTCCAGGCGCCGTCGCCGTACGACGCCCACCAGCGCTTGCCGAGCGCCGGCGCGGAGACGACACCGACGACGACCTGGTCCTCGATCATCAGGCTGATCAGCGTGGCCCAGACCGGCACGCCGCGGATGTAGTTCTTGGTGCCGTCGATCGGGTCGACCACCCAGCGCCGCACACCCCAGCCGCTGGTGCCGTCCTCCTCGCCCACGAACGCGTCCCGCGGTCGCGCCCGGGCGAGCGTCTTGCGCATCACGTCCTCGACCTTCTTGTCCGACTCGCTCACCGGGGTGAGGTCGGGCTTGGTGGCCACGTGCAGGTCGAGCGCCTTGTAGCGGTCCATCGTGGTCGAGTCCGCATCGTCGGCCAGGATGTGGGCGAGCCGCAGGTCATCCGTGTGCGAAGGCATGCCGGAAGGCTAGCCTGAACGACAGGCGAACGCTGCGGACGTCCGGGGAACGTTGCGGATCGGTTGCGGCGCCGATTGAACCGAATGCGGTCGTTGAACGTGCCATTAGTGTCTGACCACGTCCTGACGACCGCCGGGAGGCGTCAATGTTCGAGCGCTTCGGTGACCTGCCGCTGCACGTGCTCGTGATCCATCTGACCGTGGTGCTGCTGCCGGTGGCCGCGCTCACCGGGATCGTGTTCGCCGTGGTGCCGCGGTGGCGCCGGCTGTTGCGCTGGCCGGCGCTGGTGCTCGGCGTCGGGACGGTCGTCTGCGCGTACGTGGCGAAGAAGAGCGGCGAGGCGTTCGTGACCGCCGTACCGACGCTCGCGAAGGTGGTCGCGCTGCACGAGAAGCGCGGGAACCTGCTGTTCTGGTACTGCCTGACCTTCGCGGTCGTTGCCGTGGCCGCCTTCCTGCTGCTGCGCGAACGCGACGGCCGGACAGGGACGAGCCGTCCGCTCGAGTTGCTGACGCAGGCCGCCGTGGTCGTGGTCGGCGTACTGGTCATCTGGCAGACCATCCGCACCGGGGACGCCGGCGCCCGGGCGGTGTGGGAAGGACAGCTCCCCAAGTAGCGGGCGGTACGCCGTCAGTAGCTGGTCGTGGCGCGGCTGGCCAGCAGACGGCGGAACGACGCGACCCGGTCGGTGTCGGCGCGGCCGTCCGCGACGGCCTCGTCCAGTGCGCAGTCAGGGGCGTCGGCGGCGTGGGTGCAGCCGCGCGGGCAGTCCGCGGCCAGCTCTGCCAGGTCCGGGAAGGCGTGGATCAACTTGTCCGGGTCCACGTGAGCCAGGCCGAACGAACGGATGCCAGGCGTGTCGATCAGCCAGCCGCCGTCCGGCAGCCGGAGTACGACCGTGTTCGTCGACGTATGGCGCCCGCGGCCGGTGACCTCGTTGACGATGCCGACCGCTCGGGCGGCACCGGGGATGATGCCGTTGACGAGAGTGGACTTGCCGACGCCGGAGTGGCCGACCAGGACGCTGGTCCGGCCGTCGAGCTGCTCGCGGAGCTTCGTCAGGTCGCCGCCCTGGTGCGTGGCGACCGACTCGACGCCGAGCGGCCGGTAGATCGAGAGCAACGGGTCCGGATCGGCCAGGTCGGTCTTGGTGAGGCAGAGCAGCGGCCGCATGCCGGCGTCGAACGCGGCGACCAGGAACCGGTCGATGAGCCCGGTCCGGGGCTCCGGGTTGGCGACCGCGACGACGATCACGAGCTGGTCGGCGTTCGCCACCAGCGGGCGCTCGACCGGGTCGTCGTCATCGGCCGAGCGGCGCAGCAGCGTCGTCCGGGGGAGCACCTCGACGATCCGCGCGAGGGTGCCTTCGTCGCCGCTGGCGTCGCCGTCGAGCTTCACCCGGTCACCGACGATCACGCCGGTACGGCCGAGCTGCCGGGCCTTCATCGCGGTCACCTGGCGATCGTCGACCCAGCAGGTGTACCGGCCGCGGTCCCGGGTGATGACGAAGCCTTCGGCCGCGTCGTCGTACGAGGGGCGGTCCTTGGTCCGCGGCCGCGTGCGGCGCTTGGGCCGGTCGTACCGGGCCTCCTCGTCGTACCGCGACATCAGCCGGCGAGCTCCGACCAGAGCTGGGGGAACTCGGGCAGGGTCTTCGCCGTGGTGCCGATGTTCTCGATCAGCAGGTCGTCGACGAGCAGGCCGACGACAGCGGCGGCGTGCGCCATCCGGTGGTCGGCGTAGGTGTGGAAGAGCCCGCCGTGCAAGGGCTTCGGCCGGATCGCCAGGCCGTCCTCGAGCTGCGTGACGTCGCCGCCGAGCGCGTTGAACTCGGTCTCGAGCGCCGCCAGCCGGTCGGTCTCGTGGTTGCGCAGGTGCGCGATGCCGCGCAGGTACGACGGTCCGTCGGCGAAGGCGGACACCGCCGCGATCACCGGGGACAGCTCGCCGACCTCGCTCAGGTCGAGGTCACAGCCCTGCACCCGGCCCGTTCCGCGGACCGTGAGGCCGTCGTCGGTCCGGGTGACCGAGGCGCCGAAGCGGGTGAAGATCTCCGGCAGTTGGCCGCCGGGCTGGGTGGTCTCCGCCGGCCAGCCGGTCACCGTGACCGAGCCGCCGGTGATGACGGCGGCGGCCAGGAACGGCGCCGCGTTCGACAGGTCCGGCTCGATCGCCGTGTCCAGCGCGTGAATGGGGCCGGGAGCAACCACCCACCGGTTCGGCTCCGCGTCGTCGACCTGGACGCCGCGCTCGCGCAGCATCGCCACCGACATGTCCAGGTGCGGCTGTGAGGGCACCGGCTTGCCGTCGTGGCGGATGTCGACGCCCTCGTCGTACCGTGCGCCGGCCAGCAGCAGCGCGGACACGAACTGGCTCGACCCGGAGGCGTCCAGCGTCACCTTGCCGCCCCGCACCGAACCGATGCCCGACACGGTGTACGGCATCCGGCCGGTGCCGCCGTCGTCGATCTGGACGCCGAGGGTGCGCAGCGCGTCCAGGATGACGCCCATCGGCCGCTCTCGTGCGTACGGGTCGCCGTCGAAGCCGACCAGCCCGTCGGCCAGCGCGGCCACCGGCGGAACGAACCGCATCACGGTGCCGGCCAGGCCGCAGTCCACGTTCGCCGGGCCCTTGAGCGAGCCCGGGATGACGGTCACCGTCGTACCGCTGTCGGTGCTGTGCTTTTCTGTGATGGCGACGCCGAGGGAGACCAGGGCGGACCGCATCAGCGCGGTGTCGCGGGCCGCGAGCAGGCCGGTCAGGTGCGACGGGCCGTCCGCGATCGCGGCGAGGACGAGCGCACGGTTGCTGATCGACTTCGATCCGGGCACCGTGACCGTGCCTGTCACTGCTCCCGCCGCCCGCGGCGCCGCCCAGCCCTGCTGCTCCGTCATGCCACTCCTTCGGCTCGTCCGTCCAGCTCCGAGCCTAGGGCATCGGCCTGCGCCGACCATGCTGGGAGCGTCAGCCGAGATGCAGCTCCGCCTTCGCGAGTTTCGCGGCGTGCTTGGCCTCGCGGGCCAGGTCCTTCGCCTCCCGCTTTGCGGCCTTGGCGCCGCGCTTGGTCTCTCGCTTCGCCGCCTTCGCGCCGTGGCTCGCCCGCCATGCCACGCCGGGCTTGCCCTCGGTGTCGACCGCGGCGAGCAGCAGACCGCCCAGCAGACCCAGGTTCTTCATGAACTGGATCCGCTGCGCCTGCCGGGACTCCTTGTCCTTCATCTGCCAGAACGGGTGCCCGGCGACGGTCACCGGCAGCAGCGTGGCCGCGAGCGTGGCCGCGCCGAGCCGCCGGCCCTTGCCGGTTGCGAGCGCGAGGCCGCCGATCACCTGCACGGCCCCGTTCAGCCGGACCAGGTTGACTGTGGTCTCCGGGATCCGGTCGCTGACCTGCGTCGGGGCGACCTTCTTCACCATCGGCACGAGCCGGTCCGTGACCGGCTGGGCCTTGGGCACGAGCGGCTCGGGGTTGCGGATCGAGTTCGCACCCTGGACGACGAAAATCATGGACAGCAACGGCCTGGCCAGTGCGCGCACGACAGTCATGCCTCCTTCATACACCAAGACGTATACGGGAGTTGTGTAACTCCCGGTACCCAACTGTCAGAGCGCGCAGCCGTCCGGGCCGCAAGTCGCGTCGTCGCCGGCAGCCGGGGCGGTGATGAGGGTGACCGGCCCGCGGGCCCGGCTCAGTGCTTCCTTGAAGACCTCGACGGGCTGGGCGCCGCTCACGCCGTACTTCTCGTCGATGACGAAGAACGGTACGCCGTTGGCGCCGTACGCCACGGCCTGCGCCTGGTCCGCCGCGACCTCCTCGGTGTACGTCGTACCGGCCAGGACCTCACGCACACGGTCGGCGGGGAGGCCGACCTCTGTGGCCAGCTCGGTCAGCGTGGCGTGGTCACCGACCGGGAGGCCGTCGGTGAAGTAGGCCTTGAGCAGACGCTCCTTGAGGCGGCCCTGCGTGTCAGCGGGAACCTCACCGGACGCACCGAGGTCGTGAGCCAGGTGCAGGAGGCGGTGCGCATCGACAGTGTTGACCGGCTTCGCCTGGTCGAGGTGGTACTCCAGTCCGACCTCAGCCGCCACCTCGGTGACGTGGGCGTTCGCCTGGAGACCCCACTCGCGGCCGCGGCCGTACTTCTCACCCAACCGGGTCGCCAGGTCCCGCGGGTCGTCGTTCGTCGACGAAGGGTCGAGCTGGAAGCTGTGCCAGACGATCTCCGCGGTGTCGCCGCTCTCGGCGAGGGCCTGCTCGAGCCGCCGCTTCCCGATGTAGCACCACGGACAGACGACGTCGGACCACACATCAATGCGCATAACTGTCCGCAACTGACCGCTTTGTGGACCTATTCCCAACCAGCCACCGGTGTGACGCGTCTGACGCTCCATGGACGAAGAGCTGGTTCGGACCCTGTTGAGCGAGCAGTACCCCGATCTCGCGGATCTGCCGCTCAAGGAGGTCATCGGCGGCTGGGGCAACCAGATGTGGCGCCTGGGCGACGACCTGGCCGTGAGGCTGCCCCGTCACGCCGGCGCCCCCCAGGTGCTCCACAGAGAACACCGGTGGCTGCCTGACCTCGCCGCCCAGCTGCCGTTGCCCATCCCGGTCCCGCGGCACCTCGGCGCTCCGTCGGACCGCTTCCCGCGGACCTGGCTGGTCACCACCTGGGTGCACGGGGAACCAGCGGACCACGCACCGCTCAGCGATCCGGCAGCGGCCGACGTACTGGCCGGTTTCCTGAACGCGCTGCATACCGAACCACCGGTCGGCGCGCCGGTGAGCGAGCGGTCGACCCTTTCGCCGAGCCCGGGCTGGGACGAGGTGCAGGCGCACGTCGGCCGCGCCGAAGAGATCCGTGCGGTCTGGGAGGACGCACTCGCGGCGCCGACATGGGACCGGGCGCCGGTGTGGGTGCACGGTGATCTGCACCCGGCGAACGTGGTGGTTGCCGACGGCATACTCACCGGCGTAGTGGACTTCGAGGAGCTGGGCTCCGGTGACCCGGCGACCGACCTCGCTTCGGCCTGGATCCTGCTCCCGGAGCCGGAGCGCTTCCTCGCTGCGTACGGCGCGGACGAGGCGACGGTACGGCGGGCACGCGGCTGGGCCCTGACGCGGGCGCTGTTCCTGATCGCGATGGGCATCAACGGTGAGCTGGGCAAACCCGGCGGCAAGACCCACTGGGGCCCGATCGGCCGCGCGGCCCTCGACCGGCTGCTCTGACGTCGGGTTCTAGAATCGCCCGCTGGAACGGGAGGAGGGCCAGCGGACGTGCGTGATGAGTTGGCGGGGCAGCTGGCACAGCTGCGCGACCTCACCGGTCGCAGCCTGCGTGAGCTCGCCCGTGACATCAACGCCAGCAGCTCTTCGCTGTCGCGGTACTTCGCCGGCCAGGCCGTTCCGCCGTGGCCGACAGTCGTCGCGCTCTGCAAGGTGGCCGGCCGCGACCCCAGACCGCTGCGTGAGGTGTGGGAACGCGCCAGGGGCGCGCCACAGACGAAGCAAGCCGTCGCGCTGCAGGTCCGCAACGACCTGCCGCACGATGTCACCGCCTTCACCGGTCGCCGCGCCGAATTGGACCTGCTCGTCGACGCGGCCCGCAGTACGTCGCTCGTGGCGATCGACGGCATGGGTGGAGTCGGCAAGACCGCGCTCGCCGTCCATGCCGCACATCTGCTGACCCCGGACTTCGCGGACGGGCAGCTGTACCTGGACCTTCACGGCTTCGCGCCTGGGCGAGAGCGCCTCGACCCCGTGGAGGCGTTGCGGGTCCTTCTGGGTGCCCTCGGACTGCCGCCTGCCCGGATTCCCGACGGGCTCGCTGAGCGGTCCGCGCTCTGGCGGTCGGAGCTGGCCACGCGGCGCGCGATCGTGCTGCTCGACAACGCCGCCGATGCCGAGCAGGTCGGCCACCTGCTGCCCGGCGCCGGCCGGAGCTTCGTGGTCGTCACCAGCCGGCGGCGCATGGTCGAGCTCGACGGCGTCCAGCCGATCTCGCTCGACGTCCTGCCCGGCGAGGAGGCGGCCCAGCTCTTCGTCGAGTCCGCCGGCGGCGACCGGCCCGGTGACGTGGCCGAGGTGCTGCGGCGGTGCGGCAATCTGCCGCTCGCGATCCGGGTCGCAGCCGCGCGGCTTCGGCACCGGCCCGCGTGGACTCTCGACACCCTGGTGGAGCGGCTGCGCGACGGCGACCTCACGGTGTCGGAGGTCTTCGAGATGTCGCTGCGGCAGCTGGACCCCGCGCAGCGGCGGATGTTCCGACTGCTCGGACTGGTACCGGTGAGGACATCGACGCGTACGGCGCGGCCGCGCTGGCTGGAATCCCGCTGCCGAACGCGCGGTCGCTGCTGGAGGACCTGGTCGACGTCCACCTCGTCCAAGAGCCCGCGGCGGGCCGGTACCGGATGCACGACCTGTTGCGGCAGGTGGCCCGCGCCGACGACCCGACGGCCGTGCCTCGAGTATCTGGTGCCTGAGGCGCGGGCGGGTCTCGTCTCCTGAGTGTCCCGTCCCGTCCCGGGACACCGTCGGCGCAGCCCCGGGCCGCCGGTGAACTCGCAGGTCAGGGCGTGACAGCCGGCAGCCGGCCTGTCCCGCGAGGCGTTCCGCGGATTGTCCGTACGACCGAGCCGCACCGAAGCTCGGGGCCATGGACACGAAGCCATGGGTCGTGCAGGGAACCGTCGCCGCGCCGGTCGCCGCAGTCGCCGGACTGCTCCTCGCCGTACGCGAAGGCCGGGTTGGCGACGACAACCTGCTCGTCCTGGCCAGAGCGTCGGCTGCCCGCCGCGGTGCCATGACCGTCATCGCCGGTGAGGTGGCGGGCACCTATCGCGCCGAGCTGGCGGGTCCTGTCGAGCCGGTCGAGATCCAGGCCGACAGCCGCAGCTCGACGCTGGCAGTGCAGAGCTGGTACGGCGGGGTCTACGCCGTCACCGCCTGCGCTGCCGGAGCGCTCGTGACCCACCGGGTACACCGCGTCGTACCCGAGCATCCGGGGTTCGCCGACGGGATCGCCGAGATCGGGCTGCGGACGCGGATCGACCGCGACCTGCGCGACGTACTGAACGTCATCGCCGACCGGCTCGGCTGCTGACACCTGCCCCGACACCGCGGGCGCGGCCGTGTCAGTGCGGCGGCGGTCCGGTGTCAGGACGCTCCTCGAGAGTTGGGGCAACAACAAGAGTTCACAACCAGGAAGGCACCACAATGTCTACGTTCACCACCCCCGAGCCGATCTCCGCCGTGCTGAACATCCCCGCCGGAAGCATCACGTTCGTCGCCGCCGACCAGGCCGAGACCACGGTCGAGGTGCGGCCGGCCAACGCCGCGAAGAGCCGCGACGTGAAGGCGGCCGAGGCGACCAAGGTCGAGTACGCCGACGGCGTGCTGCGGGTCGAGGTCGTCGCGAAGAACCAGTACTTCGGGCCGTCCGGCGCCGTCGCGGTGACCGTCCAGCTGCCGGCCGGTTCCCGGGCCGAGGTGAAGACGGCCAGCGTCGAGCTCCGGGCGACCGGACCGCTCGGTGACGTCGTCGTCGAGGGCGCACAGGGCCCGATCGACCTCCAGGACGTCGCGAGCGCCCGCATCGCTTCCTCGGCGAGCGACGTCTCCATCGGCCGGCTGAACGGGCCCGCGGAGATCCGCACCAGCAAGGGCGACATCCGGATCGCCGAGGCCGTCCGCGGTGACCTCGTCCTGCGCACCGACGTCGGCGAGATCGAGGTCGGCGCCGCGGCCGGAGTCTCGGCCGCGCTGGACGCCGGCACCGCCACCGGCCGGATCGACAACGCGCTCAAGAACAGCGGCGCCGCGGAACTGACCATCCACGCGACCACCAGCGTCGGCGACATCGTCGCCCGTAGCCTCTGACAGCTCGCTTTCCGACTCTCTGTCCGATCGAAGGGAAACACCGCTATGTCAACCACTCCGTCCGGCTTCACCGAGACCGGGCTGCGCCGGCTGCACGACGTGCTGGCCCAGCACGTCGACTCCGGGAAGATCCCCGGCGTCGTCGCCCTGGTCAGCCGCGGCGACGGTGAACCGCACGTCGAGACGCTCGGCACGATGCGTCACGAGGGCGGTGCGCCGATGCAGCGGGACACCATCTTCCGGATGGCCTCGACGTCGAAGCCGGTCTCGATCGCCGCCGCGATGGTGCTGCTCGACGAGTGCCGGCTGCGGCTCGACGACACCGTCGAGGAGTGGCTGCCCGAGCTGGCCGGCCGGCAGGTGCTGAAGCGGATCGACAGCCAGGTGGACGACACCGTGCCCGCCAAGCGGCCGATCACCGTCCGGGACGTGCTGACCTCCACGTTCGGGCTCGGCATGGACATGACGATGATCGGTACGCCGATCATGGGCGCCCTGTTCGAGCAGGGCATCACCCCCAACGGCCCGGTGCCGATGCCGGAGCCGGACGAGTGGATGCGGCGCCTCGGCACCCTCCCGCTGATGTACCAGCCGGGCGAGCGCTGGCAGTACCAGATCAGCAGCGACCTGGTCGGCGTCCTCGTCGCCCGGGTCACCGGTCGGTCGTACGACGAGTTCCTGCGCGAGCGGGTCTTCGGACCGCTGGGCATGAAGGACACCGGGTTCTCGGTGCCCGCCGACCAGATCCACCGGCTGCCACCGCTGTACGCGCCGGACCCCGCGACCGGCGAGTTCCAGGTGTGGGACGAGGCCGAGGGCGGCCGGCACAGCGCTCCGCCGGCCTTCCAGGGCGGTGGCGGCGGCCTGAACTCGACCGCCGACGACTACCACGCCTACTTCCGGATGCTGCTGAACCACGGCGTCCACCAGGGCGAGCGGATCCTGTCCCGCCCGGCGGTGCAGCTGATGACCAGCAACAGCCTCACCGCCGAGCAGTTGGCCGCCCGGGAGACCCTGGCCCGGGACAACGTGCACATCTCGTTCGGCCAGGGGCAGCAGGGCGGCTGGGGCTTCGGGATGGCCGTGCGCACCTACCGGGGCGACTACGCGCCGATCGGGCAGTTCGGCTGGGACGGCGGCGCCGGTACGTCGACGTACGCCGACCCGGTCAACCAGGTCGTCGGCATCCTGCTCACCCAGGTCGGTACGACGGTGCCGTCCTCGGTGCAGCTCATGAACGACTTCTGGACCACGCTCTACCAGGCCCTGGAGGACTGAGAGCGCTCCGAAGGCCGGACCGCGTGCTGCGGTCCGGCCTTCAGTTCTCAGCGGGCGGCCTGCTCGATCACACGGGTCACGGTGCCCGGCTGGGACAGGGCGACCAAGTGGGACGCTCCGGCGACCTCCACCGTCGTGGCGTGGGCGCGGTCGGCCATGAAGCGCTCGGCGGCCGGCGCGATCGCGTGGTCGCCGGTCGGGATCACGGCGTACTTCGGCAGCGCGGCTGGAGCGCCGGCGGGGATCTTCTCGTCGAAGACCGCGGCGTTGACCGGGCGCTGCGACGCCCCGAGTACGGCGGCCTGCCGCGCGGGGAGGTCGGCGGCGAACACCCGGCGGAACGACTCCGGCTTCATCACCAGATCCACCCCTCCGGGGTAGCTGATCGCGTTCGTCGTGTCCGGCCCGATCTCGCTGCCCGGGTACTGCGAGTTCAGCGCCCCGAGCGTCTCACCGGCCTGCGGGACGAACGCGGCGACGTACACCAGCGACTTCACCCCGGCGCTTCCGGCGAGCTGGCTCACCAGCGCTCCGCCGTACGAGTGGCCGACGAGCACCTTCGGGCCGGGGACGGTGTCGAGCACGCCCTTGAGGTACGCCGTGTCCGACGCGATTCCCCGCAGTGGTACGGCGGGGGCGACCACGGTGTACCCGTCCCGCTGCAGCCGGCTGGTCACCTCGGACCAGCTGGCCCCGTCGGCGAAGGCGCCATGGAGCAGGACGATGGTGGGCTTCGGCTTGTGTTCGGTCTGAGCGCTCGCCGTGGTCACACCGGCGAGGGTGAGGACGGCCGCGGCGGCGACCGTCGCCAGGTGCCTGGGCTTCATCGGTTCGCACCTGCCTCGACGGCGCTCGCGATGAAGTCGGCGACGGCCTTCGGCTGCGAGACGGCGACCGCGTGCGAGCCGTCGACTTCGATCGTGACGGCCTTGGCGCGGGCGGCCATCGTGCGCTGGCCGTCCGGGTGGATCGCCTCGTCACCGGTGGCGACCAGGTCGTAGACCGGGAGCCGCTTCCAGCTCGCCGCGCCGGACTTCTCGTCGAACGCCGCCGCGGCGATCGGCCGCTGCGTCCGGCCGAGCAGCTCGGCGTCCTCGACGTCGGCCGCGAACAGCGCCCGGAACTTCGACCGGTCGATGCTCAGCCAGGTCTCCTCGCCGCCGTCCCCGGTGGGCAGCTGGTGCGGGACCAGGCCGGACGCGAAGTCGTTCGCGGGGAAGCTGCCGAGCAGGTCCTGCAGGCTCTCGCCCTCCTCCGGGAGGAACGCGGCGACGTACACCAGCGCGGCGACGTTGTCGGCCTGGTTGGCGGCCGCGGTGATGACCGCACCGCCGTACGAGTGCCCGACCAGGACGACCGGGCCGTCGATCTCCCGGACCTGGGCGGCAACCCGGCTGCCGTCGAGGGCGGGGCCGCGCAGCTCGTTGGCGACCGCGATCGCCGGGATGCCGCGGCGGGTGAGCTCGGCGATCACACCGGACCAGCTGGCGTTCTCCGCGAACGCACCGTGAACCAGGACGACGGTGGGGGTCTTGTCAGTCATCTTCCTCGATCTCCTTCTTCGGTTGCTTGGTAGAAGGAAACCTCTGGAGGCCGCTCCGACGGATCGAGCGAACAGGTGAACCTGTCAGCGCCGGCCGGCGTGCTGAGAGCGGGCCGTGCACCCAAATCTCATGCGTTCGGGGGAGGGGCGAACCGCTCCAGCACCAGCCGGGTGAGCTGGACCCGCGAGTTCACGCCGAGCTTGCCGAACACCGCCCGCAGGTGGGTCCCGACGGTGCTGGCCGACACCACCAGTTCCTCGGCCGCAGACCGGTTCGTGTGCCCCTCAGCCACGAGCAGAGCGACCCGTCGCTCCATGGGCGTGAGTGCCTCCCAGCCCTGTTGAGCCCGTGGCGGTACGGCGGTCCAGCGCCTTCGTCGTACCCCGGCTGCCTGCAGCACCGCCTGGATGCGCCCAGCTGGTGCTGTGGCGCCGAGAGCCGTCAGACTGTCCAAAGCCCGCTCCAGAGCCTGTACGCCGGTCTTGCGATCACCTGCTTCCAGCGCGGCTCGCCCGTAGCGCTCCTCGGCCTGAGCGAGCAGCAACGGCCGCTGCGCCGTACGGACGATCTCGACAGCCGCAGCGAGCTGCTCCACGTCGTTGCCGGCAGCCACGACAGCACGCGCACCACGGCCGGCGGCTGACTCTGACAGCTCGTCCACGAGATTGGCTTGCAGCAGTACGCCGATGCGCTCAGGGAAGTCCTGTGGCGTCGCAGCCAGCTGGCTGACCGCCTTGGCGTCGCCGTCCGCGATGGCCAGCAGGGCCCTGATCGTCGGGTCGCTGCCGGCCAGCTTCCGGGCCTGAGTGAGGTGACCGCGGAGCAGGGCGACCAGTGCGAGTACCTGTTCCGCTGCCGTGGCCAGACCGCTCACTTGCAGCTGGTCCATCCACCGCAGACCGGAGTTGGCTGCTTCTTCCGCTTCCTGCAGGTTGCCGGCCGCGTACTCGAGCCGCGCGCGCAGCACCGCCAGCTGCGGCCCCGCCCACGAGTCGCCAACGGTCATGAGCTCTCGGACGCGGTCCAGTGCGCTGGGGAGCTCGTCGGTCTCAGCACGGCAGTAGAGCTCGCCGACTTCGACCAGCGTGGTCGGCAGACTCCCCAGACCGGTGTCCGCTTGCCGTGCACCGGCGTACAGGTCGCGGGCCTCGGCGTACCTGCCGTCGGCTTGGGCTTGCTCGGCAGCAGCGACCTGCAGGAGCGCGTGTGCGACCGGGTCTTGCACGGAGGGTGCTTGTTGGCCGGCCAGTGCGCGGAAGGCGGCGAGCCGTTCGGCCAGATGCGGTGCCGCGCCCGGGGCGCTGAGCTCCTTCACGTCCAGACGCTGACTGGCCCACTGGTACGGCGCCAGGTGCAGCCGGATCGTCGCCTGCAGGTCCGGCGTGATCGGCCCGTGGTAGAGCGCCGTACCGCTCAGCAGGTCGTCGGCGAACGCCTTGGCCCGGTCGTACTGCCACGCGGCCAGCAGGACGCCCACCACGTCCACACCGACCTCAGCGCGCAGCGGATCGTCGACGTGAGTGAGGTCGAACGCCTCCTGGATCACCTCTGCGGCGGTGGTCGACATAGTCGCCAGCAGGTCCCGCGCCGCTTCCCGCAGCGTCGCGACAGCCGTCGTGTCGCCGGACTGGGCGACTGCGAGGACATGCGGTGCCGCAGCGGCCGCACCGCGCCCGGCGGACATCAGCTGGTTCGCGATCGCGCCGTGCAGCGCTCGCTGCGCAGACGGCGGTACGTCGGCCAGCGCCGCGGAGCGCAGGAGCTCGTGCCGGAAGCGCAGCACGGACCCTGCATCCGTGAGCAGACCGGCCTGGATCGTCTCGTCCAACGGCGCAGCAAGCCTGGCGACCGGCGCGGCCATCAATACGGCGACGTCTTCCAGGCGGAACTCGCTGCCGAAGACAGCAGCTGTACGGACCAGGTCCCGGGCCGACTCGGACAGCTCCCCGGTGCGACGGCGTACACCCTCGACGAGGCCGGCGGACAGGTCGCTGTCGCTCAGGTACAGACCCGCGATGAGCTGCTCGGCCAGGAACGGGATGCCCTGGACGCCGGCCAGCTGCACCGCGAGCGACGGGTCGACCGTGTGGTTCAGACGGTCCGCAGCAAGGTCCTGGATCGCCTCCGCGGTCAGGGGTGCGAGCGGGATGGCGTGCACCGGGACGTTCACGGCCTCGACGAGCTGGTCGGCCGGGCCGCCGGGGCTCGGGCGGGTGGCGAGCAACCAGAGGAGATTCGCGGCGGGAAGACGGGCGACGACCACCCGCAGTACGAAAGCTGTCAGCGGATCCGACCAATGGGCGTCGTCCAGCACGATCAGGGCGCGCACACCAGCGAGACGACGACCGATCAGGTCAGCCAGCCGCTCAGCGAGCCAGAGCGGCTGGGTGTTGAGCGCTGCCAGCTCCAGGAACTGGTCGGTATCGATCAGCGGCTCAGTCCCGGCCCTGAGCGCAGGCGCGAGCGAGGCGAGCGGACTGATGTTGTCGGTCTGGTGTGCGACCGCACTGGCGACCAGGAAGCCCTGCCGCTCGGCCTGCTCCACAGCGGCTGCCAGGAGCGCTGACTTGCCGATCCCGGGCTCGCCACTGACGACCGCCAGCGAGGCCTGCCCGTTCGCGGCCGCTCGCAGAGCATCCAGGAGCTTGCCGAGCTCCTCAGAGCGTCCCCGCAGCGGCACCATGGTGGATTTGTATCAACCGCAGCGACGGACAGCCAGCAGGGCATACGTACGGGCGGCGTGCAGTACGTCGGCCAGCACCACGTGCTCGTCGGCCGCGTGGGCGTACCGGACGTCACCCGGCCCGTACTGGAGCGTGGGGATGCCCGCTGCGGCGTACTGCCGGAGATCGGATCCGTACGGCGCTCCCTTGACCGCCGGGACCGCTCCGCCTGCGTCAGACACTGCGGCGACCGTGTCCGCGAGCAGCGGGTCGCCCTCAGGCAGCAGACCCGACGCGAACTCGCCGCCCGGCCAGCTGACCGTGACCGGATGGTCGCGCAGCCACTCGTCCTTCGCGCACGCCTCCGCGACCGCGTCCTCGAAGGCGGTCCGCGCGTCCGCGACGGCCTCGCCGAGACGTACGCCGTACCGGCCCTCGGCGATCAGGCGGTCAGGCACGGTGCTTGCCCAGTCGCCGGCCGCGACGGTGCCGACGGACAGCGGGTTGGCGAGGTCGAGGTGGGCGAGCAGCGGGTGCGGGTCCCGGTTGCGCTCGCGCTCGAGCTCCTGCAGCGCGGTCTGGATCACGGTGAACTTCTCGATCGCGCTCACCCCGCGGCTCCGGGTCGAGCCGTGCGTGGCGAGCCCGGGCACCTCCAGGCGGAAGGTCAGCGAGCCCGCGTTGGCCGGGATGACCGTCCCGGCGGTCGGCTCGGCGATCAGGCACGCCTCGCCGCGATGACCGCGGCGCAACGTCGCGAACGCGCCGACGCCGCCGTCCTCCTCGCCGATCACGGTGTGCACCGCGAGCGGCTTGCGCAGCGTGATGCCCGCGGCAACAACGGCCGCCACCGCACCGAGCACCGCGGCGACACCGCCCTTCATGTCACAGGTCCCGCGCCCCCACATCACGCCGTCCTCGATCCGCGCGTCGAACACCTCACCCGGCACCACGTCGACATGCCCGTTGAGAATCAGCCCCGGCGTACGGTCGCCGCCCAGGACGCCGACGCAGCCCCAGGCCTCGGCCCGCTCGACCTCCATACCTGGGAACTGCGGATCCGCCGTCAGCTCCGGCAGCTCGAGCCGCCAGTGGTCGACGGCGAGCCCCAGCTCCGTCAACCGCCCGGCACACCATGCCTGGACGTCGACCTCCGCCGCGGTCCCGTCCACACTCGGAATCCGCACCAGCTCCCGCAGTTCGCCGATGATCCGGTCCTCGTCGATCGCGGCCAGAACGGCCTGCTCAGTCTCGTAAGTCACGGCACTGGAATACCACCAATCGGCCGACAAAGTCTGACCGTTCAGCCGACAGACCGCGCGGTGCGGCGCTGACAACATTCCTCAGGAGTCGGCCCGCCGGGCCGTCCGACAAGGGGGAAACCACCATGCACCGCAAGAAGAAGATCCTGATCACCACCGCCGCCGTCCTCGCCATCGGCGCCGGCTCGGCCTTCGCCTACTGGAGCACCACCGGCTCCGGCTCCGGCACGGGCACCACCGCGAACTCGAACGGGACCATCACCCTGCACGCGTCCTTCGACACCGGCATCACGCCGGGCGGGACCAGGGAGGTCACCTTCACCGCCGACAACCCCGGCTCCTCGAGCCTGCGGGTCGGCACGGTCACCTCGGTGGTCTCGGCCTCGGGCACCTGTGACGCCACCTGGTTCAGCCTCCCGGCGGTCGTCCAGAACCAGACCATCGCGCCAGCCACCACCGGCGTCGCGCTGGCGAACAAGGGAACCCTCACGTTCTCCGACTCCGCCGACAACCAGGACGCCTGCAAGGGCGCCACGCTCACGCTGGCACTGACGAGCAACTAATCACGCGGCCGTGGTTTCCCAGGCCTGGGCGAGGCGCACGCCTCGTCCGGGCCGGGACCGCACCAGTTCTTGGGGGAGTGAGATGCAAGGCACGCGAAAGGCCCGCCACCGGTTGATCAGATTCGTGATCGCCGGCGTGTGCCTGCTGCTCGCCGCAGCCGGCCTGGCGTACGCCGCGCAGCCGGCCAAGCCCGGCCTCACGCTGGGCATCTCGCCGGCCAGCCAGTCGGTGACCCGCGGCCAGACCGCGACGTACGCCGTGAGCGCGACGTCCACCGGCGGCTTCACCGGCGCGGTGACGTTCAGCGTCAGCGGACTGCCGAGCGGAGCGACGGCCGCCTTCAACCCGGCCTCGGTGACTTTGAGCTCAGGCGGTACGGCGAGCACGACGCTGACCGTGACGACGACGTCGACAACACCGACCGGATCTGTCACGTTCACCGTGCAAGGCACCAGCAGCAAGGTCAACGGCAGCGTCTCCGGCGGTCTAACCGTCAACGCCCCGCTGTCGAGCGCCATCGCGATGACCGTGACGCCGGCCTCGGTCACTCTCGCACCTGGGTCCACCGCGGTGTTCACCACGCAACTGACCCGCACGAACTTCCCGGGCGCGGTCGCCTTCGGCATCGTCGGGGGTCTGCCGCCCGGCGCGACCACGACCTTCACGCCGAACCCGACCACCGGCAACTCCTCGACGCTCCAGGTCACCACACCGCCGACCGCCGACGACGGCACCTTTACGCTCTACCTGGTCGCCTCCGGCAAGAACCCGGCCGGCGTCACGCAGTACGCCTACGCGAGCGTCCAACTCGTCCTCGCGACCACCGGAAAGCCGTTCGCGATCAGCGGCAACCTGTCCGGCGCCCTCGCACCCGGCATCTCACGCCCGCTCGACCTGACACTCACCAACCCGAACAAGAAGCCGATCTCCGTGACGAACCTGACCGTCACCGTGCAGTCCGTCACCCGGACCCAGTACGCGACCACCCACAACCTGCCCTGCGGACCGTCCGACTACAAAGTCACCCAGTACACCGGCACCTACCCACTGACGGTTCCCGGCACCAGCAACACCACCCTGTCCACCCAAGGCATCCCACAGTCCTTTTGGCCCCAGGTAGCCATGCTCAACACCACCACCAACCAAGACGGTTGCAAGAGCGCCGCCCTCACCCTCGCCTACTCAGGCGCCGGGAGCGGATCATGACTCGACGCTTCTTGCTCATGCTCGGCACGGTCGTGCTCGCCTTGACCGCCGGTGGAGTCGCGTGGGCGTTCTGGACCGCGTCCGGCGCCGGCACCGGCAGCGCCGCGACAGGCACACTCGACGCGCCCACCAACGTGACCGCCGTGGCGACGCCAGGCATCGGCACAGTCCCCGTTACCTGGACCGCCTCCTCACAAGCGACCGGCTACTACGTCACCCGCGTGCGGAATAGCGACGGTACGACGGCCGCAGCGTGTGGCACGTCTGCGACGCAGCCGACGACCGCCACGTCCTGCGACGACGCCGGTGTGGCGGACGGCGCCTACCACTACACAGTCACCGCGGTCCTCACCACCTGGACAGCGATCAGCGCACCGAGCGCGAACGTCACCGTGAACAACACCCGGCCGTCGGTCACGGTTAACCAGGCCGCTGGCCAGACCGACCCCACCGCTGTCGCACCGATCAACTTCACCGCGGTCTTCAGCGACAGCGTGGCCGACTTCACCAGCTCCGACGTGACCGTGTCGCCGTCGAGCGCGACCGTGACTGTCACCGGCAGCGGTACGACGTACAACCTCGCCGTCACCGGGCTTCCGGGCAGCAGCGCTGTGACCGTATCGATCGCCGCGAACGCCGCACACGATCCCGCCGGCGCCGGCAACACCGCGTCGACGAGCACCGACAACTCCGTCCTGCACGACGTGACCGCCCCGACTGCGCCGGCTCCGACGGCCAGTGCGGCGGTCACCTTCGGCACCTTCGTCAACGGCGGTGCGGTCACCTTGACGAGCGCTGCCACGGACGCGCACTCCGGCGTCGCCTCGGTCGCGTACTACTACTGCGCGGGATCCACCGGCGCCTGCACAAGTGCGAACTGGACCGCGATCGGATCATCGACCGCCGCAACCAATGGCTTCCCGGTCGGCTCGAACGCTCCGTTCGCCGCGGACGGCCCGTACCGGATCGTTGCCGTGGCCACCGACGCCGCGGGCAACCTGAGCGCGCCGAGCCCGGCCACGCAGTTGTCCGTCGACACCACTCCACCCAGCGTCTCCCGCCCGATCGTGAACGGACACTCGTGATGAGCACCATCAGACTGCGGCGGAAGATCGCCGTTGCCGCACTGGCCGTGCTACTGGCAACCGTCGGCCTGCTGAACGCCGGCCCGGCCTTCGCAGCCAACGCAGCCAGCGGCGAGGGAACCATGAACGTCTCGCCGAGCTCAGTGGCAGCAGGGTCTACAGGCAACCAGCTCACCTTCACCTTCAAGGCAGGCGGCAACAAGTTCGCGAATGGATCGAAGGTGGCGTTGACGGTGCCGGCGGGATGGACCCCGCCATCGACGACCTTGGGCACCCCCGGCTATACGACAGCGTCCGGTCTATCGTGCGGGCCTGGCAGCCTGTCGATCTCCGGTGCAGGCCCTTGGACGATCACCGTGAGCCAGACCTGTGACGCCGGAGCCGAGCTCACCCTGCTGTACGGCGCAGGCAACAATCCGAGCCACGTCACGGCTCCGTCCACGCCGCAAACGGCAACCTTCACCGCGGCATCTCAGGGAGGCCAGTCCGGCAGCCTCGTCAACCTGACCTCGGGCTCGCCGGTGGTGAACGTAGTGACTGGCCCGCCCGCCAAGCTGGCGTTCACGACTCAGCCGCCCCCGACCGGAACGGCCGGCGCGATTCTTGCTGCCTTCCGGGTCACCGTTCAGGACGCGTCAGGCAACACCGTCACCACGTCCAACGACCCGATCACGCTCTCCGCGAGCGGGCCGCCGGGCGGCGACTTCAGCTCGGCGCCCTCGACGTACACGAACGTCCCAGCGGTTTCCGGTGTCGCGACGTTCAACGCAGTCGCGCTGAGTCTGACCGGCACCTACACGCTGACTGCTAGCCGGTCAGGCCTGACGTCGGCGACCAGTACGTCGATCGTCGTCAGTGCCGGTGCGGCGGCCAAGCTCGCCTTCGCCCAGGGGCCGTCCAACGGGTTCGCCGGTACGCCCCTGTCGCCGGCGGTCACCGTGCAGGTGCAGGACCAGAACGGTAACCCGGTCTCAGCAGCTGGGGTGGCGGTCACGCTGACTGCGTCGGCCGGGCTGATCGACTCCGGTGCGACGGCGACGACCAATAGTTCGGGCTTGGCGACGTTCAGCGGCGTGACGATCAACAGTGCGGCGCTCGGCCTCACGCTGACCGCATCCGCGTCCAACCTGACCTCGGCCGGGCCGTCGGCGAGCTTCAACGTCACTGTTGCGGTCAGCAACGGTGCGACATTGGGCGGGACGACATCCGACGGCAGCGGGTCCGGGGTGAAGTCAGTGGCGTACTACTACTGCGCGGGCTACTCCGGCGCATGCACGAGCGCCAACTGGACCTCCATCGGCTCCTCGACAGTAGCCAACTACCAGATCAGCTGGACCGGCCAGCCGGCGAACGGTGTCTACCGGGTTGTTGCCGTCAGCACCGACAACGTCAGCAACGTCAGCCAGCCCAGCGCAGCCACCCCGGTGACGGTCGCCAACTAGCCCCCGAGCAGTTCCAAGACGCGCCGGCCGCCGTGGTTGACCATCTCTTGGGCGTAGGTCGGGCGGTCGTGGACGAATTCGGCGACGCTTGCGAAGGCGGCGGCCGCGCAGATGGCGGTTACGGCGTGGCCATTCGCGCGGAGTGCTGACTCCAGGAACAGCTCGTCGACGCCGTCCGCGGCGCCGTCGCGGGCGGCGGAGGCGGCGAGGGACACCAGGTCGTAGGCGCGTGCTCCGCCGCCGGCGGCTTCGATGTCGATGATGCCGGTGATGCGGCCGTCGGCCGCCAGGAGGTTGCCCATGTTCAGGTCGCCGTGCACGAAGTCGTGGTGCGCCAACTCCTCGTTCCGGTACGGCGCGCACAACGCGCCGTACCGTCGCAGCAACTCCGTGGCCTCGTCGTCGTACCCGGCCACGCGTTCCCACACGCCGTCCCAGCCGTCGAAGACGACGCCGTGGGACCAGCCTGACCAGGTGACCTCGTGGTTCTCGGGGAGCAGGTCGCGCTGGAGCTCGCAGATCTCGATCACCTGTTGCGCCAGGGCAGCATCCAGCGTCGGTGCCGAGCCCGGCACGAGCTCCTGCAACTGGTACGGCGATCCGGCCGCGGTCGTGCCGACGGCCAGCCACGCGGGCGTGGGATAGCCGACGGCACGTGCGCGGCGGACGAGCTCGGCGGCCTTCTGTACCCTCGGTGCCCAGGCCGGGTTGCCGGTCCACTTGAGGACGACGCCGTCGGTCAGCTCGTACGCCGTCGACTGCAGACCACCGGTCAGTTGCCGCACGACCCGATAACTGGTGCCCAGGGCAACATTCAACTCGGCGACAACCGACGCGGTGGTGTCCATCAGGGGGTCAACCGGTGCAGGTCGCGCGGGAACAGCGTGACCTCACGGACGTTCTCCGCTCCGGTCAGCCGGGCGACGAACCGCTCCAGCCCGATCGCGAACCCGCCGTGCGGCGGCATCCCGTGCTTGAACGCCTGCAGGTACGAGCTGTACGCCGGGGCGTCCGCCGACTCACCCTGCGCTGCCAGGGCCGCGACGTAGTCCGAGTACCGGTGCAGACGCTGGCCTCCGGTGACCAGCTCGACCCCGCGGAACAGCAGGTCGAACGAGTTCGACCAGCGCGGGTCGGACGGCTGCGGATGGGTGTAGAACGGGCGCTTCACCATCGGGTAGCCCTCGACCGCGACGAAGTCGCTGCCGTGCTCGCGCAGCGCCCACTCGCCGACCGCACGCTCGTCCGCGGGCGCCAGGTCCGGCTCGTCCGGGTCCGCGCCGGCGATCTTCAGCGCCTCGCTGAAGTGCACCACCGGTACGTCGACCGGGATCTCCGGCACCGTCACGCCGAGCCGCTCCAGCGCGCCGCCCGCCCGCGAACCCACCGCCGACAACATCTCCGAGATCACGGAACGCAGGACGGCGAGGACGTCGCGGTGGTCGGTGATGAACCCGAACTCCGCGTCCAGCGAGACGTACTCGGCGAGGTGCCGGACGGTGTCGTGCGGCTCGGCCCGGAACACCGGACCGACCTCGAAGACCCGCTCGAACACGCCGACCATCGTCTGCTTGTAGAACTGCGGCGACTGCGCCAGGTACGCCGGCCGGCCGAAGTAGTCCAGCTCGAACACGTTCGCGCCGGACTCGGTGGCCGCACCGACGATCTTCGGCGTCTGGATCTCCGTGAAGCCCTGCCCGTCCAGCGCGGACCGGAAACCGTGGATCGCGGCCGCCGCCACTTCCCACCCGGCCCGCACCACCGGATGCCGCAGCGCGACCGGTGCGTTGTCGAGTACGACGGGCAGCCCTGCCCCGACCGCCGGACGCCACAGCTCGATCGGCGGCGTCGCGGCCGGCTCGGTCAGCGGCTCGATCACCGGGTCGACGATCTCCGCGCCGCCGGGAGCCTGCGGGTTGGCGGCGACCGTACCGGTCACCTGGACCACGGTCTCCTCACCGAGCTCGTCCAGCTGCGTCTGGGTTTCCTCGGACTTGACGACGATCTGGCTGAGGCCGGACCGGTCGCGCAGGATCAGGAAACTGACGGCGGCGAGCCGTCGTCTTCGGTGCACCCAGCCGGCCACCGTGACGGTCTGGCCCACTGCTGAGGGGATCTCATGGCTGAGAATTCGCATCGCTGTTTTCACCTCCAGGTCTTCATCCGAACCCCGGAGGTGTGGGCGAAGGGGAATCTCGCGGTGCCACCACACCTTCACCGAGCCCTGTCAGGTGACAACGGCCCGGCCTCTTGCACAACAGTCGCTCAGGAGTGTCTTCGCCACCGCTCCACGCATCGCCTTCACAGCTACCGGCGACTCTCTCGGACGTGGGGCACGGCGCTACTCGGTTCCCTCAACGCGAACAGGACCAGGATAGGCGACCCGGCAACCGGATTTCACCGCCGCGTCGTCGCCGGCGGGATCTGAGCCGTGTCGGTGTCCTCGCGACCGCCGACGCGAGCGTGGACGGTGAAGGCGTTGCTGGAGCCGTTGCCGGGCAGCCACGCGTTCCACTCCGAGTTCAGCGGCTTCTTGTAGCTGTTCGTCGTACAGGTGGCGCGACGGATGTCACTGGTCCGCTCACAGGTCCAGCCGAGGTCGAACGACGGCAGGAAGGTCAGATTGCGTCCCCACGAGATGTCGAGGGTCACCTTGCGGCCCTGCGCGCCGTTCACCTTCAGGAACCGGTTGTAGACGAACGGGTTCGGGTCGTCGTGCGGCGTCGGCGTCAGGAGCTGCAGCAGCGACTCGTCCTGTTGCAGCGCGGGCAGCACCTCGGAGTCGGTGTCGCTGACCAGATCGGCCGCCGCGGCCACCGTGAACGTCCGCGCCGCGTCGGACGACTTTTCCGGTACGTCGAAGTCGGCCGGCAGCGCAGCGGGTCGCGCCGGGTTCAGCGCCGTACACGTCGCGGTCTTCTGCGAGCAGGTCCAGCCGGCCGGCTTCGCAACGATCGGCCATTCGAGGGCGCTGCCGTAGCTCAGCTTCAGCGTCACCTTCGACCGGCCGGTGCGCGGGGCAACGGTCAGGATCCGGTGGTGGACGTCCGGGTCGGCGCGGCCGTCGAGGATCTTCAGCAGGTTCTCGTCGGTGCTGGGCTTGGCCTGCACCGACGCCGAGTCGTCGTCGTACAGCCGGCCGGTCTTCGCCGAGACGGTGAACGTCCGGTCCGCGTTCGAACCACCGGTCGGCGCGTCGAATGTGACCGCCAGCGGCTTCGGGGCCGCCGGGTCGTTCGCCGTGCACGAGCCGGACGCCTGGCTGCAGACCCAGCCCGGCGGGTTGGCGCTCAGCGGCCACTCGAGCTCGGCGCCGTACTTGAGGCCGACCACCACCGGATCGGCGTTTCCGGCCGGCGTCTTGATCGTGATCACGAACCGGATCCCGGACGCGTCGTCGCGCGCCGACCGCGGGGTCGCCACCGGGGTCTCCTGCAGCACCGGGCTGCCGCCGCCCTGCGGGATGCTGATCGTCACCAGTCCTTCGTCGAGCACCGGAGTGGTGGGCGTCGGCTTCGGCGGCGTGGGTGTGGTCGGAGGCGGCGTCGGGACCGGCGTCGTCGCGGTCGGAGTCGCGCTGGGCTGGGTCGGCGCGGTGGTCGGTGCCGTGGTCGGGGCCGTCGTGGGCGCGCTCGTGGGAGCCTGCGTCGGCTTGGACGCCGGCGGCTTGGCCGACGGTGGTTTCGCCGTCGGCTTCGGCGGGACCGTCGGGTTCTGGCCGGGTGGCTGGGTCGCCTGGGTCGGGGCCGGCTGGTTGATGGCGGCCGGGGGAGTGTCGTTGCCGGTCAGCGCCATCGCGGCGAGTGCGGCCGCGACGGCGACGACCACCACGGCGCCGGCGCCGACCGCGGTCCGGGTGCTGTTCTCGGTGGCCTTCTTCCAGCCGGTGACGAAGAAGCCGACCAGCCCGACCTTGGCGCCCGAGGCGGCGGCCAGGTAGCCGAGGCCCGCGGTGCCCAGCAGGGCCGGGGCGAGCAGCGCCGGCAGCGCGCTGTTGACCTCGACGAGCTCGAGGTACACCGCGGTGCACTTCGCACACTCGTCGAGGTGCTCGCGGACGTTCCGGTTCTCGCGCTTGGTCAGGCCGCCGCGGACGTACGCGCCGAGGCGCTCGGTCGTCCAGCGGCAACGGTCCCCGCCGACGTCGGCCAGGTGCTGCTGCAGGTACGCCTGCCGCAGGCCTTCCCGGGCCCGGTAGGCCAGCGCGGACACGCCGTTCGCGGTCAGGCCGAGCAGGGGAGCGATCGCGGCCGGCTTCTCACCCTCGACCTCGGTGTGCCACAGCACCGCCTGCCAGCGCTCCGGGAGGCTGGCGAACGCCTTGGCCGCCGCGCCGCTCTCGAACCCGGTGACGGTCGGGTCGTCGAAGGTCTCCGGCTCCCGCTCGTACGACGCGATGTCGTCGGTGGTCTGCACCTTCTTGCCGGAGCGGATCCGGTCGACGTGTACCCGCCGGACCGTCGTCAGCAGGTACGCACGGAACGAGACGTCCGGCCCGCCGCCGCCGCGCAGCGCGTCCAGGACCTTCGCGAACGCGTCACTGGCGAGGTCGTCGGCGTCGTTGGCGGGGACCAGTTGGCGGGCCATTCGCTCGGCGGCGTGGTGGTGCCGCGCATACAGCTCGCCGTACGCCTCCAGGTCGCCGTTGCGGACGCGCGCGATCAGTTCGGCGTCGCTCGGTGCGTCCGGCGTCTCCATTCAGCTCCCCCGTGGGTTCTCTCTGACGACTCTCAGTGCGGCAACGTGACGGTGCGTCACTTTTGGTTGCCGAGGACAAGGCTCCCACGTGTGACGGCGGAACGCATCATCTCTGACGCGGAACGGTGCCTCTTTCCTGACGAGATCACCAGGCCCGAAGTTACGCCGAAAAAAGTTCTGGAAATCCGCGTCATGAACCGCGACCGGCGCTGTCTCATCGGCGTACGACGCTTCCGGCCGACCGGTCGGGAGACTGACGGGGCTGTTTTTCGAGGAGGGCCATGTCGCTGTTCGCGGACATCCGCAGACGGTTCGACCTGCGTCCGGCCAAGTCCCTGAACCTGGCGGGGTCGCCCGCCCGGACCAAGCCGGAAGCGTCGTCCACCACAAGTTCGGGGGAACCACCGTGCGGGCGGAAGGAACCGCACGGCACAGCTGGTACCGATTACAGCGCCTATCTCGCGATCGCCGAGGCGCTGCACGACGGTGCCGATGTCGTGCCTGCATCGGACGAGACCGGACGCCGCCTCGCGGCCGATGGAGTCTCGCTGGTGGAGGCACTTGATGGGCTGAGTGCGTTGTACCGCTCGATCGCCGGGGGCGAGCCGGCTTTCGTCGCGGTACGCGCACTCAGTTCCAGCTGGGCCGAGGCCTCCCTTGTCTACCTGCACTCGCTGTCGTGCGAGGACCCGCTGACCGGGCTGTCCAGCCTGGCGCACCTGCGGTCCCGGCTCGGCGAGCTCTACCGAGAGGCGGAATTCCGTGGAACTTCCGTACCGCAAACCCACGCACTGGTGGTTGTCGAACCGCTCAATCCGCCGGGCACGACGCCGTTCGACCGCGAACTCCGCCTCGTCGACGTCGCGGAATGCCTGCGGATCGTGTTCTGCGGCGGTGACGTACTGGGCCGCGTCGGCTCACACCGCGCGGCGGCGCTCGTCGGCCGCGAGCCGAACCTGCCGGACCAGGTCGCGACGGTACGAGCCCTGATCACGCAGTGGCGGCTGGACACCGAAGTACCCCAGCTGGCCCGGATCTGGATCGAGGGCCTGCCGGGTAGCGACGCGATGGCCGGGAGGTTGCTCGACGAGCTGGCCAGAACCTGAGACCTGCGTCCGGACGCCTACAGGGGGGCGGCCGGGCGCATCAATCCGGCGGCGGATCGCCTGACACGGGGTGGGCGATCCGCCGCCTCATGCCTTGAGCAACCTTTCCACGAGCTCGTCGTAGGTCAGTCCGGCGCCCTTCGCGGCGACCGGGACCAGGCTGCCCCGGGTGAGGCCGGGCAGCGCGTTCACCTCCAGGCAGTACGGCGTACCGGCGTCGTCGCAGCGGAAGTCGACCCGGGAGTACGTCGGACCGAACCCGAGGGCCTGATGCGCGCGGACCGCGAGGTCCTGCAACTCCTCGGCGAAGTCCACCGCGATCTCCGCGGGACAGACCTCGCGCACGGCGCCCGGCTGGTACTTCGCCGCGTAGTCGAAGACCTCCGTGGTCAGCTCGATCTCCACCACGGGCAGCGCTGTCCCACCGATCACGGCGACGGTGAACTCCCGGCCTCCGAGGAACGGCTCGACGAGCAGCTCGCCGTCGGCCCGCACGGCATCCAGCGTGTCGACCTTGCGCACGGCCACACTGGAGCCGTCGGCAACGGGCTTGACCACGACCGGTCCGCTCGCCAGCAGCTGTTTGACTCCGACCGGCGGCTCGCGCTGCTCCGACGGGTTGTACAGCACCCGCGCCGGCACCGGGATCCCGGCGGCCTCGAGCACCGCCTGACAACGACCCTTGTGCCAGGCAACGGCACAGACGTCGTGACCCGCACCCGTGAACGGGATGCCCGCCAGCTCCAGCAACGCCTGCACGTGCCCGTCCTCACCCCAGCCGCCGTGCAAAGCGATGAACACCTTGTCGGCGCTGCGCAGTTGCTCCGGTCCACCCGTGAGCGCGGCGTACATCCGGCGTCGCAACACAGCGCGGTCCGCCGGCGCCGGAGGCTCCTTGGGCACCGGTACGACGGAATCGCCGGCCGGCACAGGGTCGGCCAGGATCGGCTGCTCCGCGGCCGGATCGATCAGCACCACGTCGTGACCGCGACCGGCGAGCGCCTGAGCCACTGCCCAGCCGGATGACCGCGAGACGTCCCGCTCCGAACTCTCGCCGCCACATAGCACCGCGACTCGCACGTTGCCTCCTCCTTCGTTACTGCTGGTAGCTGTCCAGGAACCGGCCGATCCGGCGGATCGCCACCTCCAGGTCGCCCGCCTCGGGAAGCGTGACGATCCGGACATGGTCCGGCCGCGGCCAGTTGAAGCCGGTGCCCTGGACGATGTGGATCTTCTCCCGCAGCAACAGGTCGAGCACGAACTTCTCGTCGTCGTGGATCGGGTGCACCTGCGGGTCGATCCGCGGGAAGGCGTACAGCCCGCCCTTCGGTTTGACGCAGGACACCCCGGGAAGTTCGTTCAGGGTCTCCCAGGCCGTGGTGCGCTGGGCCTCGAGCCGGCCGCCAGGGCGGATCAGCTCGTCCAGCGTGTGGTCGGTCAACGCGGCCTCGATGACGTGCTGGGCGAGCGCGTTCGGGCACAGCCGCATCCCGGCCAGCATGGTCAGGCCCTCGAGGTAGTTGCGGGCCGCCGCGCGCGGACCGGAGACGACCAGCCAGCCGGCCCGGAAGCCGGCGATCCGGTGACTCTTCGACAGGCCGCCGAACGTCAGGGTCAGGACGTCCGGCGCGAGCGCGCCGAAATGGTGGTGGGTGGCGCCGTCGTACACGATCCGGTCGTAGATCTCGTCGCTGAACACCATCAGCGAGTGCCGGCGGGCCAGTTCGGCGATCCCGGCGAGAACCTCGGGCGAGTAGACCGCGCCGGTCGGGTTGTTCGGGTTGATCACCACGATCGCCTTGGTGCGGTCGGTGATCTTCGCCTCCAGGTCGGCGAGATCGGGCTGCCACTCGGCGGACTCGTCGCACACGTAGTGCACCGGCGTACCGCCCGCGAACCGGGTCACGGCGGTCCACAGCGGATAGTCCGGGCTGGGGATGAGCACCTCGTCGCCGGTGTCGACCAGCGCCTGGATCGCCATCCCGGCCAGCTCGGAGACCCCGTTGCCGAGGTAGACCGCGTGCTCGTCGACGTCGGTGTAGCCGCGCTGGGAGTAGTACGTCGCCAGCGCCTGCCGCGCGGAGAGGATGCCGCGGGCATCGGTGTACCCGTGCGCGGTCGGGAGCCGCGCGACCAGGTCGGCGAGCACCGCCTCGGGGGCCGCGAAGCCGAACGGCGCCGGGTTGCCGATGTTCAGCCGCAGGATGCTGTGCCCGGCGGCCTCCAGCGCGTCGGCCTGCTCGACCACCGGCCCGCGGATCTCGTAACACACGCCGGTCAGCTTGCTGGACTGCCGAAACTCCATCGCCCCACCCCTTCGTCGTCTGCGGACGGCATGCTACTTGGTTCTTCCAAGTACATACTTGGCGGGTCCAAGCTAGGCTGTCCACATGCCCCGCCGAAGCTATGCGCAGTACGACGCCGCTGCCCGGTCCCTGGATGTGGTCGGCGAGCGGTGGACGCTGCTGATCGTCCGCGAGCTCGCCTTCGGTCCACGGCGGTACACCGATCTGCACGCCGACCTCCCGGGGATCAGCACCGACGTTCTCGCGGCGCGGTTGAAGGAGCTGGAGGCGGACGGAGTCTTGGAACGGCGGACGTTCGCGCCGTCGGCGCCCGTCCGGGTCTACGACCTGACCGAGCGCGGCAGGGAACTCGTCCCGGTGGTGATGGCGCTGGCCTCGTGGGGGAGTCCACTGCTGGCCGAGCACCTTTCGACGGACGCTGTGCGCCACCACTGGTACCTGCTGCCGCTGGCCGAGATCCTGCGCCGGGCGGCCGGCGGGGTCGACGGTGTGGTCGAGCTGCACGTCGAGGGCAGCAACTGCCGGCTGCGGTTCGAGTCCTGGCGCGCAACCGTCGTACCGGACGAGGCTCCCGAAGCGGTGGTCACCGTGTCACAGAAGGTCGCCGACGAGCTGCTCGCGGGGCGTCTCGCGTGGGCGGACGCGGTCGCGGACGGACAGGTCGCCGTCGACGGCTCCTCGGCCGTGGCGACCCAGCTTTCTGTCGGTCGTGCCCCCTAGGCTGGGGCTATGTGCGGTAGGTATGCGTCCAGCCGGGCCCCGTCGGACCTCGTCGAGGAGTTCGAGATCCAGGCGGGCAACGTCCGTGAGTCCGTCGACGAGCTCGGCGAGAACTACAACGTCGCGCCGACCAACCAGGTGATCGCGGTGGTCGAGCGGAAGAACCGCGAGCAGCCCGACGAGACCGTCCGCAAACTGACCACGGTCAAGTGGGGGCTGGTGCCGTCCTGGGCCAAGGACACCTCGATCGGGAACCGGCTGATCAACGCCCGGATGGAGACCGTCGCGGAGAAGCCGGCCTTCAAGAAGGCGTTCGCCACCCGCCGCTGCATCCTGCCCGCCGACGGGTACTACGAGTGGTACACCGCCGAGGAGAAGGTGAACGGCAAGCCGGTCAAGCAGCCGTACTTCATCCACCCGCCGGACGGCAGCATCCTCTCGATGGCCGGGCTGTACGAGATCTGGTGCGACAAGTCGGTCGAGGACCCGGAGTCCGACGACGCGTGGCTGTGGACCTGCACGGTGCTCACCACCTCGGCGACCGACGACCTCGGCCGGATCCACGACCGGATGCCGCTCCTGGTCGAGCGCGAGCGGTACGACGCGTGGCTCGACCCGCTGTCCTCGGACACCGACGGCCTGCTGAAGCTGCTCGTCCCGGCGGCCCCCGGCCGTCTGGAGGCGTACGCCGTCTCGAAGGCCGTCGGCTCGGTGAAGAACAACGGCCGCCACCTCCTCGACCCGCTGCCGCCCGACGGTGAGGACCCGCAGGACAGCCCGACCACGCTCTTCTGAGCCGTTCTTCCGGGTTTCGCGCCCCGTGGTTCCCCGGTCCGGGTGACAGGATGGGGCGGGTGACCGACGAACGGATTGTGGGGACGCCGCACGGTGAGGCCCGGATCGTGGCGCACCGCGCCCGGCGGCCGGTGGCGACGCTGGCTCTGGGTCACGGCGCCGGGGCCGGGATCGAGTCGGGGGACCTGGTCGCGCTGGCCGCCCGGCTGCCGAAGCAGGACATCAACGTGTTCCTGATCGAGCAGCCCTGGCGCCGCGCGGGCCGCAAGCTGGCACCGGCGCCGAAGCTCCTCGACGAGGCCTGGATCGCGATCATCGGCCAGCTCCGGGTCCGGACGCCGCTGGTGATCGGCGGCCGGAGCGCCGGCGCGCGGGTCGCCTGCCGGACCGCCGGCAGCCTCGGTGCCTCCGGCGTCCTCGCGCTGGCCTTTCCGCTGCACGCGCCGGGGAAACCGGAGAAGTCGCGGGTCGCCGAGCTCCAGTCCGCCGGGCTGCCGACGCTCGTCGTCCAGGGGGAGCGGGACCCGTTCGGCACCCCGGAGGAGTTCCCGCCGCTGACCGAGATGGCCGTGGTCCCGGACGCCGACCACTCGTTCAAGGTGCCGAAACGGGCCGAGCTGGACCAGCAGGAGGCGTACGACGTGCTGGTCGAAGCTGTGTTCGAATGGGTGATCCGCGAGGTCTCCGGCTGAGCCGGTCCGGACGGCGGGAATGCCCCCGCGGCCGGGCGTGTTGTGATGGACATGATGGCGACGAGAGAGGCTCCCGCGCGGAGTACTGGGAAGACCCCGGTATTCTCGATCCCGATGCCGACTCCCACCACGACCGAGACGCCCGAGCAGCGCACCGCGCGGTTCGAGCGTGAAGCGCTGCCCTTCCTGGACCAGATGTACGCCGCGGCGATGCGGATGACCCGTAATCCGTCGGACGCCGAAGACCTGGTGCAGGACACTTTCGCGAAGGCGTACAGCTCGTTCCACCAGTTCACGCCGGGCACCAACCTGAAGGCGTGGCTGTACCGGATCCTGACGAACACGTTCATCAACGGTTACCGGAAGCGGCAGCGCCAGCCGACCCAGTCGCCGACCGAGGAGATCGAGGACTGGCAGCTCACCGCCGCCGAGTCGCACACTCCCGGCGGCCTGAAGTCGGCCGAGGCGGTCGCGCTCGAGCACCTGCCCGACTCCGACATCAAGTCGGCGCTGCAGGCCATCCCGGAGGACTTCCGGCTGGCCGTGTACCTGGCCGATGTCGAGGGCTTTGCCTACAAGGAGATCGCCGAGATCATGGGCACACCGGTCGGCACCGTGATGTCGCGGCTGCACCGCGGCCGGCGCCAGCTGCGTGACCTGCTCGGCGACTACGCCCGGGACCGCGGTCTGATCCCGGCGGAAACCGGCACGGACGCGGCCGGCGCGAGCACCGACCGAGCTGCGGAGAAGGAGGAGTCGTGAGCTGCGGCGAGCCCCACGACGTCGACTGCGGAGAGATCCTGCAGCGGGTTTACGTCTTCATCGACAACGAACTCGAGGACGCCAGTTCCGACGAGATCCGCCAGCACCTCGAAGAGTGCGCCCCCTGCCTCGACGAGTACGACCTGGAACGCTGCGTCAAGAAACTGGTCCACCGCTCCTGCGGCTCCGACCACGCCCCCGACGCCCTCCGCCAGAAAATCCTCCTCCGCCTGACCCAAATCCAGGTCGAAACAACGATCACCACCACGGATTGATCCGTCAGATCGAGTAGGCGGCGAATTCGTATTTGTTGATTTCCCCGCGGTGGAGCTTGTCGAGCAGCTCGCGGGCGTAGCTCCGGTAGACCTCGGGCGCATTACGCAGCAACGTCAGGGCAGTGTTCAGCTGCTGGTCGGCGGCGGCGTGATCACCGCGCGCGGCATTGATTCGTGCCAGCTCGAGGTACAGCCGCCCTTCCCGTTCGGCATCCTGCGATGCGCGGGCAACGAGCAATCCGGCTTCGATTTGCCGGGCGCCTTCGGCGTAATCTCCGATCGCCGCGTAGGCAATCGCGAGCAGATGCCGACTTTCGCCTTGGAAGGTCGAGTCGCCGGTCCGCTGCACGATCGCGAGACTGTTCAGGGCCAACGGAACCGCGTCCTGGTAGCGCTCGACCTGCAGGTGCGTGAAGGCCGCGTTGAGGTAGCGCTTGAAGACAGCCCGAGTGTCGTTCGCCGCTTGGGCCAGTGAGATCGCGTCGGCAAAGGCTCGGTCCGCACGCTCGAAGTCGCCGAGGCGATCGTAGAGTCCGCCCACAGCGGTCAGCGAAACGCCCTCGAGCGTCTGGTCCTGGATGGTGCGGCTCAAGGCGAGCGCCGCCTCGCCGTACTCCAGCGCCTCCTCGATCCTTCCCTCGGCGCCGAGCAGGTAGGCGAGAGATGAGCAGCATCGTGCCTGGCCGGAGGGCGCGTCGAGTGCGCGGAACATCTCCAGCGCCGCGAGAATTGGGTCGATCGCACGATCGATCGCACCGTTCTCCGCGTCCGGAATGGCGCTGTCGTGCTGAAGCCAGGCGGCTGTCTCCGGTCGCCCATGTCCTTGTGCGAGTCTGACCGCGTCCGTGTGCAGTTCGCGCATCTCCTGCCATCGTCTGCGTGACTCGAGATAACCGAACAGGGCGAGCGCGAGCTCGGGCAGCAGCACCGAATCCGCCAAGGGCGAATGTCTGGCCTGGCGGACGCGATCCATCAAGTTCCGTTGCTCGGCGTCGATCCAGCGCAGGGCTTGCTCCCGGTCGCGGAGCGACGGAACGTGGCCGCTGGTCGGAACGGTCGCCAGCGCCAGCCGCGGGCTGGTCGGGTGGGTGAAGCGATGAGCAACCCAGCCGAGTTCCGTGTAGAAGTGGAGAATGCGGACCAGGGCAGCATCGCGCTCAGCGGCCGTGAGTGTCTCGTCGGCGACCTCTCGGCCGTAGGCGCGGATCAGATCATGGAATCGGTAGCTGGACGGACTGACGGACTCGAGCAGATTCAGGTCGACGAGACGCTCGACGATCGCGCTCGCTCGCCGCAGCGGAACCTCCAGCAGGGCAGCCGCCACAGGGGTCAGCAGGTCAGATCCGTCGGGAATCGTCAACAGCGGCAGGGCGGTGGCGGCCTGGCGGTCGAGGTCGCGGTCGCTCTCCTCGAGGAAGCGCACGGAACTGGCGATGCTGGCCCGGACGCCGGTCTCGTCCGAACCGAGACTGTCCAGCCGTCGCTCCTCGTCCTGCAACAGATCGACGAAGTGCTGGATCGGCCAGCCGGGACGGGTCGCGAGCCGCCCGCCGATCAGTCGAATCGCCAGCGGCAAGCGGCCCGAACAGATGGCCAGGAACTGGGTTGCCTCCGGCTCAGCGGCAACCCTGGCCTGACCGATGACTTCAGCCAGCAGGTCGACCGATTCGGAGTGTGACAACGCATCGAGGAGGATCTGGCGTGCCCCGGGCAGATGCACCATCGAACCCCGGCTGGTGACGATTGCCGCCGAGCCTGCGCTGCCGGGCAGCAGCGGCAGGATCTGGGCGACATCAGCAGCGTTGTCGAGCAGGAGGAGCACGCGCCGGCCGGCCAGCCGGGAGCGCAGCAGTGCAGCCGCTTCGTCCACGTTGTCAGGGACCGAGCGGGCGTCGGAACCGAGCGAGCGCAGTAGGTGACGCTGCGCGTCGGAAGCGGTCATCGGCGAACCAGGGCCGTAGCCGCGGAGATTCAGGTAGAGGTGGCCGTCCGGATAGCTGTCAGCCAGTTTGTGCGCGGCATGGACGGCCAGCGTCGTCTTGCCGATCCCGCCCATTCCGGTGACTGCGACGAGTCCGACTGTCGTGGCACCGGTTCCGACCGGATCGCGCAGTGCCGACAGGATGGCGTCGACCTGGGCGCTCCGGCCGGTGAAGTCGGGCGCGGCCGGCGGGAGTTGCCACGGTGTCTGCGGAAGCTCGGCCGATGGATCCGTCTTCGTTGCCGGTGGTCGTTCCTTGCTCTTGCCGCGGGCAACGGAGAGGAACTGGTCGGCTTCAGCGGGTGTGAGGGCGAGGGCCGTGGTCAGGGCGTGCACGGTGTCCGTGCGGGGGCGGGTGCGGGTGCCCCGTTCGAGGACGCTGATGGCTTGTTCGCTGAGGCCCGCCTTCTCGGCGAGGGCGGCCTGGGTGAGGCCGATCCGGGTACGGAAAGTACGGAGGAGCTCGCTCAGCGTCGGCGCCGCCGACTCGCTCATCTCCCCACCCTCCTTCGGATCCAGGCCCGATATCGGTCGGTACCGGAAACTTCCGGGGCCAACTCTAGAGGGATCCGCCGACGGCCGTCGGCCGTTGTCCACAGCCCTTGGCGGCGAGCGCTCGAATGTCGAACGATCGTTTGAAAGATAGCATTCAGTATGCGGCCGGGAACTCTCCGAATACAAACCTCTGATATAGGTGGTCTGCTGTAAAGCTGTGACCAAATCGCAAAGACCCCGGATTTCTCCGAGGTCCTCGCTGTCTGTAGCCGCCTGGGGTCAGGCGTTCGGGCGCTTGCCGTGGTTCGCGCCCTTCTTCTTGCGTGCGCGACGCTTCCGGCCGGTCTTTCCCATTTCTTAAGCCTCCTTGAAACAACTGCAAAGAGTCACAGTCTCTCATATCACGCCCGGATCCTCACTTCGTCCGGCGGGTCACGTTTGGGCTTACAGTGTTTCGGCGCAGGCCTGATGAGCAAAATTGAGAGAGTCAGCGAAGTGCTGTCTGCCCCCCTACGCTGCCCGGATCCCCCGGGAGCGTAAGACGCTAGCCGCTGATCGGAGGTGACGTATGATGACCGGCGACACCTGGGACTGGTGAGCTATGGCGTAGTGGAAGGCTTGAGGTGGCCTAGTGAGACCTTCACTGCTACGGGCGACGGTCGCCGCAGTCGCCGTTTGCGCCTTGGCGGTGCTGGTGACAGCCCTCACGAAGATCTCCTTCGGCTTCCCGACGCTTGCACTGTGCCTGCTGATGCTGATCGGCGGAGCACTTCGCTTCAGAATTCTTCCCAATCATCCTGCCACGCTTGACTCTGTCACGCTCGTGGCGGTCTACGTGATCGCCGGGCCGTGGTACGCGGTCGCTGTTTCGGTGTTCGCTTATGCAGCTCAGCTGCGACAGCCGTCGCCGCTGGTGAAGCGGATCTTCAATCCGTCGCATCGAGTGTTGTCCGCAGCCGGCGGCGGCCTCGCCTACGCGGCGGTGGGCGGTCCGGTCGGATCCGAGGTTCTGGAACACATCCCTGCGACCGTCCTGGCTGCCGTTGTCGGGACGATCGGCCATCAGGTGACCAACGCACTGCTGGTGAGCCTGATCCTCTGGCTCGAGGGCCAGGTCCCGGTCCTCCACTTCCTGCGATCGGTGATTCTCCCCACGTTCTTGCCGATGCTCGGCTACAGCGCCCTCGGTGTGCTTCTCGCCGTGACCTGGATCGGGGGCCTCAACATCGTGGCCTGTTTGCTCGTCCTCGGGCCGCTGATCGTCGTCCGCTGGGCGATGTCGCAGTACCAGGCGGAGCGTGCTGCGCAAGCTGCGGCCATGCGTGCCTTCATCCAGGTCATCGAGACGAAGGATCTCTACACCCGCGGCCACTCCGAGCGGGTCAGTACCGGCGTGGGCATGCTCGGCCGGCATTTGCGGCTCCCGGAAGACCGCCAGCAGGCGCTCGAGCATGCCGGTCTGCTGCACGACGTCGGGAAGGTGGGCGTCCCGACGAGCATCATCCGTAAGCCCGGCAAGCTCGACGACGCCGAGATGGACGCGATCCGGTTGCACCCGGCGCGCGGTGTCGAACTGATCGGGAACATCCCGTTCCTCGAAGAGGTCAAGTCAGCCGTCCTGCATCATCACGAGAAGTTCGACGGGACGGGCTATCCGGCCGGATTGAGCGGTACCAATATTCCGTACTTCGCACGGATCATCGGGATCGTCGACGCGTTCGACTGCCTGACGTCGACACGGTCGTACCGCCCGGCGCGCAGTATCGACGAGACACTGGCGATCCTTGTCCAGGACAAGACGACGCATTTCGATCCGGACCTGGTCGACGCATTCGTCGCGGTGATCCGGAATCAGGGCTGGAAGGCAGCGGCAGCCGATCAGCCGGCGCCGGACGGCACTGTCCAGGCCATCGACCACGACGACCTGAGCCTGGGCAGCAGCGGTGGTGCCACCGGCTCCGCGGCCGGACCGGCATGAGCATCGAGTCGGGAGAACTCGATGCCCAGCGTCGCATGGGCAGTGGGATGGTGCTGGTCTTCGCAGGGTGCGTGGTCGGTCTGGTCGCGCTGTTCCTCACGGCTCGGCGCGGGCTGAGCGAGTGGCCGTTCGCAATTGTCTTCGGTTTGCTGATCGCCATCGGTGAGATGGTGCAGTTCCGGGTCGACAGCATCCGCAACCGTGCACCGATCGCGACCAGTGCCGCGCTCGGCTATGTCATGTTGCGGGGCCCGGCGCTCGGCGTTCCCCCGGAAGTGGCTCAGATCGTCGCGGTCACCGGCGTCGCGACGCTGGCCGGCTTGTTCCCACGGGCCGTGGCCGGGCTGCCGTGGGATCTGGTGATCTCGAGTCGGCGAGTGCTCTCGGTCGCCTGTGCGGCGATCACCTTCACTCTGGTCATTCCGGACGACCTGGCGTGGAACGGCTCCTGGACCCATGCGATCGCGCTCACCGGAGCGATGCTGCTGAGCGTGCTGTCGGCCGGCGTGCTGGATGCTCTGGTCGGTGCGGGGCAGGACACGGAGAAGTTCAACCGGCCGTTCCCCGCGTCGCTGCGGGACGAGCTGATCGTGATGACCCGGATCGGGCTCGCGATGGGGATCAGCGGCATGTTGCTGGCCGCTGGTACGTCGTTGATCGGGCTGTGGGCCGTGCCGTTGGTCGTGGTGCCGTTGTCGTTGACGCAGTTTGCGTTTCGGCGGTTTGCTTCCGCGCAGCGGACCTACCGGACGACGGTGCGGTCGATGGCTCGGAGTACGGAGATCGCCGGGTTCAGCAGTCCGGGGCAGAATGCGCGGACGGCGGCGTTGGCGGTGGCGATCGGGAATGATCTCGGGTTGACGCCGGCGCGGATGGAGGCCTTGGAGTACGCGGCCCTGCTGTCGGGGGTGGGGCAGTTGGCGCTGGCGGATCCGAGTCCGGGTGGGGCTTCGTTGCTGCGGACGCGGGAGGAGCGGCAGCGGGCGGCGGAGATCGGGGCGTCGGTGATCGAGCGGTCCGGCGTGCTGGATCATGTCGCGGAGATCGTCCGGCACTCCAACGATCCGTACCGGCACGGGCGGGCGAACAACCCGGGGATCCCGGTCGAGAGCGGGATCGTGAACGTTGCCCTGGCCTACGAACAGCTCGTCGGCGAGGGCTCGGGACAGTCGCCCGACAAGGCGATGGAGTCGATCGGGCTGGGCATCGGCGCGGAGTACGACCCGGTGGTGGTCGACTCACTGCGCCGGATCGTCGGGCGCGGCTTCCGGTTCTGAAGGCACAGCCGGTTCTGAAGGCACAGCCGGTTCTGAGAGCTCCTGACTCGCCCGAGGCGACAGGCGCAGCAGGGCCGGGGTACCGGCACACGGCTCCAGGTCGTCCCAGACCGGCGCGGTCGTGGCGGGGACGCGCCCCGAGGCGCCCATCCCGGCGTACAGCAGCAGGCCGGCGCCGGCCGCGATCAGGACGTCGCCAGGGCTGACCGCCTGACCGAGACCGGGCAGCGCGACAGGTACGACGTCGCCGAGCCAGGGCAGCCGGGTCGCGGCGTCGGACACCTCGTGCCGCGGATCGGTCAGCACCGCGTCGCCGACTCCCGCGCGCGCCAACGCGGCCAGCGACACCGGCATCGCGCCGTTCAGCGCGACGACGACCGCGTTGCCGAAGAATCCCAGCGCCAGCAGGCCGACGCCCGGATGCCGCAGGTTCAGCCGCAGGAAGACCGCGATGCAGACCGCGGACCCGAGCAGTCCGACCGGGTACGCCGTCCCGCCGAACAGGGATCCGAGCAGCTGCCCGATCGCCGCCGCGGCCAGCCAGTGCACACCGGTCAACGTGTTCGCGGCCAGCCGGCCGAACCGTCCGCCGGTCGCGAGCGCCGCCCCGGCAGCGAGCACCATGACGAGGAGGACCAGCAGCACGGTGCGATTCTGCCGAATCAGCGGCCCGAAACCGGGCAAGCTGACCCCGCAGCGTGTCGATTTAACTGCAAAAGGTGAGGGCGGCCCGGAAACCCGGGCCGCCCTCGGTGGACTTCAGGACTTCGCGGTGGCCGCTCCGCCCTCGTCGATGATCTCCGGCAGGTCGTGCACCCCCGGGTCGCCGCGGTCCGCGGTGAAGTCGCTCGCGTGCGTGCTGTCCTTGCCGTCCGGCACCTTCAGAGCCCGGAAGACGAGCGTCAGCACGACCACGACGACCACGTTCAGCACGAACGCGATCAGCGCGATGTACGCCGGGGTGGTGGTGCCCGGGATGTTCGCCAGCGAACCGCCGAAGTGCTTCTTCGTCGCCGGGTTCACCACGTTGTACGCCGTGATCGTGCCGTACAGCATCGCGACCGCCCAGCCGGCCAGCAGCGCGTACCGGTGGAACCAGCGGGTGTACAGACCGACCACGATCGCGGGGAACGTCTGCAGGATCCAGATACCGCCGAGCAGTTGCAGGTTCAGCGCGACCGTCTTGTCCATCCCGAGCACGAACACCAGCGCGCCGACCTTCACCAGCAGCGACGCCAGCTTGGAGACCTTCGCCTCCTGCGCCGGGGTGGCCGACGGCTTGATGAAGTCGCGGTAGATGTTGCGGGTGAACAGGTTGGCGGCGGCGATCGACATGATTGCCGCCGGCACCAACGCGCCGACCGCGATCGCCGCGAACGCGATCCCGGCGAACCAGGCCGGGAACTCCTGGTCGAACAGCCGCGGGATCGCCAGCTGCGGGTTCGCCAGGCCGTCCAGGCCCTTGATGTTCACGTTCGCCTTGATCGCCATGAAGCCGAGCAGGGCGAGCAGACCCAGCAGCAGCGAGTACGCCGGGAGCAGCGTGGCGTTGCGCCGTACGACGTTGCGGGTCTTGGTCGACAGCACCGCCGTCACCGAGTGCGGGTACATGAACAGCGCCATCGCGGAGCCGAGCGCCAGCGTCCAGTAGGACACGTAGCCCGCCTCACCCGGGATGAACGCCCCGGTCGGCTTGCCGGTCGCCGGGTTCGGCTTGGCCAGCTTCTCCTGCGCCGCACCGAAGATCGAGTCCCAGCCGCCGAGCACGTGCGGCAGGTAGAAGATCGCGACCAGGATCACCAGGTAGATCAGGATGTCCTTGACGAACGCGATCATCGCCGGCGCCCGCAGACCAGAGGAGTAGGTGTACGCCGCCAGCACCGCGAAGGCGATCAGCAGCGGCAGGTCCTTGGCGAGCGTGTTGTTGCCGCCGAGGCCCATCGTCTCGAACACCGCCTGCATACCGACCAGCTGCAGCGCGATGTACGGCATCGTGGCCAGGATGCCGGTCACGGCCACGGCCAGCGACAGCGCCTTGCTGCCGTAGCGGCCGCCGACGAAGTCGGCCGGCGTGACGTACCCGTGCCGGTGCGAGACCGACCACAGCCGGGCCATGAAGACGAACACGATCGGGTAAGCGACGATCGTGTACGGCACCGCGAAGAAGCCGCTGATCGCGCCGGTCGCGTACATGGCGGCCGGCACCGCGATGAACGTGTACGCCGTGTAGAGGTCGCCACCCAGCAGGAACCAGGTGATGAACGTGCCGAAGCCGCGCCCGCCCAGCCCCCACTCGTCGAGGTTGTCGAGGTGGCCGGCGCTGCGCCACCGGGACGCCATGAAGCCCATCACCGTGACGGCGCCGAAGATCAGGATGACGATGATCAGCTGCACCCAGTTGACATCGGTGTTCACTGGTCGCCCTCCTTCGCGCCGGCGCCGTCCGCGGCATCAGGGTCACCAAGCCCCTGGGCCGCCCGCCGCTTGCGCTCCTCGGTGCGGATCAGCCGGTAGCTGATGCTGACCAGGATTGCGGACAGGAACACCCACATCAGTTGGTACCAGTAGAAGAAGGGAAAACCCCACAGGTGCGGGTCGACCTTGGCGTACGTCGGTACGAGCAGCGGTAGGACGACCGCTGCCGCCAGAAGTACGCCAGAGATCCAGTACGCGGGTCTGACCGCGGACAATCGGGACAATGCAACCTCCTCGGGACAGGACAGGCGCAACCGAGCACGCTACCGTTCGGCCGGACCGGCCACTAGACCATCAGGTTGGTGCATGGATAACGAAAAGGCATGGTTCGTACGGCGCGTCGTGCTGTCCGTACTGTTCCTCGTCGTCGTTGCCGTGCCGCTGTATCCGGAGCTGTTCGGGCTCGACGAGGTGACGCCGTTCGCCCAGCTCGCCGCGTTCCGTCCGCAAGGTCTGGTCGTCGTGCTGGTGCTGTCGCTGCTGATGCTGGTACGGCGGGGGTGGCGGATCGCCGCCGCGCTGGTCGCCGTCCTGGCGCTGGTCGGTGCCGGGCTGACCGCGCCGCGGCGACTGTCGGATGCGCGTCCGGCGCCGGCCGGGGCCCGGGTCCTGACGATCATGGTCGCCAACGTGCTCGGCGGCGGGGCCCGCGCTGCGGACGTGGCGCAGCTGATCCGGGACCACAAGCCGGACCTGGTGTCGTTGCCGGAGGCCCAGGTCGATGTCCGGGAGGAGATCCGGGCGCAGCTGCAGGACCAGCAGTACAAGGGGTTCACGGCCCAGCCGAGCAGCGCGGTCGAGAGCGCGACGAGCGTGCTGGTCGCGGCGTCGCTCGGCGCCGTCACGTTCGGGTCGGAGGGCGGCACTACTTTCGGCAACGTCGTCGTCACCGGCGGCGACCTCGGCCCGATCCGGCTGATCGCCTATCACGGGTACCCGCCGTTGCCGGACGCGGTGACGACCTGGAAGAACGATCTGCAGACCGTCCGCCGGTGGTGCGCGCAGGACCCGCCGACGGTCGTCGCGGGCGACTTCAACGCGACCCTCGACCACGCGGACTTCCGGCAGGCGCTGGGCGGCTACTGCCGCAGCGTCGGGCCGACCGTCGGCGGCGGGTTGCGCGGCACCTGGCCGGCCGACCAGCCGGCCCTGCTGCGGACGCAGATCGACCACGTCGTGGTGTCGCGACAGTTCCAGTCCGGCGAGTTCTCGACGTACCCGATCCAGGGGACCGACCACCGGGCCGTGGTCGCGACAGCCGCGGTAGGGGGCTAGGACGGATTCGTCGCCGGCCGGTAGATGTACGGCTGGGAGGCCTGCACCGCCTCGGTCAGCATCAGCAGCAGGTCGGCCCGGGCCTCGATCGGGCGGCCGAACAACTCGTCGTCGCCCGGGATCGGGAAGCCCTTCACCCCGATCGCGAGCTGGCTGAGCAGGACGTGCAGGACGCCGCGGGCGTTGAACACGTTCGGCGTCGGCCACTCGGGCAGCGTCTCGTGCATCAACGGCTGCTGGGCCGCGGTCGCCGCGATCGGCTTCAGCCAGCGCTCGAGCTCGTCGCTGGTCAGCATGTTCCGGTGCAGGACCGTCATCACCGCGTGCGCGACCCGGTCGTGCTCCTCGTGCACCCAGCGGTACGGCGTGTCCTTGACGATCCGGTCCGCGAGGACGTCGAGCAGCGCCCGCAGGACGCCGGTGTCGCAGTGCCGGGACCGGGCCAGCGCGCCGATCGCGTCGGCGCCGTGCGCGACGGCGTGCGCCCAGCCGCAGTCCTCGACGTATCCGCGCAGGTCGCGCTCGCGCAGCAGCCAGGTCGCCAGCCGGTCGCCCCAGCGCATCACCACCTCGTCGTGCACCAGGAACTCGGCGTTGTCGCGGTGGATCACCTCCGCCAGCGTCAGCGCGGTGAACGAGCGCCGGAAGACCGTGTCGGTGCCGTCCTCACCCAAGCCGTAGTTCAGTCCGGCGCAGAGGCCGTCACCGAAGCCCGGCAACAGGTCGTCGTACACCCCGCGCTCGAGCCAGGTGGCGAGCGTCGGGTAGGCGAGCGCGTCCCGGACCTGCGGGTTGGTGCTGGCCAGCCCGCGGACGAGCTCCTCGGTGAGTTCGGTCAGCGTACGGTCGTGCGGCACCGCGTAGTCCGCGGCCATCACGTCCTGCCAGTACGTCGACTCCACCCGAGCATCCTTTCATCTGTAGCTGATCAATCAACACCCGCACACGCCCACTTGTCGAGCGGACCACCCCGGGAGCTGGTACAAGCCCTCGGTAGCATCGGAACGTGCCGTCTTTGACCGATGTGGCGCGCAACCACACCACGCTCGACCAGGCCGACCTGGACCGCCTGCAGCTGCTCGTCTCGGACTGGCAGATGCTGGCCGACCTGTCGTTCGCCGACCTGGTGCTCTGGTTGCCCGACACCGAGGGGCTGGGGTTCTGGGCCGGGGCGCAGATGCGGCCGACGACCGGCCCCACGGCGTACCTCGACGACATCGTCGGCAGCTTCATCCCGCGCGGCCGCCGGCACCTGCTGGACCAGGCGTACGACGGCGGCCGGATCTGCCGCGAGGGCGATCCGGAATGGCGCGACGACGTACCGGTCCGGGTCGAGACGATCCCGGTCCGCCGCGGCTCCCGGGTGATCGCGGTGATCGCGCGGAACACCAACCTGCTCGGTGTCCGGACGCCGTCCCGGCTGGAGATCGCGTACCTGCAGAGCGCGACGGACCTGGCCCGGATGATCACCGACGGCATCTTCCCGTACGGCGGGGAACGGCTGCTGTCCACCACGCCACGCGTCGGTGACGGCTGCATCCGGGTCGATCGGCACGGGATGGTGACGTTCGCGAGCCCCAATGCGTTGTCCGCGTACCGCCGGATGGGACTCGTCACCGACCTGGTCGGCTCGCGGCTCAAGGACGTGACCGCCGAGCTGCTGCAGTCCGGGCACAAGGTCGACGACGTGCTCGCGTCGGTGGTCACCGGGCGCGCGGCCAAGGAGATCGAGATCGAGAACTCCGACGCCACGCTGTTCCTGCGCGCGATCCCGCTGCGGGCCGACGGCCAGCATGTCGGGGCGCTGATCCTGCTCCGCGACGTCACGGAGCTGCGCAGCCGGGAGCGGGAGCTGGTCACCAAGGAGGCGACCATCCGGGAGATTCATCATCGCGTCAAGAACAACTTGCAGACGGTCGCGGCGTTACTCCGGATGCAGGCCCGGAGGATCACCGTCCCGGAAGGGCAGGCCGCGCTCGCCGAGGCGGTCCGGCGGGTCGGGTCGATCGCGATCGTCCACGAGACGCTGTCGGAGTCGTTCGACGAGCACGTGGACTTCGACGACGTGGCCGACCGGGTCGGCGCGATGGTCGCGGACGTGTCGACGGTCGCGACCGCCGTGGAGACCCGGCGCAGCGGATCGTTCGGCGTCCTCGACTCGGAGATCGCGACGCCGCTGGCGATGGTGCTGACCGAACTGATGCAGAACTCGGTCGAGCACGCCTTCGGCGCCCGCGACGGGGCCGAGACGAGCGGGACGATCGAGCTCACCGCCGAGCGCTCGGTCGGCCGGCTGCACATCGACGTGATCGACGACGGCAAGGGCCTGCCGACGAACTTCGACTCCGAACTGTCCGGCAATCTGGGCCTGTCCATCGTCCGCACGCTGGTTCTCGGTGAACTCGACGGCACCCTGGAGTTCGGCAACCGCCACGACGGCCGTCCCGGCACCCAGGTCACCCTGGACATCCCGGTGAAGGACTGACGGCCGGGGAAACACAAAGGCCCCGCGGTACTTTCCGCGGGGCCTCGAAGGAGGACTTGCTCAGGCGGTGCGGATGCGTTGACGGGCGTTGCGGCGCTTCAGCGCGCGGCGCTCGTCCTCGCTCAGGCCGCCCCAGACACCGTGGTCCTGGCCGGCTTCCAGCGCCCACGCGAGGCACTGCTCACGCACGTCGCAGCGTCGGCACACCTGCTTGGCCTCTTCGATCTGCATGATCGCGGGCCCGGTGTTGCCGATGGGGAAGAACAGTTCCGGGTCCTCGTCGAGGCATACGGCCCGGTGGCGCCAATCCATGGCGGATCCCATCTCTCTCAGTAGTTGACGTAGGCTGACGGGTAGGTCTGTGCCCAATCAGCGGTGCTGTACTCGTCGGTTCGTGACGCACGGGGGTCGGTGCCGCGTCTTGTTGTGAACGCTTTCACGAACGAGACCATGTTCCCAATCTTGGGGGATCGAAACAAGGGTTATGGAGTTGTCGATCCGATCACAACGCTTCCTTAACACTTCGAACTGGCACACGGCGGTTCTCTCCATCCGGTAATCGGACGGAGCGGTCCTTCCGCAAGCACCCGTTCACTGCAAGTAACCGCTGCAACCTTCTTTTGGTTACGCACAACCTCAAATCCCTGTAGGGCCGAGGTTCACGGACCCACCCGGGCACCGGGCACTAAGCTGGCGAAGTGCCGACCGACTCCCCAGCTGCCGCAGTCCCGAGACCGCTCAAATTAGCCGCGGCAGTGGTCGCTGTGGAAGGGCTCGTGCTCATCGTTCTCGGAATTGCCGAAGCCTTGACGATTCACAGCGCCCGGCTGGTGCTCGGACTGACCACCGCCGGCTTCTTCCTGGTGTACGGCGTGGCGCTCGTTCTGGTCGCCGTGCGTGGCCTCTGGCGGGCGGCACGGTGGAGCCGCGGGCCGACGGTGTTCACGCAGCTGATCCAGCTCCTGGTCGCGTACAGCGTCTGGAACGGCGGCGCCCCGGCGATCGCGGTCGTGCTCGCCGTACTGGCCGTCGTGGTCCTGGTCTGCCTGTTCCAGAAGGCGTCGTTCGAGGCCCTGATCGGTGGTAGCTCCAACGACCACCCCGTCCTCTAGCTACTCCTTCAGCAGGCCGGTGCGCAGCTCGGTGAGGGTCCGGGCGAGCAGCCGGGAGACGTGCATCTGCGAGATCCCGATCTCCTCGGCGATCTGCGACTGTGTCATCCCGCGGAAGAACCGCAGCGTGAGGATCCGCTTCTCCCGGGTGTCCAGCTGCGCCAGCAGCGGCTTCAGCGACTCCCGGTACTCCACGCTCTCCAGCGCCTCGTCCTCGCCGCCCAGGCCGTCCAGGACCGTCGTCGCGTCGGTCTCGTTCTGATCGGGAGCGTCCAGGGACAGCGTGTTGTAAGCGTTCGCTGACTCCAGGCCCTCGATCACCAGATCCGGCGACAGCCCCAGGCGCTCCGACAGCTCCGCCACCGTCGGGGCCCGGCCGAGCTCCTGCGTCAGCTCGGCGGTCGCCGCGGTCAGCGACAGCCGCAGCTCCTGCAGCCGCCGCGGCACCCGGATCGCCCAGCCCTTGTCCCGGAAGTAGCGCTTGATCTCGCCCAGGATCGTCGGCGTCGCGTACGTCGAGAACTCGACGCCGCGGTCGGAGTCGAACCGGTCGATCGCCTTGATCAGGCCGATCGTGGCCACCTGGACGAGGTCGTCGTACGGCTCGCCGCGGTTGCGGAACCGGCGCGCCAGGTGCTCCACCAGCGGCATGTGCAGCGCGACCAGACCCTCGCGGGCTGCTGCGGACGCCGGATCGCGACGGCCGGACGCCATCTGCTGGAACAGTGCGGCAGTCCGGGTACGCAGATCAGGGGAGTCCTGGGACTCGCCCAGGTGCTCGTCTGTCACGCGGTCTCCGTCGCGGTCGCGGTGGCCGTCACGGTGATGGTCAGCCGGCCCTCGACGGTCTCGGCGGCGGCCGACTCCACCAGGGCGGTCAGCACGGTCCAGCCGAACGAGGTGGTGTCCGGGCGCCAGCCGTTCGGTACGACGGCGCTCGTCCGCACCGTCAGCTGCGGCGGCGCGATCTCGAACACGCACTCCAGCACCCCGTCGGCCGACTGCGGCAGCAGCAGCGAGCAGGCCTCGTCGACGGCGATCCGCAGGTCGTCGATCGCGTCCAGCGTGAAATCGTTGCGGGCCGCGAGGTTGCCGACCACCGACCGGGGCACCGCGATGTAGGCGCCGTCCGCCGGGATACTCAGGCGGACCTCGGCGGCTCGTCCCGTGCTGCTCACATCGTCTCCCTCGGATCGACCTCCCACGCCGTACATCATCCAACCTCAACGCGTTCGATGCACGGCGGGCGGGGCCGACCGGGACGAGAAAATTCTGCTACGGGTGGTCGTGCTCCGAGCGCAGCCGGGACAGGAAGGCCTGCGTGCGGGAGTGCTGCGGGTTCCCGATCACGTCCTTGGGCGAGCCGGCCTCGACCACGACGCCGCCGTCCATGAACACGACCGTGTCGGCGACGTCGCGGGCGAACGACATCTCGTGGGTCACCACGATCATCGTCATCCCGTCCAGGGCGAGCTCCCGCATCACCGCGAGCACCTCACCGACCAGCTCGGGGTCGAGCGCCGACGTCGGCTCGTCGAACAGCATCAGCTTCGGCTGCATCGCCAGCGCCCGGGCGATCGCGACCCGCTGCTGCTGGCCGCCCGACAGCTGGGACGGGTAGGCGTTGCACCGGTCCGCGAGACCGACCCGGTCGAGCAGTTTCATCGCCCGCTCACGGGCCGTCTTCTTCGATTCGCCCTTGACCTGCGTGGGCGCCTCGACGATGTTCTGCAGCGCGGTCTTGTGCGGGAACAGGTTGAACCGCTGGAAGACCATCCCGATCTCCCGCCGCTGGGCCGCGATCTCCTTGTTCTTCAGGCGGTACAGCTTCCCGTCGCGGTCGGTGTACCCCATCAGCTCGTCGTCGACCCAGATCCGGCCGCCGTCGATCGTCTCGAGCTGGTTGATGCAGCGCAGGAAGGTCGTCTTGCCGGAGCCGGACGGGCCGAGCAGACACACCACCTGCCCGCGATCGACATCCAGATCGATGCCTTTCAGGACCTCGTTGTGGTGGAAGGACTTGGTCACGTTGACCGCGTGCACCAGCGGCATCAGGCGCCTCCTGCCCCGGCCGGCCGCGCGGCTCGCGGTGCCTTGCCGGTCCCGAATCCGCGACCGAAGTGCCGCTCGAGGAAGTACTGCCCGACCATCAGCACGCTGGTCGCGGCCAGGTAGAACAGCGTCGCGGCGACCGCGATCGGGAACGTCTTGTAGAACGTGCTGCCGATCGACTGCAGCTGGTAGAACAGCTCGCCGATCACCGGGACCGCGAGCAGCAGCGAGGTGTCCTTCAGCATCGCGATGGTCTCGTTGCCGGTCGGCGGCACGATCACCCGCATCGCCTGCGGCAGCACCACCCGGCGCATCACCTTGCCGTTGCTCATCCCGAGCGCCTCCGCGGCCTCGGCCTGGCCCTTGTCGACGCTGAGGATGCCGGCCCGGGCGATCTCGGCCATGTAGGCCGCTTCGGACAACCCGAGACCGATGACACCGGCAACGATCCCGGTGAACACCTGGTTGGCGTCCAGGCTGAAGAACCGCCAGTCGCCGGACATCCCGAGCCAGTCGATGATCTTCCAGTCGAACGGGATCCCGAGCTGGATGCCCTGCGGGAACAAGATCCCCAGCGTGCCCATCGTGAACAGCAGGATGTACCGCGGGATGCTCCGGAAGAACCAGGTGAACACCCAGGCCACGCCGGACAGGATCGGGTTGTCGCTCAGCCGCATCACGGCCAGCACCACACCGCCGCCGACCCCGACGATCATCGACAGCGCGGTGACCAGCAGCGTGCCCTTGAGGAACCCGTTGATCACCGGCTGCTGTTTCATCGCCTCGAAGACGAAACTCCAGTCGAACGCCTTGTTGGTGACCAGCAGGTGCACCAGCATCGCGACCAGCACCGCGATCACCGCGATCGCGACCCAGCGGCCCGGATGCCGGACCGGTACCGCGTCGATCGCGCCCGGCCGCTCGGGAGCATCCTGCGGCCGGGCTTCAGTTTCAGTACTCATGACGGTCAGCTCACGGGTTGACGGCGAAGTCGGTGATCGCGCCCGAGTCGTTGTTCCACTTCTGCAGCGTGCTCTTGTACGTGCCCTCGCTGTCGAGCGACTTCAGCGCCTCGGTGATGGCCTGCGCGAACGCGGTCTCGCTCTTCGGGACCACGTACCCGTACGGCGCGGCGTCGTAGATGTCGCCGAGCTGCTCGAGCTGACCGTTGGTCTGCTTGATCGCGTACAGCACGACCGGGGAGTCGGCGAGCATCGCGTCCGCCTTGCCGGCCACCAGGTCCGCGGTCGCCTGGTCCTGCTTCTCGCGGACGACCAGCTTGATCTCGGGCTTGCCGGCCGCCTTGCACGCGGCCTGCCGCTTCGGCATGTCGTCCTCGAGCTGCGTCGTACCCTTCTGCACCGCGACGGTCTTGCCGCATGCGTCGTCGGCGTTGATGCCCTTCGGGTTGCCCTTCGCGGTCGCCCACAGGGTGCCGGCGTTGAAGTAGCTGACCATGTTGACCTGCTGCTTGCGCTTGTCGTTGATCGTGAACGACGAGACGCCGACGTCGTACTTGCCGCCCTGGACACCGGTGATGATGGTGTCGAACCCGGCGGGCTGCCACTCGACCGTGACGCCGAACTTCTGCGCGACGGCGTTGAACAGGTCGACGTCCATCCCGACCACGGTCTTGCCGCCCTGCAGGAACTCGTTCGGCGGGTAGCTGGCGTCGACGCCGACGACGATCTTGCCGGCCGACTTGATCTTGGCCGGCAACGAGCCGCTGAGGTCCGGTCCACCGCTCGACGGGGCGCTGGAGGGGGCGCTCGTCGTGGGAGAGGTGGACGAGCCACCTCCGAGAGAGTTCGAGCCGCACCCGGCGGCCGCGAGAACCAGGACGCCGGACAGCACCAGCGCCCTCCGCAGGACAGACATCTAGTCCTCCAAAACCGGGCACCGGTCGGCCCGGTGCCATGTGTCCGCATCTTGACACAGTGACCTGCGGACAGCGCACGGAGGAACCCCGAACAGAGACCTATTCGTAGCTTGGGCACCGTCGTTCCGCTGCGGTCCGTCGACCACCCGGACACACAGCGTCACGACGTACGGCGGTTGTACTGCAGCGGTACGGCGGCTACTGGGTCGGCTCGACGTGTGTCGGGTCGAGCACCCGGCGGAGGAACGTGCGGGTCCGCTCCTCCTTGGGGTCGCCGATCACGTCGGCGGGCGGGCCCTGTTCGACGATCACGCCGCCGTCCATGAACACCACCCGGTCCGCCACCTCGCGCGCGAACGCCATCTCGTGGGTGACGACGAGCATCGTCATCCCGTCGAGCGCGAGTTTGCGCATCACCGTGAGCACGTCGCCGACGAGCTCCGGGTCGAGCGCCGACGTCGGCTCGTCGAACAGCATCAGCGCCGGGTCCATCGACAGCGCGCGGGCGATCGCGACCCGCTGCTGCTGGCCGCCGGACAGCTGCGCCGGGTACGCGTCGATCTTCTCGCTCAGCCCGACCCGCTCCAGGTTCGCGCGGGCGACCTTGCCGGCCTCCTCCGCGGACCGCTTCAGAACGGTGCGCTGGGCAACGGTGCAGTTGGCCAGCGCGGACAGGTGCGGGAACAGGTTGAACTGCTGGAACACCATCCCGATCTGCTGCCGGGCCGCGTCCAGGTGACAGTCCGGATCGGTGATGTCCTCGCCGCGGACGATCACCTGCCCTTCCTGCGGGGTCTCCAGCAGGTTCACGCAGCGCAGCAGCGTGGACTTGCCGGACCCGGACGGGCCGATCACGCACACCACCTCGCCCTGCTCGACGGTGAAGTCGATCCCGCGCAGGACGTGGTTGCTGCCGAAGGACTTATGGAGGTTCTTGATCTCTACCGACCGGGGTGGTGGGGTGGGGAAGGAATTCTGGCTAGCCATTTAGCGCGTCCTCGCCGTCCGTGCCTCGAGCCGGCGGGCCAGGATGCCCAGCGGCAGGGTGATGAGCAGGTAGCAGAACCCGCAGACCACGATCGGCGTCAGGTTCGAGTACGTGTTGGCCAGGTCGCGGCCGAAGCCGGTCAGCTCGTACCCGTCCGCGGCGACGCCGATCATGAACACCAGCGAGGAGTCCTTGACCAGCAGGATCAGGTCGTTGGTCAGCGGCGGGAGCACGATCCGGAACGCCTGCGGCAGCACGATCTTGCGCATCGCCAGGCCGGCCGGCATGCCGAGTGACCGGGCTGCCTCGACCTGTCCCTTCGGGACCGCCTGGATGCCGGCCCGGATCACCTCGGCCATGTACGCCGAGGCCACGATGCCGAGCGCCAGCCACACCACGCCGTACGGGTCCCAGGGGATCGTCATCCCCGGGAACGCCAGCGGCAGCAGGCTGAACGCGATGAACACCACGATCGCCGGAAGGCCGCGGAAGAACTCGATGTACGCCGTCGCGATCCACCGGTACGGGCCGACCTGGCTGAGCTTCATCAGCGCCAGCAGCGTGCCGCCCGCGAGCCCGATCACGAACGCGCCGGCGGTGTACTCGAGCGTCTTCACCAGCGCCTGGAGGACGCCGTCCTGGAACGTCGACTTGATGAACTCGGGCTTGAAGAAGACGCTGACGATCTGGCCCCAGTTCGCGCTGAACGCGGCGACCAGGACCAGGACGACGAGCACGGCGTACTGGATCCAGCGGGAGCGCTGGGCCCGCTGCCGCGGGCTCAGCCCCTTCCGCTCAACGTCTTGCGTCGATGTGCTCACTTCGTCGGCTCAACCCCGAACCACTTCTTGTAGATCTCGTTGTACTTGCCGTCCGACTTGGCTTTGGTCAGCAGTTCGTTGAACTTGGTCACCAGCTTCGGGCCGCTGCCGTCCTTGAGCGCGCCGAACCCGTACTGCTCGCCGGTGTTGAACTCGGCGACGACCGCCATGTCCGGGTTCTCCTTGACGAAGTCGTACAGCACGCCGTTGTCGTTGATCGCGGCGTCGACCCGGCCGGACTTCACGTTGTTCTCCTGCAGCGCGAGGTCGTTGAACGGGATCACCGTGTACCCGTTGGCCGCCGCGTTGTCGTCGGCGTACTTCTTGCCGGTGGTGTCGGCCTGCGCGCCGAGCTTCTTGCCCCGCAGGTCCGCCAGCGACTTGATGCCGGAGTCCTTCTTGGTCATCAGCACCTGGGTGGCGTCCATGTACGGCTCGGTGATGCTGATCGCGGCCTGGCGCTCCTTGGTGATCGTCATCGCGCCCATGCCCATGTCGCACTTCTTCGCCTGGAACGCGGCGCCCGAGGTGACCTGGGCCCACTCGATGTTGACGACGTCCTGCTCCAGGCCGAGATCCTTGGCGACCAGGTCGAGCAGGTCGACGTCGAAGCCGACGACCTTGGTGCCGTCCTTGTACTGGAAGGGCTTGTACGGCAGGTGCGTGCAGATGGTCAGCTTGCCGGGCTTGACCAGCGTGATGCCGGCCGCCTTGGCCTTGTCCTCGGAACCTCCGCCGCCGTCCGAGCCGCCGCCACAGGCGGCCAGTGTGAGCGCGAGCACGGCGGCCGAGGCGACTGCCTGCGCCCGGCGCCTGCGGAGAGTGGGGACGATGTTCATCGCGAAATCTCCTCGACAGGGGTTGTGAATCCCCGCATCCTGGCACACGTCGGGAGGATGTGGGGCCTCTCACAGCAGACCAGTGAGGCATGTGGTTTACTCGTTGCCGACGGGTGACCCCCTGGCAACGGCGCCGTTCGACGCACCCTCATCGAACGCCCACCATCACACGTTCCGCTCGAGATTCCTTGAAGGGTCCCCGCATGGTCGCCCAACCTGTTGAGTCGTCCGTTCCCACTGATCCCCACGCCGGCGATGCCGTCTTCGAACTGCATCGCGGCGGCAAAATCGAGGTCACGTCCTCGGTGCACGTCCGCGACGCCGACGACCTGTCGAAGGCGTACACCCCCGGCGTCGCCCGGGTTTGCACCGCGATCGCCGAAGACCCGTCGCTGGTCCGGCGGTACACCTGGAAGTCCAACGTCGTCGCGGTCGTCACCGATGGCACCGCCGTCCTCGGCCTCGGCGACATCGGCCCGGCCGCGTCGCTGCCGGTGATGGAGGGCAAGGCCCTGCTGTTCAAGGAGTTCGGCGGCGTCGACTCGGTGCCGATCGCGCTGGACTGCACCGACGTGGACGAGTTCGTCGAGACGGTCGCCCGGATGGCGCCGACGTTCGGCGGGATCAACCTCGAGGACATCTCCGCGCCGCGCTGCTTCGAGATCGAGCGCCGGCTGAAGGAGCGGCTCGACATCCCGGTCTTCCACGACGACCAGCACGGTACGGCGGTCGTCGTCCTCGCGGCGCTGCGCAACGCCTTGCGGGTCACGGGGAAGTCGATCTCGGACATCCGGGTCGTGATCTCGGGTGCGGGTGCGGCCGGGGTCGCGTGTGCGCGGATCCTGCTGCAGGCGGGCGTCGGCGATCTCGCGGTCGTGGACAGCAAGGGTGTCCTGCACGAGGACCGCCCCGACCTGAACCCGGTGAAGCTGTCGCTCGCCCGGGACACCAACACCGGCGGCCTGTCCGGCCGGCTGGTCGACGCGCTCGTCGGCGCGGATCTCTTCCTCGGCGTCTCCGGCGGCACGGTCCCCGAGGAGGCCGTCGCTCAAATGGCCGACGACGCGATGATCTTCGCCCTGGCGAACCCGAACCCCGAGGTCCACCCCGACATCGCCCACCGCCACGCCGCCGTCGTCGCCACCGGCCGCTCCGACTTCCCCAACCAGATCAACAACGTCCTGGCCTTCCCCGGCATCTTCCGCGGCGCCTTCGACGCCAACGCGTCCCGCATCACCGAAGGCATGAAACTCGCCGCCGCCGACGCCCTGGCAGCCCTGATCTCTCCGGAAGACGTACGCCCCGACTACATCATCCCGTCCCCCTTCGACCCCCGAGTAGCCCCCGCCGTAGCCGAAGCAGTCGCATCCGCCGCCCACACCGACGGCGTAGCCCGCCCGGCCTGACCCAATTTCCCTGGTCCACCAGCGCCGTTGGGGGTTTGTCACCCTGGTTATGGGTGACAAACCCCCAAGCTCCCTGGCCGGCCAGGCAAATGCGGTGGCGGCGGCGTGGTGAGGTCGGACACTGACGGTGGGGAGACCAGCGCCTAAGGTGGTTCGCATGCTTGCTGCCTATGCTGCCAAGTTCGATGCTGAGACCCCGACTGCCGCGTTGGAGGTGGGGGAGCGGCCTGAGCCGACCGTGCCTGAGGGGTGGGTGACGATCGACGTCAAGGCGACCGCGCTCAACCATCACGACCTGTGGTCGCTGAAGGGGGTCGGGCTGGCTGAGCAGAGTCTGCCGATGATCCTCGGATGTGACGCGGCGGGGGTGGACCCGGACGGGAACGAGGTTGTCGTCCATGCGGTGGTCTCGGACCCGGCGTGGAAGGGCGACGAGACGCTCGACCCGAAGCGGTCGCTGCTGAGTGAGCGGTACCAGGGAACCCTCGCGCAGAAGGTCGCCGTACCTGCGCGCAACGTCGTACCGAAGCCGGCCGGGATGAGCTTCGAGCAGGCCGCGTGCCTGCCGACGGCGTGGCTGACGGCGTACCGGATGCTGTTCACGCAGTCGGGTCTGAAGCCGGGCGACACGGTGCTCGTGCAGGGCGCCGGCGGTGGTGTCGCGACCGCGCTGATCACGCTGGCGCGAGCCGCGGGGATCCGGGTTTGGGCGACCAGCCGGGACGAGGCCAAGCGGGCGAAGGCACTCGAGATCGGCGCGCACGACGCGTTCGAGTCCGGGGCGCGGCTGCCGGAGCGGGTCGACGCCGTGATGGAGACTGTCGGGCAGGCCACCTGGTCGCACTCGCTGAAGTCGCTGAAGCAGGGCGGCACGCTGGTGATCTCCGGCGCGACCAGCGGTCAGGCGCCGAAGTCGGCCGAGCTGAACCGGATCTTCTTCCTGCAGCTGCGGGTGCAGGGCTCGACGATGGGGACCCGGACCGAGCTGGCCGAGCTGGTGCAGTTCATGGCGAACGCCGGGATCGCTCCGCACATCGACTCGGTCCTGCCGCTCGCCGAGGCGCGCACCGGCTTCGAGAAGATGAACGCGGGCGACGTGTTCGGCAAGATCGTCTTTACTGTCTGAGTGCAACCCGAGATCAGGCCGGCCACGGTCGACGACGCCGAGGCCGGCGCGTGGTGCCATCTGTTGTGCTGGCGGGAGGCGTACGCCGGTCTCGTGCCGGCTGATCTGCTGCTCGAGCGCACCTCGGACATCGAACGCCGGATCGAGCGCTGGTCGACGCGGCTCGCGGACGGCGCCGATCGCTGGATCGCCCTCAACCCGGATCCCGCAGCGCCGATCCAGGACCGTGTGGCCGGGTTCATCGGTACCGGTCCGGGGCGCGACGACGACGCGCCGGTGCCGTTCGAGCTGGAGGCGATCTACACCCGGCGGGCGTTCTGGCGGACCGGCCTCGGCGGCCGGCTGCTCGACGTTGCCGTGGGCAAGCAGCCGGCGTTCCTCTGGGTCTTCGAGGGCAACCAGCAGGCCCGCACGTTCTACCAGCGCCACGGCTTCGAGCCGGACGGCACCGGCAAGCACGACCCGTACTTCGACCTCCACGAGATCCGCCTCGTCCGCCGCTGAGACCTTGAGCGCGGATCAACCGTTTCGAGGCCGGCCGGACGGTTGGCCGGTGCCCAAGGTGTGACACCGGCACGGATGTGACAGCTCAGCGGCGGTAAGTTTCACGGCTGAAACATTCGCGTCGCATCGCAGCAACGCGATGGGCGCACTCTGTTCCTACCGATCCGCCCGATCGATGAGGAGCAGGGGAGCCCATGAGGCCTACTTTGACGGTGATCGTTGACCCGGCCGACAACTGGATGATGAAGGCCGCGTGTGTCGGACAGGCGCCGTCGTACGACGAGAACGCCAGCCAGTGGGAGCAGCGCAAGGCGCAGGCGCTCTGCCTGACGTCGTGCCCGGTGATCGACGAATGCCGGGAATGGGCCCGCCGGACGAAGTTCACCGGCACCGCCGCCGGCGAGAAGTTCCTCTCCGGCCGCCGCCGTGGCCGCCCCGGCCCTCAGGAACGCCGCAGCCGCCCCACGATCATCACTGAACAGCAGGCGAGCTGACGCGCAGACCGAGCCACTGCTCGGCGCCCCACGCCTCGAACCGCTCCACCTCGGCGAACCCGAGCTTCGCGGCGAGGCGCAGGGAACTGACGTTCGCGCTCTGGGTGGTGAGCACGACCTGCTCGCCGGGAAGTACGCCGTCGAACCAGCCGAGCGCAGCCGCGCAGGCCTCGGCGGCGTACCCGAATCCCCAGGCCCGCGGCAGGAACAGATAGCCGAGATCGGCCTTGCCGGTGGCCGACGGCCGGCGATGCCCGGTTGCTCTCCTGAGCAGAACCTGACCGATCATCGCCCCGTCGAGCTCGGCCACGAAGCTCCCGGGCCACCGCTCGGGCGTCTCAGGCAGCTCGCGCTCGAGCTCGGCGCGCGGCCGAGGACCGCCGACGTACGCGTTGACCTCGGGTGAGGCGAGCAGCTCGATGAACGCCGTACGGTCGCGCCCTTCGGCCTCGCGAAGCACGAGCCGCTCGCTCTTGATCGGCTCAGGCGGCCAGGGCACGTGCTCCAGTGGTTCCACCGGTGCACGCTAACAAAGGGACCTCAGACCTTGACGAGCTCGTCGGCGCGCTCGGCCTCGACCAGCTCTTCGGTGCTGCGGAACGGGGCCATGATCGTCCGCACCAGGTGGTCCCGGTTGTGGACGGCCGCGCCGATCGCGAGCACCAGATAGACCGCGCTGATCACGTAGCGCCCGCTCTGACCGGGTACGGCGAACTGGACCGCGAACAGCCCGAGCAACGTCCACGCCGCCCAGCGGGGGAAGCGCAGGCTCAGCAGGATCGCGATGCCGAGCAGGGTCTGCGTGGCGGTCAGCAGGAACTCCTCGATCTGCCGCCCGTCGAGGTGCAGCGCGGCGCCGCCGCCACCGAGCCCGTACGCGATCGGCAGGCTCCCGATCAGCAGGGTCCACTGGTTCACCTTGGCCGAGATCAGCAATCCGAGCGCCGCGGCGCCCTTGCCGCGCCACGCGAACAGCAGCGCGACGATGAACTCCGGCGCTTCGGACGCCAGCGGCGCCAGCCACTGGACCAGCAGGAACTGGTCGATGCCGAGCGCCTGCCCGCCCGCGACCAGCGAGTCCGCGAACGGCTCGGCCGCGGCGAGAATCACCCCGGCCGACACCACGAACATGCTCGCCACCACGATCCGCCGCGTGGTCGTGGGCAGTGCGCCGATCGTCGCCGCCGGCCCGATCAGGTCCGGCTCGTCGTCGTGCTCCGACGTCGCCGCGCGGAACAGGTAGTAGGCGAAGAACGCGAGCAGCAGCAGCCCGAGCACCAGATGGATCTCACCGGTCACCGGGATCACGAACGCGACCACACCGGCGACCGCGAGGAAGCCCAGCTCACGCCGGTACCCGGTCTCGAGGACGAGGGCCTTGACCGAGCGCCCGCTGCGCCGCGAAGCGACGTACAGGCTGATCAGGACGACGCTGGACCAGCCGAGGCCGAGCAGCAACCGGTTCGAGCCGGTCATGTTGGCGGCGGCGTACTGCACGTAGTCCGGGTTCGTGCCCGCGGTGTGCGCGAAATACAGGTCCACCGCGTATTCCGGGAGGACCGCGATGACCGCGAGCAGAGCGATCGCCAGACCGCCCGAGATGTCCATCTCCGCCGCCTCCGCGGCCCAGGCCAGCACGAACGAGGCGGCGACCACGGCGAGGCCGAAGATCAGCATCGAGGCCAGTGCCGGGGGATGGGTGCCGGTGAGCCGCAGGACGACGGCGGGGATCGCCACCGCGAGCAGCAACAGCACAGGGCGGACGGCTCGGAACATGGTTCCAGCTTGCCGTAGTTTCGATACTTTCGCAATTGCGAAAGTATGAGACCGTCCTCACCACGGCACGCCGGACTGCCCGGAGACCGCTCCAGCGGTCACAATGACAGCGCGATGACGAACCCTGAACCGACGAAGGCGCAGCTCGAATCCGCCGCGGGCACCTTCGCCATGCTCTCCGCTCCGGTCCGGCTGCACCTGGTGTCGCTGGCCGCCCAAGGGGAGTACGACGTCGGCACCCTGGCGGACCGGGTCGGCGTCAGTATCGCCACGGCCAGCCAGCACCTCGGCAAGCTCCGCCTGGCGGGCATCATCACCGCCCGCCGCGAGGGCCGTCGGCACATCTACACCGTCGACGACCCGCACGTCCTGAACCTGGTCGACCAGATCTTCGAACACATCGCCCCCGACGGCACCCTGGCCCCCGACCCGCCACGTCGTACCAGACCGCCGCACACGGACTAGAGCACGTGCCGCAGATAGCGCTCCGGCGCCTGTAGGTACGCCTTCCAGTTCTGTACGAGCTCCAGGTCGGACCACGTCGTACGCCGGATGCCCCACTCGCCGACCTCGAGGATGGTGGCGCCCGGCAGGGCTGCGATCACGGGTGAATGCGTCGCGCACAACACTTGCGAGCCGGACTCGGCCAGGCGTTGCAGTACGCCGACCACGGCGAGGCTGCTGGAGAACGAGAGGGCGGACTCGGGCTCGTCGAGGCAGTAGAAGCCCTGCCGGGTGAAGCGGTCGTTGATGAGGGTCAGGAAGCTCTCGCCGTGGCTCAGCTCATGGAAGACCGGGTCCGGTGGGCCGGAGGTCTTCGGGTTCTGCTCCAGGTAGGTGTAGAAGCCGTGCATCGTCTCGGCGCGCAGGAAGAAGCCCGCCCGTTTGGCGCCGACGCCGCGGGTGACCTGGAGGTCGTCGGCGAGGGACGACTCCGTGGCGCGGGTGGTGAGGCGGGCGCCGGTGGAGCCGCCCTCGGGGGACAGGCCGAAGGCGACGGCGATGGCCTCGACCAGCGTGGACTTGCCGGCGCCGTTCTCGCCGACGAGGAAGCTGACGCCGGCGTCGAGGTCCAAGCCGTCGGTCAGTAGCTGGCGGACGGCGGGAATCGTGTGCGGCCAGCGGCCGGACAGACGAATGCCCTCCGCCGCCGCGACCCGGCGTACGGGGTGCGTGGCGAAGGGCATCCACTCAGGTTAGTCGTCCTCGTCGTCCAGGCGGGCGAGCCAGGTGGCGAAGCGCTCGATCGGCGTCTCGAACTCCGGGTTCAGGTCGACGAACTCACGCAGCCGCTCGGCGACGAAGGCGAGGGAGACCTCTTCCTCGCCCCGGCGCTTCTCGAGCTCCTCGATCCCGCGGTCGGTGAAGTACACGTCAGCTGAACGCCTGCTTCAGCAGCGTCGCCTGCTCGGTGCCGTGGACACCGTGCGAGCCGACCGCCGGGGCGGACATGGCCGGCCGGGACACCCGGTAGAACGGCTTGCCGCCCAGGTGCTCGGTCAGGTTCAGCGCCATGAACGGCCACGGACCCTGGTTCGCCGGCTCGTCCTGGACCCAGCGGATCTCGGTCGCGTTCGGGTACTTCGCCAGCTCGGCGACGACCTCGTCCGCGGGCAGCGGGTAGAGCTGCTCGACCCGGAGGATCGCGGTGCTGATCTTGTCCGGCTCGACCTTCTTCCGCTCGGCGAGCAGGTCGTACACGATCCGGCCCGAGGCCAGGATGACCCGCTCGACGGCGCCCGCGTTCGCCTCGGCCTCGGCGTCGCCGATGACCGGCCGGAAGGTGCCGTGGGTCAGCTCCTCCGGCTGCGACACCGCCTCCTTGCGCCGCAGCAGCTGCTTCGGCGTGAAGACGATCATCGGGACGTGCTCCTCGCCGAGCGTGTGCCGGCGGAGCAGGTGGAAGTACGACGCCGGGGTCGACGGCTGCGCGACGGTCATCGCGTCCTCGGCACACAGCTGCAGGAACCGCTCGATCCGGGCCGAGGTGTGGTCCGGGCCCTGGCCCTCGTAGCCGTGCGGCAGCAGCAGTACGACGCCGGACTTCTGGCCCCACTTCGCCTCACCGGACGAGATGTACTCGTCGATGACCGACTGGGCGCCGTTCACGAAGTCGCCGAACTGCGCCTCCCAGAGCACCAGCGCCTCCGGCCGCGCCACGGAGTACCCGTACTCGAAGCCGAGCGCGGCGTACTCGCTGAGCAGCGAGTCGTAGACGTAGAAGTTGCCCTGGTTCTCCTCGTCCAGGTGCTGCAGCGGGACGTGGTCCTGCCCGTTGACCCGGTCGATGACGGCGGCGAACCGCTGCACGAACGTGCCGCGGCGGCTGTCCTGACCGGCCAGCCGGACCGGGCGCCCGTCGAGCAGCAGCGAGCCGAAGGCGGTGATCTCCGCGCTGGCCCAGTCGAGCGGGCCCTCGGTGATCGCGTGCGCCCGGCGCTGCAGCTGCGGCTGCACCTTCGGGTGCACGGTGAAGCCTTCCGGCAGCGTCGTGTAGGCGTCGGCGATCTTCTTCAGCGTCTCGACGCTGATCGCGGTCGCGTCCGGACCCTCCGGCTTGTTCGGGTAGTCCGGAGCGGTCACGTACGGCGGCGGCGTGTCCGGCTCGTTCTTCGCGTCCCGGACCTCGGCGAACACCCGCTCCAGGCGCTGCTGGAAGTCCTGCATCGCCTGCTCGGCCTCTTCGATCGTGATGTCGCCACGACCGATCAGGGCCTCGGTGTAGAGCTTGCGGACCGAGCGCTTCTGCTCGATCAGGTCGTACATCAGCGGCTGGGTGAAGCTCGGGTCGTCACCCTCGTTGTGACCGCGGCGGCGGTAGCAGACCAGGTCGATGACGACGTCCTTGTTGAACGCCTGGCGGTACTCGAAGGCCAGGTCCGCGACCCGGATGCAGGCCTCGGGGTCGTCGCCGTTGACGTGGAAGATCGGCGCCTGCACCATCCGCGCGACGTCGGTGGAGTACATCGACGAGCGGGACGAGGCCGGCGAGGTGGTGAAGCCGACCTGGTTGTTCACGATCACGTGGATCGTGCCGCCGGTGCGGTAGCCGCGCAGCTGGGACAGGTTCAGCGTCTCAGCCACCACACCCTGGCCGGCGAAGGCCGCGTCACCGTGGACGAGCACCGGTAGCACCGGGAACGCGGCGCCGCGGTCCAGGATGTCCTGCTTGGCCCGGACGATGCCCTCGAGCACCGGGTCGACGGTCTCCAGGTGCGACGGGTTCGCCGCCACCGAGACCTTGATCTTGTCGCCGAACTCGGAGACGAACTCGCCCTCGGCGCCCAGGTGGTACTTGACGTCGCCGGAGCCCTGCACGGTCCGCGGGTCGATGTTGCCCTCGAACTCGCGGAAGATCTGGCCGTACGACTTGCCGACGATGTTCGCCAGCACGTTCAGCCGGCCGCGGTGCGCCATCCCGATCGCGACCTCGTCCAGCCCGGCGCCGGCCGCCTCCTCGCAGAGCTCGTCGAGCAGCGGGATCGTGGTCTCCGCGCCCTCGAGCGAGAACCGGCGCTGACCGACGTACTTGGTCTGCAGGAAGGTCTCGAACGCCTCGGCCTCGTTCAGCTTGGCCAGGATCCGCAGTTGCTCCTCGCGCGGCGGCTTGGTGTGCGGGCGCTCGACCCGCTCCTGGATCCACTTGCGCTGCTCGGGGTCCTGGATGTGCATGTACTCGATACCGGTGGTCCGGCAGTACGAGTCGCGCAGGATGCCGAGGATCTCGCGCAGCTTCATGAACCGCCGGTCGCCGCCGCCGAACGAGCCGGTGGCGAACTCGCGGTCCAGGTCCCACAGCGTCAGGCCGTGGGTGGCGACGTCCAGGTCCGGGTGGCTGCGCTGCTTGTACTCCAGCGGGTCGGTGTCGGCCATGATGTGGCCGCGCACCCGGAACGCGTGGATCAGCTCGAGGATCCGGGCCTGCTTGCTGATGTCCTCCTCGTGGCTGTGCGGGAGGTCGGCCGCCCAGCGGATCGGCTCGTAGGGGATCCGCAGCGACTGGAAGATCTCGTCGTAGAAGCCCTCGCCGCCGAGCAGCAGCTGGTGCAGCCGGCGCAGGAACTCACCCGACTGGGCGCCCTGGATGATCCGGTGGTCGTACGTCGAGGTCAGCGTCATCACCTTGCTGACCGCGAGCTTGGCCATCGTCTCGTCGGCCGCGCCCTGGTACTCCGGCGGGTACTCCATGGCGCCGACGCCGATGATGCAGCCCTGGCCGGTCATCAGCCGCGGCACCGAGTGCTGGGTGCCGATCGTGCCCGGGTTGGTCAGGCTGATCGTGGTGCCCTGGAAGTCCGGCAGCGCGAGCTTGTTGTCCCGGGCCCGGCGGACGATGTCCTCGTAGGCCATCCAGAAGTCCGCGAAGGTCATCTCCTCGGCGGCCTTGATCGACGGCACCAGCAGCTGCCGGGTGCCGTCCGGCTTCTGCATGTCGATGGCCAGGCCGAGGTTGATGTGCGCCGGGTGCACCAGGGTCGGCTTGCCGTCGGTCTCGTCGTACGACGCGTTCATGTCCGGCAGCGTCTTCAGGGCCTTGACCAGCGCCCAGCCGATCAGGTGCGTGAAGGACACCTTGCCGCCGCGGGCGCGCTTGAGGTGGTTGTTGATGACGATGCGGTTGTCGATCAGCAGCTTGACCGGCACCTGCCGCACGCTCGTCGCCGTGGGGACCGTGAGGCTGGTCTCCATGTTCTGAGCGGTCCGCGCCGGGCCTCCGCGCAGGATCAGCCGCTCGGCGTCCGAGCTGGTCGCGGGAGCGGGCTTGGGCTGGGCTTTGGGCGGCTGGTTCACCTTGCCTCCGGTCGGGGCGCCGGACCGGGCCGGTGCTTGCTTGGCTGCGGGCTGCTGCTGGGGTGCGGCCTGGGCAGCGGCCGGCGCCGGCGTGGAGGGCTGCTTCGCGGCGGTCGTCGCGGCGGGAGCGCTCGAGGCGGGCGCTGCGGCAGCGGTGCCGCGGCTCGGCGCCTCAGGGGTCTTGTTGTCGGACACCGCGTCCGGCCGGGGAGCGTCGGCCGGGGTGGTCGTCACCGGCGTCGCGTCACCTGGCTTGTACGTCTTGAAGAAGTCCAACCACGCCGGATCCACCGACTTCGGGTCCTGCAGGTACTTCTCGTACAACTCGTCGACCAGCCATTCGTTCGCACCGAAGGCTGCTAGGGGATTGGTGTCTGATGGCTCGGTGGCCACTTGGCAGTTCGCCTCTTCCGATTTCGGGTCCGGTACCACGGGTTGGTCATGCTGATGTTATGGGTGGTGCCCCAAGCAAAGGCTAATAGCACGCGGACCACTTCCACAGCCGGGGACCACCGGACCAGTGTGTCGAGTGGTCGGGCCCCGGCGAGCGGATCTGCCGACGCCTGAAACACTGCTCACAAAGGTGTTTCAGGCCACACGCCGTCCGCTCACGTCCGGTCGGAGCGGAGAGTGACGGCCGCGGTTGCGGGACGCCTTGCAGAGGTGGCTTTCCGGCGTTCGCCCGAGTTGGGCCGGGTACGGCGGGCTGAGCGTGGCTGGCCACTGTATGCAGTTGTCCACTCGCGACCTGTGACGATCAGGATCGCGCAGAAGTGTGGCCAACGTCACGTGCGGAATCAGTCCAGTTGGGGATGATTGGCCTTCATCGGTTCGCGAGCCGCCGGACCAGCTTCAGCCCCGACCAGGTCGTGTCGATCGCGCAGACCTTCACGTCGACGACGCCGAGCGGGAGTGCGAGCTCGCGGATCCCGTTCTCGTCCAGGTCGCTGGGAACGCCGGACGAGCGCTTCGGCCACGCAGCCCAGATCATCCCGGCGGTCGCGGTCCGCTCGAGCAGCACTGGGAGGCGCCGGGTGAGCCGGGCCCGGTTCGGGCAGAACATCAGCACGACGTCGTACGACGTCCGGGTGGGCCGGCGCGCGACCGACGTACCGGCCGGGAGCCCGTCGAGGACGAAACCGGCCGGCGCGTTGTCGAGCAGGACCAGGTGCCCCGGCTTGATCCCGAGCTTGGCAGCCAGCGGCTTGCCGGAGTAACCGGGCGTCGCGCTCATGCCGGGATGGTAGCCACCTGCTCGTCGAGCGTGCGCAGCTCCGGGACGCAGGCGGGAGGGGCTCGTCGGGCGGACAACACCTCCAGTCCTTTGGGCCCCCGCTGACGGCATACTGATTGAATGGCGTTGACGGATGAGGCGATCGTCAAGATCAAGGGGATGATCACCTCGGGGGAACTGGGACCCGGCGACCGGCTGCCGAAGGAGGCGGATCTCGCCGCCCGGCTGGGGCTGTCGCGGAACTCGCTGCGGGAAGCGGTGAAGGCACTGACGCTCGTCAACGTGCTGGACGTCCGGCACGGCGACGGCACGTACGTGACGAGTCTCGACTCGGCGCACCTGCTGGACGCGCTGAACTTCATGGTCGACCTGCACCGCGACGACTCGGTCCTGCAGTTCTTCGAGGTACGGCGGTTGCTCGAGCCCGGTGTCGCCGCGCTGGCCGCGACCCGGATCACCGCGGAGCAGGTCACCGAGCTGCGACTGCTGACCAGCGACCTGGCGCCGGACGCCTCGGTCGAGGAACTGGTGGCGAACGACCTGCAGTTCCATCGCGGGATCGCCGAGGCGACCGGCAACCAGGTGGTCTGCTCGCTGCTGGACGGCATCTCCGGCGCGACTCAGCGGGCCCGGATCTGGCGCGGCGTCACCCAGGCCGGCGCGGTCGAACGCACGCTGGCCGAACACGCCGCGATCCTGGACGCGATCGAGATCCGCGACGCCGAGGCCGCCCGCGCCTGGATGACCGCCCACATCGCCGGCGTCGAGACCTGGTTGCGCAAGGCGCCATGACCGGCGAGCCGCCGCCGCCGCGCAGCGCGTTGACGCTGCGCATCGTGCTGGCGGCCTTCGGCCTGTGCCTGTGGCTCGCGGCGACCGTCCTGGCCGCCGTCTTCGAGCTGCCGACCGGGTGGGTGGTCGCGTTCGGCGCGCTCGCGGTGGTGGCCGCCGTCGACCTGTTGATCGTTGCCCGGCGCAAGCTTCACGAAAACGGTTGATCGCGGCGGCCGGCCGCCCGTATCCTGGCAGCCGTCCCATTCCCGGCGTCAGGGGTCCGCGTTGTAACTCCGAGGTCTTTCTTCAGTCGATCGATCGCCACCTGTTCTGGTGCGCGGTCTCGTCCGAGACCTCGTTGGGAGTGCAACGCTCATGAGTTTTTCCCTGTCCTGTACCGACCTCTTCTTCGCCTGGCCCGACGGCGAGGTGCTGTTCGACGGCCTGACGTTCGTCGCCGGGCCGGTCCGTTCCGGCCTGGTCGGCCGCAACGGCGCCGGCAAGTCGACGCTGCTCCGGCTGATCGCCGGCCGGCTCACCCCGCAGCGCGGAGCGATCCGCGTCAGCGGCGAGCTCGGGTACCTGCCGCAGGACCTGACCCTCGACACCTCGCTGCGCGTCGACCAGGCCCTCGGCATCGACGCCGTCCGGCGCGCGATCACCGCGATCGAGTCGGGTGACGCCTCGGAGGCGAACTTTGCGGCCGTCGGCGACGAGTGGGACGTCGACGAGCGCGCGGAGGCGCTGCTCGGCAAGCTCGGCCTCGGTGCGATCGGCCTCGACCGCAGCGTCGGCGAGTTGTCCGGCGGAGAGACGATCCTGCTCGGGCTCGCGGCCGAGTTGCTGCGGCGTCCCGACGTCCTGCTGCTGGACGAGCCGACCAACAACCTCGACCTGCGGGCCCGGCGGCACCTGTACGACGCCGTCGACCAGTTCCGCGGAGCGTTGCTGATCGTCAGCCACGACCGGGAGTTGCTGGACCGCGTCGACCAGATCGGCGACCTGCGGAAGGGCGAGGTCACCTGGTACGGCGGGAACCTGACCGCGTACGAGGAGGCCGTCGCCGTCGAGCAGGAAGCCGCCGAGCGGATGCTGCGCGCGGCGGAGGCCGACGTACGGAAGCAGAAGAAGGATCTCGTCGATGCGCGGATGAAGATGGACCAGCGCCGGGCCCGGGGGCAACGCGCCTTCGAGCAGGGCGGCATCCCGAAGATCGTGGCGGGTGGGCTCAAGCGGGCCGCGCAGGTGTCGGCCGGCAAGCATCTCGGGATGCAGTCCGAGCGGCTCGAGTCGGCGCAGGAGGCACTGGCCGACGCGGAGGAGAAGGTCCATGACGACGACAGCATCCGGGTCGACCTGCCGAAGACCGCCGTGCCCGCGGGCCGTGTCGTGCTGCGGCTGGAAGACCACGTCCTACGTACCGGGGCGCACGTCGACCTGGAGATCCGCGGTCCGGAGCGGATCGCCCTGACCGGGCCGAACGGTGCCGGGAAGACGACGCTGCTGCAGTCGATCGTGGCGGGGGAGCTGCCGGCGGTTCCGTTCCGGTACCTGCCGCAGCGGCTCGATCTGCTCCGCGACGACCTGTCGATCGTGGACAACCTCGCGCTGCTGGCGCCGAGCACGGAGAACCAGGAGCGGCGGGCGCGGCTGGCGCGGTTCCTGTTCCGTGGCCGGGCGGCGGATCAGCTGGTCCGGACGTTGTCCGGTGGTGAGCGGTTCCGGGCGACGCTGGCGGCGTTGTTGCTGGCGGAGCCGCCGCCGCAGTTGCTGATGCTGGACGAGCCGACGAACAACCTGGACCTGTCCAGCGTGGGGCAGCTGCGGGACGCGCTGGCGTCGTACAACGGAGCGTTGGTCATCGCGAGCCACGATGTGCCGTTCCTGCGGGAGATCGGGATCACCCGGTGGGTCGAGCTGACGCCCGGGAGCCTGACCGACATCGATCCGCTGTAGGAGTCCCGTCCTCGCCCCGTCACCCGGCTTCGGTGGGTGGCGGGGCGAACTTTTTGTGCGCCGGCGGGAATAGGGCGTGCGGGTGCCCGGTTGCTGCCTAATACCCCATGGGGGTATGTTGGTCGGCATCTAGGACGGAGAGGGCACGATGAACGAGCACCACGACCACACCGGGCACGCCGAGCACCCCGCTCACACGGCTCACACGGCTCACACAGAGCACACAGAGCACGCCGGGCACGATGAGCACGCTGAGCACGATGAGCACGAGATGCACGGCGGGCAGGCGGCGCACGGCGGGCACGGGGGTCATGCAGGGCACGGCGATCATGCGGCGCAGTTCAAGGACCGGTTCTGGATCAGTCTCGCGCTGGCGGTGCCGGTGGTGTTCTTCAGCGAGATGTTCGCCGACCTGCTCGGCTACATGCCGCCGGACTTCCCCGGATCGGGGCTGATCGCGCCGGTGCTCGGCACGGTGATCTTCGTGTACGGCGGGCGCCCGTTCCTCACCGGCGGCTGGAGCGAGCTGAGGTCGCGGCAGCCCGGGATGATGCTGCTGATCTCGATGGCGATCACGGTCGCGTTCGTCGCCTCCTGGGTGACCACGCTGAAGCTCGGCGGCTTCGACCTGGACTTCTGGTGGGAGCTTGCGCTGCTGATCGTGATCATGCTGCTCGGGCACTGGCTGGAGATGCGTGCGCTCGGCGCGGCGTCCGGTGCGCTGGACGCGTTGGCCGCGCTGCTCCCGGACTCGGCCGAGAAGGTGACCGACGACGGGGTCGTCGAGGTGTCGCTGCACGAACTGCAGGCCGGCGACATCGTCCTGGTGCGCTCCGGTGGACGCGTGCCGGCGGACGGAACCGTGGTCGAGGGGCAGGCCGAGGTCGACGAGTCGATGATCACCGGGGAGTCGCGGCCGGTGTCGCGCGCCGTCGGTGACCCGGTCGTCGCCGGAACCGTTGCCACCGACAACGCTCTGCGGGTCGAGATCACCGCGGTCGGCGACGACACCGCGCTGGCCGGCATCCAGCGGCTGGTCGCCGAGGCGCAGGCCTCGTCGTCGCGCGCGCAGGCTCTCGCCGACCGTGCCGCGGCGTTCCTCTTCTACTTCGCGTCGATCGCCGGCGTGATCACGTTCCTGGTCTGGGCGTTGCTGGGCGAGCTCAACGAGGCCGTCACCCGAACCGTGACCGTGCTGGTGATCGCCTGCCCGCACGCCCTCGGGCTGGCCATCCCGCTGGTGATCGCGATCTCCACGGAGCGTGCCGCGAAGGCCGGCGTCCTGGTCAAGAACCGGCTGGCGCTGGAGCGGATGCGGACGATCGACGCGGTGCTGTTCGACAAGACCGGCACGTTGACGAAGGGCGAGCCGGCCGTCACCGGCGTGGCCACCGTCGAGGCGGTCCCGCAGGACGAGCTGCTGGCGCTGGCCGCCGCGGTGGAGGCTGACAGCGAGCACCCGCTGGCCAAGGCGATCGTCCGGGCGCACGCGGCCCAGGCCGCCGGCGCGCGAGCCGGTGGGGGAGTCGCAGGAGTTTCCGGAGGCAACGGAAAGCTTGTTGCCACGGACTTCCGGTCGCTGACCGGGCGCGGTGTCCAGGCCGTCGTGGACGGATCCGAGGTCGCCGTCGGCGGACCGGCGTACCTGCGGGAGAACGGCCTGGCCGAGCCGGACGGGCTGGAGTCCGAGGTCGCGGGCTGGAAGGACCGCGGGGCCGCGGTGCTGCACGTGGTCCGCGACGGCGAGGTGCTCGGCGCGATCGCGCTCGAGGACGAGGTCCGGGAGGAGTCCCGGCAGGCGGTCGCCGCGCTGCACCGGCACGGTGTGAAGGTCGCGATGATCACCGGTGACGCGCACCAGGTCGCCGAGGCGGTCGCGAAGGAACTCGGCATCGACGAGGTGTTCGCCGAGGTCCTGCCGCAGGACAAGGACGCCAAGGTCGCCGAGCTGCAGGCGCGTGGGCTGAAGGTCGCGATGGTCGGTGACGGGGTGAACGACGCCCCGGCCCTGGCGCGCGCCGAGGTCGGGATCGCGATCGGCGCCGGTACCGATGTCGCGATCGAGTCCGCCGGTGTCGTGCTCGCCGCCGACGACCCGCGGGCGGTGCTGTCGGTGATCGAGCTGTCGCGGGCCAGCTACCGCAAGATGTGGCAGAACCTCGTCTGGGCCACCGGCTACAACGTGATCACCGTGCCGCTCGCCGCGGGCGTGCTCGCCTTCGCGGGAGTCGTCGTGTCGCCGGCCGTCGGTGCGCTGCTGATGTCGATCTCCACCATCGTCGTCGCCCTCAACGCGCAGTTGCTCCGCCGCCTCGACCTCTCACCCACGAAGCTGGCCGCGTAGCCCGTCCATCGTGATGCGCACCAGGCGCCGTACCGCCGCTTTCGACGGTACGGCGCCTGCTGCTTGCAGTGCATGAACGCAGTACGTCGCCAGCTCCTTCGGCGGTACGTCGTCGCGCACGGCACCGAGCCGCTCGGCGATGAAGGTGACGAGATGCTCGCGCGCGTGCTTGACGTGCGCCGATCGGTGGAGCGAGGCGGCGGGCTCGGACGGCGGGTGCTCGTGGCAGATGAACGCATACGCCTCCAGCACGTCCTCGATGCGGTGGGTCCGCTCCCAGGTCTCGTCCAGTTGCCGGAGATGGTCCGTGACCTGGCGCTGGTGCCAGGCGGTCAGGATCGCGTCGACGTCCGCGAAGTACTTGTAGAGCGTCGCGCGCCCGATCGCGGACCGCTGGGCGACCTCGGCCATCGTCACCCCGGTCAGCCCGCGCTCGGCGACGACGGCGGCGGTCGCGTCGAGCACCGCCGTCCGCACCGCCTCCCGATGGCTGGCGATGCTGTCGTCCCACAACTTCGGCATGCCGTGATTCTATCCGGACGACCTGCCTATGATCGAGACACACTGTCTCGAAAAAGGAGCTGCCGATGCCGGCCCTCGAAGCACACCTCGACACCGAGCGCGCCGAGCGGTACCTGACCCAGCTGACCAGTCACCTGTCGCACGGCCCGGGCGGGCTGACGGTGCTGTCCGCGGCGGCGACCGAGCTCGTCATCGACCTCGGCACCGCAACCTGGACGATCCGCTCCACGCCCGGCCAACTCGTCCTGCACCTGCAGGCCGACGACCCCGCCGACCTCGAGCAGCAGAGCGCCCGCGTGGCACACCGCATCGAGCAGATCGCCCACCGGGACGGCCTGCAGGTCAACTGGCAGCCGACCTGATCAAGGGGCCGGGCCACGCTCGGCGACCCGGCCCCCTGTCTCAGTCCAACCAATCAGCCAGGCCGGTGCGTCAGGCGGCGGGGAGCCGTCCCAGGAGCCGCTGCATGGTGGCGATTTCCGTGGTCTGGGCGGTTTGGATCTTCTTGGCGAGGGCGATCGGCGCGCCGTCCTGGCCGGTGGTCTGTTCGGTCTTGGCCATCGTGATCGCGCCTTGGTGGTGCTTGATCATCATGTCGACCCACAGACGGTCGAACATGCTGCCGGTCGCTCGGTCGAGGTCGTCCATCTCCTGAGGGCTCATCATGCCGGTCATGGTGTGACCTGCATGCTCGCCCGGCGTCGGCACCGGCTTGCCCCAGCCCTTCAGCCACCCGGACAGTTGCTCGATCTCCGGTGACTGGGCGGCCTTGATCGCGGTCGCGAGGGTCTTGACCTCCGCGGTCGTGGCCTTCCGCAACGCCAGGTCGGCCATCGTCACGGCCTGCTGGTGGTGCGGGATCATCTGTGTCGCGAACGCGACATCCGCGTCGTTGAACGCGGTCGCCGGGGCGCTGCTCGGGCTGGTCGCCGGGGTCGGCTCGCCGCAGCCGGCCAGGCCGAAGACTGCGGTGAGGAGGGCGGCCGAGGCCGCGGTCGTGCGGTAGACGTGCGTCATCACATTCCTTGGTTCGTCGAGACAAAGTGGGTACGGCGGAAGTAGGCGCACGTCGGCCTATATGCGCAGTACACCCAACGACGACGGCGTCAGCCGGAGCGAGAACCGTTCACCCACCACGCGCCGCGCCACCGCGAAGGGCGTGCGGACCACCCGCCAGGCCAGCAGGCTCCGCAGACCCAGCAGTAGCGCGAGCACCAGCACCAGCCCGGTGAGCACAGCCATGCAGGCCCCGCCCATGCCATGCGCCTCGTCAGCCGGAGCGACGTGGACCGCAGCCAGGTCAGCGTCCAGCACCGGCGATGCGGTGTGCGTCATGGCCGGCCCGGGCATCGCCGTCATCGGGTCGTGGTGAGAGGTCAAGCCGTGCATGGCGAAAACGCCGGCGACTACTGTGAGTACGCCGAGCAACCGCAGCATGCGACCGGCCATCGCGACAAGGGTAGCGAGGTGGGCCGGTTGCACAGTCAGCGCCCGCGGGGTGTGCATTCTCCACGGTGAGTACCAGAGATGTCCGTCGTACGTTCGGTGAAATCCCAGGGCTGGAGGTTTCGATGGCCGGTACATCTGTAGGTGCGGACGACTACGCGCTCGCCCGGGTCCCCGAGCACGCGCGGTACTCCTGGTGGTCGGTCGCGACCCAGCGGTTCGGGCAGATCTCGGCGCTCAGCCAGTTCCTGCTCGGCGCGACGCTCGGGTTCGGCATGAGTTTCTGGGACGCGTTCTGGGCGCTCACGCTCGGCGCGGTGATCCTCGAGCTGGTGGCGATCCTGATCGGCGTGATCGGCACCCGCGAGGGCCTGCAGACGTCGGTGATCGCGCGCTGGACCGGCTTCGGCCAGGCCGGCTCGTCGCTGATCGGGCTGGCGATCGGGATCAGCCTGATCGGCTGGTTCGGGATCCAGTCCGCGGTGTCCGCGGCCGGGCTGAGCCAGCTGATCGGCGTCCTCCCGACGTGGGGCTGGTCGCTCGTGTTCGGTCTCGCGGTGACGCTCGTCGTCCTGCGGGGCTTCCACTCGATGGCCTGGGTCGCTTACGTGACCGTCCCGGCCTTCTTGCTGCTGGTCGGCTGGTCGATCATCAGTGAACTGTCCGACCACAGCCTCGGCTCGCTGGTCAACGCCGCACCGGCCGGTCCGCACCTGAGTCTGCTGGAGGGTACGACGCTGGTCGCCGGCGGATTCATCGTCGGAGCGGTGATCACGCCGGACATGACCCGCTACAACCGGACGGTCGGCGACGTGGTCAAACAGACCGTGCTCGGCATCACCCTCGGCGAGTACGTGATCGGTCTGGTCGGCGTCCTGCTGGCGCACGCGATCGGCTCGGCGAACGTGGTCACCATCGTCACCTCGTCGGTCGGCTGGGTCGGCACGCTGGTGATCATCCTCGGCACGATCAAGATCAACGACTGGAACCTCTACAGCTCCGGCCTCGGCGTCGTGAACTTCATCGGCACCGTCTTCGGCCGGCGTGTCAACCGGGCCGCCGTCACGCTCGTCGTCGGTGTGCTCGGCAGCGTGCTCGCGGCCGGCGGGATCCTGGACAAGTTCACCGACTTCCTCATCCTGCTCGGGGTCGCGTTCCCGCCGATCGCCGGGATCATGGTCGCGGAGTACTTCGTGGTGAAGCGCTGGCGCCCCGACCTGGACGCCTCTCGGGCGAGCGGCGCGCTGCCCGCGACCGCGCCGACCTGGGTGCCGGCCACGATCGTGATCTGGATCGGCGCCGCGCTGATCGGCAAGTACGTCGCGTGGGGCCTGCCGAGCATCAACTCGCTCGTGGTCGGCTTCCTGGCGTACGTCGTCGCCGGCAAGCTCGGCCTGATCCGCGGCATCGGCACCAGCCGCACGATGGACAGCGAGCCCGCCACCGCCACCGCCGTACCCGCGACAAGCTGAGAGGAATCGCAGATGCGCATCGGTATCGATGTCGGTGGTACCAACACCGACGCCGTGCTGCTGGACGGCACCACCGTGCTGGCGGCCAACAAGTCCGCGACGAGTGCGGACGTGACCGCCGGCATCATCGACACGCTGGACCGGCTGCAGGCGGAGCGATCCTTCGACCCCGCACAGGTGCAGGCCGTGATGATCGGCACCACCCACTTCATCAACGCGCTGGTCGAGGCCAGGCGGCTGGCGCCGACCGCGGCGCTGCGGCTCGGGCTGCCCGCCACCGCGTCGCTGCCGCCGCTGGTCGACTGGCCCGAGCGGCTGGTCGAGGCGATCAGCGGCCGCAGCTACCTGGCGCACGGCGGTCACGAGTTCGACGGCCGGCACATCGCCGAGCTGGACGAGGACGAGCTGCGCCGGCACGCGGGCGACATGCTGAGTCACGGCGTCCGGTCGGTGGCGATCTCGTCGGTGTTCTCGCCGGTCAGCAACGAGTTCGAGCTGCGCGCGGCGGAGATCCTGCGGTCCGAGCTCGGCGACGACGTGGCGATCTCGCTGTCGCACGAGATCGGCCGGATCGGCCTGCTGGAGCGGGAGAACGCGACCATCATCAACGCGGCGCTGCGCGAGCTGGCCGCTTCGATCGTCGACGGACTGGCCAGCGCCGTCGCGGGTCACGGCATCTCGGCGCCGCTGTACCTGAGCCAGAACGACGGCACGCTGATGGACGTCGACTTCGCCCGCCGGTACCCGGTGGCCACGTTCGCGTCCGGGCCGACCAACTCGATGCGCGGCGCCGCGCTGCTGTCCGGTCTCGACACGTGCGCGGTCGTCGACGTCGGCGGTACGACGAGTGACGTGGGTGTCCTGACGCATGGCTTCCCGCGGGAGGCGACGACCGAGGTCGACGTGGCCGGCGTCCGGACCAACTTCCGGATGCCCGACGTGCTCAGCATCGGGATCGGCGGCGGCAGCTTGGTGGCCGACGGCGGCGACCAGGTGACGGTCGGACCGCGGTCGGTGGGGTACCGGCTGACCGAGGAGGCGCTGGTCTTCGGCGGCCGGACGGTGACCGCGACGGACATCGCGGTCGCGGCCGGGCGCGCCGAAGTCGGGGACTCGAGCGCGGTCGCCGATCTCGACCCGACGCTGGTGAAGGCCGCGCTCGCCCGGGTCGCGGCGGACATCGCGGACGCGGTCGAGCGGATGCGGACGTCGCCGGACCCGTTGCCGGTGGTGGCGGTCGGCGGCGGCTCGATCCTGCTCCCGGACGACCTGCCGGGGAGCCTCGCCGTGCACCGGCCGGACAACTTCGCGGTCGCGAACGCGATCGGCGCCGCGATCGCGCAGGTCGGCGGCGAGGTCGACCGGGTGTACGCGATCGACCCGGGCCGCCGGGACGCCGTGGTGGACGAGGCGCGGCAGGAGGCGGTCGACCGCGCGATCGCGGCCGGCGCCGACCCGGCCGCCGTACGGATCGTCGATTTCGACGAGGTCCCGATCCCGTACCTGCCCGGCAACGCCACCCGCATCCGCTGCAAGGCGGTCGGCGACCTCCGTCTGGGGGAGACCCGATGAGGGCGGATCTGCAGGCCATCACCATCGTGCGGTGCCCGAGCACTCCCGCGGGACGCGCGGCCGGACCCGTGATTGTGATGGGCCTGGGGTCCGGAATGGAGTGGTGGCGATGAAGCTGCGGGCCGAGGATCTGGGCGCGTTGGCCCGGGGCGCTGCCGTGCTCGGTACCGGCGGGGGCGGGGATCCGCACATCGGGCGGTTGCTGGCACAGCAGGCGTTGCGGGAGCACGGGCCTGTGGAGATCGTTGCCGTCGGCGACCTTCCCGACGACGCCTGCGTACTGCCGGTGGCGATGATGGGCGCGCCGACGGTGATGGTGGAGAAACTGCCGTCGGCGGACCAGATCTCGGTCGCCGTGCAGACCCTGGCGAAGTACGTCGGGAAGACGCCGACCCACCTGGCCTGTATCGAGGCCGGCGGGGTCAACTCGACCGTCCCGGTGATCGCGGCCGCGCAGCTCGGGCTGCCGCTGGTCGACGGCGACGGGATGGGCCGCGCGTTCCCCGAGTTGCAAATGGTGCTGCCGACGCTGGCCGGGATCGAGGCGACGCCGATGTCGATCGTGGACGAGAAGGGCAACCGCGGCGTCTTCGACACGATCAGCAACGAGTGGGCCGAACGGCTGGCCCGCTCGGCGACCGTCGACATGGGCTGCTCCGCGATCGTGTCGCTGTACGCGATGACCGGCGCGGACGTCCGCGGATCGTTCGTCGCCGGCACGCTGAGCAAGTGCGTGACGATCGGGCGTGCGATCGAGCAGGCACAGCGGGCGCACACCGATCCGGTCGCGGCGGTGGTGGACGAGCTGGGCGGCCGGCTCCTGCACGTGGGCAAGGTCGTCGACGTGCAACGCCGTACGACGACCGGCTTCGCGCGCGGTGACGCGGCTGTCGACGGACTGGACGCCTCGCACGGCCGGCTGCTGGTGCTGCGCTTCCAGAACGAGCACCTGGTCGCGGAGCTCGACGGTACGGCGGTGGCGACGACGCCGGACCTGATCATCGTGCTGGACTCCGAGTCCGGCGAGCCGATCACCACCGAGGCGCTGCGCTACGGCCACCGGGTCAGCGTGCTCGCGGCCCCGGCCGACGAACGCTGGCACTCCCCGGAGGGCATCGAGCTGGTCGGTCCGCGGTACTTCGGCTACGACCTTGACCCGATCCGCGCGCTGGAGGCCGTATGAGCTGGCAGCTGGGTGTCGAGCACCTGCGGGATCTCGCCCGCGGGGCCGCGATCCTCGGGACCGGCGGTGGCGGCGACCCGCTGATCGGGCGGCTGCTCGTCGAGCAGGCGATCCGCGAGCACGGCCCGATCACCGTTCTCGACCCGGACGAGCTGGCCGACGACGCGTTCGTGATCCCGACCGCGCAGATGGGCGCGCCGACCGTCATCGTCGAGAAGATCCCGCGCGGCAGCGAACCGGTCGGTGCGCTGCGCGCGCTGGAGAAGCACCTGGGCAAGCGCGCCGACGCGACGATGCCGATCGAGTGCGGCGGTATCAACTCGATGATCCCGTTGCTGGTCGCCGCCCGCACCGGGTTGCCGGTGGTCGACGCGGACGGGATGGGGCGCGCGTTCCCCGAGCTGCAGATGGAGACGTTCTCGGTGTACGGCGTCCCGGGGTCGCCGATGGCGATCGCCGGGGAGCACGACGAGACCGTGGTGATCGACACCGGCCATGACAACCAGCAGATGGAGTGGCTGGCGCGCGGCATCACCATCCGGCTCGGCGGCGTCGCGCACATCGCGGAGTACTCGATGACGGGCGCCGAGGTGAAGCGGACCGCCGTACCGCGGACGCTTTCGCTCGGGCTGTCGATCGGCCGGGCGGTCCGGGAGGCGCGGGCGGCGCACGAAGACCCGATCGAGGCGGTGAGAGCAGCACTTGCCCCGACGCTCTACAACCACCTGCGGGTGCTGTTCCGCGGGAAGGTCGTCGACGTGGAGCGCCGTACCGTCGAGGGCTTCGCGCGTGGACGGGCCCGCTTCACGTCGTACGACGGGGCATCGCGGCTCGAGCTGCGCTTCCAGAACGAGAACCTGGTCGCCGAAGTCGACGGCGAGGTGGTGTGCACGGTGCCGGACCTGATCTGCGTGCTGGAGGCGGACACCGCGGAGCCGATCACCACCGAGGGTCTGCGCTACGGCCAGCGCGTCACCGTGGTCGGCATCTCCACTCCGGAGCTGATGCGCACCCCCGAGGCCCTGGCCGTGTTCGGGCCGTCCTGCTTCGGGCTGGACGTCACGTTCAGCCCTGTCGAGCGCCGCGCGGAGGCGCTCGCCCTCTGACCCTCGGCCCGCCGTGCTGACCCCTCCGCGGCGGGCCGGGGTTCCACCGGACGTCCAGCATTCACCAACCTCGCGGTCCGTCGGCCCGGCACGCTCAGCCCGTGATCCGCACGGCCGATTTCGCGCGTTTGCTGAGTGCTGCAGGTCCGCCGGTGGCAGGATCGGCGCATGAGCACGGTCGTGCGGGAGCGGGATCTGACGGCGCTCGTTGTCGGGGTGACGCTGCTCGGCTCCGGTGGTGGGGGTGACACGCGCGCGTTCGGCCGGATGCTGCGCCGGCGGCTCGGTGCGGGGGAGTTGGTGCTGCGGGACGCCGCGGATCTGCCTGATGCCTCGGTGAGTCCGATCGGCGTGGTGGGAGCGACCAGTGTGCTGATGGAGAAGCTGCCGGGCGGTGGTGAGTTCGACGCTGCGGTGCGGGCTGTCAGCCGGTGGACGGGTACCGAGGTCACCGGGCTGATGCCGCTCGAAGCGGGTGGGCTGAATGGGCTGACGCCGTTGATCGCCGCCCTGGACCTTGGCCTCCCGGTCGTCGACGCGGACCTGATGGGGCGGGCACTGCCGCGGCTCGATCAGTTCTCGTGGGCAGTCGCGGGCCGCTCGCTGACTCCGTGTGCACTCAGTGAGCCGAGCGGTCAGGTGATCGTCGTGGACAACGTCGACGCCGCCGGTCTCGAACGCGCCGTGCGCAGCTTCGTCGCCCACACCGGAGGGTGGGCCGTGCTCGCGCTGGCACCGACAGCGGTGGGGGCCGCGACCGCGGACGCCGTACAGGGGAGTCTGACCCGGGCCTTGGCACTCGGACGAGCCCATGCCGCCCTCGACTCCGATGCCACGCCCGCTGCGGTTGCCGCGGGTCTCGGTGGACGGCTGGTCGGTGCCGGGCGGGTCGAGGAGGTCGCCCGTCATCTCATCGCCGACGGCGGTGCCGCCTTCGGTCGCGGCAGCATATGCATGGTCGATGCCGGCAGCCGCGCGGTCATCCGGATCGAGACCGAGAACGAGTACCTGCTCGCGCTGGTCGACGGCACACCGGTCGTCACCACACCGGACCTGCTCTGCGTGCTCGATCGCCGGACGCTCCAGCCGATCGCGGTGGACGCCATCCGCACCGGCGACGAGGTTGTGGTGGTGGCGTTGCCAGGGCCTGCCTGGTGGCGGCGGCCCGACCGGCTCGCCCACGTCGGCCCGCAGGCGTTCGGGCTGTCGTGTCCGCCGCAGCTGCTGGAAGCGTCATGACAGACCTGGCGCCGACGCTGGCCGCGATGCTCAGCTCGCCGGGCTGGAACGACGTGGTCGTCCTCGCCGCCACGGCGATCCGGGAGCCTCGTCTGACGGGTTCCCAGGTGGTGCTGGAGGTCTCCGCGCATCCGGAGCAGCTGGACGGACGGTTGCTCGTCGTACTGCTGGCAGATGATCACGCGGACTGGCGGATCGACGCACTGATCAGCAGGGCGTCGGCCGCCGGCGCGGGTGCGTTGCTGCTTGCGGGTGCGGAGCCTTTGGGGCGCGGTGCGCAGCTCCTGGCGGAGCGGCTGCAGCTGCCCGTGCTTGGCTGCCCGGACCCGCTGGCAGCGCACGAGTACCTGCGCCGCGTGACAGCAGAGCCGGAGGTGCTCCGGTCGGACTTGGTACTGCGAGCTGTCTCGGCGCTCCGGCGCGCCGGCGGCGACCTCAACGCGGTACTGCGGACCACGGCCGACGTACTGGACCGGCCGGTCACGTTGGCGGGAGCTGACGGCGGCACGCTGGCCGGTGAGCCGTTGGAGCCGGACGAACGTACGGCGCTGGCGACGGCCCTGCCACGCGTGCCTGTGGCATGGGCCGCGCCGTACCGCGTCGACCTCCCCAGCGGCGCCGTACTGCTTGCGGTTGCTGTGCTCGGCGTCGGGCCGGTGTGCTGGCTGGTGGCGCGGCTGCCGGGTGCGGTGCCGGCCGAGGTCGCCGCCGTGCCTGACGTGCTCAGCGTCGTCGCACCGGCGGTCGGTGAGCGTATGGCGCTCAGAAGGCTGGAGCTGGAGCGGGACGCCCGTCAGCGGACGTCGTTGCTCGGTGAGCTGCTCCACGGCGAGCCATCGGAGGCGACGCGGCGGCGTGCGGTGGATCTCGGCTGGCAGCTCGACGGCTGGCACACCGGGATCCGGATCGGGGCCGAGGGACAAGTTGACGTCGCCGGTCGGCGAGCCGATGTGGTGGAGGCGTTCGACGCCGAAGGGCTACGGGCTGTTGTGGTGGAGCAGGGCGACGGCTGGTCCGCGTGGATCACCGCTGTCCGGGAGCCGACGGCAACCGAGGTGCAGCAGCAGGCCGCCGCGATCCGGCGGGTCCAGCGGCGACTGCTGCAGACCGTGGACGCGTACGTCGGCGTCGGGCGGGTGCAGCCGGGGCCGAGCGGAATCGCCACGACCCTTGCCGAAGCGGGCGATGCGGCCGGTTTGGCGCGCGGCCGGGCCGAGACCGGCCGTTTCCTGCACGTGGACCGGTTGGGCTTGGCGCAACTGCTGCTGGCCTGGACCCGCACCGACACGTTCCAGCCCGCCGCGCGGGCCCTGCTGGCTCCGATCAAGGACCAGCCCGGAGACCTCGTCAGCACACTGGCTGTCTACCTGGACACAGAATCCTCCGTGGCCGAAACAGCCGCGGTGCTTGGCATCCACCGCAACACCGCCGCCGCCCGGATCGCCAAGATCCAGCACCTCCTGGGCGTCGACCTCACCAACCCGGATGAACGGCTGGCCCTACACCTGGCCTCCCGCACAACCCCTACGGAGTAGGTGCGTCCTCGCGGAGAAGGCCGGCCGACTTCAGGTCCGACCAGAGTCCGGCGGGGACCTCCGTGCGGGCCAGGGTGGCGTTGGTTTGGACCTCTTCGGCGTTGCGGCAGCCGACGGCGATGCCGGCGACGGCTGGGTGTGCCAACGGGAACGCGAGAGCCGCTGCAGGCAGGGTGGTGCCGTGCGACTCGCAGATGTCAGCGAGCTTGTTCGCCTTGTCGATCAGCGACTGCGCCGCGGGCTCGTAGTTGAACGTGGTCCCGGCCGTGGGCCGTGGCTGCGACATCAACCCGGAGTTGAAGACCCCCACGGCAACCACCTGTACGTTGTTCTCCACGCAGGCCGGCAGGACGTCGTCGAGGCCGTCCGGGTCGATCAACGTGTAGCGCCCGGCCAGCATGATCACGTCGATGTCGATCTCGCGCACGAACCGGGTCAGCATCGCCGACTGGTTCATCCCGGAGCCGATCGCGCCGATCACGCCCTGCTCGCGCAGCTCGATCAGCGTCGGGAACGCGGTCGCGACCGCCTCCTCGAAGTGGTCGTCCGGGTCGTGCACGAACACCACGTCCAGCCGATCGGTCCCGATCCGCCGCAGCGAGTCCTCGATGCTGCGCAGGACGCCGTCGCGCGAGAAGTCCCAGCGCCGGCGCCGTGTCGTGCTGACGTCGAAGCCCTCGTCGTCGGTGGCGGCGTCGGAGGCCTCGTAGATGATCCGGCCGACCTTGCTCGACAACACGTACTCGTCCCGCGGCCGGGATCGCAGGCCGAGGCCGAGCCGTTCCTCCGCGAGCCCGAGACCGTAGTGCGGGGCGGTGTCGAAATACCGCCAGCCCTCGTCCCACGCCGCGTCCACGGCGGCGACGGCGTCCGCCTCGTGCACCTCGCCGAGCAGGTTGCCCAGCGGCGCACCGCCGAGCCCGACGCGCTGACCGTCCGGAAAGAGCTTCATCAGCGCGCCGCCGGAAGCCGCAGGTTCTGCATCCCGCCGTCGACCGCGAGCGCCGTACCGGTCGTCGAGCCCGAGAGCGGGCTGGCCAGGTAGACGATCGCTTGCGCGACCTCGGCGGCCGACACCAGCCGGCCCATCGGCTGCCGCGCCTCGAGCGCCGCACGCTCCGCGGCCGGATCGGCCGCGACGTCGAGCAGCCGCCCGACCCACGGGGTGTCCGCCGTACCGGGGTTCACGCAGTTGACCCGGATGCCTTCGCGGACGTGGTCCGCGGCCATCGCCATCGTCAGCGCGAGGACGGCGCCCTTGCTCGCCGAGTACAGCGCGCGGTTCGGCAGGCCGGCGGTCGCGGCGATCGAGCAGGTGTTGACGATCGCGGCCGCGTCCGACTTGCGCAGGTACGGCAGCGCGGCCCGGGTCACGCGCGCGATGCCGACCACGTTCACGTCCAGCACGCGGTGCCATTCGTCGTCGTCGTTCGCGGTCACGTTGCCCTGCGCGCCGATGCCGGCGTTGTTCACCACGATGTCGATCCCGCCGAGCTGCAGCGCGGCGGCCGCGACCGCGTCCCGCACCGAGCCGTCGTCGGTGACGTCGGTGGCGATCCCGGTCAGCGGCTCGGCGACCTCCGGCTTCAGGTCGAACACGACCACCTGGGCGCCGCGGGCGGCGAGCAGCTCGGCGGCCGCGAGCCCGATCCCCGAGGCGCCACCGGTGACAACCGCGCGGAGGCCGGCGAAATCAGTCACTTCTTCTCCTTGGTCAGGTCGGTCCAGATCTTGCCACCCGGGAACCGGAAGTCGGTCAGCGTCTCGGCATCCATCTCGGCGCCGAACCCGGGCCGCACCGGCGCCACGTACTGCCCGTCCCGGATCACCACCGGGTCCAGGAAGTGCTCGTGCAGGTGGTCCACGAACTCGATCACCCGGTCGTCCATCGATCCGCTCACCGCGACGTAGTCGAACATCGACAGGTGCTGGACCAACTCACACAGTCCTACCCCGCCCGCGTGCGGGCACACCGGGACGCCGAACTTGGCCGCCAGCAGCAGGTTCGCGACGTTCTCATTGACGCCGGCCACGCGGGCCGAGTCGAGCTGCAGCACGGACAGCGCCTGAGCCTGAAGCATCTGCTTGAACACCACCCGGTTCTGCACGTGCTCACCGGTGGCCACCTGGATCGGCGCGATCGCCTTCGCGATGGCCGCGTGCCCGAGGATGTCGTCCGGGCTGGTCGGCTCCTCGACCCACCAGACGTCGTACGGCGCCAGCGCCTCGACCCAGCGGATCGCCTCCGCGACATCCCAGCGCTGGTTCGCGTCGACCGCGATCCGAATGTCCGGGCCGACCGCCTCGCGGGCTAGTCGCATCCGGCGGATGTCGTCGTCCAGGTTCGCGCCGACCTTGAGCTTGATCTGCGTGAACCCCTCGGCGACGGCCTCGTGGCAGAGCCGGACCAGCTTCGCGTCGTCGTACCCGAGCCAGCCGGGCGTCGTCGTGTACGCCGGGTACCCGCGCTCGCGCAGGACCGCTTCCCGCTCGGAGCGGCCGGCCTCGGCCTTGCGCAGGATGTCCAGCGCCTCCTCCGGCGTCAGCGCGTCGGTGAGGTACCGGAAGTCGACCAGGTCGACGATCTGCTCCGGCGTGAGGTCCGACAGCAGCTTCCACAGCGGGACGCCGGCACGCTTGGCGGCCAGGTCCCACACCGCGTTGACGACCGCGCCGATCGCCATGTGCATGACGCCCTTTTCGGGGCCGAGCCAGCGCAGCTGCGAGTCGTGCACGAGCGACTTCCAGAAGCCGCCGAGGTTGGTGAGCGTGGCATCCAGGTCGAGCCCGAGGACGTGGTCACGGAGCGCCTCGATCGCGGTCGTCTGAATGTCGTTGCCGCGGCCGATCGTGAACGCGAACCCGTGTCCCTCCAGCCCGTCCCCGGCGTCGGTCCGCAGGATCACGTACGCCGCGGAGTAGTCCGGGTCGGTGTTCATCGCGTCGGAGCCGTCCAGGTCCAGCGACGTGGGGAAGCGGACGTCGTACGTCTCGAACTCGGTGAATCGTGGCATCGAGGACCCGATCTGCTGCGGTGGGCGGTCTGTCGGGACGGATCCTATAGGATATGTGGCTCGCGCGATAGGTGGCCCCGGACCTGGGTCACCCACCAAGTCGCCGTTGAACGCGTCGCGCCCGCTCGAGCGGCGCAGGGCGCGGGGGTTGGTGAGTGACCCAGGTCCGCCAGTTACAGTCGGTGGCGTGGCGGACGTGCGTGATGGAGTGCTGCGGCTGGGCAAACGGTCGTTCGGGGTGGACGAGTTCGCGCTGATGGCGATCGTCAACCGGACCCCGGACTCGTTCTTCGACCGCGGCGCGACCTACGCGACCGACGCGGCGTACGCGGCGATCGACAAGGCGGTCGCCGAGGGCGCCGACCTGGTCGACATCGGCGGTGTGAAGGCCGGGTACGGCGAGCCGGTCAGCGAGGACGAGGAACTGCGCCGGACCGTGGACTTCGTGGCCGGTATCCGGGCCCGCCACCCGTCGCTCGTGATCAGCGTGGACACCTACCGCAGCCGAGTCGCCCGGCAGGTCGCCGCAGCCGGAGCGGACCTGATCAACGACACCTGGGCGGGCGCCGATCCCGAGCTGGTGCACGCCGCGGCCGAGGCCGGTGCCGGTCTGGTCTGCAGTCACGTCGGCGGTCTCTCGCCGCGCACCGACCCGCACCGGATGGCGTACGACGACGTGGTCGCGGACGTGATCCGTACGACGACCTCACTCGCGGAGCGGGCGCTCGCCGCGGGCGTCCGGCGGGACGGCATCCTGATCGACCCGACGCACGACTTCGGCAAGAACACGCTGCAGTCCCTGGAGCTGACCCGCCGCCTGGACGAACTCACGGCGACCGGCTGGCCGGTGCTGGTCGCGGTGTCGAACAAGGACTTCATCGGCGAGACCCTCGAACTGCCGCCGGGGCAGCGCGGCAACGGGACTCTCGCCGCGCTCACCGTCTCCGCCTGGCTCGGCGCCCGCGTGTTCCGCGTGCACGACGTCCCGGCCGCCCGGCAGGCCCTCGACTTCATCGCCGTACTGCGTGGCACGGCACAGCCCGCCGGAACCCGAAGGAGCCTGGCCTGATGCGGCTGCTGGACGAGCTCAGCGACGAGGAACTGATCGCGGTCTACGAGGTCGCGGACCGGAGCGTGCCGCACCTGCGCGCGAACTTCGTCAGCAGCCTGGACGGCGCGGTCGAGATCGACGGGCGGTCGAAGGCGCTGTCGAGCGACTCCGACAGCCGGGTGTTCAGCATGATCCGGCGACTGGCCGACGTCGTCCTGGTCGGCGCCGGGACGATCCGCGACGAGGGCTACAACCCGCTCAAGCTGTCCGCGAAGGCCCGCGAGTGGCGGACCGCGGCCGGGCTCGCCGAGAACCCGACGCTCGCGATCGTGTCCTCGCGGCTCGAGCTGAGTCCGGTCAACCCGGTGTTCAGCTCCGCCGTCCGGCCGATCGTGGTGACGCACGCGGCCGCGCCGCCGGACCGGCGGGAGGCGCTGGAGGAGGTCGCCGAGGTGCTCGTCCTGGGAGAGGCCGAGGTCGACCTGCCGGCGGTCGTCGAGGAGTTCTCCGGGCGTGGGCTGCAGCAGATCCTGTCCGAGGGCGGACCGCATCTGCTGGGTGCGCTGACCCATGCCGACCTGGTCGACGAGCTGTGTCTGGCGCTGGCGCCGCTGCTGGCCGGGCCGGGATCGGGCCGCATCACGGCCGGCCCGCCGTCGACGCTGACCCGCCGGATGAAGCTGAGCTCGAGGCTGGTTGCCTCCGACGACTACCTGTTCTTCCGCTACCTCCGGGAGGCCTGACCCGTGCCCGTCGTTGCCGCCGCGGTCTGCCCGCACCCACCGCTGCTGATCCCCGAGGTGGCCTCCGGCGCCGCCTCCGACCTCGACCCGCTCCGAGCCGCCTGCCTGACCGCGATCGAAGCGCTCGCAACAGCGACCACCGTCCTGGTCGTCGGCTCGATCCCCGCCGGCGCCCCTGTCTTTCCGCGGGTCTACGGCGCCGACGCAGGTGGCTCGTTCGGGGCCTACGGGGCGCCCGGGGTGCGGTTCGGCGCCGGCCCGGAGGTTCTGCCGTTGTCGCTGGCGGTCGGTGGCTGGTTACTCGAGCAGTCGAAGGCGGCTTCGCTGCCGCGTACGTACTGGGCCGTGCCGACGGACGCCGTACCGGACGAGTGCGTCCGGCTCGGCCGGGAGATTGCCGACGGCAACGATCGGGTCGGTCTGCTGGTCATGGGCGACGGTTCGGCGCGCCGCAGTGAGCACTCGCCGGTGCACCTGCACCCGCGCGCCGAGATCTTCGACACCACGGTCGCGAAAGCCCTGCAGCACAAGGATCTCGACGTCCTCGAGGCTCTCGACCCGGACCTGGCCGGCGAGTTGCAGGCCGCCGGCCGCGCGCCGTGGCAGGTGCTCGCCGGAGCCCTCGCGGGGACGCCGTTGGCGGGCGATCTCCGCTACGAGGCAGCGCCGTACGGCGTCGGGTACTTCGTCGCGAGCTTCACCTGAGATGACCGATTCACCTGAGCCGTCCGGGGAGCGTGCCGGGTATCGGCGCTCGGCGAAGTCGCCCCGAGGTGAGGCCCGGCGGCGTGAACTGCTGGACAAGGTGGCCGACGAGCTCGGGACCAACGGGCTCGTCGACTTCTCGCTGCGCCGGGCGGCGCGCGCGGCCGGTACGACGCACAAGGTCCTGCTGTACCACTTCGACGGGCCCGAGGACCTGCTCACGCAGGCAGTCCTGCAGTTGCGCGAGCGCCGCATCGACCGTGCCGTGGTCGCGGCGGGTGAGGGCGAGGGCCGGTCGCTGGCGGACCGGGTGCGCTCGATGTGGCCGACGCTCATCGGCACCGAATCGTGGGTGCTCGACCAGGCGATCGGCCTCGCGATGTACGACGCCGGGCGGTACGCCGACCTCGCCCGGTCGGCCTCGCGTCAGTACCTGCCGGCGTTGCTGTCGCTGTGCCCGGAGGACTGGGACGAGCAACGCAGGACCGAGGTGGCCGAGCTGATCCTCGCGACGCTGCGCGGTTTCCTGATCGAGTGGCGGACGAGTGGCGACGCGGCCGGGATCGAGGCCGGCTTCGCGGCGCTCGTGCGCGCCCTCGACCGCGAGGAGCAGGCGTAGCCAGCGAGAAGCAGGCGTAGACAGTTTTGCGAACCGCGTGGTTCACTTCTGTTATGCGCGAGAAGGTGAGCTTCACGAGTGGCGGGGTCACGTGCGCGGCCTGGCACTACCCCGGTGCCAACGGCGGGTGTGTGGTGATGACCGGTGGTTTCGGCGTCACGAAGGAGCCGGGCACGGACCGGTTCGCGGAGCGGTTCGCCGCGGCCGGGTTCGGCGTGCTGGCGTTCGACCACCGGAACTTCGGCGAGAGTGCGGGTGAGCCGCGGCAGGTCGCCCGGGTGTCCGATCAGCTGGCCGACTGGCGGGCCGCGATCGCCTGTGCCAAGACGCTTCCGGGTGTCGAGCGGGTGGCGATCTGGGCGTTCTCGCTCCCCGGCGGATACATCGTGCAGCTCGCCTCGGAAGATCTCGGGATCGCCGCCGCGATCGCCCAGTCCGCCAACGTCGACGGCCCGACCGTGACGCGCAACGCCTCGCGCTATCAGACTCCCGGCAGCGCGCTCCGGCTGATCGGCCGCAGCCTGCTCGACCTGGCCGGCGGTCTCTTCGGCCGGCCACCTCGCCTGGTGGATCTCGCCGGGCCGCCCGGCACGGTGGCGCTTCTCAACACCCCCGACGCCCAACTGAGCAACGCGACCCTCAACCCGGACAACCGCTATCCCGAGTGGCAGCAGTCGATCGCTGCTCGATCCGTGTTCCCGGCAGCGCTTTACCGTCCGCTGAAGTACGCGCCTGATGCCCGCTGCCCGATGCTGTACGTCGTGTGCGCCGACGACCAGTCAGCCCTGGCAGCCCCGACGCTGAAAGCCGCCGCGAGCACCCCGAACGCCGACGTCCTCCAGGTGCCCGGCAACCACTACGCGCCCTTCCTCGACGCCCACGAACAGGTCGTCGAGGCAGAACTCGCCTTCCTCCAGAAACACCTGACCCCGAGACCAGCCCAGACCAGTCCAGCCGCTTAGGTGTGATGTCCAGGGAGGTTGTCCCGCGTTTCGGCGGTGAGTCGGGCTGACAGGTGAAGGCCTCCGGTTGTGAAGTGGAGCTGTCTAGTTCA